>NZ_MCZZ01000121.1:1024-122955 GCF_002875705.1 Vibrio sp. 10N.261.45.E2
AGTCTCTCCGACCGCACCATCATTAAATAGAACCCAGCTTTTAGCTGGGTTTTGTTTTATCTGGAATATGCAAATCTGCTAGCTAAGTCACCAAGTATTCCCTTCTATAACCTCACTTTTAATACGATTTTATAAGACAATGTCAGCTCCATTTTCTAATTGAGTATGACGAGCCTATGAAAACCCTCCCCTTAACAATCGGTTGCTACACGGATACGCCAAGTAAAAGCCAAGGTGTTTATCAAACTCAGTTAGATCTAGAAACTGGAAAACTATTACCTCTTGAGCTGATAACCAAATGTACTAACCCCTCTTTTGTTACTGTGACAAAGGCTGGCATCTATACTGCCTCTGAAGTTAATCAGCAAAAACAGCCACAGCTAATTCATATACCTAGTGTTGATTCAGAGTTAACGTCAAATGGAAGCCTCATATCTGGAGATCACCCCTGTCATGTCGCGATAGATCCAAACAATAGATTTGCTATTACGTCGCAATACTCATCAGGCACGTTCGATATATTTAGCTTAAGTATCAATGGCAGCATCGATAAGAGACTCAAAACAATCAAGATGGTTGGTTCAGGGCCGAACAAAGAGAGGCAAACGAGCCCACACGCTCATCAATGTCTATTCTTAAAAAACTCACCACAATTTGTCACCGTCGACCTTGGCGCTGATCGAATCAACTTCTATTGTTTTGATGAAGAGCAGGAAGAGTTCCTTGATGAGGCAATGCAATCTATTAAAGTGCCAGCCGGCAATGGACCTCGCCATATAATCTTTAACAAAGCTGAAGACAAAGCCTATTTAGTCTGTGAACTCTCTGAAACATTACTGATTTTGGAAAAGGTTTTAGGTATTTGGAATGTAATAGAAGAAATTGATGCATTACCTAATATGGAAAAGGGTGAGGCCGCTGCTGCCATTAAGCTATCGCCTGATGAGCAATTCCTTTATGTGTCATGTCGACACCAATCAAGAATCAGCAGCTTCAAAGTCGGCTCTGAAACTCAAAAACTGACTTTCATTGATAGCTACGACACTAAAGGCAAATTCCCAAGAGACTTCCATATAACTAACGATGGACAATGGCTTATTGCCGCCAACCAACACTCTAGCAACGTCACCTCCTTCAAGCGAGATAGTGAGGATGGATCTTTGGTTTATACAGGGTACTCTTTAGAGATCGATGCACCAGTTTGCGTTACGCAGCAGTTATAACATTCATACCATACAAAAAAGGAGAGCATCAGCTCTCCTTCTCTACATAAATAACCAGAACGACTAAATTAAAGGCCCAGCGCGTATTTCAATACTTGATCTTTAATCGGCCCTGAGTTCTCTGCTAATTTTAGCGCGGCATTACGTACAAACTTTAGTGGGCCAATGTCGTTACTGAATGTCTTGTAGAAGAAATCCATGCCACTCTGCATCATGAGGTTGTCACCTCTTCTCATCACTTCATAGCATCTTGCCACAGACTGATTCAGCTCTCCTTTCTCTTTGGTCACATCCAATAGAGCGGAAACATCTTTAAAGCCTAAGTTTACGCCCTGTCCTGCTAATGGGTTGATCGTGTGGGCCGAGTCGCCAACTAGAATGCAGTTGTTCTTAGCGTAAGATTGCGCATGACGTCGAGTGAGAGGGAACGAACCAGAATTGAGGACTTTGATGTCACCTAACTCTTTAGGGAAGTGAGTAAGTACTTCGTTACGCAGTTTTTCAGGGGACATTGCTGACAATTGCTTAATACGAGATGGCGAGTCATACCAAACCAATGACCCCTGCCCGACTTCTTGACCGTCTGAGGTTAAAGAGCACAAAGGCAAAAATGAACGAGGGCCACTTGGTAAAAATTGCTGCCAAGTAATATCTTGTTGAGGTTGTTCTGTTTCGACGTTGATCAGCATACAGTGTTGTCGATAATCCCAAGCCGTAATGCCAATTCCAGCTTGTTGGCGAACGGCTGAGTTCGCCCCATCAGCACCAACCACCCACTTCGCGGATAACTCAACCCCTGATTGAAGCTTAACGATATTGGTTTCACCAAACTCAATCTCATCGAGCTTTTCTGGACATAACAGCGCGAGATTGTCGTAGGCATCAAATTGAGACCATAAACCTAATTGAATGAGTCTGTTCTCTACGATATAGCCCAAACGAGGGAGATTCAGTGATGCAGCATCAAACCGAGTACGACATTCTAGGTGCTCCCACGTCTCTAGACGCTTATAAGAACACACTCGCATCGCCTCAATACTTTGCCATGCACCAAGCTCTTCAAGCAAATCGACCGATGCTTGAGAGATCGCAGACACACGAATGTCCATCGCTTGCGACTCATCAAAAGCTTGTGGGGCGAAACCGTCGATCACCGCAACACTCAACCCTTGCTTTGCAAAACCAATTGCTGTTGCTGCGCCAACCATGCCGCCACCGACTACTACAATATCGTAACTGTTCATATTTTATACTTATCAGTTTGATTCTTTGACTGTTTTTGATTGTACTTTTTCATAACTAACTTGTAACCAAAAACCGTATTCGAAAAAAGGGTTATCCCTTATGGCATATGGTGTTAACGATAATAAAAACCACTACATAAGAGATTTGTTCAGACTACTAGTCAGTCGGTTTTGAAACCAGTACAATACGCCGCTTGCCGCTAGGGCCTGTCATAAAATTGAATACCGAATTATGACAAACATTGCTAGCGGATGAATAATGGGCGATTTGCTCCCTTAAATTAAACTAACGATCGAGCGAACATATAATGAGTAAGAAACTGCTAATTAAAACTTGGGGCTGTCAGATGAATGAATACGATTCATCAAAAATGGCCGACCTGCTTAACGCTGCAAATGGCTACGAGCTAACTGAAGTACCTGAGGAAGCAGACGTACTACTTTTGAATACTTGTTCTATCCGCGAAAAAGCGCAAGAGAAAGTATTCCATCAGCTTGGTCGTTGGAAAACGCTTAAAGATAAAAAAGAAGGTGTGGTGATCGGTGTGGGTGGCTGTGTAGCGACTCAGGAAGGTGATCACATTCGTCAACGTGCACCGTATGTCGACGTAATCTTTGGCCCACAAACACTGCACCGTTTGCCAGAGATGATTAAGTCATCACTGTCTAACGAAAAGCCAGTAATGGACATCTCTTTCCCTGAAATCGAAAAGTTCGATAACCTGCCAGAGCCAAGAGCTGAAGGTGCTACGGCATTCGTTTCTATCATGGAAGGTTGTTCTAAATACTGTACTTACTGCGTTGTACCATACACGCGTGGTGAAGAAGTTAGCCGTCCAATGGACGATGTGCTATTCGAAGTTGCTCAACTTGCAGAGCAAGGCGTACGTGAAGTTAACCTACTGGGGCAAAACGTAAACGCATACCGCGGTCCAACACACGAAGGCGACATCTGTTCATTCGCAGAACTGCTTCGTCTTGTTGCTTCTATCGATGGTATCGACCGTATTCGTTTCACAACGAGCCACCCGCTTGAGTTTGGTGACGACATCATTGAAGTTTACAAAGACACACCTGAACTAGTGAGCTTCCTTCACCTACCAGTACAAAGTGGCAGTGACCGTATTCTTACTATGATGAAGCGTCCACACACGGCTATCGAGTACAAATCTATTATCCGTAAATTGCGTAAAGCTCGTCCTGATATTCAAATCAGCTCAGACTTTATCGTTGGCTTCCCTGGTGAGTCTAAGCAAGACTTCCAAGATACAATGAAGCTAATCAAAGAAGTTGATTTCGATATGAGCTTCAGCTTTGTTTTCTCTCCTCGCCCAGGTACGCCAGCGGCAGATTACCCATGTGATGTACCAGCACAAGAGAAGAAAGATCGTCTATACGAGTTGCAACAAACGGTAAACACTCAAGCTATGCGTTTCTCTCGCCTAATGTTAGGTACAGAACAACGTATCCTTGTTGAGGGGCCATCAAGAAAGAACCTAATGGAGCTTCGCGGCCGCACTGAAAACAGCCGTGTTGTGAACTTCGAAGGTTCTGCTGATCTCATCGGCCAGTTCGTAGATGTGAAGATCACTGAGGTTTACACTAACTCATTACGTGGTGAACTAGTTCGTACAGAAAAAGACATGGGTCTACGCGTTGTAATGACTCCAGCAGAAATGATGGAAAAAACAAAACGTGAAGACGAGCTAGGTGTAGCGACATTTACGCCATAGGCAATACAACTGTTTGAGCACAAAGCGCAAACACAAAGCTTGAAATTACCTAACTAAGTGACCATCTTAGAAATAGGGACATCACCATCAGAAGCCCGGTCTAAATCGGGCTTTTTGCTCTTTGTTCATTGAAAAGAGTGAGTGGCACAAAATGAGAGGCTAATTTGAGCAATAAAATCGTTACCTTAGAGATAAATCTAGAGCCAGCAGACAACAAGCGCTTGGCAAGTTTGTGCGGACCATTTGACGACAACATCAAGCACCTTGAGCGTCGTCTGGGCGTCGAGATTAATTACCGTAGCAACTTTTTCACGATTGTCGGTAAGCCTCACACGACAGCCGCCGCTTTAGACATCATCAAACACCTCTATGTTGAAACGGCTCCAGTTAAAGGCAACATAATCGATATCGAACCAGAACAAGTACATCTGGCGATCACCGAATCTGGCATTTTGGAGCAACACGTCGAGTCTGAAATTGACTACGGCAAAGAAGTGACCATTAAGACTAAAAAAGGCGTTATCAAACCTCGTACACCAAACCAAGCGCAATATCTAATGAACATGGTTACCCATGACATCACATTTGGTATTGGGCCTGCAGGTACAGGTAAAACATACTTAGCCGTTGCGGCAGCAGTTGATGCACTTGAGCGCCAAGAAGTTCGCAGAATCTTACTGACACGCCCTGCGGTTGAAGCTGGTGAGAAGCTTGGTTTTTTACCTGGTGATTTAAGCCAGAAAGTAGACCCGTACTTGCGCCCACTTTACGATGCACTGTTTGAAATGCTGGGCTTTGAGCGTGTTGAGAAACTGATTGAGCGCAATGTAATCGAAGTGGCTCCACTGGCTTACATGCGTGGCCGTACGCTGAATGATGCGTTTATCATTCTTGATGAAAGCCAAAACACCACGGTTGAGCAGATGAAAATGTTCCTGACCCGTATTGGTTTCAACTCTCGCGCGGTAATCACGGGTGATATCACTCAAATCGATTTACCTCGTGGTGCGAAATCTGGCCTGCGTCATGCGACAGAAGTACTTAGCGAAGTGGATGACATAAGCTTTAACTTCTTTATGTCTGAGGACGTGGTTCGTCACCCTGTTGTTGCTCGTATCGTTAATGCTTACGAGAAATGGGAAGCAAAAGACCAGCAAGAGCGCAAAGAGTTTGAGAAGCGTAAACGTGAAGAGCGTGAAGCAAAACTTCTTGAGACTCAGCAGGCCGTTACGACACAATTAGCAACACAAAATAGTTCTGTAATTCCAGAACAAGGTGATAAATAGATGTCTATTGAACTAGACCTACAATTAGCGGTCGAAAATGAACAAGGTCTTCCAACAGAGCAGGATATTCAGCTGTGGTTGGATAAGACAATACCTCAGTTTCAAAAGAACGCTGAGCTTACTATCCGTATCGTAGATACAGAGGAAAGCCACCAGCTGAATCATGAATATCGTGGTAAAGACAAGCCAACTAACGTGTTGTCTTTTCCATTCGAGGCTCCACCAGGGATCGAGATAGATCTTCTTGGCGACCTCATTATCTGTCGCCAAGTTGTCGAAAAAGAAGCAGAAGAGCAAAGTAAGCTTCTGCTAGCACACTGGGCTCATATGGTTGTACATGGCAGTCTGCATCTGCTAGGTTATGATCATATCGAAGATGATGAAGCTGAAGAGATGGAGTCACTCGAGACAGAAATCATGCAAGCTATGGGGTTTGAAGACCCTTACATTCTAGAAAAGTAAATCGATTCTAGTTAAGTAGGTTGCAGAGAAACAATGACTCATCGAACCTGTGATTCTCGTAGGAATCTGAGTTATAACGTGTGCTATCACACTTCTGATAGCGTTATTTTTTGAGAAATCATGAACGAAGGTAACCCCCCCACTTCTGAGGGAAGTAAAAAATCTGAAGGTCCGAGTAGAAAGTCCTTCTTTGAACGCCTAGGCCAACTATTTCAAGGCGAGGTAAAAGACCGCCAAGAGCTCGTAGATGTAATCCGCGACTCAGAAATTAACGACCTAATTGACCACGACACACGCGACATGCTCGAGGGTGTTATGGAAATTTCAGAGATGCGAGTACGCGATATCATGCTGCCTCGCTCTCAAATGGTTACAGTTGAACGCACCGATGATTTAGATACATTGATTGCGCTTATTACTGATGCTCAGCACTCTCGCTACCCAGTGATCAGTGAAGACAAAGACCATGTTGAAGGCATTCTGTTAGCGAAGGACCTACTTAAATACTTGGGTTCAGACAGTGCTCCATTCGACATTGAACAAGTGATTCGCCCTGTTGTGGTGGTTCCTGAAAGTAAGCGTGTTGATCGCCTGCTTAAGGAATTCCAAGAAGAGCGCTACCACATGTCTATCGTTGTCGATGAGTTTGGCGGTGTTTCAGGCCTGGTAACCATTGAAGATATCCTCGAAGAAATCGTTGGTGAAATTGAAGACGAGTTCGACGATGAAGAAGAGCTAGATATTCGTAAGCTGAGCAAGCATACCTTCTCTGTAAAAGCTTTAACCACTATTGAAGAGTTCAACGATACATTTAACACTGCCTTTAGTGACGATGAAGTGGATACGGTTGGTGGCATGGTTATGACAGCACTCGGTCACTTGCCGGTTCGTGGCGAAATTGTAGAAATCGAAAACTACCATTTCAAAATAACATCAGCAGATAACCGTCGAGTAATTCAGCTACAGGTAACCATTCCTGACGAGCAGCCTCTTCCGACTATCGAAGAATAACAACTTCTCTCTAAAGAGATGACAGAAATTAGATGACTAAGACTTTTATTCATCGCCTATTACGGCCGCTTGCGGCCGTTTTTGTTGGCGCTATAACCACCCTTTCATTCGCTCCATACTCTATATGGCCTCTTGCTATTCTCAGCCCAGCTTTGTTGCTGTTACTGATTCACAACCGCTCTCCTAAGAATGCGCTTTGGATTGGCTACGCATGGGGTTTAGGCCAATTCACGACAGGTATCAGCTGGGTATACGTCAGTATTAATGGCTTTGGTGGCATGCCACTGGCAGCTAACCTATTTTTGATGGCACTGCTTGTTGGTTACCTAGCTGTTTATTCAGGTCTATTTACCTGGAGTTTGAACAAGTTCTTCCCGACCAATAATCTCAGTCGTTTTTTCCTCGCAGCTCCAGCTTTGTGGTTAATCAGTGATTGGCTACGTGGATGGGTAATGACGGGTTTCCCTTGGTTATGGCTAGGCTACAGTCAAATCGATTCTCCGCTAGGGTCTTTCGCACCAATTGGCGGCGTAGAGTTAGTGACTCTGGCAATCATTGTTTCAGCTTCTGCGCTAGCTTATACGATCATCAATAAAGCTTGGAGTGTCGCCGTCATCCCTGCCGTTGTATTTAGCGCAGGTTTTGGTATTCGAAATATCGACTGGGTGACACCAAACCCTGACAAAACAACGTCAATAGTATTGATTCAAGGCAACGTCGACCAAGACAGCAAGTGGCTACCAAGTCATCGCTGGCCGACTATGATGAAATACACCGACCTGAGCAGAGAAAATTGGGAGGCGGATATAATCATCTGGCCAGAGGCCGCGATTCCTGCGTTTGAGGTAGAGATTCCTTCTTTCCTGCGTAACTTAGACAGAGCAGCCAAGATGAACAGCAGCTCGATCATCACTGGTGTGCTTAATCAGTCTGCTGATAAGAAATACTACAACAGTGTTCTTTCCCTAGGCGTGAACCCATACGGTGAGTACAGTTACGATCCCGACGAACGCTACCATAAACATCACCTATTACCGTTTGGTGAGTTTGTGCCGTTTGAAGAGATCTTACGCCCATTAGCCCCTTTCTTTAACCTGCCAATGTCATCATTTAGCCGTGGCGACTTTGTTCAACCAAACATCGTAGCAAATGGTCGTCATCTAGCGCCTGCGTTGTGTTACGAGATCATCTTTAATGATCAAGTGAGACAGAACGTGACCGATGAGACTGACTTTATCCTCACGCTCTCTAACGATGCGTGGTTTGGTCGTTCTATTGGCCCGTTACAGCATATGGAAATCGCGCAAATGCGTGCTCTGGAGCTTGGTAAGCCGCTGATTCGCTCTACCAACAATGGTGTGACGGCAGTTACCGATTACAAAGGTAATATAATCAAGCAAGTCCCTCAGTTTGAAACGGCCGTATTAAAAGCGGAGCTCATTTCAACGGATGGTCAAACGCCTTATCACACAGTTGGTACATGGCCTCTGTACATCTGGACTATGCTCAGCTTGGCAATTGGCTGGGTTATAAGAAAACCAAAAAGCTAAATTCGACGAAAAGTGAATTGAGGGTTGACTGATCGGGTCAACCCTTTTTTATGACTGCGGTTTAAAATGGATAACGGTATGGTTCGGGAGCTTAAGGCTTAAGGGCCTTACGGCTAAATCCTTTAGACCCACACTTGATGCATGGAATGATATTGGTTGGGTGGTTATATTCGGTTTGATGACCACACTCGTCACACACTAACGTTCCTAAGCCAATGACTTCACCCGCTTGATACAAGCCTTGGTGTTCTAGGTCTTGGAACAGTTCAACCCACTCCACCTTAGTGCGATCAGTAATATCCAACAGCCCTTGCCAAATAGAGTCTGCAATCATCAAATAGAATGGACCGCTTTTACTCTCTTCATAGCTTTCGGAAAACTCTTTTAAGTCCGACTTCACGTAGGCAGAGATCAATGAAAGCTCATCTTTTGTCATATCATTAGCTGCTTTCGCAAACTTGCCCGACGTTTCGATTTTGTTGTTGAGCTCTTCAGGACTATGCTTCAGCGTTTCAATCACCTCTTCGACGACTTCTTCATAGAGTGCTTTTTTCTTCGGCATAACAACCTCCTTAAGATAACCAACCTTTTAGTGAGCAAACGGATGCGCTGCAATGCACTCCCGCTTACAAACAAATGCAATTCATACTCTTAAGTATAGTTGCCCTGCGAAATTCAGTAAAAATTACACAATCTACTAGGCAGCAACTGCAAGTATGAAGGGTATAACTATTGTTGTACTCAGCTCCTTTAGGTATTCTATGACGATCTGTAAGATTCTGTTCTAACCGAACTCACAAATTCCAAGATAACCGGATACCATCGATGCAAGAACAATATAACCCGCAAGAGATTGAACAAAAGGTTCAACAACACTGGGATAACAGCGAGACTTTCGTTGTAAGTGAAGACCCAAACAAAGAAAAATTCTACTGTCTTTCTATGTTCCCGTACCCAAGTGGCCGACTGCACATGGGTCACGTGCGTAACTACACCATCGGTGATGTGGTATCTCGTTTCCAACGTCTACAAGGCAAAAACGTAATGCAGCCAATTGGTTGGGATGCATTCGGCCTACCTGCAGAAAACGCAGCTGTTAAGAACAACACAGCGCCTGCACCATGGACTTACGAAAACATTGAGTACATGAAGAACCAGCTTAAACTTCTAGGCTTTGGTTACGACTGGAACCGTGAATTCGCAACGTGTACTCCAGAGTACTACCGTTGGGAGCAAGAGTTCTTCACTAAGCTTTACGAAAAAGGCCTGGTTTACAAGAAGACATCTTCTGTTAACTGGTGTCCAAACGACCAAACGGTACTTGCAAACGAGCAAGTAGAAGACGGCTGCTGTTGGCGTTGTGATACTCCAGTAGAGCAAAAGAAAATCCCACAGTGGTTCATTAAGATCACTGAGTACGCTCAAGAGCTACTAGACGATCTAGATAACCTTGAAGGTTGGCCTGAAATGGTTAAGACCATGCAGCGCAACTGGATCGGTCGCTCTGAAGGTGTTGAGCTATCTTTCGCTGTTAACGGTGAAGAAGCGCCGCTGGAAGTTTACACAACTCGTCCAGATACGCTGATGGGTGTGTCTTACGTTGGTATCGCTGCAGGTCACCCACTTGCAGAGAAAGCCGCTAAGAACAACCCTGAGCTTGCAGCATTCGTTGAAGAGTGTCGTAACACCAAGGTTGCTGAAGCAGAACTTGCAACGATGGAAAAGAAAGGTATGGATACTGGCCTAACAGCTATCCACCCTCTTAACGGTCGTGTTGTTCCTGTTTACGTAGCAAACTTCGTACTTATGGATTACGGCACAGGTGCGGTAATGGCGGTTCCAGCTCACGATCAACGTGACTACGAATTCGCAACTAAGTACGGCATCGACATTATCCCAGTAATCAAACCTGAAGACGGTTCTGAGCTGGATGTTTCTGAAGCGGCTTACACAGAGAAAGGCGTACTGTTCGACTCTGGTGAATTTGATGGTCTTGCTTTCCAAGAAGCATTCGATGCAATTGCTGCGAAGCTTGAAGCTGAAGGCAAAGGTAAGAAGACAGTAAACTTCCGTCTACGTGACTGGGGTGTATCTCGTCAGCGTTACTGGGGTGCTCCAATCCCAATGGTAACGACTGAAGATGGTGAAGTTCACCCAGTACCAGCAGACCAACTGCCAGTTATTCTTCCAGAAGACGTGGTAATGGATGGCGTAACTAGCCCAATCAAGGCAGACAAGTCTTGGGCAGAAACAACATTTAACGGCGAACCTGCTCTACGTGAAACAGACACGTTTGATACGTTCATGGAGTCTTCTTGGTACTATGCTCGTTACTGTTCACCACAAGCTGACGACATCCTAGATCCAGAAAAAGCGAACTACTGGCTACCAGTAGATCAGTACATCGGTGGTATCGAGCACGCTTGTATGCACCTACTGTACTCTCGTTTCTTCCACAAATTGCTACGTGATGCTGGTTACGTAACGTCTGACGAACCGTTCAAGCAACTTCTATGTCAAGGCATGGTTCTAGCTGACGCATTCTTCCACACGAATGAGAAAGGCACGAAAGAGTGGATTGCTCCAACTGACGTGACTATCGATCGTGACGGTAAAGGCCGTATCGAAAAAGCTGTCGACAACCAAGGCCGCGAAGTTGAACACTCAGGCATGATCAAAATGTCTAAGTCAAAAAACAACGGTATCGACCCACAAGAGATGGTAGACAAGTACGGTGCTGACACAGTACGTCTATTCATGATGTTTGCATCACCTGCAGACATGACTCTTGAATGGCAAGAGTCTGGTGTTGAAGGCGCAAACCGTTTCCTTAAACGTGTTTGGAAACTGGTTCACGCTCACTCTTCTAAAGGTGCTGCTGAGTCTGTTGATGCTTCTGTGCTATCTGGCGACCAAAAAGCACTTCGCCGTGACATCCACAAGACGATCGCGAAAGTAACGGACGATATCGGCCGTCGCCAAACGTTCAACACGGCAATCGCTGCAATCATGGAGCTGATGAACAAACTAGCTAAAGCACCTCAAGAATCTGTACAAGACCGTGCAATCCTTGATGAAGCGCTAAAAGCTGTGGTTCGCATGCTTTACCCAATGACTCCACACATCTCTTACGAAATGTGGATTGCTCTTGGCGAATCAGACGTTGACTCTGCAACATGGCCAACATTTGACGAGAAAGCGCTGATTGAAGATGAGAAGACTATCGTTGTCATGATCAACGGCAAGCTACGTGCGAAACTAACCGTTGCTGCCGATGCAACAGAAGAGCAAGTTCGTGAGCTTGGTCTAAACGATGAGAATGCTAAGAAGTTCCTAGATGGCTTAACGATTCGTAAAGTTATCTTCGTACCTGGTAAGCTTCTAAACATCGTTGCTAACTAAGCAGCTGCAGACTAAAACGAACTTTATTCGTTTTTAGCAGTCTCTAGACAGGGTAATTAAATTACCCTGTCTACTTATTTAAACGCTTTACTTTCAGTGACTAAGCTCACACCAACAAAATAGAGCCTTTAAATAAGTATTCTACCTTCATGAGAGCCATCAAATAATGCGCCTGATTTCACTATCTTCATTGAAAGTTACTATTGTTGTTTTAGCCGTTAGCCTGTTAAGTGCCTGTGGTTTCCACCTACGTGGTGATTACTCCGTGCCAGAAGAACTCAACAAGATCTCCGTAACCAGTTATGACCAATACAGTACGTTTACACGTATGATGAAAGGTCAGCTGCGCATGAATGATGTAGAAATCGTGCCACCGGCTGAAAATACCCCTAACCTACACATTATTAGTGAGAGCGTTGGTGAGCGAACTCTGTCTCTATACCAAAACACTCGTGCAGCAGAAAAAGAGCTGACATTCCGCGCTTCATATCGCGTAACTATCCCTAAAATTGGCTCCAAAACATTCTCTACTAGCGTAACCCGTAGTTACCTAGATAACCCACTGACAGCACTTGCGAAATCGGTTGAGCGCGACATGATCGAAGATGAAATGCGTAAACTGGCAACAAGTCAAATTCTTCGTCAAATGGCTCGTCTTAAAGCTAATATTGCCGCTGATAGTATGGATCTAGAGGCTATGGAACACGTTCAAGTGAAAGAACTCGAAAAGCAATACAACATCAAGAATGTTGAAGTTGAAGACGTAGAGATCGCGCCCGCTTCAGAAGAACAATCAACACATAGCGAATCGGCTGAGTAATAGGTTCATTTGATGCGTATTTTTGCTGACCGCTTATCAGAGCAACTTGCTAAACAGTTGAGTAATGTTTACCTCATTTTTGGTAACGAGCCTCTACTGCTGCAAGAGAGCCGCGAAGCGATTCAAAAGGCTGCAAAACAACAAGGCTTTGAAGAACGTCACCGCTTTGCGATTGATAGCAGTCTTGACTGGAATCAAGTCTACGATTGCACTCAAGCGCTGAGCTTATTCTCTAGCCGTCAGGTCATCGAGCTTGAACTGCCAGAGTCAGGGGTCAATGCTGCAATAGCAAAAGAGTTACTGGCGATCTCAGAGCATATCCATAGTGATATCCTGTTGATATTGATAGGCACTAAGCTCACTAAAGCTCAAGAAAGCGCTAAGTGGTTTAAGGCACTTTCGAATCAGGGTCACTGGGTCAGTTGCCTAACGCCAGATATCAGTCGATTACCTCAGTTTGTCCAAGCGCGTTGCCGTCAAATCGGTTTAACGCCAGATCCTGAGGCGATTCAAATGTTGGCGCAGTGGCACGAGGGTAATCTATTTGCTCTCACTCAAAGCCTTGAAAAACTGGCACTTCAGTACCCAGATGGAAAACTGACTTTGGTACGCTTAGAAGAGTCGCTGAGCCGCCATAACCACTTTACGCCATTCCACTGGAGTGATGCGTTATTAGCTGGCAAAGGAAACCGAGCACAAAGAATCCTACGTCAGCTAGAAGCCGAAGGTGTCGAGCCCGTCATTTTATTGCGTAGCATACAACGTGAGCTCGCTTTGCTGTTGCAAATGCAGCAACAAATGAAACAAATGCCGATTGGTCAGGTCTTCGACAAACACCGTATCTGGCAGTCTAAAAAACCACTTTATAACGCCGCGCTAACAAGAGTTTCGATTTCTCAATTACACTCTTTGTTCGCGTTGCTCACTCAAGCTGAATTGATGACAAAAACTCAATATGAGCAGTCGCCTTGGCCACTAATTCATCAGTTAAGCGTAGAGTTTTGTATCCCTTCAGCTTCAATACCATTTCACGCATAAAAGCGTGGTATATTCTAGGGTCGACAGCCCCTAAAAAGCTAAATTCAGATTAAAGGAACACCCCGTGTTACGTGAAGAACTAAAAGATTTTCTTGCAGACAAAGCCGACGACATGAAAGCAGAATCGATTGTGACTATCGATGTAGAAGGCAAATCAAGCGTTACTGATTACATGATTGTTTGTACTGGTACCTCGAAGCGTCATGTTGCTTCGATTGCACAGCATGTTGCAGATGAAGTACGTAAAGCAGGCATGCAGCCACTAGGCATGGACGGTCAGCAAGAAGGTGAATGGGTTGTTCTAGATATGGGCACAAGCATGCTTCACGTTATGCAAGAAGAACACCGTGAACTGTACCAACTAGAAAAACTTTGGGGCTAAGCTTTGAAGATCCAGTTAATCGCAGTTGGTACAAAAATGCCAAAATGGGTTGAAGAAGGCTTTCAAGAATATAAGCGCCGCTTCCCTCATGATATGCCATTAGAACTCATTGAAATCACTGCGGGTAAACGCGGTAAAAATGCTGACATTGCACGTATCCTTCAAAAAGAAGGCGAAGCAATGTTGGCTGCCGTTCCAAAAGGCAATCGCATTGTCACTCTTGATATCCCAGGTAAAAAGTGGGATACCCCGCAACTGGCAGAGCAATTGGAAAGCTGGAAGTTGGATGGACGCGATGTTTCTATCCTTATTGGCGGGCCTGAAGGATTAGCACCTGCATGTAAAGCGGCAGCAGACCAAAGTTGGTCTCTATCGGCACTTACTCTCCCTCACCCATTAGTACGCGTTATCATGGCTGAAAGCTTGTATCGAGCTTGGAGCATCACTGCTAACCACCCTTATCATCGAGAATAAGCGTTAATGTTACGTAAACGTAGCCAAATCCGTGACTACAAAGCAGAAGCACGACTATTTAATAGTCGTGCTTTTGTTGCGTTTGCAGGGATCATAGTGATGATGTCGATGTTGGTTATGAATCTTTACAACATTCAAATCAACCAATATCAGGACTATAAAACCCGCTCTAACGACAACCGTATCAAGGTCGTTCCAATCGCACCCAACCGTGGTTTGATTTACGATCGCAACGGTGTGCTTCTTGCCGAAAACCGCCCTGTTTTCAATCTAGAAATTACACCAGAAAAAATAAAAGATATGGATGACACGCTTGTCCGTCTACAAGAATTAATCGAGATTCCACCAGAACGCATCGAGCGTTTTAATCGTGATCGCCGTAATTCAAGACGCTTCAAGTCAGTGCCGATTCTGAATCAACTTACCGAAGAACAGGTTGCAATCTTCTCTGTAAACCAACATAAATTCCCAGGCGTTGAAGTCACAGGTACGTTAAAACGTTTCTACCCTTATGGTGATGTGCTCACTCACGTTATTGGTTATGTATCGCGCATCAATGACCGTGATATGCAGCGCCTAGCAAGAGAAGAAAAAGACGCCAATTACCAAGCGACTCGTGACATCGGTAAACTTGGCATTGAGCGCTACTACGAAGACATGTTGCACGGTACTGCTGGCTATCAAGAAGTCGAAGTGAACAGCCGTGGACGAGTGATCCGTACCCTCAAGTTTGTGCCTTCGATTCCAGGTAAAGATATCGTGCTCAATTTGGATATCAATCTACAGCTTTATGTCCATAAGCTACTTGATGACCGCCGTGGCTCAGCTATCGTTCTCGATCCGAAAGACAACGGTGTTTTAGCTATGGTATCTAGCCCAAGCTACGATCCAAATGCATTCGTACACGGCATTTCGTCTAAAGGTTACAACGCACTACTTCAAGATAAAGACCGACCTTTGGTTAACCGTGCAACGCTAGGTATTTATCCACCAGCATCCACGATCAAACCATTCATAGCCGTCGCAGCTCTGCAAGAAGGTGTGATTACACCAAACACAACACGTAATGACCCAGGCTACTGGAAAATACCAAATTCGAAAACGAAGCCGTTCCGCGACTGGTTACGTTGGGGGCACGGTGTCGTTGATATAGAAAAAGCCATCGAAGAGTCAGTGGATACCTTCTTCTACCAGATAGCCTTTGATCTAGGCATCGATCGCCTATCTAAGTGGATGATGTTGTTTGGCTTCGGTGATTACACCGGCATCGATATCTACGAAGAAAGTAAAGCGAACATGCCAACCCGTGAATGGAAGATGGCAAGACACCGTGTGCCTTGGTATCAAGGTGACACCATCCCTGTTGGTATTGGCCAAGGCTACTGGACTGCAACACCAATGCAGATTGCGAAAGCGACCTCTGTTTTGGTTAATGAAGGCGAAGTAACAGCCCCTCATCTGCTACGTGCGACGATTGATAATGGTCAGCCATTTGATGAGCAAACAATCTCAGAAATCGAGACGTATCCGCCAGTGACTGGAGTTAAGCAGAAATACTGGGACATCGCGCAAGAAGGTATGAGATTGGTAAACCACGGTAAGAAAGGCACTGCAAGACGTTCATTCCAAAAGATGTCTTACCAAACCGCTGGTAAATCGGGGACAGCGCAGGTATTCGGCTTAAAAGAAGATGAAGAGTACAACGCGGACGAAATCGCTGAGCACTTACGCGACCACGCCCTCTTTACTGGCTACGCGCCTTTTGAAGATCCAGAAGCTGTCGTGACTATCGTTCTAGAGAACGCAGGTGGCGGTTCTTCTAACGGCGGACCAGTAGTAAGAAGGATTTTAGACCACATTATCCTTGCAGAAGATTATCAAAGTGAGCCAATTAAATAATGAAACTTGATCCTTCAACTGGACGAAATAGAGCCCTATTCGAAAGGCTGCATATCGACCTGCCGCTATTGCTTGGCATTCTGGTTTTAATGGGCTTTGCCCTACTGATCATGTACAGCGCGAGCGGACAAAGCCTTGCGATGATGGATCGCCAGGCGATGCGTATGGCTCTGTCTTTAGGTGTGATGATTTTCTTAGCACAAATCTCACCTCGCACTTATGAGACCCTAGCACCACTGCTTTTTGCAGGTGGTGTTATCTTACTATTGGGCGTGTTGTTCTTTGGTGAAGCCTCTAAAGGTGCACAGCGTTGGCTGAATTTCGGCTTTGTTCGATTCCAACCCTCAGAGCTATTGAAACTTGCAGTGCCTTTGATGCTAGCACGATTTATCGGTAAACGCTCACTTCCACCAACCTTTCAAACATTAGCAATCTCGCTAGTGATGGTGTTTGTACCGACAATTCTAATTGCGAAGCAACCCGACCTAGGCACATCTATCCTTATCGCCGCATCCGGGATCTTCGTGATATTCCTGGCAGGTATCAGTTGGAAAATCATTGCTAGTGCTGCAATCGCGTTAGGGGCATTTATCCCAATCTTATGGTTCTTCTTGATGCGCGAATATCAAAAAGTACGTGTAAGAACCCTTTTTGATCCTGAATCAGATCCATTAGGTGCGGGTTACCACATCATTCAAAGTAAGATTGCGATAGGTTCTGGTGGTATATCCGGAAAAGGCTGGTTGCAAGGTACTCAGTCCCAACTCGAGTTCATTCCAGAAAGACACACCGACTTCATTTTTGCGGTTATTGCCGAAGAATGGGGCATGATAGGTATATTGTTCTTACTTGCTATCTACCTATTCATTATTGGCCGTGGCTTAGTACTTGCGAGCCAAGCTCAAACGGCATTCGGTCGAATGATGGGCGGCAGTATTGTACTGAGCTTCTTCGTTTATATTTTTGTAAACATTGGCATGGTAAGTGGCATTCTGCCTGTGGTTGGAGTTCCTCTTCCTCTAGTCAGTTATGGCGGTACTTCAATGGTTACCCTTATGGCTGGTTTTGGTATTTTAATGTCGATCCATACACACAGAAAAGCATTCTCAAAGGCGACCTAATCGATGTCTATTACAACGTTTCAAAAAAAAGCATCCTTGGTTGACGAGCTGCCAATCAAAAAAATAGTTTCTATCTTGGGGCTAGCGATTTTAATCAATGGTTGTTCTTCAAAACAGCCAGCAGGCCGCTACGATATTGATTCAGATATTGCACCAGACGCACCGATCTCAGTAGAGCATCTCGAGGATGCTCACCCTCAATATGAACCTTACAGTTTAGGTGGTAACACTGATTACACCCTGCGTGGTGAAGACTACAAGATCATAAGAAAGACCGAAGGGTTTACTGAGAAAGGCAAAGCCTCTTGGTACGGTAAGAAATTTCATGGTCACTTGACATCAAATGGCGAGATCTACGACATGTATTCAATGTCGGCAGCGCACAAAACATTGCCGATTCCAAGCTACGTAAAGGTAACGAATACCGACAATAACAAAACGACGATTGTTCGTATCAATGACCGCGGCCCATTCCATGAAGGCCGAATCATTGACCTTAGTTATGCGGCAGCTTACAAGCTCGATGTGTTGAGAACCGGCACAGCAAATGTTGAGATTGAAGTTATTACAGTAGCTATGCCAACAGACGCAAATAAAAAGGCCGCTTTACCGCAATTTATCATTCAAGTCGCGACATCTCCGCATGAAGATAGAACCGAGAAGTTAGCCAAAGATCTTAGCGAAAAGCTAGAAGTAGCAACGTTCTTGCAGCCAAATGATGGCAACTATCGTCTGATGATTGGGCCATTTCATGACTATGCTCTGACTCAAGAGAAATTAGAACAAGTTAAGCTAATGGGTTACCCGTCAGCTTATATAAAGAAACACACCCTAACTCGCTAATTAATCTAACAGTTACTTCTGGTAATCAGCGCTCTGGTGTGACAGAGTGATTCTGTTAATATATGAATAGTTCACCAAATAATTGCATTCAAAATGATTAAATCTAATAAACTTGTTAAATCGATTTTTGCTACTTCTGTTGCTCTTTCTGCAACAATAGCTACATCGTCATTCGCCGCTCCTATTGTTGTTCCTGATGCACCTCAAATCGCCGCTAAAGGTTTTGTTCTGATGGATTACCATTCAGGCAAAGTACTAGCAGAGAAAGAGATGAATACTCAACTTTCTCCAGCAAGTTTAACCAAGATGATGACGAGCTACGTTATTGGCCAAGAGCTTGAGCGTGGCAACATCAACCTAAACGACGATGTAGTTATCAGTGAAAATGCTTGGGCTAAAAACTTCCCAGACTCATCTAAGATGTTCGTTGAAGTTGGTACTACGGTTAAAGTTGAAGAGCTGAACCGCGGCATCATCATTCAATCAGGTAACGACGCATGTGTTGCGATGGCTGAACACATCGCTGGCTCTGAAGATGCATTCGTTGACCTAATGAACGCTTGGGCAAGCTCTATCGGCATGAAAGACACGCACTTTGCTAACGTGCACGGTCTAGACAACCCGAACCTATACTCTACGCCTTACGATATGGCGTTACTTGGTCAAGCGCTGATTCGTGACGTGCCTGACGAGTACCGTATCTACTCACAGAAAAAATTCACTTACAACGGCATCACCCAATACAACCGTAACGGTCTGTTATGGGATAAGAGCATGAACGTTGACGGCATCAAAACGGGCCACACAAGCAATGCGGGTTACAGCCTAGTAAGCTCAGCGACAGAAGGCAAAATGCGCCTAGTTGCTGTAGTTATGGGTACCAAAAATGCTAATGCTCGTAAGACAGAAAGCAAAAAGCTGCTTAGCTACGGCTTCCGCTTCTTTGAAACAGTAGCACCACACACAGCAGGTGAAACCTTCGTAGAAGAGAAGATCTGGATGGGCAGCAAAGACACAGTTGCGCTCGGTGTCGACGAAGATACGTTTGTTACGCTACCACGTGGTCAAGCTAAGAACCTGAAGGCAAGCTTCGTTCTTGAGAAAGAGCTAGAAGCACCAATCAGCAAAGGCGATGTGGTTGGTAAACTATTCTACCAAGTAGATGGTGAAGACGTTGCTGAATACCCGCTACTAGCACTTGAAGATGTAGACCAAGGTAGCCTATTCAGTCGCCTGTGGGACTACCTAGTACTGCTGTTCAAAGGCTTATTCTAAGTAAGTAAATGGTTTGTTCTAAACAAAACCTAAACTTCTTATAAAGCTAACTTAATGAGTAAGTTCATTATTTACTCATTAACGAAACAAAAGCCGCCACGTGCGGCTTTTGTTGATCTTGAGTTCGATGATATTTACACGTAATATTCCGCCTTATTACTCGTGTCTGTAGACCGAACACGCTTTTTATCGACATTTCGCCAATTTGCGAGAGTCTAGCCTTTTGGAGCTAATCATGAACATCAATTCTGATGCAAAACTAAAAGACCTCTTAGAGTTCCCTTGTTCATTCACTTACAAAGTAATGGGCCACGCTAAGCCAGAACTGACTGAGCTAGTACTAGAAGTGATCCAGCGTCATGCTCCTGGTGACTACAGCCCAACACTAAAACCGAGTGCAAAGGGTAACTACCACTCTGTTTCTATCAATATTACTGCGACTTCAATTGAACAAGTAGAAACGCTTTACAAAGAACTTGGCGAGATCGAAATCGTTCGTATGGTTCTGTAATCACCGATTACACATGAAAAACAGCGGCTTATTGCCGCTGTTTTTGTTTAAAGCCCTCGTTTGCCATCAAATTCATTCAACTTAATTTTCAATAAATACAAAGAAAGTTGAAAAACCTTGCAGTCCGTCTGTAGTTAGAATCCTGTTTCACGTTTATAATGCGTTCACTTTATTAATCCTTGAGGGAGTGCAGCTTTGCAAAATAAGCTAATCGTAAAAAAATTAGGCCGTCAGGATTACGAACCTGTATGGAAAGCCATGCATAAGTTCACAGACGAACGCACGGAAGAAGACGCAGACCAAGTTTGGTTGGTTGAACACAACCCTGTCTTCACTCAAGGACAAGCAGGAAAAGCTGAGCATGTATTAAATGCCGGTGATATCCCTGTAATACAAAGCGATCGCGGTGGCCAGGTGACTTACCACGGCCCAGGCCAGTTAGTGGCTTACTTTCTGATTAACATCCGCCGCAAGAAATTCGGAGTACGCGATTTGGTGACTCATATCGAGAACCTCGTAATCAATACTCTGAAAGCTTACAATATAGATTCAGCTGCCCGACCTGACGCTCCTGGTGTTTATGTCGATGGCAAGAAGATCTGTTCACTCGGATTACGCATTCGACGTGGTTGCTCGTTCCACGGGCTAGCACTCAACGTCAATATGGATCTGTCTCCATTCCAACGTATTAACCCATGTGGTTATCAAGGTATGGAAATGGCACAAGTAAGCCAGTTAGGCGGACCAAGTGAACTAGAAAACGTTGAGCAACAGTTAATACAAGAGCTCGTAGAGCTACTCGGCTATGACCAGGTAGACATTCAAGCCACCAGTAACATTACAGCAGAAGCATAAAATCATGAGCAAACCAATCCAAATGGAAAAAGGCGTTAAATATCGTGACGCTGACAAAATGGCATTAATTCCCGTAAAGAATATGCCTGCTGAACAGAAAGAAGTTCTACGTAAGCCTGAATGGATGAAGATTAAACTTCCTTCAGACAGCCATCGTATTCAAGAAATCAAATCAGCAATGCGTAAAAACAACCTGCACTCAGTTTGTGAAGAAGCGTCTTGCCCTAACCTAGCCGAGTGTTTCAACCACGGTACGGCAACGTTTATGATTCTTGGCGCTATCTGTACTCGTCGCTGCCCGTTCTGTGATGTTGCTCATGGTCGTCCTGTTGCTCCTGAAGCTGAAGAGCCGAAGAAACTAGCTAAGACGATTAAAGACATGAAACTGAAGTACGTTGTAATCACTTCTGTTGACCGTGATGACTTGCGTGACGGCGGTGCTCAGCACTTTGCTGACTGTAACCGTGAGATTCGCGAATTAAACCCAAATATTCGTATCGAAACACTGGTTCCAGACTTCCGCGGTCGTATGGACGTTGCACTTGATCTAATGAAAGACAACCCGCCAGATGTTTTCAACCACAACCTAGAGACAGCGCCACGTCTATACCGTAAAGCTCGTCCAGGTGCGAACTACAAGTGGTCTCTTAACCTACTTAAGAAATTCAAAGAGCAGCACCCTGATATCCCAACAAAATCAGGTGTGATGATGGGTCTTGGTGAGACGAAAGAAGAGATCGTTCAAGTTCTGAAAGACCTTCGCGAACATGGTGTGACTATGCTGACACTAGGCCAATACCTAGCACCAAGCCGTCACCACTTACCAGTAGAACGCTACGTGCCGCCTTCTGAGTTCGATGAGCTAAAAGAGATTGCTCTAGAGCTTGGCTTCACTCACGCAGCGTGTGGCCCGTTTGTACGTTCTTCTTACCATGCAGACCTACAAGCTCAAGGTATGGAAATTAAGTAATCTGATTTCTAAACAGATATAAGAAAGGCGCTCTTCCTATTGGTAGAGCGCCTTTTTCTTATCAGCTATTTAACTAAATTAACTATCAGACTAATAATCTTTACCCAAACGATGCCCAGATTACCGTTGCCACTAAGATTGGGCACACGAACTTCACATACACCGGCCAAACCTTACCAAACCAACCCAATTGAAAATCAGGACAACCTTGCTCAAGCTCTTTCACTTTTGAAACACGGCTCCATACCCAACCACCAAATAGGCAGAACATCAGTGCTGCGACCGGTTGAAGGTATTGAGTGGCTATCATCGCCACCATGCCAAACATCGCTGCAAAGTTGTAAACAATCACCACACTAAACAGCGCAATAGCACCACCAATCACCCAACTTGTTGGGGTTCTTCTGGTATTGAATCGCTCACTCACTAATGCAACTGGACCTTCTAGCATTGAGATAGAAGAAGTCAGTGCAGCAATCGTTAGCAGTAAGAAGAACACAATTGCGAAGATCTGGCCAAGCACACCTAAACTATCAAACATCAACGGCAGAACCGTGAATACTAGCGTGTCAGAGCTTAATAGTGAGCCGTCTTCAGCGTAGATTTGAACGCCTTTTTGCATCGCAACAAACATCGCTGGCATTACCACTAAGCCAGCAATAAAAGCAACTGCGGTATCAACCAAAGTAACGTTCATGGCCATTTTTGGCAGGTTTTCTTTCTTGCTTAAGTAAGAACCGTAAACCAACATTGAGCAGCCACCAATGGTGAGCGAAAAGAAACCCTGCCCCATTGCCGCTAGGATCAGTTTTCTATCCCACACTTTCTCGAAGTCTGGCACTAGGTAATGCTTTAGGCCTTCCATCGCGCCTGATTGCGTCATGATGTAAACAAACAGTAGGCCGAACAATACAAACAGTGCAGGCATTAAGCGCGTCGACCACTTCTCGATACCTTGTTTAACACCACCCTGTACAATCAAAATCGTCAGTACGTAGAACGCAACGGTTCCAAAGACATTACGCTCAACGCTGAAACCTTTAAACCAATCCGCAATCGCCTCTAGGCCAATAAGATCTGCAACAGCGCCGATTAGGAAGCAGATCAACCAACCGCCGACAATGCTATAGAACGCTAATACTGCGCTTGGAACACTGAGACCAATCCAACCAACAAACTCACCGACTTTCTTGCCTAGCGGGTTAGTAGTTAGTGAACGCATACTATCGACTGGGTTCGCTTGGCCGTGGCGACCAATCGCCATCTCAACCACCAGCATCGGGAAAGCAACCACGAAGATCATGATTAGGTAAACAAGCAGAAAAGCACCACCACCGTTGCTGGCAACTTGAGTTGGGAAACCCCAAATATTACCCAAGCCAACGGCTGCACCGGCCGCTGCTAAAATAAAACCCAAACGAGAGCTAAAGTGCTCTCTTGAAGAGGAAGATTGTTGGTCCATATCGCCCGCATTAAAAATCAGTGAACTAGTTGAGGAGTACAGTAATAAAAAGCAATGATAGGCACAACCAATAAATGAACAATTCTCTAATTTTTACAATCAATGCGCTATTTAGAACCACAAAATTAACAAAAATCCAGTTCGATAGTTTTTTTATTACTAGATAGAAAAGGATTATCAGCACATCTCAGTCACCAAACCGGATACTGAACGTTGAGCAAATGATACAAACAAAAAGAGCACCAACCGGTGCTCTTGCTATTCATCACTAGATTCAAATTAGATCGTGAATACTTGGTAATCTTTTAGGTTCGGAATGATTTCATGCAGCTCTTGTTCTTGCTCTGCCATCTCATCAAGTGAATCACAGAACTCAGTGCCTTCCTCTTCCATTTGCTGGGCATGCTCTTTCATTCGCTCTTCAACTTTAAGCTTTAACTCAGCCATGCTATCAGCCAATTCAGTCAGGTTTAACCCACCCTCTTGTTTCATTTTTTCTGACATCGCATTGAACGCACTAGAGATGAATTCTTGGTTAAAGATCTCTTTTGCCTTCTCGAAATCTTCAGACCAGCCATTGGCCATCGAATCAAAGCTTTCTGCTGGTAACACTAACTCGCCATCTTTGTAGTAACGAGCTTCCAGTTCCGCAAAGTAGGTTTTCATTGATTCTTTTACATTATCAAATGACTCAGGAGAATCTAGGCTAGCCGCGATATCATCAATAACGTCATTAGCTAACGCTAAGCTATCGCTAGCCATTTGTTTTGCTCGTGGTAAGTACTCGCTCATGCTTTCACGGTATTTCTCAATTGCCGCTTGTTGGTCGGCATCAAGCTCAACCTTCTCACCATGAATATAGAGATCGTTGTTGCCATCAAAAACAGCAGTATCACCATTCACTTGATGGATTTCGACTTTTTGGTCATCGATTCGTAATTCATTCTTCAAATCAACTCGGCACTGAGCAGCAAACGTTGGCAGACTCACAACAGAGATTACCGCTGTTAACGATGCGATTAATACATTGTTTTTAATAAATATTTTATTTTTCATAAATACATTGCTTTTCATAACATCCTCTCATCAATCTGACAGATTACTATACCCTTGGATTATGCTTCTATGTCAGAGAAACGTTTTATATATTAGTCAGTTAGTTAGTCGATAGAGATAACTTCGTAGCAAAACTGTTTATCAGCGACTTTAAATTCAATCTCATCGCCAACTTCTTTACCCATTAGAGCCTGACCAAAAGGTGCATTTGCCGTCACAATAGCAACTTCATTGTCATTCCACGAGACAGAAAGCCCCCCTACTCTCGGCCCCATAAAGAAATGTTTATATTGCTCATGCTCGTCTATGACCACAACATAGCTGCTCACCGTAATCTTCTCGCTATCACGCAGTACTAAGTTGCGATAACACTGAATGTCATCCTCACACTCTTGCACCCTCACCGCTTGACCATGGGCGAGATACGAAGCTTCTAGCGCCAATGTATCGTACTTATGCTCTGGCACTGTCTCTTCATCTGTCGCAGCATCAATCGCGCGTTGAGTAGCAGATTGTGCGATACGTAATCGGGATTCGAGTTGCTCTATGATTATTTGGCGAAGCTCAGACTTATTCATACTATTGGGGTGCTTTTCTATAGGAGCTACAGAATAGAATTAGGTACAATCAGGTGCAAGACATTTGATTCATCAAGCGACGCTATCATGAATAGGCGCCCGCTTTAGCATCAATACGACACTTAATAACTCAGGTAGAACATAAATGATTGAGCAGAAGCTAAAACAAGTATTCGGATTCGACTCACTGCGTAATGGGCAAAAGCAAGTCATTGATAACGTTCTATCTGGTCACTCGACTGCGGCCATATTCCCGACAGGCTCAGGTAAATCACTGTGCTATCAATTACCAGCATTAGAGTTGCCGCACTTAACCTTGGTGATATCGCCACTGTTAGCCTTGATGAAAGACCAACTCGCTTTCCTGCACAGTAAAGGCATTAGCGCAGCTGCAATCGAGTCAAGCCAAGACAGACAAACCACACAACAGGTCATGCAGTCGGTACGTAATGGGGACACAAAGATCCTCATGATCTCCGTTGAGCGCTTGAAGAACGAACGCTTTCGTCAGTTTATCTCCCAAGTACCAATCTCACTGCTTGTAGTCGATGAAGCGCACTGTATTTCAGAATGGGGACACAACTTCAGACCAGATTATCTGAAGCTTCCTCAATACCAAAAACAGCTCAATATTCCTCAAGTACTGCTACTGACAGCCACCGCAACCACCTCGGTTATCCAAGATATGAAGTCAAAGTTTGAAATTGATGAAGAGCGCGTTGTGGTTACGGGTTTCTATCGTCAAAATCTCGATCTGTCGATTCAACCTTGCGAACAAACCAACAAGCTAGAAACCTTGTGTAATGTCGTTAACCAAGCTTCTCTCGCTCCGACTATTGTTTATGTCACCCTTCAACAAACAGCTGAGATGGTTGCTCAGCAACTTCGTAATGCTGGCGTTAATGCCGTGGCTTACCATGCGGGCCTTAAGCCTGAAAACAGAGATGCCATACAACATCAATTCATGAATGATGACGTCAACTGTATCGTGGCAACGATTGCGTTTGGTATGGGCGTAGATAAGTCCAACATTCGCCGAGTGATTCACTTTGATTTACCAAAATCGATCGAGAACTACTCACAAGAGATCGGCAGAGCGGGACGAGATGGTCAAGCGTCTGAATGTATTCTACTCGCTAACAAACATGGTTTAAGCACTCTCGAGAACTTCGTTTTTGGTGATACACCTGACAACATATCGATCCAAGCAGTATTGAAAGAGATCTACGAAAATCAAAACATTGGTGCTTCTGGCTCAAACCAATGGGAAATCATGCTCAACCAACTATCGCGTGAATCCAACATTCGTCAGTTGCCACTAAAGACGCTGCTGGTGTATCTCGAAATTGAAGGCGTGATTGAGCCGAAGTACAGCTACTTTGCTGATTACAAATTTAAGTTCATTCGCCCAAAGCAACAGATCACAGAGCAATTTCAAGGTGAACGTCGTCAATTTGTAGAAGCGATTTTCCAATGCTCTCCTCAGGCAAGAGTGTGGTGCCAAGTCGACTTCGATGCGCTTTGGACTCATTTCCAAGCTGATCGTCAGCGCGTGATTGCGGCTATCGACTACTTCAATGAACAGGGCTGGATTGAGCTAGAAAGCAAACAAATCACGGATGTCTACGCGATCCACAATACTTCTGAAGATGTAATGCAACTGTCCGAACGCCTAACTGAGTTGTTTAAAGCAAAAGAAAACAGCGAGATAAACCGTCTTAACCAAATGCTGAATTTCTTTGAGGCGGATACTTGCCTAAGCTCACGCCTTGCGAGTTACTTTGCCGATGATAAAGTACCAACCAACTGTGGTCATTGCTCTGTATGTCGAGGAGAAGTGGCAATCTTACCAACCGTTGATGTTGAACCTGTCGATGATGAGACGGTGATAACATGGATACATGAGTTCATTTCCGCTAGCCAACAACTGATTACCGACGAGGCAATTACTCGCTTCTTGTGTGGAATCGCTACACCGCTTTCAACCAAACTGAAAGCCAGTAAAATGGTCGGTTACGGTAAGCTAGAGCAGCAACCATTCAGTGATACCTTAGCGCGAGTTAAACAGCTTCCTAGGTAACCTCAGCTCTACATATAAATCATCGACTAAGCTACCAAGCTTAGTCGGTGTTCATCAAACTCATTCACAATCAGTTTATTTAGAAGAAACTCAACTGACGCATTTGGTCTTTGGGTTGTAGCATCACACTTAAACCAAGCAAGCGTATTTCTCGTCCTTGTTGTCTTTTCAGTATTTCACTCAACAATTCTTTGAAATGTTCGCGATCCAGAGAGGCGTGTATGTGCTCAATAGTGGTTTGCTGAAAATCGGCGAACTTGAGCTTAATTCCTTGTTTGATGATCGCTTTGCTTGGACTAGCCTTTTCTAGGCGAGTTTCAAGCTCAGGAAACAGCTTGTCTTCGATTACCTGCCAACATTCGGCGTAGGTTGAAATGTTTTGGGTGAAGGTGCGCTCTACGCCGACTGATTTTCGCTCGCGCTCGATAATAACTTCTCGATCATCAACACCATGACTGCGCTTCCAGAGTGATGCACCTTGACGGCCAAACTTAAGCAGTAGGTCGCGATAGTCAGACTCTTTAATATCCTTACAAGTAAAGAAACCTGCTTGATGGAGCTTTTCAATGCTCACCTTGCCAACGCCGGGAATCTTTTCGAGTGGCAATTCATCTATCACTGATTGTACGTCTTGTGGAGGGATAACAAACTGACCATTGGGCTTATTCAGATCCGAGGCCACTTTCGCTAAGAATTTAATCGGCGCAATACCAGCAGAAGCTGTCAGGTTCAGTTCGTTCCATATATCCCGACGAATCGACTCGGCAATCAGAGTGGCCGAACCGTGACATTGTTTAGAATCGGTGACATCAAGAAAAGCTTCATCTAAAGAAAGAGGTTCAATGATAGATGTGTATCGAGCGAATATTTCACGGATTTTTTTAGATATCTCGACATAGACAGACATTCTTCCCGGTACAACTAATAGATTAGGGCAAAGCTGTAGCGCTTTTCCGGTTGGCATTGCAGAACGAACACCAAACTTACGCGCTTCGTAGTTACATGTACTCAAAACACCGCGTTGCTTTTCATGCCCACCCACTGCAAGCGGTCGGTTTCGGTAGGATAGGTTGTCACGCATCTCTACGGCCGCGTAAAAACAATCCATATCGACATGGATTATTTTTCTTACTTTCTCTTCACCCATGCTACACATCTAGGAATAACTCGACCTTACAACTGTATCTATAAACAGTATAATCCAATTATTATCAGATTTAAAACGATCTCGAGTCCAGCTAAAAAGGTTTCGCTTCAATAGCCATGAGCTCTTCTGATACTATTGTTAACGAGTATTTAGTCTATAAGTAGGGATCGCTTGTGAGTGAAAAAGTACTAGTGGTGGAAGATAGCCGAGCATTCCGCAACTACCTGTACCAACAGCTGAAAAATAGCGGTTATGAGGTTGCAGTTGCTGAATCGATTGCAGAAGCAAAAAACATCTTGGAACAAGAGACTGATTTCTTGTGTGCCGTATTGGATTACTGCCTACCTGATGGGCAAGACGGTGAGATCATTGATCTCGTCTTAGGCTATCAACAGAAAATAATCGTTCTTACCGGGATGTTCGACAATCAACTGCGAGAGCAAGTCCTAGCAAAAGGCGTTATTGACTACATACTTAAAGACAGCATGTCATCAGTAAGCTACCTACTCCCTCTAGTTCAAAGAATTTCGAATAATCGCCACCACAAAGCACTAGTTGTCGATGATTCTGCGGTTGTTCGCCGTTACATAGCTCAACTTCTCGAACACCAATATATTCAAACTATCCAAGCCGAAGACGGCGAACAAGCATTAAAGCTTCTGCATAACGATCCCGATATTACATTCGTTGTTACAGACCATGATATGCCGAACAAAGACGGTATAACTATGATCCGTGAAATTCGACGCGATCACGATAGAAACCAGTTGGCTATTTTAGGGCTATCGGGCAGCGATGACCGCACCATGACAGCGCGATTTCTTAAAGCGGGAGCTAACGACTTCCTTTACAAGCCTTTTAACCAAGAAGAATTTTTCTGCCGAATCCATCAACTGCTTGATATGAAAGAAGCGGCCAATGAGCTGTTTCGACATGCCAACGAGGATGCTCTTACTGGCTTATGGAATCGTCGCTATCTGTTCAATCATCCTTGTAAGGGCTGCGATCAACGAAACATTGCTATGATGGATATCGACTTCTTTAAGAAAGTGAATGATACCTTTGGCCACGATGGTGGTGATGCAGTGCTGATCGATGTGGGGAAAATCATCAAAGATCATTTCAAAGACGATGTCGCTGTGCGCTTCGGCGGCGAAGAGTTTTGTATTCAGTCATGCGGTGCGTTTGAGAGCTTCGTTGACAACTTGGAGTCCATGAGAGAAGCCATTGAAAGCCACGTTGTTGAGCATGACTCCCAAAGAATCAAGGTCAGTATCAGTATCGGCGTAACCGATTTAGACGCTAAGCTAGATGAACAGATCAAAGCCGCTGATGAGCTTCTTTATACAGCAAAAGAGCAAGGTAGAAACCAGCTAGTGTTTGCGCGTAATAGCATGCAAATAGAACAATAGCCATTCATTTTTGTTTCATCGTTAATCTGCCAAGATAAATGACTAAGCCTCAGAACCCAAAAAGCTCAAGACGATAATCTTGAGCTTTTGATTTTATAGGCAAAGAGAACTCTACCCCGACGACTGTCACCAATTAAGCGATACGGTCTTTACTCCAAGCCGCTTCTTTTTGTTGACGCTCAGCCAGCTTCTCTTCACGGTAAGCTTCACGTGCTTCACGCTTCTTACGCGCGTCACAAGGTTCAGGACAGTTACATACTTTATCAATACCAACAGCCCCTAAGCCACCACAGCTACCTTTCACAACTTTCTTTTGGATAATGTAGCCAATTGACATCGCTGCGATTACTGCAAGAAAAACACCAAATGTAATCAGAAATGTATTCATAATTATCTCGCTTACCTTATTTACCTAAGTATGGCTTAAATGCTTCAGAAGCAATTTCTTTAAAGCCATCTGCTGTTTTTACCACCATGAACACTGGGATGTTATGTTGGTTTGCGACTTCCATTCCTTTTTCCTCACCTAAGACCATAAGGCCCGTAGATAAGCCGTCTGCAGTCATTGAAGACGGGTTTAAAACAGTCACAGAAACCACTTTATGATGAAGAGGCTTTCCTGTTTCTGGGTTGATGATGTGTGAGTAACGAACACCATCACGCTCAAAATAGTTGCGGTAGTCACCAGACGTCGCGATCGCCATATCACCAGGTTCGATGATCTCTTGAATGTTGCGCTCGTCAACACTTGGCTTCTCAATTGCAATACGCCAGCCTACACTTTCACGGTTAAGGCCCTTCAAGCGGATCTCACCGCCTACCTCTACCATGTAGTTATGAATGCCAATTGAATCAAGGTAATCAGCAACAACATCAACGCCCCAACCTTTTGCAATGGTTGACAGGTCGACATACAAATTAGGCAAGTCTTTAGTTAGCTTGTTACCTTCAACGCTCAAGTGGTGAATACCAACCTTAGCTTTACGAGCAGCAAGCTCTTCATCTGATGGAACCACTTCCGGACGAGCTTCAGGACCAAACCCCCACAGATTAACTAATGGACCAACCGTAACATCTAACGCACCTTCAGTAAGACCGTTCAAACGAATCGCTTCTTTCACAACGATTGCCGTTTGTTCAGAGACTTCGAATGCGTCTGCACCTTTGTGTTGGTTAAAACGGCTCAGCTCTGAGTCTTCACGGTAAGTCGACATTTGATCATTCACTTCTTCAAGTAGACGATCGATCTCCGTATGAACTTCATTAGACTCAGGAAATTCATCACCATTGATGTATTTAATATTGTAACTAGTGCCCATTGTTGGGCCACTTAAATGCACTTGCTCTCTTGCCTGCTCACAGCCCGCAAGAAAAATCAAAGAAGTTAATGCAACAAGCCAAATTCTCACTTGCTTACTCCTGTCTAATGTTAAGGATTTATATAAGGAAAAATAAGAGTAAAAAATAGGTATTTTGAATGCCTTACTCTTTCTTATATAAGCCAGTATGTTGTCAAAAATAGTCTTAGAAAAACAAATGGCTGACTCGTGAGAGTCAGCCATAATATCAATCACTTAAGTGGATTAACCACCGAAGTCATCTAGTAGGATGTTTTCATCTTCTACACCAAGGTCTTTCAGCATGCCGATAACAGCCGCGTTCATCATTGGTGGACCACACATGTAGTACTCACAGTCTTCAGGAGCTTCGTGATCCTTCAGGTAGTTTTCGTACAATACGTTGTGGATGAAACCTGTGTAACCATCCCAGTTGTCCTCAGGTTGAGGATCAGACAGTGCACAGTGCCACACAAAGTTCTCGTTTGCAGCCGCTAGACCATCGAAATCTTCAATGTAGAACATCTCACGCTTAGAACGTGCACCGTACCAGTAAGACATCTTACGAGTAGACTTAAGACGCTTAAGTTGGTCGAAGATATGTGAACGCATTGGCGCCATACCTGCACCACCACCGATGAATACCATTTCATTGTCTGTGTCTTTAGCAAAGAACTCACCAAATGGACCAGAAATAGTACATTTGTCGCCTTCTTTAAGAGACCAGATGTATGAAGACATCACACCAGGAGCTACGTCAGGGTTGTTTGGCGGCGGAGTTGCGATACGCACGTTAAGCTTGATGATGCCTTTCTCTTCTGGGTATGAAGCCATAGAGTAAGCACGGATCGAATGCTCTTTAACGATAGACTCGTAACGGAACAAGTTGAACTTATCCCAGTCACCACGGTATTCCTCAGGAATATCGTAATCTGCGTATTTCACGTGATGTGGTTCAGCTTCAATCTGAATGTAACCACCCGCGCGGAACGGAACTTCTTCACCTTCAGGGATTGCTAGAGCAAGTTCTTTGATGAAAGTAGCTTCGTTGTTATTCGAGATAACAGTACATTCCCACTTTTTAACACCAAAGATATCTTCGTCTAGTTCAATCTCCATGTCAGTTTTCATAGCAACTTGACATGCAAGACGTTCGCCTTCGCGAGCTTCACCTTTTGTGATGTGATCAAGTTCAGTTGGTAGGATGTCGCCACCACCAGACTTAACTTTTACACGACACTGACCACAAGAGCCACCGCCACCACAAGCAGAAGATACGAAGATACCAGCGCCAGCTAGGGCACCAAGTAGCTTGCTACCAGGTTGAGTAACGATCGCCTTTTCAGGGTCGCCGTTTACTGAAATAGTGATGTCACCTGATGGTACCAGCTTAGACTTAGCGAAAAGAATCACTAGTACTAGAGCCAATACAATAATGGTAAACATCGCTACGCCAAGAATAATGCTTTGCATTTGTTATTCCTTATTACTGGGTGCTTACCCTACAGTTGAACACCAGAGAAAGACATAAAGCCTAACGCCATCAGACCAACAGTAATGAACGTGATACCAAGGCCACGTAGACCTGGAGGTACGTCAGAGTACTTCATCTTCTCACGGATACCCGCAAGAGCAACGATAGCTAACATCCAACCCACACCAGAACCGAAGCCGTAAACAACAGATTCAGCAAAGTTGTAGTCACGAGTTACCATGAAAGATACACCACCAAAGATTGCACAGTTAACTGTGATCAGTGGAAGGAAGATACCTAGTGCGTTGTACAAAGGTGGGAAGAAACGGTCTAGAACCATCTCTAGGATTTGTACAAGTGCAGCGATAACACCGATGAATGCGATGAAGTTAAGGAAACTTAAATCGACACCTTCAACAAGCGCGTTTTCTTTTAGGATGTGTGTGTAAACAAGGTTGTTTACAGGAACAGCGATTGTAAGTACTACAACTACCGCAACACCAAGACCAAAAGAAGTTTTAACTTTCTTAGATACCGCTAGGAATGTACACATACCTAGGAAGAAAGAAAGCGCCATGTTTTCGATGAAAATCGATTTAACTAGCAGACTAATATAATGTTCCATGACTACCTTACCCCTTCGCTTCTACTTGTTCTGGTTTGAACACACGAATTGCCCAAATCAAGAAACCAATTAGGAAGAATGCAGAAGGTGCTAGAAGCATCAAGCCGTTTGGCTGATACCAACCACCGTTGCTCACTAGAGGTAGTACTTCCATACCAAATAGTTTGCCAGAGCCTAGAAGCTCACGGAAGAAACCAACAGTGATAAGAACGAAACCGTAACCAAGACCGTTACCAAGACCATCGATTAGAGATGGGATTGGTGCAGACTTCATTGCGAATGCTTCAGCACGACCCATTACAATACAGTTAGTAATGATTAGGCCTACGAATACAGATAGCTGCTTAGAGATATCGTATAGGTATGCTTTAAGCACTTGGTCTACCACGATTACTAACGATGCGATAATTGCCATCTGAACGATGATACGCACACTGTTAGGAATGTGGTTACGGATCAAAGAAACGAAGAAGTTAGACAGAGCAGTAACGAACATTACCGCGATAGTCATAACAAATGCTGTTTCTAGCTTAGTGGTTACCGCAAGAGCAGAACACACACCAAGAACCTGTAGCGCGATTGGGTTGTTGTCCAACACCGGCGCTAAGATGCTCTTTTTAATTTCTTTTGCACTAGACATTAGTTCAGACCTCCGTCACGAACTTTTGCTAGGAACGGACCAAAGCCCATATCACCTAACCAGAAGTCAAATGTATGTTGAACACCAACGCTAGTCAGTGTCGCACCAGAAAGGCCATCTACACCGTGCTCAGAACCTTGAGGAGCGCCACCTTTAACAACCTGAATAGCAGGTTTGTGGTTTTCGTCGAATAATTTCTTACCAACGAATTGAGCACGCCAAGTTGGGTTCTCAACTTCACCACCAAGTCCAGGAGTTTCACCTTGCTCGTAGTAAGTGATACCAGAAACTGTGTTGCCATCAGTTTCTACCGCAACGAATGCGTACATCATTGACCATAGACCGTTACCGTGAACAGGGATGATAACTTTAGAAGTTTCAGCGCCATCTTTCACTAGGTATACAGTACCCGTGTTAGCACGACGAAGGATCTTAGCAATGTCATCTTCAGCTGAAAGCTTTATTGACTGAGCTGGATCTTTTGCCGCTTTACGTTGGTCGTATGCAGCAGCATCGCCGTCAACGAAATCGCCAGTAGCGAAATCAACTAGACGAGGTTCAATGTTCTCTGCGTACAGTGCTGGAATATTACCCGCAAGTTCAATGCCTGCAACTTCAAGGATCTTAGTTTGCTGATCCAGAACCGCGTTAGCTTGTTGCTTAGGTTTAAGAACAACTGCAGCTGTTGAAACGATGATTGAGCACACTAAGCTCAATGCGATAACAACAAACAGCGTCTTTTTAATGCTATCGTTATTACTTGCCATAGCGCGCTAGTCTCCGCTTAATGTTCTTCTCGATTACAACGTGGTCAAACAGAGGAGCAAATAGGTTTGCGAATAGAATCGCAAGCATCATGCCTTCTGGGTATGCAGGGTTAACTACACGAATCATTACACACATTGCGCCGATTAGGATGCCGTACCACCATTTACCACCGTTGGTAAATGACGCTGATACAGGGTCTGTTGCCATGAAGAACATACCAAATGCGAAGCCACCTAGAACTAGGTGCCAGTGCCAAGGCATGCTGAACATTGCATTCGTGTCAGAACCGATCACGTTAAACAATGTTGATACAGCAATCATACCGATCATAACACCAGCAATGATGCGCCATGAAGCAATGCCCATGTATACAATCATTGCAGCACCGATCATAAGTGCAAGCGTTGATACTTCACCGATAGAACCTGGAATATTACCAATGAATGCGTCCATCCAAGTGATTGCTTCACCAGATGTTACGTTCATTAGTGCGCTACCGCCACCTTGAGCCCATTGGCTAAGAGCAGTTGCACCAGAGAAACCGTCTGCAGCAGTCCAAACTACGTCACCTGAAATCTGTGCAGGGTATGCAAAGAATAGGAACGCACGACCAGCAAGAGCAGGGTTCAGGAAGTTACGACCCGTACCACCGAAGATCTCTTTAGCTACCACAACACCAAAGGTAATACCTAGTGCTGCTTGCCATAGAGGAAGTGTTGGCGGAACGATAAGCGCGAATAAGATAGAAGTAACAAAGAAACCTTCGTTAACTTCGTGCTTACGCACCATACAGAACAGTACTTCCCAGAAACCACCGACGATAAAGACCGTCGCGTAGATTGGTAAGAAGTAAGTCGCACCCAAGAGCATCTTACTGCCCCAACCTGCATCGGCTCCAAGAGAAGCGCCCAGCATTTCGGTTAGCCAGTAGTGCCAGTTACCATCAATGATAGAAACCAGTTCTGCACCTGAATACATGTGGTTTAGTGCTGCGATAGCTTGACCACCTGCGTTGTACATACCCCAGAACATTGCTGGGAATACCGCAAGCCAAACCATGATCATGATACGTTTTAAGTCAACGCTATCACGGACATGCGAGCTTTTCTTTGTAACTGTACCTGGTGTGTAGAAAAGTGTTGCTGCAGCTTCGTAAAGCGCAAACCACGTTTCGTGTTTACCACCTGGTTCAAAATGATGCTCGATGTCTTCAATAAACTTTTTAAGGCCCATGAAAATTACCCTTCCTTCACAATTGTATCTAGGCATTCACGAAGTAGCTGACCGTACTCGTACTTACCTGGACATACAAAGGTACACAGTGCTAAATCTTCTTCATCTAGCTCTAGCGCACCAAGTGCTTGTGCACTATCAACGTCGCCAGCACATAGATCGCGAAGCAGCAAAGTAGGCTCCATATCTAATGGCATTACTTTCTCGTAGTTACCAATTGGAACCATAGAGCGATCACTACCGTTTGTTGTCGTTGTCATGTTGAACAACTGACCTTTAAACACGTGACCAAGGAATGAACGAGTAACAGAGAACTTGTTCTTACCAGGCATAGCCCAGCCGAATAGCTCTTTATCACGACCTTCACGAAGAACCGAAACCTGTTGATGGTAACGGCCAAGGTAAGCATGTGGACCTGAAGCGTGAACACCAGATAACACTGAACCTGAGATCAGGCGAACTTCACCTGGCATCAACTCGCTGTCCGTCAACTCTTCAAGGCTAGCACCAATTTGAGTACGAACTAGACGTGGGTTGTTCACTACTGGACCAGCCAGAGAAACAACACGCTCAGCGTAAATCTCACCAGTAAGGAAAAGCTTACCGAATGCGATAACGTCTTGGTAGTTAATGCTCCACGCTACATTTTGTGCATTTACCGGGTATAGGTAATGCATATGCGTGCCTGCAAGACCTGCAGGGTGTGGGCCATCAAAAACATGTTCTTCAACGTTAGACTGAGCTGAACGAGGTAAGCTAGTACCTTTTTTACAAACGTACACTTTACCGTTAGTCAGAGTTGAAAGAAGATCTAAACCAGCAACGAAAGCATCAGACTGCTCGTTAATGATTAATTCTGGCTCAGCTGCTAGCGGATTAGTATCCATAGCAGTAACGAAAATAGCCTGAGTTTCAGAATCAACTGCTGGAACCTTGCTGAACGGACGAGTTCGCAAAGCGGTCCATGCGCCAGACTCAACTAACTGAGTTTTAACCGTTTCACGGTCAAGACTTGCTAGTTGGTTAGCTTCATAGCTATTGAACGTGATTTGCTCATTGCCTGCTACTTCAATCACTACTGATTGAAGAACACGCTTAGCACCACGGTTCACTTCAATAACTTTACCGCTTGCTGGAGAAGTAAATACAACACCTGGGTTCTTTTTATCTGCAAAAAGAACTTGGCCTTTCTTCACTTCATCACCAACGCGAGCATGCATCGTAGGACGCATACCAACGTACTCTTCGCCAAGCAAGGCGACTTTAGTGATGGACTTACCATCATTAATCACCTGGGATGGAGTTCCTGCGATAGGAAGATCCAAACCCTTCTTTATTGTAATCATACGCACTTGCACTACTTTATCGGGAAAAAGATTCTTTTAATTGCGTAAATTCGGGACGTTTTAAAATCGCCCTTAGACACGACATTACAGTGTCCGGTTTTGGTAAATTTGAGATACCAAAATCGCAACATTACATTAATAAACTCATCACAAATATTATGTGAGATTTATCAGGTGCCGTATTCTAGCATTTTTTGACAACTTGATGCCATGACCAATAACTTGAATACCGCCTTTATTTGGTGAGATTTGAAGCATATGGACTCTCAAATATGTATAAATTTGACGAGCCGCACAGATAAATTGGCTTTTGAATCGTGTTTTAAACAAGAGATTAATACTCTGTCACAAACTAATATTTTACGAGTTATGTTGAAACACTGTTAATAAAAACATTACTCATTGTAGGTATTTTTAGACGTTCGATTTACCATCAGTTTGAATGATATAACAACGAAAAACAGATGGATTTGACGACAAAAAAGGCGGCATCGCCACCTCTTCTATATTGATAAGCTTTCTTACTTACCACCGCCCATGCACATCGGGCTATCTGGCACGTTATCTAGCTGCTTCATCCATTCATCTTTTGTATAAGTGTGAATGGACAATGCATGAATATTGTTCGCTAGCTCTTCTGAAAGGGTTTTATTTACCGCTCGATGACGAGCAATAAGACGCAATCCTTCAAACACATCGCTGACAACAATCACTTTGAAATGACTCTCAGAACCAGCCGGAACATTGTGCATATAGCTCTCATTGACCACGTTTAAATGACTTGGTGAAAACTCATTGTGCAATTTTGTTTCGATAACTTCTTGGATCATTGTGATTCCTTAATAACGTATTGGCATTATCCGTGGGGTGAGTATAAACCCTAACTGGTCGAGTGTCTGAGTATTTCATAGTGAATGGCATAGGTTTGGTTGAGTTTTTTCTATCTTGTTCAGCCTGCATTTGAGACAATATCTTTGTTATTTCTTACATAAGTATCTCAAGCAATGAAAACCGAACTTACCCTTCACGACAGAACTTTGACCTTACATCGTTTCCCGAAACGTTCAAATGAAACCCTTCAAGCTTGGGATGCGGGCGACGAATACATTATTAGCCATGTAGAAGAGATGGACCTTGAACCTGGCAAACACATCCTTATCATGAACGACAGCTTCGGTGCTCTATCAACTTGGTTCTCGAAAGATCATGATGTCACTATGATGAGCGATTCCTTTATCTCTCACCGTGGTGCTCTGAAAAACTTGCAGCGCAATCAAAGTAACCGAGTAAACTTCTTGAACACAATGGATGATATCCCACATGGTATCGACCTTGTGATCATGCAGCTGCCAAAAACAAATCGCCACCTAATCTGGCAACTGAGCCAGCTACGCCAAGCACTGCCTGAAGGCTGCCAAGTGATTGGTGTCAACAAAGTCAAAGAGATTCACACCTCTACGCTTAACCTGTTCGAAAAGTACCTAGGCGAAACTAAAACATCACTAGCAAAGAAAAAACACCGCTTAGTATTCTCTTCTCCTAACTGCCAACCAATTCAAACGGTAGAGCCTTTTGTTGAATGGGATGTAGACGGTGAAGATATCCGTCTGAAAAATTTACCAAATGTTTACTCAGGGGAAGCACTCGATCAAGGTGCTCGCTATATGCTAGAGCACATCCCTCAAGATCCTGAGTTACGTCATATCATAGACCTAGGCTGTGGCAACGGTGTATTGAGTGTAAAAGCAGGGCAATTAAACCCTCAGGCTCGTATCACTTGTGTTGATGAGAGCTTTATGGCGGTGGAATCGGCGCGCCAAAATATCAAGGATAACCTTGGTGAAGAAGGCAACTTCCAGTTCATCGCCAATAACTGTTTAGATGGCTTTAAGAAGAACAGCACCTACTTAGTAATGTGTAACCCTCCATTCCATCAGCAACAAGCGATTACTGATCACATTGCATGGCAAATGTTCTGTGATGCAAAGCATGTTCTTAGCAATGGAGGCAAATTAATTGTTATTGGCAACCGACACCTCGGATACGATGTCAAACTAGCAAGACTATTTGGTGAAGCTAACGTTGAAACGCTTGAACTAAACCAAAAATTTGAGATATTACAAGCAACAAGAGAACCTGCAAATTTTAATAAATAAGCAGAAACGACTTCACAAGAATTTAAGATACCGAGCTTCTGGTGTGAATTTAGAAAGGATAAAGGAATGAAAAAACTGATTTTGGCTGCTTCTATTATGGCTTTGACAGCATGTTCAGCCCCTCAGCAAGAACAGATCAATGTAATGCCAGAAGCTTCACTAAGCTCAAGCAACCTTGTACAAGGCAAAACATACACACTAACCAGTAAAGATGTTCGTGCTGCTCAATATGTTGCATTGGTTGATAGTGGCCGTTCAAACATTCAACCAATTCACGCTAAGCAAAACATGCGTATTTCTCTAGAAAACGCTGTGGCTCAACAGTTAGAGTCTCAAGGTTTTCGTGCAAGCGTAAACAGTGAGAACTCGATTGTTTTAGAGATTCAAGAAGCACTCGTTACCGTAGAACACACCATTATGGAAAACAAAATGGACGGTAAAGTAACGCTTGAAGTTACGGCTGAAACGCCTGAAGGCAAACTAGTTAAGACATTCAACGGTACTGCAACGCGTACCGGTGCATTGAGCGCTTCAAACGATGATATCGCGATGGTGCTTAACGATGTAATCAACTTGGTATTGAAAGAAATTGCCAATGACCAAGAACTGCAAACTTACATGAAGGAACGTTTCTAATGGGTCGTATTCTATCTTCTATCGCATTAATGCTGGTGAGCGTGAGCGTTTGGGCTGGTCCTAAAGTGAACGTAGAGACAACATTAGGCGACTTCACTATCGAGCTTAACCAAGAGCAAGCACCAGTTAGTGCTGAGAACTTTCTGAAATACGTTGCTGACGGCAGCTATGAAGGCACCATCTTCCATCGTGTTATTCCTGGTTTTATGGCGCAAGGTGGCGGTTTCGATCAAGAGATGAATCAACAAGCGACTTACGCTCCTATCAAGAATGAAGGTAGCAATGGCTTGAAGAACGATACAGCATCAATCGCGATGGCTCGTACTAATGCGCCAGATTCTGCAACTCGCCAGTTCTTCATTAACTTCGCTAACAACGATTTCTTAAACGCTAAAGGTGGCAACCCAGGTTACGCTGTCTTTGGTAAAGTAACCGAAGGCTTTGACGTTGTTCAAAAGATGGCAACAATTCCGACTAAGCGAATGGGACGCATGTCAGACATCCCAGTCGACCCAATCGTCATCACTAAAGTGACCCTTCTTAAGTAATCCAATGTAACGCCCTTATTTCTTAAGGGCGTTTTTCTATACAAGGACGCCCTATGTCATCAGGCACTCCCTCTCTTTCTTGGATGCAGACTTTCCGCAGCTACCTAGATAAACGCCTACTTTGGGTGTTCATGCTTGGCTGTTCGAGTGGCTTCCCATGGGTTCTGATTGGATCCAACATGTCTGGTTGGCTAAAAGATGCAGGCTTAACACGTGCAGCCATTGGCTACTTTGGTAGTGTCTTTGCCGTCTATGCGATTAACTTTCTATGGGCACCATTGGTCGACCGAGTAAAACTGCCAATCTTACACGCAATTTTAGGCCAACGACGCAGTTGGATATTCCTCTGTCAAAGCTTTGTACTCGTGTGCACACTTTTCATTGCTGGAGTGAATCCTGCTAATGACTTGATGTTCACCTCAATGCTTGCACTGGGTATTGCGATTGCGTCTGCTACCCAAGATATTGCGATTGATGCCTTCCGTATCGATTCGTTTCCAAAATCTGAATCATCTAAACTGCCGCAAGCTTCAGCAATGGCTGTCGTTGGTTGGTGGACGGGTTATTCCCTACCCGGTTACCTCGCCTTTATCAATGCAGATTCAATCGGTTGGAATGGTGTGTATTACGGAATGGCAGGTGTCGTTGTCGTATTAATGCTGTTTACTCTTTTTGTCGGCGAACCAAATACACAACGCGAAGTCCTACAAGAACAAGCTCAGCAACGTCACAATAAAGTTGTGGGTTCAAAAGTCGTGGCGTGGCTCAGTGTTACGGTGTTAGAACCGTTTTATGACTTCTTCAAGCGAAACGGCGTGCAAGTTGCCATTACCCTACTGCTGTTCGTCTTCCTGTTTAAGATCGGTGAAGCCTTCTTAGGCCGGATGTCGGTACCATTTTATAAAGAGATAGGTTTCAGTAACGAACAGATCGGCCACTATTCGAAGTTAATTGGTTGGGGTGCAACCATATTCTTCACCTTGCTAGGCAGTGTCTTTAATGTGAAATTCGGTATTGTACGCGGGCTGATGATCGGTGGTGTTGCAATGGCGGCCAGCAACCTAATGTTCGCATGGATTGCGCAAGTAGGACCAAATGAGCACTTATTTTTGGCAACCATTATTGTCGATAACTTCACAACCGCCTTTTCGACAGTGGCATTTGTCTCTTTCTTAACGCTACTAACTGGGCAAGCTTTCTCTGCAACGCAATATGCCTTGCTAGCATCATTGGGAAATTTCGGTCGAACGACGTTGGCATCTTTCAGCGGTGAATTGGTCGACTTCCTCAATGACTGGTCAACCTTCTTTATACTGACATCATTAATGGTGATACCGAGTTTGATCATGCTCTATTCGTTACGCCACTTTTTCACTGATTTGTTAGAAAAAGCTAAACAGAACCACGAATAAGAGAAAAAGCAAACGAAAGAAAGAGGGTAGCAATGAGCTACCCTCTTTTGTTTTCTGTATACGGATGTTCAGGAGCTAGTCTGTCGTATCACTCACTATTAAGTTAAAGCCAGTTCCCATCGAATCATCAATCGCCACCACTTGATACACAACACCGTTAGCCAAAGTTGCAGGCGCAGAATCAATCGCAACAGTAGATGGGTCACCTGCGACTGTGATCGTCACAAAATAAGAGCCCGCAGCTACATAAATGCCATTCGCGTAATCTTTAAATTTCACATCACTCAGCGCAGGAGTGTTTCCAGAGATTCCTACGTTCTCAGTCAAGTAAATATCAACCGAAGCTGCAACTGGGTTTGCCGCCGCATGGGTAATGTTCAACACTGCGCTGGTCGCTACCGGACGACGGTTTTCAGGAACGACAAGAGCTTCCAAATTCAATGGAGAGACAGTCCCCACGGCATAAATGCTGTAATCCATTCCGGCAAATACGGCTAACCCATCGACGTCAATAAATGCCGAAGTCGTGGTTCCATCTTGATACACATCTAAGTCGTAACTACCCACAGCCAAATTTTTAAACATCGTTACATCTTTGAACATCAAATCTGCAAAATCAGTCGATGCCGCTGCATTCACGAACACATCAACAACCGGTGCTCCATCAACAAGGTGCCCCACTCTTACCTCAGCAGTTTCTGCCATGTCGTAAATTAAAGATGAACCGCGACCGTCCATCACCATCAACTTCACCGGAGATGCACTGTTTGAGTCAGCTCTTGGCACCGCCGCAATAGTTAGCTCGCTACCGCCAGACAGAGTGATTTCTCCAGAGTCAAAAGCAATAGCACTTCCGCTCACTGTTTCTAATCTTACTCGGTACTGACCAGCTGGAATGTTCAACACATCAGTAAAATCTTTGTAGTCTAGAGTCCCAAGCGGCGCGCCCAACGGATCACTCGGCCCTGTAACATACAGGTTCACCGCACCAACTCCTGTTGCTGCATGTACAACTTGCACATCTAAGCTTGAACTTGTTGCCGTTCCCTCAGCAGGGCGTGTCACGACTAAAGCCTCTACAGGGTTATTAGAACCATCGGCATCACCAACCACCATAACGGTGTAATCTAGATCACCGCTCAAATCGAATTGGCTTTGAGGGATCACCGTAGCAACAGCGTCACCAGGAAGTTGAACATCGACTTGTACTGATGTCTGTCCTTGATTGACAGAGGCGTAACCAGACGCCTGAGCATAATCAACGCCAGTCCAACGAGCCTGACTGTTTAGGATAACATTAGCTAAAGGTGCATCGGGTGATGCATGAACGGCTTGCAGTTGTGTCGTTGGTTCATCATCGTCGTCACACCCAACAATGAACAGCGCTGAAATTGCTACCGCTAATAATGGTGAATATTTCATTGGTCTTCTCTCCAAAAAGTTAGACCAGTTCGTCACACAGAAGATTAGCTCAGTAAAAATCTTTAAATACTTTCTCGGTATTTAGTGCAGTGAACTGTCTCAAATATATCTGTGATTTGAAAAGTAATCAGGCTCGTACTCCAAATTACTCATCACTGAGTTGTTCATCAATTGATTCCCCCACCATTACGGAGTTGGTCAAAAATAGATCAAAGACAGGATGGAGGGCGATTTGATTTAGTCACTTTTCAGCACGAAAAGCCTTGGAAAGGAATACTGTTGATTTTGATATGCATGTCACTCTATTCAGTAGAATCGTTTGCTTAGGGCAGTAATTCACCAATCTATCCACAAAATAATCGAATTTCACAAAATCAATAGAATCAATGGTGCATCAAGATGCATTACCATCTTAAAGTTCCATCATTTAGATCATTAGTGTGATCAAGTTCACCTTAATAATTGCAATTTTCATCTCGTCTCACTTTTATTTGAGAACAAAATCGCTATTATGCTCGGCATTCGGACATCATAAACACGCACGGATTAGCGGGTTACTTATTTCAAACATAGAGAGTTCCATTATGCGTAAATCACTTTTAGCTCTTGGCATCGTTGCAGCAGCAACAGCAATTCCTGCTCAAGCAGAATACTTATACGGCTTTGGTAGCATGTATGCTGACTACCAAGTTTGGGACCAAGGCTTTGGTAACGATGATGATAACTTCGGTGGCGACATCTCTGATCGTAACCAAGCAGTTATTGGTATCGAAGGCGGCGCTGCATTTGACTGGGGTCAAATCTACGGCTTCTACGACTACGAAGGTGTTGATCGTTCTGGTGATGATCGCGGAGCTTCAACTAAAGGTACTATCCACTACAACCTAATGGATACAAAAGTTAGCCTTTACGCACAAGTTTACAACACTGATGCAGATAGCGGTTTCCATGAGCAAAACCGTGTTCTTGGTCTTGGCTATACAGGTCTAAGCGGTGACGGCTGGGCATTTACACCATTCATCGGTGCACACCAAATTAACTCTGGCGATATCAGTGGTTCTAACGGTGGTATGGCTGGTTGGGTTGGTTACTACAATACTGATATTGCAGGTCAGAACTTCACGTTCTCAACTTGGGGTGAATACGAATTCGCTCGTAACGATGAGTACTCGGCAGTTCAAGGTGGTGACTACGGTCTAAACGGTAGCATCAACGCACTTTGGAACTTCCACCAAAACTGGTCAACAGGTGTACTTTACCGTTACACAGTGAACAAACTAGCACGTGAAGATTACCAAGATCTAATAATCTACCGTCTACAGTACAACTTCTAATCAAGTTTAATCTTCATTAGATAAAATGGCACCCTCGGGTGCCATTTTTTATTGCTTTCATTTAATGCCTCGTTATCCTTGCAGCATCACTTTCTTATCTCGGTATTGCTGTGAACATCACTATTGTTGGGCCTGGAGCTATCGGCTCTTTGTGGGCGATAAAACTACTTCAAGCGGGTCATAATGTGTATTTGTGGAGTCGCTCCACTGATAACTCAATTGACTTATCGCTTGATGGACAAGCTTCACTTTCCTTCAGTAACAACAATATCGAGAAGCTATCAGAAAGTGACTTAGTGATCATCACCGTCAAGGCTTGGCAAGTAGAAAAAGCGACTACTCCATTACTTCAACATCTCGACTCAGACACCATTCTTATGTTCATGCACAACGGAATGGGCGCGGTCGATAACATTGCCACTCAGATTAATGATCACCCGGTAATACTGGCGACCACCACCCAAGCAGCCTTTAAACCCGACCGTAATAATGTTTCTCATACAGGATTGGGCCAAACTCAATTGGGTGCTTTTAACCAAACGGGTCAGCAGTGCTCGTTTTTAGTTGATGTATTGGATAATGCTCTTCCCGCTATGAATTGGAATCCACAAATAAAAGCCGCACTATGGACTAAACTCGCCATCAATTGTGCTATCAACCCACTTACTGGGCTGGAACAAATCAAGAATGGCGAGCTTGCAGGCCAAAGGTTTGGGGATATTTTAAGCTCTGTCGCAGAAGAACTAACACAAGTTATGCAAGCCGAAGAGATCGCTTGTTCATTCGACGAATTGGAAGCAAGCATTAAACAGGTAATCCAAGCCACGGCTCAAAACAATTCTTCAATGAAGCAAGATATGTTCTATCAAAGAAAGACTGAGATCGACTTCATCACCGGGCACCTGATAAAAACTGCACGTAAGCATCAGATAGAAGTTCCCGTTAACCAAAAGCTGTTCGCAATGGTTAAAGAACGAGAAAATAGCTGGAATCATCAAGATTAGTCAGCAACGGTCAACAAGTCGCGATAAAATAACAATACCGCCAAGCATAACGCTGGCACCAATTTCCAAGATTTTAGGTAAGAATAGATGCTTGATATCAATCACATCCGAGAGCAGTTTCCTGCGCTATCACAAACCATCAATCAACAACCATTGATTTACTTAGACAGCGCGGCAACCACACAAAAACCTCAGGTAGTTATTGATGCCATTAGCCAATATTACTCCAAACAAAATGCCAATGTTCACCGTGGTAGTCATAGCTTAACGGCGAACGCGACCAGTCAGTTTGAAGCGGCAAGAGACAAGGTCGCTCAGTTTATTGGCGCGGGTTCTTCAAAAGAGATCATCTGGACTCGTGGTGCTACCGAAGCGCTCAATCTCATTGCTCAAACTTACGCAAGAAGTACCCTTAAACCTGGTGATGAGATCTTAGTGAGTGAAATGGAACATCACGCCAACATCGTGCCTTGGCAAATTGTTGCGGAACAAACCGGCGCTAAAGTCGTTAAAGTACCAATGACGTCGGATTGTGAATTCGACCTAACTGCATTTGATACACTTTTAAATGAACAAACCAAGATTGTTGCGTTAGCTCAGATCACCAACGTAACCGGTTCTCGTCAACCGATCGAAGCTGTCATAGAAAAAGCACATAAGATGAATGCAATTGTAGTCGTCGATGGCGCGCAAGGCATCGTTCATGAGCCAGTTGATGTTTCTTCGCTAGGTGCGGATTTCTACGTGTTTTCAGGGCACAAGCTCTATGCCCCTGCCGGTATCGGTGTACTTTACGGCAAACTTGAATTGCTCGAAGCGATGCCACCTTGGCACGGTGGTGGAAAAATGGTTGAGCGCGTCTCTTTCTCAGGCACTACTTTTTCTGAACTACCAGGGAAGTTCGAAGCAGGCACGCCAAATGTGGCGGGAGCGATAGCATTAAGCGCCGCAATTGAGTGGTTAAATGACTTTGTCCAACAAGATGTCGAAAAGCATATCCACCAACTACAACACGAGACTTATCTTGCACTCAGCAAAGTGGATGACATTCAGATTTTGGGGTATCAACCTAATGCGAGTGTGATTACTTTTGTGATGGATGGTATTCACCATCAAGATATAGCGACTCTACTGGATCAGCAAGGTATCGCAGTACGAGCTGGACATCATTGTGCTCATCCATTAATGGATGCACTTAATGTGAAAGGCACGGTTCGAATTTCATTTGGTATTTACAGCAACATGGATGATGTTGAAAAGCTGGTAGCGGCGATAGAAAAAGCCGTTGATATGCTTTAGGGGATAACCTAGTAACTAAATGAGTTAGGGTTGGCGTTTAGCGTCAACCCTTTTTGTTTCTGTACATCTAAGAAATGTTAAGAGCTGAGCTCTTGGATTTGAGCAACAATCGCTTTTAATCCATTACCACGAGATGGACTAAGGTGCGTAATTAAACCGATTTTTTCAAAGTAGCCATCAATATCGAACGCTTGAACCTGCTCTGATGTTTTTCCATCATACGCAGCTATTAATAATGCAATCAGGCCGCGAACGATACGCGCATCTGAATCCGCACAAAAGTGCCAAACACCGTCGACATTGTGAGAAACCAACCACACTTGGCTTTCACAGCCAGAGACAATCACCTGATCACTTTTCAGCTCATCAGGCATTACTGGCAGTTTCTTACCCCATTGAATCACTTGGCGATAACGATCTTCCCAGCCGCTGAATGTCTGCATTTTTGCGACAATATCATCACTGGTAATTTCAGTGCCGAATGGAGAGCTTGGAAATGAGGTCATTTTAATATCCAGTCGATTATTAGTTAAATAGAAGACGTTACTTAGCGTGCTTTTGAATCAGTTTTTCTACAATACGTGAAACAGCCACAAATCCAAAAGTCGCCGTTACAACCGTTGCCGCACCAAAACCTGTCGCACAGTCCATACGTTTTGGACCTTCTGCAGTCGCTTTCGCAGCGCATACACTGCCGTCAGCTTGAGGATATTTCAGCTGTTCAGTTGAGAACACACAATCGATACCAAACTTACGCGCTGGATTCTTAGGGAAGTTATGATGACGACGCAGAGTATCTTTTAGCTTCTTCGCTAGCGGATCTTGAATCGTCTTAGTCAGATCAGCCACTTTGATTTGAGTCGGATCGATTTGGCCACCAGCGCCACCAGTGGTGATCACTTTGATTTTGTTGCTACGGCAATACGCCAACAGCGAAGCCTTAGCTTTCATGCTATCGATCGCATCTAGCACAAAATCAAACTCTTTAGACAAGTATTCCGCCTGATTATCAGGACCAATGAAGTCGTCAATCAGGTTCACTTTACACTCAGGGTTAATCAGCTTTACGCGCTCTGCCATCACTTCGATTTTGCTCTTGCCGACGGTACCCGACATTGCATGGATTTGACGGTTGATGTTAGTCACACACACATCGTCCATATCGATCAATGTCAGCTCACCTAAACCGGTACGAGCAAGTGCTTCAACCGCCCATGAACCGACACCGCCAATACCGATAACACACACGTGTGCTGCTCTAAGTATGTCGACTTCACTATTGCCATATAGGCGACGAGTGCCACCAAATCGTTGGTCATAGTTTTCTGAAGCTGGAGTGGTCAATTCACGCATTGTTGCCGCCAATTTATTTCTGAGAAAAAGAAAAGAGTGCGTTTTATACGCACTCTTGAATAAAAAGTCTAGGGGATTAGCGATTCGCTTTCAATGCCCTATTTTATTGTCGCTTACTCAACCTTTTCAGGAGGCAAAGCCCAAGGCGCTTCGGTTGCGCTGCCATCTAAGCCAAGCTTCCACACTCGACCAAAATGCTTGTAATGACCAGCTTCAGTGCCCGCTCGCGGGCCCATGCCGTGGTAAAGGTCTAAATGGTTTTGCTTCACCGCGCCCCCCGTATCCAAAACCAGTAACAGTCTGAGTTGGTGCGCACCGCTCCAAGTGCCATCCGCATTCAATAATGGAACCTCAGCCAAAATTGGAGTTCCCATAGGCAAGATAGAGCGATCGCCTGCTACTGCAGCCATAGGCAATAGAGGAATCCCAGCGCTGCCCATTACCGACAAGTCGTCTCTCGCTTCAAAAAACACGAAAGAAGGGTTTTGCTCAAGCAGCTCTTTAACCACTTCAGGGTCATTCGCCAACACCCATTCTTTAATCGCTTTCAACGACATTTTTTCACGGGGAACTAAATCTCGCTCGATCAAAACACGACCGATGCTCACGTAAGCTTTATTGTTTTTTCCTGCGTAAGCAAAATACTGCAGGGTATCGTCATCACCAAAATGCACAAAACCACTGCCTTGAACTTCCATCATAAACGGGTCGATACGGTTAGCTGCATAGCCAAGTTCAAGCCCTTGACCTTCTAATGCGCCATTGTAGATCTCTTCACGTGTTGGGCACTCTTTATCACACTCCGGAAGTCCATAAACTGGGTAACGGTATTCTTCATTCGCTTCGTGGCGCAACTCCATTACAGGAGAAAAGTACCCCGTGAACAAAACATTGCCTTGTTTATCACCACCACCAAGCTGCGCAGTTTGAACGCCAAAGTTTGCTAACTCACTCGGGTCACCACTCAGCATTGCCCACTCATTGAGTTGCTGATAAAGCGGCTCATAGATTTTAGCCATCGAAGGGGATTTAGAAACCACCATCTCAGCTTGCTCTGAAAATGCGGTATAGTCTCTTGGTTTATTGGATTCAACCTGATCGACCTTATTTAAGGTGCGGGGAAATTCATCATCAAGGTGTTGTTGAGCGAGATCAGTGGGTTGAGCACAGCCAAATAACAAAGAGGCTGCGATAAGGGGAAGCCATTTTTTAATCACAAGAGTCATCCTAAAAATTCTATGCATCGAGGATGACAAAAACAGTCAGATAACACAATCTTAGATTGTAAGAGTTTACAATAAGATAACCTACCGAACGGAGTTATCGATGTGACCTTTAAGACGGAAGATAGGGTTATAGTGACTGTCCGAATCAAGCACCATTTCTGTATTGTCAGAATTAGTCATGCGGTAGCGATAGGTCTTTTCACCGGCCTTATATTCGAAGTAGTGGCCATCAAAGTCAAAGTTCGTCGAGACAACAGACCCACGAACTGACACACCATTAGCATTCAGTACAAACTCGTCTGTCGCATAATGTGCAACATCCTGCTCTATCCAAGTGCCATATATTAGATGATCAGGCGTCGCCGCATCTTGCACTCGGGAAAGCACATCACCGAATAAAGAAACCACCGCAAATGAACCCACCAAGGCTAAAACCATTAAGCAGCGCTCAATGATCTTACGCTTCAACTTTGATTGATTGCGCTGATCTGCTTCACTGTAGAGGCCTTTGGTTATCTCATCGATTTTGTTCTTTGTTGCTGAAGCTTGTGGCATTCGTTTACGACTCATAAGGATGCTATGCGCATTCTACACTGAGACAGTTTATATATTGAAGCCTAGATAAGAATAGTTTGCGCTTTATTCCAAAAAGATGTTGTCTAGATTTGAATTTAAATGCTAAATTAACGAATAAATAAACACAAATGGACTTGTTCTGTGAAATTAAGAAGTACAGCGCTAGTAAAAGGTTTCAGACAATCAACCCCTTACGTGAATGCTCACCGTGGCAAAACCATGGTCATTATGCTGGGAGGTGAAGCTGTTGCCGATAGAAACTTTGGTAACATTATTAGCGACATTGCCCTACTCCATAGCCTTGGCGTGAAGATTGTTCTCGTTCACGGGGCAAGACCACAGATCAACCAACTGCTAGAAAAACAAGATTGCCATACGCCTTATCACAAGAATATTAGAGTCACCGATGAATACTCTCTGGGTGTTGCTATGCAGGCAGCCGGCCAGCTACAACTCGCCATAACAGCCCGCCTTTCAATGAGTTTGAACAACACCCCGATGGCAGGCACTCAACTCAATGTGATGAGTGGTAACTTCATTACCGCACAGCCACTAGGCGTGGATGACGGTACCGATTACTGTCACAGCGGACGTATTCGTCGAATCGATATTGAAGGGATTAATCGCACACTTGACCAAGGTTCAATCGTACTACTTGGCCCTATTGCTAGCTCCGTGACTGGCGAAAGCTTTAATCTGCTTTCTGAAGAGGTCGCAACCCAAGTCGCTATTCGTCTAAAGGCCGACAAACTGATTGGCTTTTGCTCTGAGCAAGGTGTAACAGATGAAAACGGCAATGTACTTGCTGAACTCTTCCCTAAAGACGCTAAGAAAATTCTGGAACGCTTAACGGAATCTCAAAGTCCTGCTGAAGATATGAGTACAGGAACACTGCGCTTCTTGAAAGGTGCGATCTCAGCTTGTCGTGCCGGAGTCCCTCGTTGCCACCTAATCAGCTACAAAGTCGACGGCGCATTAATCCAAGAGCTGTTCTCTTTTGATGGTATTGGCACCCAAGTGGTTATGGCGAGTGCTGAGCAAGTAAGACAAGCTCAGATTGACGATATTGGTGGCATATTTGATCTCATTCGTCCTTTAGAAGAACAAGGCATCTTGGTTCGTCGTTCAAGAGAGCAATTAGAGCAGGAGATCCACCGCTTTACCATTATCGAAAAAGACGGACTGATCATCGGCTGTGCAGCGCTATACGCCTACCCGGAAGATCACATGGCAGAGATGGCCTGTGTTGCAATTCATCCAGATTATCGTGATGGAAATCGTGGCCAGTTATTATTGGATTACATGCGTCACCAATCTAAATCTCGTGATATCGACCAAATCTTTGTCCTGACGACACATAGCCTTCATTGGTTCCGTGAACAGGGCTTTTACGAGATAACAGTTGATGAATTACCGATGGAAAAGCAAGGGCTATACAACTATCAGAGAAACTCAAAGATCCTGGCGCTCAACGTATAAATAAAGTTTTGGAGCACAATCTCACTTCAAAAGAAAAATAATTGCAAATGTAATCGTTTTCTATATGAGATTTATTAACTATGCACTTTAACTCACAAGTAAAATTGTATAGAATTTGGTCGCTTTAACAAAATAACAAATGTTTTTATTGGAATTACCATCTCGGTTGTCATATCACATGCATTGAGGTGGTCACTGCACGGATTGCTATACCCGTTGACGGTCAGCACGCTAACATTAGCTCTGCTCGTTAATATAAACAGCAAAAAGAGCAACATTGATATGAGAACCATTGTTTGTAACTCGCTGCAAAGTTTTTGGGATATGGCTGATAACCAATTCTTAGAAGGGCTAGACGTACACTGCGTGTTCCCTGTTAGCGAGAATCTAAAAGAGTTTATTTTGAATTGCCAAGCAAAATACAAGATAAACCACATATCGTTTACTCGAGCGTTTTTAAGCAAAGAGTCTTAATAACGTTCAAAGCAACCAGGGATGGTTGCTTTGTGTTTATCTAACTTAAATTCAAGTCCTTTCTAGCGGTAATTAACAACTAGTTTGTTAAGCGACTGCCTAAACCACTCATTCGCTCTGTTTTCACCTTAATCCCACGCTTCAACACATTTATGTCGCTGAACATCATCAGTCGTTTCTTGGCACGTGTAATACCGGTATAGATAAGCTCTCGCGTTAGAATAGGGCTGAAATCCGGCGGCAGGATCATTAAGGTCAGATCAAATTCACTACCCTGAGATTTGTGTATCGTCATTGCATAAGCCGTTTCATGCTCAGGCACTCGGCTTGGTAGCACAGCTTTCACACTACCATCCGGCAACTCAAAGTAGACCTTCAATCTAGGCACAGAGTCAGAGTGGCTTGAGTCCGCTTCAAGCATACAGATACCAATATCACCATTGTATAACCCCAAGCCATGATCGTTACGCGTTACCATCACTGGTCGCCCGTGATACCACAACTCATCGTTGTGTGGATTCACTAAACGTCTTGCAGCAAGTGCTCTTTCGATTCTGTGGTTGAGGCCTTTAACACCAAAATCCCCTTCACGAATAGAACATAACAGTCGGCATCGGCTGAACAGATCGAGCACCGACTTCGCTCGCGCTTCTTGAGTTTCTAAATCTTCTAGCGGCACATTCATTCGGTTGAGATACCCGCCATACTCATTGACTAAAGTACGCAGCATCAAATTATAGCTGTCACTCGACAGAGGATGGTTTTCAATGTCTCCAAACCCTTTAGCAAACACTTGGTCAACTTGACTGGCAGACCCGTTATTGATCGCTTTTGCCAACTGTCCGATACCTGAACGCGCATCGAAACGGTAACTCTTCTGCAGCATACACAAGCTATCCGCAATCGCAGGAGGGTTAACCGCTCCAGCTTTGCCTTGCCTTGTTTTAGCTATCGCATCAAAGCCTGTCATCTCCGCAATCAAGTTTCCTTGCGCGGTGCTGTAACCAGCAGAGTTGAATGAACAGATATCACCCAACACAGCACCTGCCTCTACTGAAGCGAGTTGGTCTTTATCACCCAATAAGATGAGCCTTGCGTGCTCAGGAAGCGCATCCACCAGCTTATACATCATCGACAGATCGACCATCGATGCTTCATCCACCACCAAAATATCAAGGTGAAGTGGATTGCGTCGGTTATGTCTAAATTCAGCTCGATTAGGAATCGCACCCAGTAAGCGGTGTAAGGTACTGGATTCAGTCGGTATATTCACCTTAACTTCTGGCGCTAGAGGCAGTTGTTCAATCGCTTTACCAATCGACTCGGTTAAACGCGCCGCCGCTTTACCTGTCGGTGCCACCAGCTTGATCGTCGGTGTTTTACCTTGGCTGAGTGATTGCTCGACCATAGCCGACAATAACTTGGTTACTGTGGTTGTTTTACCGGTCCCCGGTCCACCAGAAATCACCGCAAAGCGCCGACTCAGCGCCACCGCTGCTGCCACTTTTTGCCAATTCAAACATGCCGATAACGGTGCTAAGCTGTCTAGAACATCTAAGTCTGTTACCTGCTTAGCTTGAACAATCGCTTGGTCGATTGCGCCCCAATTCAGAGATTGCTCATCGACGATATCAAGATGATCACACACCAGCTGTTGGCGGAATACTTGAGACGTTTGTTGGCTTGCTTCAGCCTTCGCTAAGGCGTTAAACAGAAAGTGATAGCTGCGTGCAAAGAGCTGATTAAGTGTTTCCGTCAGCGCCTTTTTCTGTTCTATATTGAACTCTACCGGCTTACTTAAACGGTTTAACGTGTCTGCCAGCACTACCTCGTAATTCCAGTAACGCTGTAAGTAGACACGCTGTCCATCAAACATTAGCGGCTTAACACAGTCATTGGTTGTTCCAACTAGGTTAGATGATTGCAGAACAGTCACCCAATCAATACCCAACAGTTTTTGGTTCAATTGCAGTGCCGTTTCACCGTATAACCCGAGTAACTGGGCTAAATCTGTTGTTTGTTCAGGGCCTGCCTTATGCTGCTGTATAAGCTGAGTACAAATATGCCCCTTGCCCAACTCATGACTCACCACCCCAGCTAGAAAGCCGATCTCTTGAGAGTGACTCGTCGCTTGCTGAGCAATAAAACGAGCAAACTGATAATCCAATTGGCGAATCGAACCCTTGTCTGCAAGGAACTTGAGTACATCCATGATCTGCTCAGGGATAAGTGAAACTGGCTTTACAGCGTTAACTGTTTCCATAGTCGTCGTGGTCGTTGTCATTATAGAAGCCCCATCTGTCCAGTTTCATTATCATTCAATTGTGCTGAACGTCTGTCTATCACTTTACCGTCAATCAATTGATCCATTTCATCGAGCAAAGCCAATGTAGGTTTAGCCGAGAAAACACCTTGTTGAGATTGGCCGTCCATTCCTCTTAAGAACAAGTAATAAACCCCACCGAAATGTTGTTCATAACTGTAATCCGCAACGCGGCTGCGTAAGAAGCGATGTAAGGCCAACGCATAGATTTGATATTGCAGATCGTAGCGGTGGTCTGCCATCGCCGATTTCAATGCTTCACCATGGTAGACGGCAACGTCATCACCTAGATGGTTCGATTTCCAGTCGAGCACATAGTATTTACCTTGGTGCTCAAACACCAAATCGATGAAACCTTTCAGCATGCCTTGCACGGTTTGAAAGCCAAGATCACCGGCTTTTGCTGATAGCGGATCATGGTACTGAATGGTTTGATTCAATTCAGATGCAGCTAACACTTCGATCGGCAACAAGAATTCCATCTCAACCAATCGTTGCGTTGAGTCTTTCTCGCTTAGCTTTAAATTCTTTCCATCTAAAGCCGTGTTCAGCACCGTATCAACCAGTTGTTGAAGCACCGGTAACCATTCGAGTTCGTATTGCTCTGACTCTAACAAGTGAGTGATTACTTGCGTGTTATGTTCGCTGGTTGCTGGCTCGGTAAATTCAACATTCTCAAACAAGGTGTGTAAGAAAGTACCCGGGCGAGCACCGCGAGGGAACGTGAATATAGAACGTTCAGGCTCAATCAGTTCCGACTCATCTTGCTCATCGGCTGAATCAATATCGAAGCCAGACACCTCAATCGTAGCGTCATGGCTTGCTCCGTGACTGCCTTGTTTTACAAGCCCCGAGTAACTGGTGATACGCCAAGCTCTGTCGATTGAAGCCTTGAGTTCATTGGCCTGTAAGTCTTCACTCAACTGCTCTGTTTGCACAAACACTTGCTCGTGAGCGGTTGGTGTTTCGGCTAACAGCACACTTGAATTTTTTCCTTCAATGGCCGCTAGAGCTTGATGCAATTCGGCAATACCTTGCTCTTGACCGTTTTGAACCAAGTAGCCCATAGCACTCAAATGTACGCCTGTCGGCTCTTTGGTTGAACGCCCTTTACGCAGTGGTGCCATACCAATGAAACAGCCATAAACCGCACGAGTCAGCGCTACATAAATCAAGCGTAGATCTTCCGCTTGTCGCTCTTTATCGGCTTGAGCTAAGGCACTGTCACTACCTGTAATATCCAGTACTGTAGTATCTGAATCATGGTCGTAGAATTTGCCTTCGCTCGCTTCTCGGTAACTCGCGACAAATGGCAGAAACACTAAGTCATATTCCAAACCTTTCGACTTATGAATGGTAACGATTTGAACCAAGTTTCTTTCGGATTCAAGACGCTGAATGTCATCTTCACTACCGCCCAAACCGTTTTGAGCATCTGAGATCGCTTCTGCTAGCCAACGTAGCAAGCCATAGTCACTGTCGAGCTCTTGTCTTGCCTGTTGTAGTAATTCGCCAATGTGCATTAAATCGGTGAGTGAGCGCTCACCATTTTCTTCTTCCAACAAGCGCTCTGCTAGATGACGTTTACTGATAACGCTGCGAAGCATTGGTAATACACCACGCTGTAGCCACAACTTACGATACTCACGAAACTCGTTAACGACGTTTTCCCACACTACTTCATCGTTATTGAGTTCATCCAATGAAGCCGCATCCAAAGCAAACAACTCAGAGGCTAGACTCGCGCGCAATGCACGGTCGTTTTCAGGTGTCAGTACCGCTTGCAGTAAGCGTTGGATATCTTGTGCAACCAAGCTAGTGAACACACTGTCTCGGTTAGATAAGTACACGCTCGCAATTCCTTGCTCAGACAGCGCATTCTTGATCAGACGACCTTCACTACCGGTTCGAACCAAGACAGCAATATCACCCGCATTCACGGCATGTTGTTTTTTGCCGTTATCAAAATAGGCTTGCTGATTTTGAGAAGCGGTCAGAATGGTTTGAATTTGACTCGCGGTCGCCTCGGCCATTGCCTTGTGATATTCGCCTTTTGGTAATGGCTTGTCTTCAGCCTCTTGCAGCCAAAAGGTGAGTGCGTGCTGAGTTTCACCATTCATCACCCATTGGCGTTTGTCGGCCGATGGACTGGCTGCAACAGGCAGAAATGGAATGTCTTGGTCATAGATAAACGGACTATCCGAGTTCATAAACACTTGGTTTACTGCGCTAACCATATCAGCACTCGAACGCCAGTTGGTGCCTAAGGTGTAGTGAGCACTAACTTGGTTTCTCGCCTTGATATAGGTAAAGATATCTGCGCCACGGAAGCCATAGATAGCCTGCTTCGGGTCACCGATCATAAACAAACCACACTGCGGGCTATCGAGATAGATTCGGCTAAAAATACTGTATTGCAGCGGATCGGTATCTTGGAATTCATCGATCATCGCCACCGGGTAGAGCGTGCGAATTCTTTCCACCAGCAATGATTGCTCATCGACATCAATCGACGCGGATAACTGAGTCAGTAGGTCGTCAAATGATAACCACTGCTTCTGCTGTTTTGCCTTGGCTAACATAGTTCGACAGTGAGTAATCGCATGTGCCAATAACGGAGCTTTTAGATCGGCTGGGTTATTTAGGAAATCGTCAATCGCTTCGAAAACAGCATGTTGAGGTGCGGTGCCTTTCGGTGTTTTCTCGATTAAAGTAGCTTGAGAGAACTTCTCTAATTTATCTGGAAACTGGTAATCATGAGTATCACTTTGTGCCCATGTTGTTACGGCTTCTAACCATGTCGGCAGAGATTTCTTGGTGTAGCTACGCTTATTCACATCCGAGCCAGAGATCAAAGCCAAAAAGTCCGCTTCGGATTCGCACCACAACGCCTTAAGCTGCTTCACTTTGTCTAGGTTTTGGTTGTGCAAAGTTTGCAAGTCACCCGACATCGCATCTACGGTTAGCTTCAATGGAGATCCCGTCAGATAGCGATTTACGTCCGCTAGTAACGCAGAAGGTGAACCCCAGATATTACGAACCTCACCAGCCAGTTGAATGGGCAACGGGTAAAATTGTTTACGCCAATAATCGGCAACCACTTGTGCTTTTAGGTGACTTTCATCGGTGACAAATTCGTTATCAAAACGGCTGCCAGACTCGAAGGCATTTTGAGTCAACATTCGCTGACAGAAGCCGTGAATGGTGTAGACCGCAGCTTCATCCATTTGCCTTTCGGCATTGAGCAGTGTTTTTGCAGCGCCAGCGTGGTCTTCGATTGCTTGCAACAGAGGGGCAATGACTGGGTCGTCACTCTGCCCGCGAGCAAACGCAATCCGTGCATCATGGATTCGGGCACGGATACGATCTCGCAGCTCTGCGGTTGCCGCTTCGGTAAAGGTCACCACTAGAATTTGGTCTACGGTCAGTGGCTCATGGTGTCGGGTCGCTTCCGTCAGTTCACTTTGTGGTGCAGCCGTGCCGTGTCCGAGCAGTAAGCGCAAGTACAAGCCAGCAATAGTAAATGTTTTACCTGTACCCGCCGATGCTTCAATTAAACGCGCGCCATGAAGTGGAAACGTCATGGTATTGAGTGTCTGTGGAGCAATTACCTGAACACTGCTTGTGGTCGTCATGCCTTACTGCCTTCTGATAAATATGTTGTTACAAATGTGACCTAGCGTGGAAAACGTCATTCAATTTACGTCCTACGCTGATTTGTTAATAGTTAGTGCGATCTCTCTCACGGATCAATTCAGATCGCCTCGCTACTATGCGCCCACGAGTTCAGGAGCGCGTACGAGTTTTGTACTTTACGGCGTTACTTTGAACCACAGAATAATGGTCCCTCTGACCTGTGGCCGTACAGCGAACGCCCTACACTAATAATGATTTACTGGCGGCCACTTTATTTCCTGTACCTTGCTTCTCTTCACCTTGATTTCCTTCACCGAGAAAGCAAGTACCCCAAATGCTTACCAGCGACTCTCTTTCGTCATTCAATAATTCAGCGCACCCGCGATTGATCATGTCGATCACAGCCACTTACTCCTGATCTTCCAGATCGGCAGCAGCCAACCTTGCCGCTTGTAATACAAGCGTTGAATACATACGCGACTCAGCAGCTAGCTCATCATCCCACTTAGGCCAAATACGCGAGATGTAGGTATCTCGACCCTCGCCCGTGAAAGCAAAACTGTCATTGAATGTATCAGCCATTTTCTTGAGCGACTTCTCTTCATCATCGACCCATTTACCACGGCTAAAGCCCGCTTCAACGCCGGCCAAGGCGGTTTTAGGGAAGTACGGCAATGGTGCAGTCATGCCTTGATAGAACAGTCGTACTAACTCAGCCAATAAACTCTTCGCCTGCTGTGCATCGCCGATAGGTTGTAGCGTTTGGTGAACTACACCCTCTTTTCTGTCATAGCCAATAATATGGGTCGTTTTTCCGTGCCCCATAACAGCGCAGGATAGATGATCAATCCACGCAGCCAAGTAATCTTGAGAGCGTATTTTTCCGCTACGGAAACGAACTAGACCTGATTGATAGTTTTGAGTTAACCAACCCATCAAACGAACAGGTTTGCCTTCGCCTAACACATCAAATTCGATATTAACTTCGAGGTCTTGTTGCGGTGAACCGCTCACAAATCGAATCTCTTTAGCCAAGTCTTCCGCTTGAACACGGTTAGTTTCAAATTCAATGTCACCAAAAGCGCCAACGGGTAATCGACCTTGGGCTTTTTGCTCAGAAACAAACAGGCGAACCGCTTCATCCGCCCCTTCAGGGTGATCCAGCAACACTTGTAGTAGAGCGTCCTTAAGCTGGAAGCTTTCTAAGCCATTAAGCACGAACGGCTCGTCATCTTCCATTACCGGAAGCGGTGGCTCAAACACTACCTTTAGGCGACGATTAAAGAAGTATTGCACTGGCAAACGCCAGAAACGCTGTAGCTCAACCAAATCGAGTTCTAACAGATAAGTCGCACCAAGCAAATAGTCGTCTAAGGCACGATTAAATTCACCACTGCGTTCACCAGAACGATTAGCGGCAGGAAGCCACTCTTTGGCGTAGCTCAATACATGGCTCGCATCACCTTGTGTAAAGGCTGCCGGGCTAAATGGGGTCATGGTGTGCTCAAAGCTGATCGCTTGAGTCAGTTTGATACCAGAATCATCACTTGGTAGTGATTGGTCTTCACTCAAACAGTAGTTTTGTTGGCAATATTCAATCAACTCTGAAACCAGTACAGACGGCACTCGCTCGGTATTGTCTTGAATCGAACGACCTACATAACTGATGTACAAGCACTCTTGCGCTGAGAGCATCGCCTCTAAGAATAGGTAGCGGTCATCATCACGACGAGAACGGTCACCAGGACGAGCTAGACTCTTTTTGCCTACGCCATTCGGCGAGCGAGTTTGGGCGCTCATCAAATCAAAACCTTCTGGCGGCATTGAGCGAGGGTAAACCCCATCATTCATACCCAATAGGCAAACGGTTTTGAACGGAATAGAACGCATCGGCATCAGGGTACAGAAGTTAACTTGTCCCGCTAAGAAACGCTGACTAATACGCGCACCCGACAGTTTATTGTTCAAGTACTGGTAGATGATGCTTGGCGATAACTCTTGTTCGTACAAGGCATCATCAAGCTGTTCATTCAATTGAGAAAGCGCATCGCGAATCGACTTAAGCACCACCTCGCCTTCTAGCTCAACTGCAAAGAAGTCATCAATCATTTGCAACAAGGTTTCACGCCACATATCGATGGATTGCGTCTCAGCAAGGCGTTGACGATAATGCGCGATACGGTCAATAAAGTGCGCTAACTTACCAGCAAGTTCAGCGTTAATACCTTGAACTTCGTTATAAGCCGCAATTGGAGAATGTTCGGTTTCAAACAGGCCCGCAGAATCCGACATCGCATAACCCAATAGCATGCGCTGAATGCCGAATAGCCAAGTATTTTGTTCGGTCGCAGGTAGGTCAAATTCGGTTGCAGTAGACGAATCGACGCCCCAACGGATGCCCGCTTCTTCAACCCACTGCTTAGCTTGCTCGAATTGAAATTCATCAATACCAAAGCGTGCCATCATCGCTGGGATTTCTAGTAGCTCTAACAGTTCAGAAGCTAAACAGCGTGTGTTTGGAAGCGCGACCAGCTGCATGAATGCAGTCAGAATCGGGCTCTCTTGGTCTGCCGTTCGATCCGAGATTGAGTAAGGGATATAACGCTCACCCGGAGCATTACCAAATACCGCCTGAATCGCAGGGCTGTACGCATTGATGTCTGCCACCATCACAATGATATCGCGTGGCTTTAATATCGGATCAGCATCAAACATTGCCAATAGCTGATCATGCAGGACTTCAACCTCGCGCATTGGGCTGTGACACGCGTGCACAGTCAACGAGCGATCGCCAAGCTCAACCACCTGTTTATGGTTACTGGAGTCTAAGATGTGGTCGTCTTGGTGCTCTTCTAACTCAAGAATATCGGCTTGCAGTTGATGTAGTAGGCTGTCTCTCTCGACATCAATAAAAAACTCATGCTCTTCACTGTCTGATTGAGACAGTAAGAACAAGTTATCTCTACCCAGCTTACCCATAGATGCAAGCAAGCTATTGCCTACCGCTTGGCTGGTATGCAACTCGTCTTCGACGTTGGCTTCAATACCATCTTTCAATGGTGATACTTCACCCTCTAGCTGAGGCAAGCCATCAACCAGAGCAAACTGCTTGCGACGCTGCGCTTCAATTCTCGCCAAGTATTTACGGTCACGAATATCGCCCCAGTAGTGTTGGCAAGGGTTACTAAACATCAAATGAACATCAATCTGCTCACCAAGTGCTTTCAAGGCGTCCATGTAGCGAGGAGGCAGTGAAGAAATACCAAACACAAACAGACGTTTCGGCAGGTGTTGTAGCTGACCTTGTTGGTTAGCTAACGCTTCAATGAAGTCGTGATACAAGTTACCACGGTGATATTTCGATTGGCCTTGAGACAGTGTTTGCTCGTAGAGTGCCTTCCACAAAATGGGCTGCCAAGGGTGCTCTTGCTGCCCTTCACTATCAATCAATTCTGCAACGGACTCTCCCGCTTCCCACATCGCCATCCACTCAGGGCGATATACCAAGTAGCCATCGAAGATATCGGCAATCTTCTCGGCTAATTGATACAACTTAGAGCCATCTTCGTCGTTTTCAAGATAGCGCTGTAGGGGTAAGAAATCAGGGTGGTCAAGCTTCGCGGGTAGCAAACACATTAGCTTCCACGTCATCGCTTCTTTGTTAAAAGCACTGCGTTTCGGCACGTCAGGAAGCACTTGGGTAAACATATCCCAAATGAAGGTTGCTGGAAGAGGAAAATCGATATTTGCTGCTACACCAAACTCTTTGGCGAGTTCCATCTTAAGCCATTGAGACATACCCGGGCTCTGAACCAAGATCTGCTCTTTTTCGAAAGGATTGGCTAAAGGGTCACTTTTGATCAAGTGAACGAGAAGGATTTTTAAAGTATCAACTTTATTGGAATGGTAAACAGTAAACAAAGTGCACTCACGCTAATCTTGCCACAATATACTGCCAGATTAGCATAAGTGCTGAGTTTGGATTAGGAATATAAGCTTATGAAATACCGAAAGCTTAAGGTCCGTTTATCTTTTGAACTATCGTCCTTTACAATCTGCCCGCTACCGCACCTAGAACGCGGTGAGGTTTGTAGTTCATGTAGTAACGAACAGCAACATAACCCACTACCAAAGTAGCCACAATCAGTTCAAGGTACGCTAGGCCAAACACTTGATTGATGTAGTGTGCTTCAATACCTTGTGCTTGCATCCACGCAGCTAATTTAAACAAGGCTGTTGCACCAATCACGATTGGGAAGGTAAATGCCGCATAGCCAGGGCTGAATGGCAGACGAAGTAGTTTGAAAAACGCCATGTAGATAATGAACGTCATCAACACTGCAATACCAAATAACAAACCAATAATCACTGGCGAAGGGCTTGCTGTCACGGTTAGGTAACCCGCCAAAGATAGGCTTGCTGGTGCTGCCATAATCGCAATCGTTGGTTTTGCTGCATCTGGCACTTCCTGAGAGAAGATCAAGCGGTAAACCATCAACGGTAGCATCACTGCATAAACCAATAAACCGAATACCAAAGTCGCGTTCGCTACCGGCTCTAAAACTGGGTTACCAGAGAAAGAAACATCTGCCACGATGATTCCGATTGGTGGCACAAACCAGCTTGGCACCATGTGGTGAATCTCAAACTGTTTTGCTCTGTGGTACAAGAAGCTCACTAAGAACACAACGTGTAAAGCAACCGCCGCAAGCCACATCGCCTCTTGCAAAAATTGAGACACTGGCGCTAATGATGCTGATACCACCATACACCCCATCGCAAATGTTGGTACCACACTGCCGACAACAGGGTGAGCAAGATCTTCACGAAGTAAATGACCGTGAATCAAAAATTTCACAGCTAAAACAAGAAGCAATACCGCTGCAATAGCTGCACTGATCCACTGTACTAAACCACGAGTGTGCAAAATACCTTGTGCAACTAAAACGCCATCCCAGCACCAGCCTAAACTTGCAATTGCTAGTGCTAACCCTGCCATGGGTGTTGGAGCTCCTGTTAATCTATATTTAATACGTTGAATCATGTCAGCCTCTCTTAAACTTAATTCACGAAACTTGTGAACTCATCAGCTTGTTGAAGCCATAATACGCTTGCGCTTCGTTAAACAATATCCAATTATATATAACAAGTGTTCATCAATACTGAACAGAGCCCATTTCACCAGCAGAGTAAAACTAGGAATCTGATGGCTAATATTTCAATCAAACAGCTCAAAGTGTTCGTCACAATTACTCAGCACTCAACACTGACTGCAGCCTCTGAAGCTCTGTTTCTATCCAAGGCCGCTGTCAGCATGGCGCTGGGCGAAATGGAGAAACAACTCGGTCACTCTCTATTTGACCGGGTCAACAACCGATTAATTCTCAACCAAGAGGGACATAAGTTACTTCCTTTGGCTGATGAAATACTTCACCGAGCTGCGGGTATTGATGTTTTGTTCCGTGACGACCAGCCTTTAAGTGGCAATTTAAAGGTCGGCGCGAGTGACACGATTGGTAATCAGGTCGCACCGTTTATTTTGTCAGGTTTTCGTGAACGAACTCAGCACCAGGATCAAAGCTTGTTCATTTCAAACAGTGCACTGATCTGTCAAAAGTTGGTGGATTATGAACTTGATATCGCGCTAATTGAAGGAAAAACATTACACCCTGAACTCATTTCGAGTCAGTTTAGCAGCGATGAAATGTGTATTATTGTTAGTAATCAACATCCTCTCGTTTCAAAAGAAAAAGTTACTTTAAGCGATTTGGAAGATAGTCACTGGATTCTACGAGAGTCCGGTTCTGGAACGCGTGAATTTTTCCTACGTGCTGTTGCACCGCGTATCGAGCATTGGTATGAATCATTTGAACTCAACACCACCGAGGCGATCATCAATTCGGTTTCTGCCAATCTTGGATTCGCGTGTTTATCACGATTGGCGGCGCAACGAGCGATTGATTCAGGCCGAGTGAAAGCGCTCGATGTACCACTCGACATGAAACGACGTTTCTGGATGCTGGTACACAAAGACAAATACCAGAGCCCACTACTGAAATCTTTCATGAGTTATTGTGAAGACTGGGCTACACATCAAGATTGAGGCCGCATTGTTAGGGCTCCAACTAGACTTTTAGCATCAGAAACTGTATAAAAAGCCAGTAAAATTTATCAAACTTAGAGGATTAACCATGGCTGTTATCGTCAAGTACGTGGTGGAACGCAACGGAGAAGAGAAAATGACTTTTACCTCTAAAGCCGAAGCCGACGCATACGACAAAATGCTGGATATGGCTGATGAGCTTTTTGAACTTTTAGGCAAAAGCGATTTAGTTGAAGATGAAGGCAAGCAAGAAGAACTTGCAATGTACCTAGCGAAGAACAAAGAAGAAGTTCTTTACGCATTAGGCGCTAAGCGTAAACCAGCTCCGAAAAAAGCAAAGAAGCTTGAAGCAGTTGAAGACGCAGAAGAAGATGCAGCATAACTAGCTGATACCTCTGTTGAAAACGTCAATAACACCTCTAATCAGAGTCCGTTATTGGCGTTTTTTTATGCTTATCGAAATATAATGAACTCTGTTTATAGTCAAAATCGCTCTAAACATTCGCTTGCACGAAAGTGTGATAAAGATCTAATCTATGGTCGTCAGGTGATGGGGTTCCACCTAAGCTTTTGCTTCAACCGCCCGTTCTTTCCGAACAGTGCTAATGACTCCTACAGAATCGAAAACAGGTAATACTGTTGGATGTATCGCTACTCCTCCATTTTGAAATGGGCTGAGTCTATTAAGACCAAGTTCCATCGCTCCTTTGGATTATCGATACTCAAGATCTGTAGTGAATTAGCCGCACCTCTTCCAACACGTCCTGTTTTCTCAATGCCCTAGGTCTCCAATGACTCTAATAGTGAGAAAACATTATGCACTACTCTTCAGAAATTCAATCAATGTGCCCTATTCAAAGGGGTGATCTTCATAATTCAGCACCAATTCCTGTTGAAGGCGCAATGGTCAGTCCAAAAGATGTTATCGCTATCTCTGGCTTAAGCCACGGTGTTGGCACTTGTGCACCACAACAAGGCGCTGCAAAACTAACTCTTAACGTGAAAAGCGGCATCATCGAAGAAGCACTCATTGAAACCATCGGTTGTTCTGGCATGACTCAATCTGCCGCGATGGCCGCTGAGATCCTCACCGGAAAAACCATTCTTGAAGCGCTCAATACAGACTTAGTGTGTGACGCGATTAACGTCGCGATGCGCGAAATCTTCCTGCAGTTTGTTTACGGTCGAACTCAGTCTGCTTTCTCTGAAGGTGGCCTAGAGATCGGCGCTGCATTAGAAGATTTAGGTCAAACACAGCGCAGCCAAGTGGGTACCAGTTACTCAACAGCAGCAAAAGGCGTTCGTTACCTAGAGCTTGCAGAAGGTTACGTAACCAAGCTTGCACTTGATGATCACAGCGAAGTGATTGGCTACGAATATCTCAACCTCGGCAAAATGATGAAGGCGATTAACCAAGGCGTGCCAGCGAATGAAGCGGCTGATCTTGCGACAGGGACTTATGGTCGCTTCGACGAAGCCGTGACCACCATTAACCCACGCCAACAATAATTTTTGCCAATTAAGAGGAAAGGTATGATGAACACTCAATTTAATGAATCAGTAACTCGCGTATTGGCAGAAATGAACTTCGACTCTTTAGAGCAAGCTAACCAATACTGTCTATCACACAATGTCGATCCAAAAGCGCAGGTAATGGACACTCAACCTATCGCTTTTGAAAGCGCTGCCGATGCTTATATTCTTGGTTCAGCACTGGCACTATTTCGTAAAGCAACCAACGCAGAACAAGCAGCTAATATTATTGGCGAAGGCCTTCAAGCATTCACCAAACCCGGTAGTGTTGCAGAGCAACGTCAAGTAGGTATTGGTCATGGCGCATTGGCCGCTCGCCTTCTAAATGAAGAGAGTCACTGTTTTGCTTTTCTTGCAGGTCACGAGTCTTTTGCTGCGGCAGAAGGCGCGATCAAGATTGCACTGAACGTGAACAAATCTCGCAAAACACCATTGAAAGTTATTTTAAATGGTTTAGGTAAAGATGCGGCTTACTTAATCTCTCGCATCAATGGCTTCACCTACGTACGCACTCAATACGATTACCAAACCGGTGAGCTCGTTGAAACAGAACGTCGTCGTTTCTCACAAGGACCTCGCGGAGAGATCTTGTGTTACGGAGCCGATGATGTACGTGAAGGCGTAGCGATCATGCACAGAGAAGAAGTCGATGTAAGTATTACGGGTAACTCAACCAATCCAACACGCTTCCAACACCCTGTTGCAGGGATCTACAAAGCCGAACGTACTCGTCAAGGTTTGCCTTACTTCTCAGTAGCTTCAGGCGGCGGTACAGGTCGAACTTTACACCCAGATAACGTGGCAGCAGGACCAGCATCTTACGGCATGACAGACACCATGGGTAGAATGCACGCAGACGCTCAGTTTGCTGGTAGCTCTTCTGTTCCTGCTCATGTAGCCATGATGGGCTTCATCGGTATGGGCAACAACCCAATGGTAGGTGCGACGGTTGCATTGGCTGTGGCAGTGAGTGAATCTCAAAACGCATAACAATAGAAGTGGTTGTCAGCTCCGAGCTGCCAAGATCGGAGTGTTGATTGAAAAACGACAATAACGAGCAACCAAAACTCTACTCCTATCACTAAAACTACACAGCCAGCCTTATGCTGGCTGTTTTTTATTCATACTTGCTCTAGTATTTATTCTTATTCAATGTTTGTATTTAACTGCATCTTTTCAAAGGAATAATATGAAAGAGCTCATCATTCATACCATTACCGTGTTCATGGGCTTTTTTGCCATCATGAACCCTATTGCCAATACTCCTATATTTCTGGGATTAACCGGTGACAATGATAGGGAAACAGTCAAATCAATTGCCTTCCGTTCAGTGTTTATCGCATTTATCATCGTCAGCACGTTTGCCATTTCTGGCAAGCTGATCTTCGACCTGTTTGGCATCACACTTTACGCATTGCGCATTACTGGTGGCATTCTGGTCTTCTTGATTGGCTTCCACATGCTACAAGGTGAATCGACACACTCGAAAGCAAAAGAGAAGGTCAACTCAGATGCCCAACAAGACGCGGCGCTAAGTATCGCTGTTTCACCACTGGCAATGCCAATACTGGCCGGCCCGGGCACCATTGCCACCGCGATGAACTTTGCTAGTACCGAAGGCATCTATGAAACCGTCATCACCATCATCGCTTTCGGCCTATTGTGCACCTTAACCTACGTATTGTTTGTGTTTGGCGAACGCTTCGTGAAAGCCGTAGGACCAAGCGCACTAAACGTGATTACTCGAATGATGGGTTTGATACTCGCAGTTATCGGTATGCAGATGCTGATTGAAGGGATTGAACAAGCGCATAAGGCACTGTTTGTTTGAATGCTCATTCAAAAGGAAATATGACTCATATATCTGCCAATTTGTATTGTTCTGTAATGTTTTCTCATTGCAGAAAAACATCTCTAGAAAGACAAGCAATATCATTTTACAGACTTTATCCCGATACGCCCTTTCATAACGAGGGCGCTCTCTTTATGATGAGTGCAATTAAATTAACTTTGCTAACGCCAGCACTCATTACTTGAGCTGCTGTTATGAAATAGCAAAATCAAGACTCAACACATGGAGATTCAACATGGCTTTCTTTTCACTAGCCTTCGGTACGGCAACCAAAAACCGCGACAATAAAATTATTGAAGCGTTCTTCCCTAACCCACTTCTAAATCCAAGCGACGCTCTTGTAGCGGCTGTTGGTGAAGTTGCAGGTTACACTGAAGGCAACCAAGCTATCGAAATCTCTGCTGCACAAAGCGCAGAACTAGCAAAAGCATTCGCAGTAAATGATGATGCTGTTAATGCATCTTTCGCAGAAAAAGCAGCAGCATCTGAACAGCCACTTGTTCTTGTTGTTCTTGCAGTTGACGAGAAGCCAGCATCAGTTGCTGAAGGCTTCCTAAAACTGCAACTTATCTCTAACCGCCTAGTTCAACCACACGGTACGGTACTAGACGGCATCTTCGGTCTACTGCACAACATCGCATGGACAAACGAAGGCCCAATCGACCTTCCTGAACTGGCTGAGCGTCAAATCGAAGCTCGCCTTGCTGGTCGCGCTCTATCTGTAGATTGCGTAGACAAGTTCCCTAAAATGGTGGATTACGTGGTACCAACAGGTATTCGTATTGCTGATACTTCTCGTGTTCGTCTTGGCGCACATGTAGGCGAAGGCACAACAGTAATGCACGAAGGTTTCATCAACTTCAATGCAGGTACAACTGGCGTAAGTATGGTTGAAGGTCGTATCTCTGCAGGTGTTGTGGTTGGTAACGGTTCAGACATCGGCGGTGGCGCTTCTATCATGGGTACTCTGTCTGGTGGCGGTACTATGGTTATCTCTATCGGCGAAAACTGCCTACTAGGCGCAAACGCTGGTCTTGGCTTCCCAATGGGCGACCGTTGTACGGTTGAATCTGGTCTTTACGTGACTGCGGGTACTAAGGTTCGCATGCTAGATAAAGAAGGCAACGAAGTGGAAATCATTAAAGCTCGCGATCTAGCTGGCGTTTCTGATCTTCTGTTCCGTCGTAACTCAATCACTGGCCAAATTGAATGTCTTGCGAACAAGTCAGCTGTTGAACTGAACAGCGAGCTACACAGCAACAACTAATCTAAGCGCTAAATGCTAAAAAATACGAAGCCGTTGGGGTTAAATCCAACGGCTTTTCTTTTATTGGTGTCAAACTGAAAGGGCTACGCTTTCTCTGCTGCTAGCTGCTCAAGTGCTTGAATAGAGGTTTCTGACACAAGCGTACCATCCATGTAGTAGCTGACCTTGTCGCCATCACGAACACCCGTCAGAACAGCTTTCTGGCCATCGTTGTAAGTAATGTCCATGCGAATCGTGTTCTCATCGATCTGCTGCATCTCACCCCATTCAATCTGACGATTATTGAAGCCAAGTGGTGCTTCTTTCAATGAATCGTCTAGGCTATCGTTCACATCGATCATGGTGTCAACTTTGCTATCAAAAATGTGAGGCGCGCCTGTTAGGGGGTTTTTACCCGCCCAGAATTCGATTGAGTTAAAGACAATGTAATCGGCTGCGGTGGTTAACGCGTAAACAGGAGCGAGTAAGAAGTTGACGCCCGCACGAGCGTAACGGTTATCTACCACCTCAACGTTGAACTTCATTAATTTCCCAGTAACCGCGTTACTACCGACACACCCAGCTAACGACATGACAATCGCTGCCACTGCAACGGCTTTTGTAATTGTTGTTTTCATAGATCCCTCTTATGCCACGATGATTAATTCAGTTTTTGCATAGCCGAACGAAACTTCCTTGCTCGAGAGCAAGAATTATTCGCCTAACAAATTGATTCCATAACATTTAGCGTAGTGGAGATTTTTAGAACAGCAAACTGCAAACTTCTATTTTTTCGTCTTGGTTCCTAAATTTTGACAAATAAAAAAGCGCAGACCTTTCGACCTGCGCTTTTGATTTTTGCTTAACCTAGCCTAGATTAATACGTCATGTAAAAAGGTGATTAACCCATATTCTTACGAGCATTTTGGAACATACGCATCCAAGCACCATTCTCGCCCCAACCTTCTGGAGACCAAGAGTTAGCAACTGTGCGGAATACACGCTCTGGGTGAGGCATCATGATAGTCACGCGGCCATCCGTCGTTGTTAAACCTGTGATAGCGTTTGGCGAACCGTTCGGGTTGTTCGGGTATTGCTGCGTTTGGTTACCGTTGTTATCAACGTAACGTAGGGCAACTGTACCTGAGTTTTCAATCGCGTTTAGGTGATCGTTGTCACGTACTTCTACGCGGCCTTCACCGTGAGAAACTGCGATTGGCATACGAGAACCTTCCATGCCGTTGAAGAATACAGAGTCTGACTTCTGAACTTCAACCAGGCTGAAACGTGCTTCAAAGCGCTCAGATTCGTTGCGAACGAAACGTGGCCAGTACTCAGCACCCGGGATAAGTTCACGTAAGTTAGACAGCATCTGACAACCGTTACACACACCTAGAGAGAAGGTATCTTCACGCTTGAAGAAGTTTTCAAACTGGTCACGAGTCGAGTCGTTAAACAGAACCGACTTAGCCCAACCTTCACCAGCACCTAGTACGTCACCGTAAGAGAAGCCACCACATGCTACAAGGCCGTTGTACTCTTCTAGAACCGCTTGACCCGTTAGGATATCGCTCATGTGAATATCTGTTGCTTCGAAGCCTGCACGGTCGAATGCTGCTGCCATTTCAACGTGAGAGTTAACACCCTGCTCACGTAGGATCGCCATCTTAGGCTTAGCGCCTTTGTTGATGTAAGGAGCGGCAACGTCTTCGTTTACGTCAAAGCTTAGCTTCACGTTCAGACCTGGGTCTGAGTTGTCTTTCTTCGCTTCGTGCTCTTGGTCTGCACATACTGGGTTATCACGTAGACCTTGCATCTTATGCGTTGTCTCAGCCCAGATAGTACGTAGTTCAGTACGGTTACGCTCGATAACAACAGATTCACCAGACTTAATCACTAGCTCATCAGACGCTTCAACTGAACCAATAACGTGTGAACATGCTTCTAGGCCATTTGCTGTAAGCGTAGAAAGAACCGCGTCTAGGTCATCGTTACGAACTTGGATGACTGCACCTAGCTCTTCGTTGAATAGTGCTGCTAGAGCATCTTCGCTGTTCTCTGATGCAGATAAAAGCGCAGCAATATCAGCATTAACACCACAGTGACCTGCGAATGCCATTTCAGCTAGAGTAACGAATAGACCACCATCGCCTTTATCGTGGTAAGCCACAACTTGGTCGTTAGCAACCAGTGCTTGAACGCCTTCGTAGAAGCCTTTTAACTGTGCTGCGTTGTCTACGTCTGCGGGCTTATCACCAAGCTGCTTGTAAACTTGCGCTAGTGCCGTTGCACCTAGACGGTTTTTGCCGTTACCTAGGTCGATAAGTACTAGGCTTGAAGCGCCCTTATCTGTACGTAGTTGAGGGGTAATCGTCTTACGAACATCTTCAACACGAGCAAATGCAGTGATAACAAGAGATAGCGGAGAAGTTACTTCTTTCTGCTCGCCGTTCTCTTCCCACTTAGTCTTCATCGACATAGAGTCTTTACCCACTGGGATAGTAAGACCTAGAGCTGGGCATAGCTCTTCACCAACCGCTTTCACCGCTTCGTAAAGACCTGCATCTTCACCAGGGTGACCCGCTGGAGACATCCAGTTAGCCGACAATTTAATGTGTTTGATATCGCCGATGTTGGTCGCAGCGATGTTTGTGATTGCTTCACCAACCGCTAGACGAGCCGATGCGCCAAAGTCTAGTAGTGCCACTGGCGTACGCTCACCAAGAGACATTGCTTCACCGTGGTAAGAGTCGTAACTAGCTGCAGTTACAGCACAGTTAGCAACAGGAACCTGCCATGGGCCAACCATTTGGTCACGAGCAACAAGGCCAGTTACCGAGCGGTCACCGATAGTGATAAGGAATGTTTTCTCTGCAACAGTAGGTAGACGAAGAACACGGTCAACCGCTTCGTTCATCTCGATACCAGAACGGTCAATCGCAGGGTTGTTTGCTTTTAGCGTTTTCGCATCACGGTGCATCTTAGGTGTTTTACCTAATAGGATGTCCATTGGCATATCAATTGGCGTGTTGTCGAAGTGTGAATCTTCTAGTTTAAGTTCACGCTCTTCCGTTGCTTTACCAACCACTGCGTACGGTGCACGCTCACGCTTACAAATAGCGTCGAACGTTGCCATGTCTTTATCAGCAACCGCCATTACGTAACGCTCTTGAGATTCGTTACACCAGATCTCAAGAGGGCTCATGCCCGGCTCATCGTTTGGTACGTCACGTAGGTTGAAGATACCACCACGCTCGCCATCGTCTACTAGCTCAGGAAGTGCATTTGAGATACCGCCAGCGCCCACATCGTGGATGAAGGCGATTGGGTTCGCATCACCTAGCTGCCAACAACGGTCGATAACTTCCTGACAACGACGTTCCATCTCTGGGTTTTCACGTTGTACCGAAGCGAAATCGAGGTCTTCAGAAGAAGAGCCAGAATCCATTGAAGATGCCGCACCGCCACCAAGGCCAATGTTCATAGCAGGACCGCCAAGAACGATTAGGCTTGCACCTACTGGGATCTCTTTCTTCTGAACGTGCTCATCACGGATGTTACCAAGACCACCAGCTAGCATGATTGGCTTGTGGTAACCACGTACTTCTTCACCTGCGTGAGAGTTTACTTTCTCTTCGTAAGTACGGAAGTAACCTAGCAGGTTTGGACGACCAAATTCGTTGTTGAATGCAGCGCCACCAAGAGGGCCTTCAAGCATGATGTCCAATGCAGTAACAATGCGGCTTGGCTTGCCGAAGTCAGTTTCCCAAGGTTGAACAAAGTTCGGGATCTTAAGGTTGGATACAGAGAACGCCACTAAGCCTGCTTTCGGCTTACCACCAATACCTGTAGCGCCTTCATCACGGATCTCACCGCCTGAACCTGTAGATGCGCCCGGCCAAGGAGAGATTGCCGTTGGGTGGTTGTGCGTTTCAACTTTCATCAAGATGTGTGTTTTTTCTTGGTGATAGTTGTACTGACGAGTTTTTGGATCTGGGAAGAAACGACCTACTTCAGAACCTGTCATCACTGCTGCATTATCTTTGTATGCAGAAAGTACGTTATCAGGAGTAACTTCAAACGTATTTTTGATCATTTTAAACAGTGACTTTTCTTGCTTAACGCCATCGATAGTCCAATCAGCGTTAAAGATCTTGTGACGACAGTGCTCTGAGTTCGCTTGTGCAAACATCATTAGCTCGATGTCAGTCGGGTTACGACCTAGCTTCTCAGTAAAACTTTCAAGAAGGTAATCAATCTCATCTTCTGCAAGTGCTAGACCTAGGGTAACGTTTGCTTCTTCAAGCGCTTTACGTCCACCAGTTAATAGGTCAACTTCCGCATAAGGAGCAGGCTCAGCAACTCTAAATAGTGCAGCCGCTGATTCGAAGTCACTGAAAACCACTTCCATCATACGGTCGTGTAGGATTGCTTTCAGCTCAACAAGTTGAAGCTCAGAAAGTTCAGCAGAGGTTTCTATGTAGAAAGCAGTACCGCGCTCTAGACGTGACACTTTAGCCAGTCCGCAGTTGTGTGCGATATCTGTTGATTTTGAAGACCAAGGCGAGATAGTGCCCGGGCGTGGCGTTGCAAGCAGCAGTAAACCTTCAGGTTCATGCTCTTCAATCGTTGGACCGTAAGTCAGTAGCTTCTCTAGCTTCTCAACTTCAGACTCATCTAGGTCTGCCGTTAGATCAGCAAAGTGGGCAAACTCAGCGTAAATACCTGTTACAGGCAAGCTTAATTCACGACAAAGCTCTAAAAGCTTGTTAACACGAAACTCAGATAGAGCTGGGGAGCCACGCAAAATTCTCATGTGCTTACGTCTCTTATGCAGTTGATTAAGGTAGTATTGGAATAAATTCAGTGGGTTACAGGAACAACCTAACTGTTTTCTTCGAAGCTATTCCCGAAGGTTGCCAAACCTATGCCGATTCCACCTCTTCAATGCGAGCGCATTATAAAGCATTTCTTTTTGTGACGTAACACCAAAAGCAACCGTTTGCGTGATTTTTTTTATCTTTCTGCGTAAATGGTACTTTTGCTGCATTTATCACCACTTTTACAACTGTTTAATTAAACCTACTTTGCCAGCCTTGCGGGGTTTGGTATAAAGGAGCTTCCACTTTTCGAGATTTCATTTTGATGCCTAAATTTACGCTCATCTTTTCGTCTAAATTCATTCTGCTCGTTATCGCTCTAGTTGGGCTAGCGGGATGCCAGATAGAATCTGAACCTAAAAGTGTCCTTGAGCAGATACGAGATCGTGGCGTTCTTCGTGTCGGCACCCTCAATAACCAACTCTCTTATTACATCGGCCCTGATGGCCCTGCAGGCTTAGATTACGAATTGGCTCGTGAGTTTGCGCAGGAGCTTGGTGTAAAGCTTGAGGTTAAGCCCGCTTACCGTTTGTCTGGCTTATTCCCAGCCCTGCAGAAAGGCGAAATCGACCTTATCGCGACCGGTTTAACGCAAAACAACAAACTGACACGCGCTTATCGCGCCGCGCCTGCTTATTACTATGTGAGCCAACAAGTCGTATATAAAAAAGGCCAATGGCGACCAAGAAATCTTGAACAACTGATCAAGTTTGAGAATGAGCGTCAGGCTGAGTTCGTAAAAGCACAAGCTGAATCAGAAGATGCGGTATCTAGCGAGACACTGACGCCATCTTTGGTGGTGGTCAAAGACTCACACTTTGAACCAACACTAAAACAGCTACAAAAAACACACGATGACTTCATCTACGACGCAGTCGGCAATGCAGACATCAATGACCTGCTAAAAGAGGTATCGACTGGCGAACGCTTATTCACTGTGGCGGACTCGATAGAGTTATCACTCGCACAACGTTTATACCCAGACGTAGCTTTGGCTTTTGAACTGACAGAAGACCAACCGATCTCTTGGTATTTGCAGAAGTCTGAAGATGAAAGCCTGTATGCTTTGTTGATTGAGTTCTTCGGTAATCTAAAACAATCTGGTGAACTGGCTTCACTGGAAGAGAAATACATCGGACATATCGGTACCTTTGACTACGTTGATACTCGTGCCTTTATCCGTGCGCTAGACAGCAAGTTACCAAAATGGTCACCGCTATTTCAAAAGTACTCCCAAGAATTTGATTGGCGTTTGATTGCCGCTTTGGCATACCAAGAGTCACACTGGAACCCAGTTGCACGTTCACCAACAGGTGTGCGAGGCATGATGATGTTGACACTGCCAACTGCGAAGAGTGTTGGTGTAACCAACCGTCTCGACCCGAAACAATCTGTACAAGGCGGTGTTGAGTACCTGCGTCGCATCGTTAACCGAGTGCCAGATTCTATCACTCAGCACGAGAAGATCTGGTTTGCCCTAGCCTCATACAACGTAGGTTATGGACACATGATGGACGCTCGTCGCTTAACCAAAGCACAAGGTGGTGATCCTGATGCTTGGGGTGATGTGAAAGACCGATTACCTTTATTGAGACAGAAGAAATATTACAGCCAAACCCGTTACGGGTATGCACGTGGTGATGAAGCGAGAAATTACGTTGAAAACATTCGCCGTTATTACCAAAGCATTATTGGCCATGTAAATAAGCGTAATAAAGAACAAGAAGCGACTCTGGAAGATTTGGTCGTGATCCCACCTTTAGAAACCTCAGGTGCTGAATCAAGTATTAGCGCAGCTCAGTCGACAGTAAGCAGTTCTGAGCCTTCGCAGTAAAAACTAAAAGAGCAATGCCATTAAGCATTGCTCTTTTTTATTGTGCTTTTTACAACGGCACGTAAAAGAATAAGCTCGACAAAAAGCAGTGAAACTCGATGTGTCATATTGCAGTAACAATCGAACTTTATAACGACACACCATAATCGAAATACGCTCTGTTGCACTTCAGTGCTGAGTTTTAGCTAGAACTGCTCTTCTAGGTAAGCCAAGCGCGCGACAGGTCAAATAAACGAATAACACTATAATTAAATCGTTAGTCCAAACTAAAAAGTCAGACGACAAATAGGAAATCATTGAAATGATGAAGAAACTGAAATCGAAACGCCTTGATAAGACCGTTGCAGCAAACCGTCGTAAGCGTATGCTTTCAAATAACAAGAAGAAGATCATTTGGCGCAACCGTGCTTTCATGCAGATGATTGCTGAGTAAATATAATTACCAAGTAAGTTTGCTTGGCACTCTTGCGATTGAGAGTGCCGAAAGCAGGCTGCTATTTCTTATTACTGCTCTTCTGCTCTGCTTCTAAACGTTGCTCTTCCAACAGACGCTCTTGCTTTCGCTTCTCTTTTATCTCTTTTCTACGGCGCTTGAAAAACGCCTGTAACTGCTCGCGGCACTCTTCCTCTAATAAACCATGCTCAACATCGGCATAGTGGTATGAAGCTTGGCTTTCAAACAAATTCAATACTGTACCTGCAGCGCCAGCTTTTAAATCTGGAGCGCCAAATACAATGCGCTTGACTCGGCTATGTAACAAGGCTCCTGCACACATAGGGCACGGCTCTAGCGTGACGTATAAAGTGGTATCGAGTAAGCGATAATTTTTTAAGGTTTGGCCCGCTTTGCGCAGAGTTTCAATCTCTGCGTGTGCCGTAGCATCGTGGCTGCCAATCGAACGGTTCCACCCTTCAGAGACAATCTCCCCGTCTTTCACTAATACAGCCCCAACAGGAACCTCTCCCTCACTCTCTGCTTGCTTGGCTACTTCGATGGCGCGTCGCATGAAGATTTCATCTTGAGGGGTGAATTGATGGTCTGACAAAGGGGACTCCAAAAAGCAAACAGTAGAAACAAAAAAGGTATGCGGTGAAGCATACCTAATCTTAGTGATGATGAACAATAAAGAGATTATAGACAACAAGAGACAATGAACAATTGTCGCTTGCGAGTTGATCAATCTGTTAGCTATTTGCGTCTTCTATGTCATCGACTATTGGCTTCGCTTTGATGCTCACAATGCGATTATTCTCAACAGAGATAATTTCAAACTGCCACTGCTGGTATTGAACAACTTCGCCTGCATCCGGTAAACGTCCTATTAACCAAGTCACAAGGCCATTCAACGTTTGGAAACTCTCACTTTCACCCTCAAAATCCGACAGTTCTAAACGGTTTTTCAGTTCACTGATAGGAATCAATCCATCCACCAGCAAACCGTCCTCCACAGGCTCTGTCCAAAGATCGTTAGGGTTATTCGATAGCTCGCCAGCAATCGCCTCCAGAATATCGTAGTGAGTGACAAGGCCTTGAACATCGCCATACTCGTCGACAATGAATGCCATTTCAGTACCCGATTCTTTAAAGTAACCAAGCAGACGCAGAGCTTTCATCGATTCTGGAACATAGATCGGAGAGCGAGACAGCCCCATGATCACTTGAATGCTTAGATTGCCCGCCTGATTCAGCAAGGCTTTAGCTGACACCGTACCTACCACTTTATTGAGGTGATCTTGGCACAATGGAAACACACTGTGCTTTGATGAGCGCAGTTTCTTTAGTATCTGCTCTACCGGTTGCTCGACATCTAGAAAGTCGATGTCTCGACGCGGAGTCATCAGTGAGCTTACAAGGCGGTCATCAAGCTGCAAGATATTACGAATCATCTCTTGCTCACCACGCTCTATCACTCCCGATTCAGAGCCTTCTTTCACGAGAGCATGAATATCATCTTCAGTCACGCTATCTTCTTCACCGCCTCGCCCCATCAACTTCAGAATACCTTCCGTCGAGGCTGACAACGCAAACACAAACGGCGTCGCGATTTTAGATAACCAGAAGATTGGCAGCGCGACTAACACAGCAATGTTTTCAGCTTGAGACTGAGCAAAACGCTTTGGTACCAACTCACCGACAACAATGGCGAAATAAGTAATACCCACCACCACAACCGCAGTAGACAAGATGTTCGCTTGTGTTGGGTCTAATCCCCACAGTTCAAGTTGAACGGCCAATGGAGCAGATAGCGTCGCCTCACCAACAATACCGCTGAGCAGGCCGATTACCGTGATACCGATTTGGATTGTAGAGAGGAAGCGGGTTGGGTTTTCTTTGAGCTCAAGAGCAATCTGAGCGGAGCGATGTTTTTCGGCTAAGCGTTTCAGCCGACTATTTTTTGCTGCTACCAATGCAATCTCTGACATGGCAAACAGACCATTTAAAACAATTAACCCTACTAAAAGCAGAATCTTCATGTGATTTGGATTTCCTAAATTTACCGGCCAACAATTAGCCGTAATCCGGAGTATAAGCTGAGTACCTTAATCTTGGATATAAAAAAGTTTGGATATAAAAAGTTTTGGCGGTGAACACATAGGAAAAAATAGCGAAAAAAAGCCCGCACATTTCGGTGCGGGCTTAGCAATGAATAAAGATTAATTTTGCTTAGTTCAATCTTACATTGTGTAAGTGTAAGGTGCTTGGATACCTAGTGGGATACCAAGAGCCCAGTAAGCTAGCAAGAAGATAGACCAACCGATTAGCATAGCAATCGAGAATGGCATCATTAGAGAAGCTAGAGTACCGATACCTGTCGACTTAACGTAGCGTTGACAGTAAACAACAACCAGTGGGAAGAACACCATTAGTGGAGAGATGATGTTAGACACAGAATCACCTACACGGTAAGCCGCTTGAGATAGCTCAGGAGAGATACCTACAACCATTAACATTGGAACTAGGATTGGACCGATAAGTGCCCACTTAGCTGAAGCTGAACCTACAAGAAGGTTAACTGAAGCTGTTAGTAGAATCATACCAACAACCGTTGCTTCACCAGGAAGGTCCATCGCTTTCAAGCCTTCAGCACCGTAAAGTGCAAGCATAGTACCGATGTTTGATTGACCGAATGCAGATAGGAACTGTGCACAGAAGAACGACATTACAATGTATGCGCCCATCGTAGCCATTGTCTCTGACATTGCTTTGATTACGTCATTGCTGTTCTTGAAAGTACCCGCTACACGGCCGTAGACGATACCTGGAATGATGAACAGGATGAAGATCAGAGGAACGATAGACTTCATTACTGGAGCAGAGAACGCTGTTAGCTCACCTTCAGGTGAACGAAGCGCTGAGTTTTCAGGAACTAGAGCCGCGATAAGCAGACCAATACCCGCAACCATTGCCCAACCAGCGTAACGGAATGCTTTAGATTCGATTGCTGTGAACGTACCCAGATCCGGAGCTTCTTCAGCGTCTTCATCAACTGGCGTATTAACAAGGCGAGGCTCGATAATTTTCTCAGTTACGTACCAACCGATTGCTACGATTAGAATTGAAGATAGACCAGTAAAGAAGATGTTTGCTAGAGGGTTAATCACGTATTCAGGGTCAAGAACGTTTGCCGCTGTTTGAGTGAAACCAGCTAGTAACGGGTCAATACCTGATGGGATGAAGTTCGCAGAGAAACCACCTGATACACCAGCAAACGCTGCTGCAATACCCGCTAGAGGGTGACGCCCCGCAGCGTGGAAGATGATACCGCCAAGAGGGATTACTAGAACGTAACCTGCATCTGCTGCTGTGTGAGACACGATAGCAACAAGAATTAGCATTGGCGTTAGTAGCTTAGCTGGCGTGAAGTTCAGCATCTTCTTAAGGCCAGTCGTAATGAAGCCTGAAGAATCAGCAACGCCAACGCCTAGCATAGCTACAAGTACGATGCCTAGAGGTGCGAAGCCTGTGAACGTGGTAACCATATTCGCTAGGAAGCTAGCAAGCGCTTCACCAGTTAGTAGGTTGTTTACTTCAAGAGCAGCACCCGTTTGAGGGTTGATTAGGTCGAATGAAAGATTCGATAAAAGTGCAGATGCTACCCATACAATAACTAGAGCCCAGAAGAACAGAATTGCTGGATCTGGAATTTTGTTGCCGGCGCGTTCAATGAAGTTTAGAAAGCGGTCCATACCACTGATCTTCTCAGTCGATGGTGCTTTTTTTACGGCTTGGTTACTCATTGTAACTCCATATGTGATGTTGTTTTGTTTAGGCCTAATATAAGTTTTGACCACGGCCTATTGGTACAGCACATATTCTATTAAAGTCGTTATTAAAAAGCACAAGATTCCATCGGAATTTCCATAAATGGAGACATATTTTGCAAAAATACCATACAACTACAACAATATAAAAACACAAAAAACACCATTCCATATACAGAGTTTTAACTAGCACGTAAACAATGTCCGAGGAGTGAAAACTACCAGCAAATAGAGTGGCACAAGCCTTGGCATGCAGTAAACGTTTGCTTGAGGGTCAATCAAACTCACTGTATTTGGATAACATAGTTTCTAGGTAAATGCTTTGCGCATAGTTCATACGATCTTGCCATGCAATTGTGACAGTAATATTTTTCAGAGCGCCAAACAAAGCGCCACTGGCATCGGTGACATCACAGGTCATCGCATACGCAGAGCCCGATAAACCGGACAAGGGAACTGGGCTTGCCATGTTGAGACAATGGTGCGCCTCACTTAGTTCAGAGAAAGGAATTAGCCCGACCGCCCCGCTGACGTTACTCGCTCGAGTTCGGTAATACTCCAATTGCCTTTCAGCAAAATGCAGAGCTTCTACGCTATGAAGCGCAAAATCCGATTTTTGTTCAGCATATACCTGCAATTTTACCAATCCTAGTGAGGCAACACCAATCAACAGAAAAGAGATAAGAACCTCTATCAAGCTAAAACCTGAGCTCTTAGAAATCATTCCATGATCCTCGTTTCCACTTCGCTTTCAAAGGAGCACTATGAGGGTTGTATTCACCGGTATAATCCAAATTGATTGAACCCTGAATTGTCGATAGTCCTCCAGTGGAATCAAAAAACATCCCGCCTTTCGGGAAAAAAGAAGCAAATCCAATATAAACTGAGTTGCTTTGTACTAAACTAGCGATAGGAATTGTATCTGGAACTTTAGCCCACAAACCACTCAGTAGGTCGGTATCAGTGTCGGGAGAGTTAGGGTTATCGAATACGCCCATATCATTTAAATGATAAAAAGACCCATCAAATACGCTCGCGTTACCGTTCGCAACGATGCCATCTTGAATCACCAGAGAGCGTGGAGTAATAACCCCTGGGACAGGTTCAACTACATTAATCGCAGGTGAATAAACGACGCAATCGCCTATAACCCATACCTTATTCTTCCCACTTGAAAAGGCATCATTAATGGCTTTGCTACACTTGTTTCCTTCATATTCACCATCAACCAAATCAATATGCTTAGGGGGAGATACTGTCCGATCAATAAGGTCTACAACATGATAATCAAGCTTAATTTGGTCAATATTCTCTGATGTTTTAGGGACTCCAAAGTAATTAGAGAACGTATCGATATTCGGATCAAATTTGAAGTCTGATTGAAAAGAGTTTGAAGGCAGTGCCCCAACAGAATCGATGGTTGCATCAATGCTAATATCAGTGGTTGGTTGGCAAGACTCAAAGGTAGGAAAAGGAGATGATTCTGGAGTAATGGTCTTTAAACGTCCCCCTCCCTTTTTCTTATAGATGACACTATCTAGAAATCGAACTGAGACACACTCGTTAATACCATCAACAGCGGTAAGAGCAATATCGGGATTAATGTCGATGTTGTGATCTGAAATAAATTCTAAACTCGAATTGGTTTGCATTACTCCTAATCCCGAAGCATCTTCAAAGCTAATCTCTTTGTTTAACGCTAAAGACTCTGAACGCGACACCAATATATTCGGTGTGAGGACTTCTGATTCCAACGTAACAACTTTCGATTGCTGACAATGATCCATTAAGTCATTGGGAATAGTAGTCAGGTCATTTTCGGCGATGTAAGTGAAACCACACTCTAAACCACCTTCTGCTAACCAATGGGCTTTACGCCCCTCGACCTCGTTTTGAGCGACTTTAATTTGATGGAAAACACTGCGATACGTGCCTAGCGTCACCACCAAAGCTCCAACTAAAAGAACCGATGTCACCAACAAGGTCACCACGCCGCGCTGCTTTCTAAATATCATCATTGCCAGTTCCTTTGTTTAACGGAAACCGAAACCGATTTGGAAATACCTGCGGTTGGAATTGAGGCTGTGATACTAATGTCAGTAAATGTGCTCTTGATAGAGTTCTGCTCTAATACTTGGGAATTAATGCTGAACTCATCAACATCAATGAGGTTGTCATCGAAAAGTGAGTAACATCCAGTAACCTCATGAAATGTAGGGATTGCCTCCGATACAATGGTGCCCTTCTCACATATTTGCAGTTTGGTTCCATTTTTTCTGTAAACGATATTTCGATGATCTTTACTTGCGCTTGAGCCCTCTCGGAAGTAAATAAAACCAATAGCAACACCACCGCTGACTTGAATGGTGTCCGTTGCACCAGATAACTTGATTGAATAACCGTTAGACCCATCATAGCCCGCTCGTTGGATATCTTCTTTCATGACCTGCATAGTGCTGGTTAGGTTTTGCAGCAGTAATAGTTCAATGCCCTTATCTTTAGCAATTCTCTGCCCGGTGATAAAAACACTCCCGATAATTGAAATAGCGAATACACCAATCACAGACGCCACCATTAACTCAATCAATGATGTGCCTCGTTGCTTACTAGGCGCTGCCATGATCGGCTTAACACGCATAATAGCCATACTGAGCGCTCGACTCGCCGCATACCTTAATTCGTCCTGGGGGGCTAGATAGCTTGATCAAAAGTCGATCGGTGGAAGCACCATTAGGGAATAGGTAAATTGCCCCCCTGGCAGGCCTTCCTCTTACACTCTCAAAGCTGATTCTTGCACCGGTGTAGTTATGAGAAAACGATACATCTCGAAATGGTTCACCCGACAACATCAGTAACGTTTCACCAGAAAGGTCTTCCGTTGGCTTTAAACGTATTGTCCACTCCCCGGTTGATTGCACCTCATTTTTATCCATAGAGAAATGTACCCACAGATCTTGATTCCTTTTAACCGATTCAGACTTGGCTTGAATGAGAAAACCATTTAACTCTCCTGCGAGTCGCTGCATCTTGACGGTTTCAGTAACCGAACTAAAACTCGGGGCAGCCGTCGCTATCAGTATCGACAAAACCGATACCGTTACTAACAGCTCTAATAAAGTAAACCCGCGAGTCATTTCCCAAATTCCTATGTAATTCAGTGCGTAACCATATTTAATCTTGCAGCGATGCTACCACCGGAGAAGAATGGACAGAGCAATGAAAGGAAACTACTCGCGATGATTCGAAGAAATATATGCAACAGCAACAACATAAGCATGAGAGGGATGACATTGATCGAGTTATTGCTCGCTGTCGCTATCGTAGGGATGCTTGGTGCCATTGCGTACCCAAGTTATACGAAGCATGTAATAAAGGCGCATCGAGTCACAGCGATGGCTGATATGACAAAGATACAATTGGAGATAGAAACACTATACACAGGGAACTATGCATCAGCTGCGGAGAGTATTATTTCAGGAGGGACATGTTTATTTTGTGATACCGATACTAGCCGGTACACGCTAGCAATCTCGGCAAGTAGCACCACCTATTCGATTCAGGCTGAACCACTTTCACCGCAAACGAACGATGACTGCTTAAGTTCAAACACCGATATTTTAGAATTGCACCACTCAGGTACTTCAGAACCTGAAGCATGTTGGAAGTAACAAGAGTAACCAACAAAGGGCTCTAGAATTGATATGAGAAATCTCAACTCTTTCTTCTCTGAGCTTCTTTTTCCGAAACTACAGACACAAAAAAACCTGCTACATGAGCAGGCTTTCTCTTATTATCAGCAACTTAAGGTATCGCAACCAAAAGTATCAACAACCTAATTACTTAGTTAGGTCATCGAAGAAGTTTTTAACGCCGCTGAAGAAGCCTTCAGATTTTGGCTTGTGCTTGCTTGCCGCTTCGCCACAACATGTTTCTTCGAATTCACGCAGTAGTTCTTTCTGACGAGAGCTTAGCTTAACTGGTGTTTCTACCACTAGCTTAACGATTAGGTCACCCACACCGCCGCCACGAACGCCTTTCACGCCTTTGCCACGCATACGGAACATACGACCAGTTTGTGTTTCTTCTGGCACTTTAAGATTTACACGACCATCCAGTGTTGGAACTTCAACTTCACCGCCTAGAGCAGCCATAGAGAAGCTTACTGGTACTTCGCAGTAAAGGTTGTTGCCGTCACGCTCAAAGATGTTGTGCTCTTTTACGTGTACTTGTACGTATAGGTCGCCAGCTGGAGCGCCTTGCTCTCCCGCTTCACCTTCGCCAGATAGACGAATACGATCGCCAGTATCAACACCAGCAGGGATCTTAACGTTAAGTGTTTTCGTCTTCTGCTTACGACCTTGACCATGACATGAGTTACATGGGTCTTTGATGATCTTGCCTTTACCGTTACAAGTAGGACAAGTCTGTTGAACCGCAAAGAAACCTTGGCGCATTTGTACTTGGCCGTGGCCATGACAAGTGCCACAAGTTTGTGCAGACGAACCCGCTTTCGCGCCGCTACCGTCACAAGTATCACACTCTACAAGTGTTGGAACTTCGATCTCTTTAGAAACACCACGAACCGCTTCTTCTAGCGTCAGTTCCATGTTGTAACGTAGGTCTGAACCGCGTTGTGCACGCTGTTGACCGCCACCACGACGACCGCCGCCGAAGATGTCGCCAAATACGTCACCAAAGATATCGCCGAAGTCACCTTGGCCACCGCCGCCGAAACCACCGCCGCCGCCCATGCCACCTTGTTCAAAGGCTGCGTGACCGTATTGGTCATAAGCTGCTTTCTTTTGAGAATCGGTTAGGATCTCGTACGCTACTTTTACTTCTTTAAACTTATCTGCTGCGGTGTCGTCACCCTGGTTACGGTCCGGGTGGAATTTCATCGCTAAGCGTTTGTACGCTTTTTTAATATCGCGCTCTGATGCATCGCGGCTTACGCCTAATACTTCGTAAAAATCACGTTTTGACATGTTCTAGGTCACCAAAATAATTGCTACTACCGAATGATCACTTCAGTAGTCTGTGTATCAATCTAGATAAAAGTTCTGCCGGCTGAAACGCCGAATAAAGCTATTATCTAGATCGACAAGTCTAAATACAAATTTACGGGCGTGAGAGTTACCTCTGACGCCCGTATTAATAAGTCTTCGAGACAAATTTCTAAGCAGATAGCTTGAGTTCTAGAAGGAAGCGCGGAGCCTACGCTAGTAGGTGAGCACTTCCGACAACGAAATCAGGCTACTCTGCGACGAAATTACTTTTTGTCGTCTTTAACTTCTTCAAACTCCGCGTCTACCACGTCGTCGTCTTGCTTAGGTTGTTCACCAGCATCAGCACCAGCTTGTTCAGCTTGAGCTTTCTGTTGAGCAATTTCCATTAGCTTTTGAGCTGCTTGCATAAGTTCTTGAACTTTAGCGTCGATAGCTTCTTTGTCGTTACCAGACTTAACTTCTTCTAGTGCCGTGATAGCTGCTTCGATCTTCTCTTTCTCGTCTGCAGGTAGAGCTTCACCAGCTTCTTCTACTTGCTTACGAGTACCGTGAATCATTTGGTCAGCTTGGTTACGTGCAGTTACTAGCTCTTCGAACTTTTTGTCCGCTTCTTTGTTAGCTTCTGCTTCTTGTACCATTGCTTCGATCTCTTCCTCAGACAGACCGCCTGATGCTTGGATAGTGATCTTCTGCTCTTTACCTGTCGCTTTATCTTTAGCAGATACGTTCAGGATACCATCAGCATCTAGGTCGAATGTTACTTCGATTTGTGGCATGCCACGTGGTGCTGGTTGGATACCTTCTAGGTTGAACTGACCAAGAGACTTGTTGTAAGTCGCTTGCTTACGCTCACCTTGAAGAACGTGGATAGTTACTGCGTTTTGGTTGTCTTCAGCTGTAGAGAACACTTGATCCGCTTTAGTAGGGATAGTTGTGTTTTTCTCGATAAGCTTAGTCATCACGCCGCCCATCGTTTCGATACCGAAAGATAGAGGAGTAACGTCTAGTAGTAGAACGTCTTTAACGTCACCAGCTAGTACACCACCTTGAACAGCAGCACCCATTGCAACAGCTTCGTCAGGGTTCACGTCTTTACGTGGCTCTTTACCGAAGAATTCAGTTACTTTAGCTTGAACCATAGGCATACGTGTTTGACCACCAACTAGGATAACGTCAGTGATTTCGCCTACAGATAGGTCAGCATCTGCAAGAGCAACTTTTAGTGGCTCAAGAGAACGTTGAACTAGGTCTTCAACTAGAGACTCAAGCTTCGCACGAGTCACTTTGATGTTCATGTGCTTAGGACCAGTCGCATCAGCAGTAACGTAAGGTAGGTTTACGTCAGTTTGAGTAGTAGAAGAAAGCTCGATTTTCGCTTTTTCTGCTGCTTCTTTAACACGCTGCATTGCTAGTGGATCAGCTTTAAGGTCGATACCTTGCTCTTTCTTGAACTCATCTACTAGGTAGTTGATCATGCGGTTATCGAAATCTTCACCACCAAGGTGAGTGTCACCGTTAGTTGAAAGAACTTCGAAAGTCTTCTCGCCTTCTACTTCATCGATTTCGATGATAGAGATATCGAATGTACCACCACCAAGGTCGTATACAGCGATAGTGCGATCACCACCTTGCTTGTCTAGGCCGTAAGCTAGAGCAGCAGCAGTTGGTTCGTTGATGATACGTTTAACATCTAGACCAGCGATACGGCCAGCATCTTTAGTTGCTTGACGTTGAGCATCGTTGAAGTAAGCAGGAACAGTAACAACTGCGCCAGTTACTTCTTCGCCTAGGAAGTCTTCAGCTGTTTTCTTCATTTTCTTAAGAACTTCAGCAGATACTTGAGGAGCAGCCATTTTTTGGCCTTGCGCTTCAACCCATGCATCACCGTTGTCAGCCTTAACAATGTTGAAAGGCATGATTTCGATATCGCGTTGAACTTCTTCATCTTCAAAACGACGACCGATTAGACGCTTGATAGCGAATAGTGTGTTTTGAGGGTTAGTAACAGCTTGACGTTTTGCAGGTTGACCAACTAGCGTTTCGCCTTCTGTGTATGCGATTACCGATGCTGTTGTACGCTCGCCTTCAGCATTTTCAATTACGCGTGGTTTGTCGCCGTCAAGAACAGCAACACAAGAGTTAGTAGTACCTAAATCAATACCAATGATTTTACCCATCAGGCCATCTCCGAATCTATATTATTTAGTTTTTGCTATACCCACATATGTGGGGGTGGGAATCAGGGATTCAACCCTAATACACAAAATTAAAGTGCAAATGTAATTTGCTTTCGTATGCACCATAGATAAGGGCTCACGAAGCCTTTTCAAGGGTGAAAAGGGATTTTTTTACATTTATTTTAATAAAAGGAATGATTAGGCACGAATACATATCATTACCGGCTATATAAGTCCCATAGCTGGGTTTATTCGCCCTCTATCACTCTTTCTTATAGCAAGATCCTGTTTCTGTCAGCTGACTATAGATGAGATGCTCCTCACACAACCATTCAGACTCCACTATCGTTTGTTGAGTAAAAATAGATAAGGTGACCTTCTCACCCAATAAAAAACGGAGCCACTTAGGCTCCGTTTATCTACTCAGGGTTTCAGCTCAGATTAAATCTATAGCGGAAAGAGTCTCTGAATTAAGCTTCTGCTTTTTGTAGCTCAGCTTCTTCGTTAGCTTCAACGCCAATTTCGTTTTCAGATTTAGCAACGATAGTGTTCACCGCTGTATCACCAACTACGTTTGAAGAAGTACAGAACATGTCACAGATACGGTCAACAGCAGCAACAATTGCTAGACCTTCTGGTGGTAAACCTAGTTGGTGCAATAGAACACCGACCATCACTACACCACCACCTGGAACACCACCAGCACCGATAGAAAGAAGCAGGATAGTTAGACCTAGAGTGAAGATATCAGCAGTGTTGATAGGCTGACCAAATGCGTTTGCTACGAACATAGTTGCCAGTGCGATGTAGATAGATACACCTGACATGTTCATTGTTGCACCTAGTGGTACACCGAAACCCGCTACTGATTTAGACACGTTTAGCTTGTCAGTAAGAGTGCGCATTGTTACTGGGATTGTAGCGTTCGAACTTGCTGTAGATAGTGAGAATAGAACTTGCTCACGAGTTGCACGTAGGAATTGCTTTGGAGAAATACCAGTGAATGAACCAACCATCATTGGGTAGAAGAAGAAAATCCAGAACACAAGCATTGCAACTACAAGCGCTACATAGCCAGCCACTGACATTAGCGTGTCTGCATCCAATGTTGCACCCAGTTGAATCATCAGAGCAAATACACCGTAAGGCGCCAGGCTCATTACTAGGCCGATAAGCTTCATCATGATTTCATTAGCCATCTTGAATGTCTTGATAGCAGGGCCACCACGAGAATCAAGCGCTTGAATAGCAAGACCTGTCAAAATTGCCATGAAGATGATTTGTAGCATATCACCGCTAGCAAACGCTTCTACAGGGTTGCTAGGAACGATGTTAACAACAAGAGAGAAGATATCTGGTGTTTCTGTTGTTGTAAGCGCAATTGTCTCAGAAACCGTACCCGCTAGGTTTGCACCTGCACCTGGTTGGAAAATAAGACCAATCGTTAGCGCAGCAGAGATCGCGATGATGGTGTTAATAATGTAAAGACCAAAGGTTTTACCACCAAGACGACCAAATGAGCGAATATCTTTTAGCTCAACAATACCGCAAACAATAGATACGTATACAAGAGGCACTACAAGCAACTTGATAAGTGATACGAACATACCACCAGCGCCTTCCGCAGCACCAAGTAGGTAAGTGTCAAAAATAGCGATTCCGCTGAATAGGTACTGAATAGCAGTACCAATAAGTAGGCCGGCAAACAAGCCTACAAAAATCTTACTTGAGAGCGATTTATCCATCGTTCTTCTCCAGTTTGTTGTGTTTGAAATTTGTACTTTTATAGTTGTATATGCGACTAAAATCGCTATATGGCAGTGGATTTTACATACAATGATAACAATTAAAAGTATTTATTTACAAAAACATCACAAATGTGACATCAAAACATTCACTCAATCACAACAAGTTTCATAACACAAAACTCTAAACAGCTGATCTGAATAAAATTAAAAGAACGACATTCTTAATGCGGTTTTGATGCTTATTTACGTGGATTCTCAAGTTATAGGCACAAAAAAAGAGAGGCATAGACCTCTCTTTTTGTTTTACGCAAACCAGTGATTTATTTTGTCGTGGCGACTGACTTAGTCAATGTACCAGTCAATCACTTGGCAACGTAATACGTAATTACTTAGCAACCATAACCATCGCAGGGCGAACCACACGACCGTTTAGTTCGTAGCCTTTTTGCATTACGAACATAACCGTGTTTGATTCATGATCTGGGCTTTCTTGGATAGACATCGCTTGATGGAATTCAGGGTTGAACACTTCACCTTCAGGATTGATCTCTTTAAGACCAAACTTAGCAACGGTATCTACGAACGTTTTGTGCGTTAGCTCAACACCTTCAAACAGTGGCTTAACCACTTCGTTTTCAGCATCTGCCGCTTGCATTGCACGCTCTAGGTTGTCGATTACAGGAAGTAGACCTTCAGCAAACTTGTTTAAAGCGAATTTACGCGCTTTATCAATTTCTTGCTCGCTACGGCGACGCATGTTTTCAACTTCAGCTTTTGCGCGAAGAACAGAATCTTGCTGCTCTTTCACTTTAGATTCGCTAGAAAGCAGTGCTGCTTCTAGTTGAGCGATTTTTGCTTCCTGCTCATCAGCAGCGTCTTCGTTCAGTTCAGCTTCTTCAACTTTCTCAGCTTCAGCAATGATCTGATCTAGCTCTTCTTCGGTTACTTTGTTTTCTTCGTTGCTCATGATATCTCCAGAATTCGTTTTCAATGCAAGTGACAGGCGTGTTTGCGCCCCAAATTGATATAAAACACTCGCATAGACGTTCAACTTGCCTTTATTATGGGGATGAAGAATTTTGATTCAAGCCTAATTCGTTTGGAAACGTTATGAAAAAGCCATTTGAAGTCATCGCCATTATCGGTAAACCTCGAGATCAGCAAGCAATTCAGACGCATAGAGAGATCTATCAGTGGTTAAGTGCTGAGGGATACCAAGTGTTTGTTGATGACAGACTCGCCACTATTTTAGACGACATCCCAAAAGAACATTTTTCTAGCCTGATTGAATTAGGTAAACGTGCCGATCTCGCCATTGTAGTCGGTGGTGATGGAAATATGCTCGGTGCTGCTAGAATTTTGTCACGTTTCGACATTTCAGTGATTGGTGTCAACCGAGGTAATCTTGGTTTCCTTACCGACCTCAACCCTGAAAACTTCCAGAGTGCGCTCACCGATGTACTCAAAGGCGAGTTCATGGAAGAAGAACGCTTCTTACTTGAAACGGAAATTCATCGTCACGGCCAAATAAAAAGCCACAACGCCGCACTCAACGAAGCAGTACTCCACCCCGGTCAAGTTGCGCACATGATCGAGTTCGAAGTGTATATCGATGACAGCTTTGCTTTCTCACAACGTTCTGATGGTTTGATTGTCTCAACTCCGACAGGTTCTACCGCGTATTCTCTTTCTGGTGGTGGTCCAATCCTATCATCAAGCCTAAATGCGATCTCATTAGTGCCAATGTTCCCACACACCCTTTCAAGTCGCCCACTTGTGGTAGATGGAAAGCGTCGTATCAAGCTAATCGTATCACCTGATAACCGCGGAACTCAGGAAGTAAGCTGCGATGGTCAAATCTCGCTGCCGGTTTCTCCTGGCGATGAGATCCACATTTACCAAAGCCCGAACGTGCTCAAGCTGATCCACCCTAAAGACTACAACTACTACCATGTCCTACGTAACAAACTAGGCTGGTCGAGTAAGCTGTTCTAAGTAAAAAAACGAATGACTTTGAAAGGCTGACGACGTTCGTCAGCCTTTTTTATTGCCACTAAGACGCCCACCAGCTCTACCTTCACACCTACCCCAGAGATCGTTACTCCCAAGAAGGACGAACAACTGAGTTAGGAATCTATAGCGGTTTCAGTGATCTACAGACAAGTTTAATTCTGAGAGCTGTCGCAAAAAATTTTCACCTGACGACTTTACTGTATAAAGAAACAGTATATACTGAACTTATATACAGTATTGTTCAGTTATACAGGTAAATAAAAATGCTGGCTCATTTAAGTGTTAATAATTTCGCTATTGTTAAGTCTTTACAGCTAGAACTCTCTAAAGGCATGACAACAATCACCGGGGAAACTGGTGCGGGTAAATCTATCGCTATTGACGCTTTAGGCTTATGTCTTGGAGGAAGATCAGATGCAGGAATGGTTCGACAAGGTGAAGAAAAAACCGAAGTCAGTGCCGCTTTTTTACTTGAGAACAATCTGCACGCTACCCGCTGGTTAGAAGACAACGAACTACTTGATGGCAGTGAGTGCATCCTGCGCAGAACTATCTCTAAAGAAGGTCGCTCTCGCGCATTCATCAACGGCAGCCCGGTTCCTCTTTCGCAATTGAAATCACTTGGCCAACTGCTGATCAACATTCATGGTCAACATGCTCATCACCAGTTAATGAAGAGCGACTACCAAATGGCCATGCTTGATCAATATGCAGGTCACTTGAACCTATTGAAATCGACACGTAATGCTTACCAAGCGTGGCGACAAGCGGATAACCACTTAAAAGAGTTACGTGAAAATAGCCAGCAAAACCAAGCTCAAAAACAACTACTTGAGTACCAAATCAAAGAGTTAAATGAGCTGTCTATTGGGGAGGAAGAATATGAAGACCTCGAACAAGAGCATAAGCGCCTCTCCAATAGCGGAGAACTGGCCACAACCTGTCAGCAAGCTATCGAGCTTATTTATGAAGGCGAAGAAGTTAATGCGCTTGGTATTCTGCAATCGGCCAATAACTCCTTAATTCAGTTAGCTGAACTAGATGAAAGATTGGCTGAGTTACCGAACTTGCTTTCTGAAGCGATAATTCAGATCGAAGAAACCAACAACGAGCTAAGAACATACCTAGACTGCATTGATGTTGATCCCGGTCGTATGGCTTACGTTGAGGAGCGTTTCTCTAAAGTGATGTCGATGTCTCGTAAACACCACGTATTACCTGAAGAGCTTTATAAGCACCATCAAGACTTGCTACAACAAGTTGAAGCGCTGGATTGCTCTGATGAAAAGTTGGAAGAACTAGCAAACGAAGTAGAAAACCAATACCAATCGTTCGTTGCTAAATCAGAAAAGCTTCATAAATCTCGAGCTCGTTACGCAAAAGAGCTAAACAAACTGATCACACAAAGCATGCACGAACTGAGCATGGAAAAAGCCCAGTTTGCCATTGAAGTGAGTAACACTAATACGCACCCTTCTCCTTTGGGTATGGATAACGTGACCTTCATTGTTTCGACCAACCCAGGTCAACCAATGCAGCCAATTGCTAAAGTGGCCTCTGGTGGTGAGTTATCACGAATCTCGCTGGCGATTCAGGTGATCACCGCACAAAAAGTAGATACACCAAGCCTGATTTTCGATGAAGTCGATGTGGGTATCAGTGGACCAACCGCTGCGGTTGTCGGAAAAATGCTACGTAAGCTCGGCGAATCAACCCAAGTTATGTGTGTGACGCACTTACCTCAAGTGGCAGGTTGTGGACACCAACAACTGTTTGTAGCCAAGAACACGAAATCAGGCAAAACAGAGACCCAAATGCACACGCTTGATGAGCAACAACGCGTTTCAGAACTGGCTCGACTGCTTGGAGGCAGCCAGATTACCGAATCGACGCTTGCCAATGCAAAAGAGTTATTAATCGCAGCTTAGGTTACATATTCAGCAACTTTCTGATAATTTACCCAAAAATCTTGGCAATTTTGCAACTTAATTCAAAATTGCCAGTCATAACAAGCTCAAAGCGCAAGGAGCTTTTTACTTCTTGCTGGAGCTTGTTTATTATCAGGCAGTATTTTAGCGAAGAAAGATCTCAAACTATGCGAATTAAAAAGTGGTTAGTTGCAGTTCCACTTGCACTAACAATGTTGACCGGTTGCTCCCTACTAGAGAAGTTGGTTTATCGAATTGACATCAATCAGGGTAACTATGTTGAACAAGAAGCTGTCGACCAGCTCAAGTTTGGCATGACAAAAACACAAGTTCGTTACGTTATGGGCTCACCTATGCTTATCGAAAATGGCTACCCTGATACGTGGTACTACATTTACCACCACCAAAAAGGCCACGAAGACCCGATTCAGAAAAACCTTGTTGTGAACTTTGATGCCACTGGCACCCTAGTAACGATCAATGGTGACTTTGAAGCCAGTGATGAGTTCTTCGAAAGCCTTCGCTAGCTTTCAGTCGACAAAGCAAGAATCACAAAGGCCTGCTCAATCAGCAGGCTTTTTAATACCCGCTAACAAATTCATATGCGTTGTCTAACCTGCAGGCATAAAAAAGCTCGCCAACATAGCGAGCTCTTCTCAATCAAAATCGTTTTACAATACTACTTGGCAGCAGCGGCTTTCGCTTGTTCTGCACGTTTACGGCGAATCTCTTTTGGATCAGCCAATAATGCACGATAGATTTCGATACGGTCTTTATCACGCACCGTCGCATCTAACTTAACGTTACGGCTGAATACACCAACCTTGTTCTTCGCCAAGTCGATCTCTGGATACAACTCCAATACACCTGACTGCGCGATAATCTCTTCGACGGTCGCGTTCTTGTTCACAACTAAGGTAAACACACGCTGCTCGTGTGGAAGTGCAAACACAACTTCTACGTGGATCATATCTGATTCAATAGTCATGGTTTAGTAAACCTGTTTCGCGCGTTGGGTAAAAGCACTGACCATATTACTCGTCAGCTCATTGAAAATCTTACCAAAAGCCATTTCAATCATACGGCTAGAGAATTCAAATTCTAGCTTAAGTTCAACCTTACAAGCTTGCTCGTCGAGCGGTGTAAAATACCAACCACCCTGCAGCTTTTTAAAGGGGCCATCTACCAGTTCCATCAAGATCTCAGCACCTTCCGCTAAACGGTTAGACGTAGTAAATGTTTTGCTGATACCGGCTTTAGAGACATCAACCGAAGCCACCATAGTTGAATCTGAAGATTCGATCACACGTGAACCAGAACATCCTGGCAAAAACTCGTGATAACGAGCAACATCATTGACCAGGCTGAACATCTGGTCGGCACTAAACGACACTAATGCTGAACGAGTAACCTTTGGCATATAGACTCCTGTTAAAGACAGCGTTACATTAACACAAACTGCAATTTTAATTGTATTGGGCCAGAGCGCAAATAAAAAGGATTCCCCATCTAGGGCGCAATCCGTATAATGGGGCCATTATGGCAAAGAATAAATCAAAATCAAAAGCCGGTAGCAATACCATTGCGCTTAATAAGAAAGCTCGCCACGAATATTTCATCGATGATGAGATAGAAGCGGGGCTTGAGCTACAAGGCTGGGAAGTAAAATCCCTACGTGAAGGCAAAACCAATATCGCAGAAAGCTACGTTTACATCCGAGATGGCGAAGCATTCATCAGTGGTATGACGATTACTCCGCTAACTCAAGCGAGTACTCATATCGTGGCGAACCCAACACGTATTCGTAAACTCCTTATGTCGAGAAAAGAACTCGACAACCTTATCGGTCGTATTAACCGTGAAGGCATGACACTTGTCGCAACCGCACTTTACTGGTCTCGCTCTTGGGCGAAGATTAAAGTTGGCGTTGCGAAAGGTAAAAAGCTGCACGATAAACGTACTGATATGAAAGAAAAAGATTGGGCGAGAGATAAAGCACGAATTATGAAGAGTAATTTGCGCTAATTTTAAGCACTTAAACGCACAGTGCTAGACAGGTTAAGCTTTTCTGGTACTATGCAAATAACACTTGGGGCTGATTTAGGATTCGACAGGAATTTTGAAGTCTGAGGTGCATGCCGTGGGGCGGTTGGCCACGTAAAAAGCCGCAAAAAAATAGTCGCAAACGACGAAAACTACGCACTAGCAGCTTAATAACCTGCTCAGAGCTCTCTTACCCTAGCTTCCGCTCGTAAGACGGGGACCAATAAGAGATCAAACCCAAACTAGCTAGCGTGGCTTCTCCCACCTGAGAGGAAAAGCGCGAATTATAATTCAGGTTAGCCTTTAACTAGCGTGTCGGTTCGCAGGTTGCTGGTGAAATTAAAGATCGACTAAGCATGTAGTACCAATGATGAATGATTTTTGGACGCGGGTTCAACTCCCGCCAGCTCCACCAAACGTTTGGAAAGGGCCAACTCGAAAGAGTTGGCCCTTTTTGTTTGTCTGCACTTAGTGCACTAATAGTAAAACCACTTAAACAACAATCATTTAGATCTTATTTAATCAATATGAAAAACAGGCACCCAACAAAAAGCCACACATTCCAATACTGAAATGTGTGGCCGCTTAGAGCTGTTTTATTTCGCGTTTATTAAGCTGACTCGTTACTCCATATCACCCAACAAGTAATCTTCATCGCTGCTGACTACTGCGCCGTACTTCAAGAAGTTCTTACCTAAGATCATGCTGTATTCGAAGCGAGAGCGGTCTTGAAGGTTTACCTTCACCTCTTTCTCTAGGTCACCTAACTTAACCTTCATTTCAACGACAGGGCGAATATTTACCTTCTCGCCTTTCTTGGCTTTAATTCGCATGACATCAATCACTGGCTTGGTGAAGTCTTGCTTATCGCCTTGGTTGTTTTGATAGGTAAAGCTCACCATGTCTTGGCCGTCTTTTTTGAATCGCTTGATGTTGACTGCGTTCATTGAGCTAACATCCGCGCCAGTGTCGAGCTTGGCTGGGAATTTCATGCCGTTCACTTCAACGACTTCGATGTGCCCTACTTTAAACAGTGGCTCAGCTTTCAAAAGATAGTCAGAACGAGTGTTTACGTACACACCGTCTTTTGCCATCTTCTTGCCTAAAATAAAGTAAGCTTCTTTCTCATTCGTATTGAGAACATCGATAGCAAATTCTTGCGTACGAACATTTCCAGACACTGCAAACTCGCCACTCACAACAGGACGAGTATCATCACCAACTTTAAGTTTCTTAATAATTGGCTTTGTCACCTTCTGCTTCTCACCATTTACATCTGTAAGATAAAACTCAACAGAAGCATCTTTGCCCTTACCGGTCATTTCAAAGCTGTCGACCTTCAATAAAGGAGTATTAACAGTGAAAGAGGCAACAGCCTTCAGTGGAAAATCATCTAGAGTGATGTCCTCTTCTGGAGAAATGACCAAAGGTTCACTCTTTTTAGCAACATCACTGAAATTCTCAGAACCTTCAGAAAGAATATTCTCAGCATTGGTATCAATCATGAAGAGCTCACTGGCGGTGCTTGTACCAAACTTTAACTGCGACTCGCTACTCGAGCGGTCACGTAGGTAAACAAGAACGTCTTTGGTGGTATTTTCATCGAGTTGAACTGGCACATAAACCAATGGTCTTTTCTTACCACTCACGCTTAACATACGAACTAATGGCAGCGTGATCTCTTTCTGCTTGCCATCGTTGTCAAACACATCAAACGTGACTTCGTTGTGTTTCTTATCTACATCGATATTTTTTGAATGCAAAGTACTGTAGCGATTCTTTAAAGAGAAGGTCGCGTTCATCGCCATTCCCGAGATAGACACCACCTCTTTTCGACCAACTACGGTCGCTTTTTCTTGCTCTTGCAAGTAGTCATAGCCAGCGAACACTAAAGCGTTGTCAGCTAGGAAGGTTTTACCAATCAGCACTGGCGCTGAGAAATGGCTTCTGTCGGTCAGGTTAACGTCTGTTTTTAATTCTTGGTCCGCAATGGTCAGTGACATTTTTACGGTCGGACGAAGTAAAGGCGTGCTGCTGGTGCGGCTGCGTATCATGCTGACACGCTCTAAAGGTGCTTCAATTAATACCATGTCTCCGGTACGCGGGTTTTGGACCTTAAAAGACACTACAGCCTCATATTTCGCAAAAGTCTTGCCATCCCAATCTTCGTAAGCAACATCGGAATTGTTCAACAGATCTTCGGTTAACGCCGCCATCAACTCTTTGTCTTTAAGGTTTTTGTAGTCGGCATAAGAGCTCCTCACATGAATGTCTTCAGCATGCATTGAGGTAGTTTCTGCACCGGTATCAATCTTACCAATGAAAGGAACGTCTTTTAGCCCTTGAACGCTAGATAGGTACACGTTCTCAGTGCGGCCTAATACCGCCTTGCCATCGAGTTCGTAAGTAGGGTTTTGTGTTGTGTGGGAAGTATCAGTAGCCAAAGTATATTGTGAAAAAAGCAAAGTGCTTAAAAGAGTTAGAGCCAAAGGTATCTTTTTCATTAGTTGGTCCGTTGTGATCAGTGCACTAATAATACTGGTGTTTCAGCGAAGAGTTCCCCCACCAGCAATGGTTCTCACATAACGTTAACGCTATGAGTTTTTCAATGACAAACCGATGACTTTACGTTGTATTCGCTTATCGATTATTGAATAACAGATACCCAATAACCTTTTCAATGCTCGGTGTTCTATTGGAGAAATGAATACAAAAAAGGTCAACGACAAGCGCTGACCTTAGCTATTCAAAACACACCTGAAGCGAGTTTAACTTTCTAAAATACAAACGGTTCTAGATAAACATAGCACTAAAAAGTCCCGACTGTTTTCTTTGCACAGATAGCACGAGCTTTTTCTGCGCCCTCACCTTTATTTTTGAGATAACACTGTCGATAAGAGTAGACATAACGCTCAAATAACACTTTCGCTTCCGGTTGTGATTTAGAAAGCAGTTGATTAACGAACTTTCTTGAGCCGACCTCAAAATGCTGAGTATCGATTGGGCTATTCCAATCCCCTCCCCAGATCATAAATCCGTGATGGGCAAACAGCTCAACCACATCTTCAGCCATGCCGCGGCGTTCAAGTTCATCACGCGCACGAAAGCGAGTACGGTTCACATAACTTGTCGCAGATTGTGAAGGCTTTACCGTGATCTTTCCGTTGCTATCGAACTCTAAGAAAGGATTTTGAACTGGGTTGATGTCTATCGCCACACCATAAGCATGCTTCGACCAACCACCTCCGCCTGTAATAGGACGAGCATTAAAGGCACTGCTGTTGTTCGCGTCCATTGAGGCGCTATCGTCACCTCTGAATTCACGCATAAGGCGAGCAGAATGAAGAGGAAAATTGCGCTGTTTGAGCTCCGAAAAAATTTGTTCAACAGCAGGTGCAACCACATCAAGCACGATCATATTGCCCTGTTGCGTTTCCCCTTTGAAATTAATGAAGTCGAAATCCACTTTGGATAGTCGCTCACAACCAACAGGCGCACCATTACTTAAAACATTGTTCTTTTTCATCATGTCGCATTGCCATTGAGATATAGGGGCAACTTGGGCATAACTCGCAGCACTGAGCACAGTGGCCAGCAAGCCGACAATAAAACGTTTCATATCAAAGACTCAAAAATAGTAAGAGTGAAAAGTAGCAGGAATTGGAAAGTAGCATATTAAGCCAAGTTGAGCGCACGATTTGTTAGCGCGCTTTATTCCAATAGACAATCTCTCTAACTCGTCCGTTCTGGTCGACATCCGCTTCTCCACCAACATCAGAAAGTTCAGGTAAGGTCGATAATTGCGGAGCGTAATAGGCGATTGACATCAGTACAAACGCATCATAGATATCGTCTATCGCGACATCTTTACGCTTGGTGTTTGAAATTGCCAACGATAAGCCTTCGCACCATTGAGGGGCAAGGTGCTGAATAATAAAAAGCCGCTCCTCTTTACCTTCTTGTGTTCGTTTGGAAAACGTCAGTGGCTCGCCTTTTAAAGCTGCAAACACCACCTCAGGGTGAGACTCTCTGATCGATAAATGTGGGTGATCATCGATGAGTTTATCTAGCTCTCGGATTTTAGGAACGATACCCCAAGTTTGCTTGGAGAACTTCTTACCAAGCTGCTGCACATTGGCACTGCACGCCGCAATGTAATCGGTTTGATAAACCGCCTCTCGGCACGGAACAGGAAACACTGAAGAACCACGCTTGCTGGTAAGGAAACGTCTTGCTGCTTTATCGCATAATCGATCTGGAGTCAGTGAATCACTAAAACCAATAGGCATATCGATTAACGTTGTTGATCCCGTAAGGTCATCAACCAACTCATCGAGTGTGTTTACCACTTTGAACGTAGGTGGCTCATTGCCAGAGGCAATCCAAGCGATCCAACCCGCCTTACAACCATCAATTCCGATATATTTCATTATGTTCTCGATGATTAGTTCCACTCACTGATCAGAAGTCGACTTTTTACTCCACGTACTTGCAAACCCATTGCATCAAACACCTCTTCGAAGTCTCGACACTGCGCTGGTATGTTGGGTAAAGAAAGTGCCGCTTCAGAAAAGAACTGCTGTTCAAAATGAGTAGAATCACTCCACGCCAATTGCCACCATTCAAGAATACGAGGCTTAGACACTCGAAGTTTTTCAGCCGTAGGAACTTTGTCACTTTTGCTTAGGTTCTCTTTGCTTGTGGTCGGAAAGAGGTTCCACTTGTCGTTGTTTGGCCAGTAAGCAAAAGGCAAGCAGTGATCAACGTGATACTCATTTTTTAATGATTTTCCACTCCAGACACTGACAATGTCGGTACGTTCAGCTCTAAGTTGCTCGACACGTTTACGTACATCGCGAGTATCATGGTTTTGATCGATCCATACCAAGCAATCGTGATAAGTCTGTAGTGATATGTTGCGCTGTCGGTTTAACTGGAAACGCTGCATCTCCATGATCCATTGATTCACCACCAGCGGTTCAATCCAAGAGTGGTAGATTCTAAAGCACTCCCATAAGCTTTCATCCAGAGTGAAATAGCCAAAGCTTTCTAAGAACTCACTATCAATGAGCAGCGATTCTTGGCTCTTCCGTCGTTTCTGAGGAGGGTGTATCTCAAATAACTTATTCTCTTTTGAACCTTGATAAATAAACGTCACAGGCCCTGATTTAATCGTGCTGATCGTCTGTGAAAATAGCTTTTGTAAAGCCTTGGCTTCATCACCTAAGAACATTGCTCCAATAGCTAAATCATCAGCACTTAGGTGCTTGAGCTTGTTCCAGCCATCGTCTTTTACAAACCCCAGTCCTTTCGTTGTGTTGCTATTTTGCTGAATCCCCAAGCCTTCTATATCGATATCAATCAAACGCTTAAATTGCCTAACCCAATACAGCGCAACCAAACCCACAGGTAGAGATATTTTGCCATCCGTTCGATCAAGTACAGCACCTGAATGAGCATCTGCGATTCGCAGTAAGGTTCTTAACAGAGCCAATTTGTATGTGGCCGATTTATTGTCATTCACGATAATATGGCGCACCTTATTCAAGTCACCGGAGCCGTCATCTGGCAATGTCATTACAACGGTTTGCCACCATACTTCACTACGGTTCAAAGTATCTTGACTATCATCGACATGGCGTACCAACAGAGCACTGTTTTTTGATAAGCGCTCAAGCTCTTCCACAGATACTTCATAACCTTGTCGAGTATCTTGAAATTCCCCATGACGCAAAGTGATCACCAATTTGCCATTTGGAGCGAGCAAGTTAGACAGTTTTCTGAATGCTCGCTCTCGATATGACGGTGCAAGGTGCATCCATACCGCGCTCACCAATATCAAGTCAAAACGCATTCCGAGGTTTTCAGTGCGGCTAAGCGAGGGAAGTGAATCATCAATCCATGTAACACTTGGGCCAGTATATTCCGATCCTTGTTTGCGTAATGAAGCACTTGGTTCTATCGCAATAACTTCAGCTCCGGCATTGTGCATCCATAAAACATCACGGCCACTTCCCGCACCGACATCTAGCACCTTATCGCCCTCTAAAGGCCAATAAGCTTGCCAACTTTTATGTACGGACTCGAATGTCACTGAGTTGTATTGTTCACAAAGTGTGCGAGCATTTTTATCGTAAAAAGGAATCGATGAGGACATATGCGCTATTGGAGTAAGGAGTCTACCTCAATAGTAATGGGGAGCTTAGATGATTGCTAGCAGCTCATGTAAGTTCAGCCACATCAATCAACGTTAACTGTTAGTGGCTGTTTTATATCAACATCTACATAATCAGATCATCAGGTGAGTCACATCTCGAAACAGTCTCGTTAGTAAAGTAAAACAAACAAGGTGCAAGGTGACGTGCGAATAGAGATAATTGTTTTGAAGATGATTAACCACACTCAAGCACCTAGCCGATAAAGACTAATGAACACATACTCACACATAGATACCCCGTTCAACCTGCGCCACACCTGTTGGTTTTGTGGTGAACCTTCCAATGATGTTGTTGAATTCCCTAAGACAGCGCAGGCTATTACCAAGGTTGGTCATTCACCAATCGCGCTGCCGGCTTGCAATGAGTGTGCGAGAATTAACTATTCAAAGAGTCTGACGTCAATTTGGTCTGTGCGCGATCAGATAAAACACACGCTCATAGACAAGTACGCTAAGCACCTTGGTATCGGTGAGAACTGGACAGAGCAAGAGCTTATTGATTCTGATTTCTCGGGTTCGACACTCGGCGGGTTTGGGCGCAGCGCGTGGAAGATGTATCAAATAGCCAAGCAACGCGTCGATTATAAAGGCTGGCCTTTGTCGGTTGATGACATCCCACTTGAGGTTTACGACGAAACCAGTGGCTTTGAATTTGACGGTACGCGTTATGCCTCAATCAATTCATGTATCGACTATTTCACCAAAGCAGCAAGCGTAGACAAAGAGCTGCTATCACAACTTGTCGATATCGTTTCATCAGAAAGGTTTAGCTACGCACTGCGAATCGCTAAGTTGAACAAAAATGTATCTAATACCAAGCGTTCGGAAATTATTGAAGAGGTGTTACAGCAAGAGTCTGAACAAGAAGAAATATTGCTTGAACAAGCTAATTCACTGTTTAACTCCAATGTCGAAGAAGTGGTTATTTCAGGCTCAACGGCGCCTGTATTTGCCATTCAGTGGGCAATGATGCACAAGGTTAAAGATTTAGCTCAGCTATGCACGCTTGAAGATGAGTATTTTGACTACTTCGAGTACCTCGGCGGCCCGGCGGCTTTCATGTCTTATAACGGCCTACAACTCTATTTAGAAGCCCGCCAAGATCCAGAATGGGTAGAAAAATCAGATCCAAATAAACAGTATTGGTGATCATGAGCCATTACTGGTGAACACGTGTAAGCTCGATAGCGGTGTCGAGCATACATTGTTAGTCCTTGTTTTATATAAAGATCTAAAAATTGCCTCCCATCCCAGTTAATTGTTGCAATTCGGTTAAATAGAGTGAAAACTTTAAGCATCTAAAACTATTTAATCACTGCGTTCTTGCGGTGAGTAAGGAGTGAGTTGTGCTTGCTGTTCTTCGTATTATTTTGGCTACGGTGTTTATTATTTTCACCACTCTATGTGCTTTTGTTTACTGCTTATTTAGCCCCAAGAACCCTAAGCATGTGTACGTTTTCTGTCGTTGGTTCAACCAGCTCCAAAAGATCATCGGTGTAAAACTGGTACAGCGCGGCCTAGACAATGCCCCGACACCAAAAAACAGCGTCTACATCTCTAACCACCAAAGCATATTGGACTTTGCGACCGACCCAGGAATGCTAAGACCACGAACTGTTTCATTGGGTAAACGCGATTTGTTGTACGTGCCTTTCTTCGGCCTTCTGTATTGGATCACCGGGAACATCATGATTAACCGCGAAGACAAGTCCAAAGCACGCGATACCATCAAACAAGTGGCGGAAGCGATTCATCAAAGAGATCTGTCTGTTTGGGTTTACCCTGAAGGAACCCGAAGTAAAGGCCGTGGATTACTGCCATTCAAAACAGGCGCTTTCCGAATGGCAATTGAAGCTGGTGTGCCTATCACCCCGATGTGTACCAGCACCACGCACAATAAAATCGACTTTAATCGTGCCAATAATGGCATTGTGATCACCGAGATGCTGGAACCTATCGATGTATCCGGCTACAAGCTTAGCGATGCGAGAGAACTGGCCAATCACTGTCACGCCCTTATGGCAGAGAAAATAGCAGAGCTTGATGCCGAAGTGGCTCGTTTAGAGGCGCAGCAAAACCCAGAACTGGATTCAGACGGCTCTTCTACAAACTAACTCGCAGCGAACCCACTGAGTAATCGCTCAGTTACTTAAAAAGACACTCAACGATCGCAACTCTCATTGTTCTTGTTTTACTTGTTGGCGCTTATCCGCAAAATAAAACAGGCGTTAACGACTTTATAGTGCAATGGGAGTAAACGATGGAAGTGATTCACCATGGTGGCAAATATACTGTCACAGGATCTTGTCACGAACTAAGAGATTCAGGCCAAGCGGTGCTTATCGATTGTGGCTTGTTTCAAGGAGAAGACACCCGCCCTCTTGATATTGATTTTGAAACGTCCCACCTCAACGCTCTGCTGCTGACTCATACTCACATTGATCATATTGGTCGATTACCTTGGTTACTCGCCAATGGCTTTAACCAACCGATTTATTGCACGCAAGCCACTGCTGAACTCGCCCCTTTAATGATTGAGGATGGCTTAAAGCTACAAGGGCTCAGTAACAAACAGTCAAAGCTGATACTCAAAAAGATTCATTCGTTAATAGCTCCCAAGCCTTACGGGGAATGGTTTCCAATTACGTCTAAACAGCAAAATAATGAAAAGGATCACCATAGGCCAAATACTCTGTATGCTCGTTTTCAACCTGCGGGGCACATCTTAGGTTCCGCCTATATCGAGATTAAGTTACCCAGCCAAGAAGTGGTGGTGTTTTCCGGAGACTTAGGCCCAAATAACACACCTTTACTGCCCGACCCTGCACCTCCACAGCAGGCTGATTATCTTTTTATTGAATCCACATACGGCACCAGTACACATGATGATATTGCGACACGAGCAGAACGCCTCAAAATCATCATAGATCGTTCGCTACTTGATGGGGGTGTCATCCTAATTCCGGCCTTCAGTATCGGTCGAACACAAGAGTTGCTATTTGATATCGAACACCTGATCTTTGAGCATCAGCTCAGCGCCGATATTCCTATCATCCTCGATTCTCCTATGGCAGAGAAAGTGACACGTTCCTATCGACGCTTTAAAGAACTCTGGGGACAAGAAGCAAAGCAACGGCTAGAACTGAAACGTCACCCACTCGCTTTTGAGCAGTGCATCACCGTTGATGGGCATAGAATGCACAAGAAAATCGTTAATCGCCTTAAGTCGACAGGTGAACCCGCGATTGTGGTCGCAGCTTCTGGCATGTGTCAGGGCGGCAGGATAATGAACTACTTATCTGCCTTGCTTCCCGATAAACGAACCGATGTGATTTTAGCGGGCTATCAAGCGCACGGGACGCTCGGACGAGAGCTGCAACAAGGCGAAATGCAGGTTTCTATTGATAACAAAGACGTTGAGGTTAATGCTCAAATTCATGGCATGTCGGGTTATTCTGCCCATGCTGATAAAGAGGACCTTTACCGATTTATAGAAGGCATCGCGACTCCACCGAGAGAGTTGCATTTGATTCACGGCGAGCCAAATACTCAGTCGGAGTTCGCTCAAGAATTACAGGCGCGAGGGTTCGTGGTTGTTTGAAACAGGCATCAAATTAACAATTTTCACTAGGTAGATATTAAAGCCTCAATTATCGAATCTTCAAAAAACACAGTTTCTTAGACCTACTAGCTCACACGATGCAGGTGATATATTCCAACCTACTTATCCCTGCACTCCCATATCAGCCGTTCATGCTAAGCGGCTTTAACCGCTGTTTTGCGCGATTTCGCTTCTTATGCGCACCTCAAATTCCTCTTTCTGTATTAATCATTATTTATTCACTTTGCAAAACACCACAAATTACAACCAGTTGCATATTGAGTTAAATGGAACGATTATCGAATTAGCACTAAGAGTTAACAAACACCCTCTACAACATGCTTTATGTCACAGTAATCCTAATGCGTAGTTAAATAATTTAACACTTGGGTTACAAGTGAAGTATTGTGTTGTTCGAAAAACAATCATAAGCAAAACTAACAGGGAAAATACTCATGCAGTCATTCGTTGATTTTTTGAATGGAATAATCTGGAGTCCAGTACTTATCTACCTATGTTTAGGTGCCGGTTTGTTCTACTCCATCATGACTCGATTTGTTCAAATCCGTCACTTCTTTGAAATGTGGCGCTTGCTACTATCGGGAAAAAGCTCAACAAAAGGCATCTCGTCTTTCCAAGCTCTAGCCGTTTCGCTATCTGGCCGTGTAGGTACAGGTAACATTGCTGGTGTTGCTGCTGCTATCGGTTTCGGTGGCCCAGGTGCAGTATTCTGGATGTGGGTTGTAGCCTTCTTTGGCGCTGCGACTGCTTACGCAGAATCGACGCTAGCGCAAATCTACAAAGAAGAAGACGAAGGCCAGTTCCGTGGTGGTCCGGCTTACTACATTGAAAAAGCAATGGGTCAGAAGTGGTACGCATGGATCTTCGCTATCGCGACTATTTTTGCATGTGGTATTTTGCTTCCTGGTGTTCAGTCAAACAGTATTGGTAATGCTGTAGAAGCTGCATTTGGCTCAGGTGACATGATTGAAACAGCTGTCGGTACATTCAGTTTCGCTAAAATTTTCACCGGTACTGTTGTTGCTATCATCCTTGCTTTCATCATCTTTGGTGGTGTTAAACGTATTGCGAACTTCACACAAATCGTTGTTCCTTTCATGGCATTGGCTTACATCATCATCGCGTTCGTTATCATTCTGCTAAACATCAGCCAAGTGCCAACTGTTTTCGCAATGATCATCGGCGATGCATTCACACCTATGGCAGGCTTCGGCGCTGCAATTGGTTGGGGTGTTAAGCGTGGTGTTTACTCAAACGAAGCGGGTCAAGGTACTGGTCCTCACGCGGCAGCTGCTGCAAGTGTTGATCACCCTGCTCAACAAGGTTTGGTACAAGCGTTCTCTATCTACATCGATACACTTCTAGTATGTTCTGCTACAGCGTTCATGATCATCATCACTGGTGCTTACAACGTTCACGGCGGCGCTGAAGGCGTGTTCCTTGTTCAGAACCTAGCAGCAAACATCGGTGCGAATGGTCCTGTATTTACACAGCTTGCTATTGAAAGTGCACTACCAGGCATTGGTAAGCCATTCATCGCATTTGCTCTGTTCTTTTTCGCATTTACAACGATTCTTGCTTACTACTACATCGCAGAAACGAATATTGCTTACCTACGTCGTACCATCAAGATCCCTGGCATGATGTTCGTACTTAAGCTTGTTCTTATCACTGCAGTTTTCTATGGCACAGTTAAAACAGCTAACCTTGCATGGGCAATGGGTGATGTTGGTGTTGGTTTGATGGCATGGTTAAACATCGTTGGTATTCTGATTATCTTCTTCATGTCTAAGCCTGCGCTTAAAGCTCTAGCTGACTACGAAGAACAGCAGAAACAAGGTGTGACTGAGTACACTTTCAACCCTGTAAAACTAGGCATTAAAGGTGCGACTTACTGGGAAGAGAAGTACAAGCGTAAAACAGGCAAGTCTCCAGAAGCAGAAGCTGCAGACACTAAACCTGTAGAGCAACCTTCAGCTTAAGCTTGTGCCTTAACAAATGGATTGCTTTAACAAATAGCTCGCTTTAACTCGCGCTATTAATAACGCATAAAAAAGGGGTTAGCCATTTCGGCTAACCCCTTTTGTTTTATTCATAACCAATAAACGGCTTATAACAAACTAACTGTTCCCGAGTTAGAGTATTAAGCAGCGATTTCTTGTGTTGCCATTTGAGGTGCTTTCTTCTCACCGATAGGCAGTACTGTGCGGCCGTATTCGTTGTTGATTACTTGTGCCATTGCAAAGTAGATAGCTGAAGCACCACAGAAGATACCTTCAAAACCAGCGATAGTGCCGATTAGTTCGCTGCCAGTGAAATCACGAGCTGCAAGTAGGAAGAACAAGATAGTCAGTGAACCGAATACTACTTGCTTCGCAACTGGGTAGCATAGAGAACCGATGAACATGAAGCCTGTGAAGATGCCCCATAGTAGTAGGTACCAACCCATAAATGCAGCAGGGCTTGCAGGTAGACCCATGTAAGGCATCACGATTAAACCAACCAAAGACAACCAGAATAGGCCGTAAGAAGTAAACGCAGTTGTACCGAACGTGTCACCACGTTTGAAACACATTGTGCCCACGATAACTTGGCTCAAACCACCGTAAAAAATACCCATAGCAAGAATCATTGAATCGATTGGAAAGAAACCTGCGTTGTGGATATTAAGAAGAATAGTGGTCATACCGAAACCCATTAAGCCTAGTGGCGCTGGGTTAGCTAGTTTGGTCGACATTGCGAATTTACCTTATTAAAGTGGTTGATTAAAAAAAATCGATAAAATTTGTAAGAAAATTTTAATCTATAAACCGTTCAACTAGGTAATCCAGTTATCGAAAACTAAGATTGTACAAATGATCTTATGGAAAATAGGTTTCATAACAACACGAATTAATTCACAAAAACTATAAGTGAGTAGACGACCTATCGCGCTATAAAAAAGATGCGAGTAACGGGATGCGGGATGCGAAAAGAGTCTTCAGATTTAAGTAAGCGAGAACCCTTAGCATCAAACTTAGATAATAGAGAGCGAGCTTTTCGTTACTCGATTACTCGCATCCCGTATCTGTTCATTGAATCGTCATTCCAGAATCGAGGGACGAGATATCTGGAATCTCCTTTCGAGATATACATATGAAAAAGATACGAGTAACGAGATGCGGGATGAGAAAAGAGTCTTCAGATTTGAGTAAGCGAGAACCCTTAACATCAAACTTAGACAATAGAGAGCGAGCTTTTCGTTACTCGATTACTCGCATCCCGTATCTGTTCTCCATTCGTAATCTAAAATTACGCTTGTTGAGTTTTAGATTCAGAGACTTGAGATTGAACTTCTGAAGAAGCGTTTTTACTCACGTCACGCTTGGCTAACAGAGTTACAAGAATAAGCTGAGCAACAAGAGCCCCAAGCACAACCAATGCACTTCCCGTAAAACCTGCCACTACAAAACTAATCAGAGCAATAGAGCCGTTCATCAATGCGTAAGGCAGCTGTGTCTTAAAGTGTTCAAACTGATCACACCCTGCCCCTGTAGAAGAGAGAATGGTGGTTTCAGAGATTGGAGAACAATGGTCACCAAACAAACCACCAGACAACACGGCACCAATTGCGACGAGTAAGGGAGCATCAATCGCAATCGCTGTTGGAATAACTAATGGCATCATTATCGCAAAGGTTCCCCACGATGAGCCCGTTGCAAATGAGATAATGGCAGACAACAGGAACGCGACTGCAGGTACTAACCAATATGGGAAACCGCTCTGCGCTTGTTCTGCAATATAAGCCGCTGCTCCTAACTCTTTACCGACAGTACTTAACGCCCAAGCCAGTACCAAGATTATTGCCACTGGCATCATGTTTCCCATGCCTTTTAGGTACACAGAAACACCATCCGACAGTTTTCTAACGCCGTAGTAAGCCATCAGCGAGATCAAGGTAATCGCGGCAAAGAAATAAGCCGAAGATAATGCTGCTCTAAATGATGAACCTGCGACCTTTTGGAATGGAAAGCCCTGTGGAACCAACATGGCACATAACACCACAACCATCACCAGAAGCGGTGCCCAGACAAAAGATGCCTTTGCATTTTTATGCGAGAACGCATTAAGTGATTCGCTATTCACACCAGAGTTGATTCCCGCTTGGCAATCACGTTCAGCTTTTGCCATTGGCCCAAAGTCTAAGCCTTTAACTGACACCAAAGGCACAATGAAGATCGCGAGGAATGCGTAGAACTGAAAAGGAATCGCACCGATGAAAGCATCCCAGTCAGACATGTTGACATTCAAGGCTGTAAACTCTTTTTGAATCAGGCTCATAATGTAAACGCCCCATCCAATGAAAGGAATAAGGATCGCAACTGGCGATGAGGTTGAATCGATGATGAATGCTAGCTTCTGTCTTGAAAGTTTCAGTTTATCGAAAAGGGGACGAAAAACAGGGCCAACAATTAACGGAGTGCCTAAGTCTGAGAAAAATATAACGATTCCACCAAGCCATGCTGAAATTTGAGCTTGGCATTTATTGCTTACCCACTGAGTCACTCGCTTGGCAAACGCGACGCCACCGCCCGACTTCTCCATCAAGGCGACAAAGCCTCCGATGAACACCAGCAGCATAATCACGCCAGCGTTGTAGCTGTCAGTCAATTGAGGGACTAGGTAACCTTTAACCATGGTACCAAACGTATCAAGAGGGTTCAGTTCGCTAAACATTCCAGTGAGCATGGCTACACCACTGAGTACACCAACAAAAAGGCCAATCACTACATTCCTTGTCGCCAACGACAACACCAAAGTAATAACAATGGGGATGAGTGACGTGATATCTGTCTGTTCCATAGGTAAACCTTAACCCTAAAATAAAGAATAAGTATAATTTAAAAGTGAATATAAATTCACAATGACCATTTGTACAGGACTTTATTCTCTAAATGGAGAATTGGCATTCAGATAGGGGGTGATAGCGTTAAATTACTCGAGGAGAGCTGAGCAGAAACGCAAAAGCCGAAAGCAATCACTTTCGGCTTTGATTAACCAGTTAAGTAACCTAAGGTACCTAATAGATTGAGCGGTTAATTACAGCTAATTTCATCCCAGAACCAGTTCGATTGAACCGGGCTTTCCCAGACGCCCGGACCGTTTTTAGCCACGAAGCACTTGCCGTTATGTGTCACTTTATCGCCATTACTCACTTGGCTAACACCCGCTTGCCACGTAATAAATTCAGATGGATCGACAACCACTGGTGGCTGAGTTACTGGCGGCTCTGTCACAGGTGGTTCAACGGGTGTAGGGTCTACTGGCGCAGGATCGACAGGAGCAGGGTCAGTCACTACAGGTGGTGTTGGCTCACCTGCCACTAGTTTCCAAGGGCCGCCATTGGCAGGGTCATCCCCTTGAGTCCACCATTTCGCTTCGTAAGTCGCACCATTGTGAGTCACTTGATCGCCAGCGTTGTAAACCTTAGTCGCGCTCCAACCGTTACCACCGGGATCGGTTCCTGGGTCTACCGGATCAAGCTTGTCGACTACTTTTACTTCCGGCCAACTCGCATGAGAGCCATAAAAATTGGTCACACACTTCTCGTAATCTCCAGCAACTAGCGCTGAATAAGCCGTTTGGAAACCAACAAGCTCACATTCAAATGAATAGCCTTCTGGGCGGTCTGCGTAGTATTTCCAGTTACCATCCCAGTTTGTGTACAACACATCAGTTGCACCGTTGAGGTTCAAGCTTCCGTAAGGTGTTTGCTGCCAGCAGGTATTCGCTTCATCTGCCTCTACAGGAATTTCATAGTGCGCCGCTAGCCCTTCCCAATAACGAATACGGTTAACTGGCTGGCCTTTGTCTTTATTCTGTTCACCACACTCAATACCACCGTTGATCACATTGATGGTGGTACCAAAGCCATAACCAATCCCCGCATCCAGTTCACGTTGAGAAGGCGTCCATGTACGGTCGATCACATGTAGCATGGCTGGTTTTGGCGCTTGTGGTGTTAAGAAGAACCAAATAGCTGAAGCTAAGTTCAACCATGAATCAGCAACCAAACCTGGATTATTGAGAAGCACCGTCGCATCACCATCAAACATCACTTCAGAGAAGGCACCATAGTTAAAGTGGTAAGAAAGCTGCTTAGCACCACGTCCGAAGTAACCCTGCCCCGCAGCACATGGCCAACGCGCATTCTGCCAATCGTTCTGGCCACACCCCGTGGTGTAACCTTCTTGACCTTCAGACCACCCCATTTCACGAACATGCACCAGTGCTTGCTGCCACTCTTCGAGAGCTAATGGGTTATCAGAGGTGTTATCTATTGCAATGTGACCGCCCGTCTCTTGAGAGAAGTGAGCAAAAGCGGTGATGATGGATTTCTTACAGATGGCATCAGAATCGCGGCCATCAGTGTACTCTCCACAGAAGGCTGGGAATTTACCAATCGCACGTAAGAAACGAGTGTAGGTGTATTCTGGCGCCGCCATCTGAGTTAGGAAATCCCATTCAGATTGAGGGAATACACGCTCAACCCGTTTTACGTTTTCAGGGTTGGAAGGTGAACCGGGTTCAATCGCTTCAACGATGGTGTTCGAACGAGTTTGTAAAGCTTGTGACCAGATCGCATACATAGGATCCGAGGTTTTCGCTTGTTCAGCGGCTTGTAATGCCGACTTTTCAACGAGGTAACCATTCGGGTTTTGCGGATCAGGTTGAATGTTCAAAGACGCATGACTTTGTGCTGCCAAAGTGCAGCCCAGTACTGTCGCCAAATATTTGATTTTTAACATGGTGGATTCTCTTATCTGTCCTTAATAAGTCCATCAAAGAGTATGCGGCACGTGACAAATGGCCTAGCTGTTGCGGTGTGATTTTATAAAAAGTGCGAGTGATAGTTTTATGTATAGTTAAACGTAACAACACGTCTCATACTTTCTTGAGCTGATATCTAGTTTCCAACCGATTTAGTTTCTCGTTGTTGTTCACTTGCTTTCTAGGTGTTGATCATATGCCTTTAATGTAATGAATCGAAAAGAAAAAAGCCCCGAACTGAGTTCGAGGCTTAAGATCTTATTCAAAGCTGGCTAAATCTCTAAGAGATTATTCCCACTCGATAGTTGCTGGTGGCTTACCAGAAATATCGTAAACTACACGTGAAATACCGTTAACTTCGTTGATAATACGGTTAGATACCTTACCTAGGAAGTCGTATGGTAGGTGTGCCCAGTGAGCAGTCATGAAGTCGATAGTTTCTACAGCACGTAGAGATACAACCCAATCGTACTTACGGCCATCGCCCATTACGCCAACTGAACGTACTGGTAGGAATACCGTGAATGCTTGAGATACTTTGTGGTAAAGGTCAGCAGCGTGAAGCTCTTCAATGAAGATAGCATCTGCGCGACGCAGTAGATCACAGTACTCTTTCTTGATTTCGCCAAGAACACGAACACCTAGACCAGGACCCGGGAATGGGTGGCGGTAAAGCATGTTGTATGGAAGACCAAGCTCTAGACCGATCTTACGTACTTCATCTTTAAACAGCTCACGTAGAGGCTCAACAAGACCCATTTCCATATCATCAGGAAGACCACCAACGTTGTGGTGAGATTTGATTACGTGTGCTTTACCTGTTTTAGATGCTGCAGACTCGATTACGTCTGGGTAGATAGTCCCCTGAGCAAGCCATTTAGCATTAGACAGTTTCTTAGACTCTTCATCGAAGATATCTACGAATACGTGACCGATGATCTTACGCTTAGCTTCTGGTTCAGCTTCGCCTTCCAGAGCTTTAAGGAAACGATCTTCTGCATCTACTTTGATGATGTTTAGGCCGAATTGATCGCCAAACATATCCATAACTTGCTCAGCTTCGTTTAGACGAAGAAGGCCATTATCAACAAACACACATGTTAGTTTGTCACCGATAGCGCGGTGAGCAAGCATCGCAACTACAGATGAATCAACACCACCAGAAAGACCAAGGATAACTTCGTCGTCACCGACTTGTTCTTTAATACGTGCAACTGCATCTTCAATGATTGAAGCTGAAGTCCACAGACCTTCACAACCACATACGTTAAGAACGAAGTTCTCAAGCATTTTCAGGCCGTTTTTAGTGTGCGTTACTTCTGGGTGGAATTGAACACCGAAGTACTTCTTCTCTTCATTTGCCATCGCAGCGTATGGGCAAGTGTCTGTTTCAGCGATCTTTGTGAAATCAGCTGGAATCTCAACTACTTTGTCGCCGTGGCTCATCCAAACATCTTGAGTAGACTCAAGGTCAGCGAAAAGTGCAGACTCACCAGTAACTTGTACAGCAGCGTAGCCGAACTCACGCTCAGTAGACGTTGCTACTTTACCGCCAAGTTGTTCAGCCATAGTTTGCATGCCGTAGCAGATACCGAATACAGGAACACCTGAATCAAATACGTACTGAGGTGCACGTGGAGAGTTCTCTTCCGTTACACTTTCAGGGCCACCAGATAGGATGATACCGTCTGGATTGAATTCACGAATATCCGCTTCTTCTACGTCCCAGCTCCAAAGTTCACAGTAAACACCGATCTCACGAATACGACGAGCTACTAGCTGTGTGTATTGAGAACCGAAGTCCAGAATTAGAATACGTTGGTCATGAATATTTTTAGTCATTGTAAGCAGTCTTATTGGCTATGTGATAAAACGGAGGCGAGTTTACTCACCTCTGATTAACTCTTCAAGAAATAAAGCAAACGTTTTCGTTAGATATCTTTAACCCCGTGTTTTGAGAAAATCGGACTTTTAACAAAACAGACGGTAGATATAATACCAATCACAATAAGTAAGTGTTCAGGAATAGCGCAGGAAAAAGCTTGAGAACAAGGCTGCTCTATTCGACAAAGAGTTCTGATAAGTAGTTACTCTACAATCAAAAATTCTAACCAAGTTATCGAGTTTTTTAACAAACTAGGATGACCCGTTATTTACTACGATTGGTATAACAATGTGCCGATTAAATCAGCACATTATTCAAACGTTTGGACGTATTATTAACCTAAACGGTAGTTAGGTGCTTCTTTCGTGATTTGAACATCGTGTACGTGAGATTCTTTCATGCCCGCACCAGAGATACGAACAAACTCAGCTTTAGTACGCATGTCTTCAACAGTTGCAGAACCCGTTAGGCCCATGCTTGAGCGTAGACCGCCCATCTGTTGGTGAACGATCTCTTTTAGACGACCTTTATATGCGATACGACCTTCAATACCTTCTGGAACAAGCTTGTCTGCAGCGTTGTCAGATTGGAAGTAACGGTCAGAAGAACCTTGAGACATAGCGCCAAGAGAACCCATACCACGGTAAGACTTGTAAGAACGACCGTTGTAAAGAATAACTTCACCCGGTGCTTCTTCAGTACCAGCGAACATTGAACCAACCATCACACAAGATGCGCCAGCAACGATAGCTTTACAGATATCGCCAGAGAAACGGATGCCGCCATCTGCGATTACTGGAATACCGTATTCGTTTGCAACTTCAGCAGCGTCTGCGATTGCTGTTACTTGAGGAACACCAACGCCAGTAACGATACGAGTCGTACAGATTGAACCAGGGCCGATACCCACTTTAACTGCACTAACACCTGCTTCGATAAGAGCACGAGCGCCAGCGCCAGTTGCTACGTTACCACCGATGATTTGTAGATCAGGGTATGCAGCGCGAGTTTCGCGGATACGGTTAAGTACGCCTTCAGAGTGACCGTGTGAAGAGTCGATTAGTAGAACATCTACGCCAGCCTCAACTAGAGCAGCAACGCGCTCTTCGTTACCAGCACCAGCACCAACAGCTGCGCCTACACGTAGGCTGCCGCGCTCATCTTTACAAGCGTTTGGTTTACGTTCTGCTTTGTGGAAGTCTTTTGCAGTGATCATTCCAGTCAGTTGGAAGTCATCATTTACAACAAGAACTTTTTCAACACGCGCTTCGTGCATTTTCTCTTGAACTTCTTCACGAGTTGCACCTTCTTTAACAGAAGCAAGGCGAGCTTTAGGCGTCATTACTACATCAACTTTCTTAGAAAGGTCAGTAACAAAGCGAACATCACGGCCAGTAATGATACCAACCAATTCGTTTGTTTCAGTAACAACAGGGAAACCGGCGAAGCCGTGTTTTTGAGTAAGGGCTACAACATCAGCGATTGTCGCGTCAGGGCTTACAGTTACTGGGTGAGAAACCACACCAGCTTCGTAAATTTTAACCTGGCGAACCATTTCAGCTTGCTGCTCGATTGACATATTCTTGTGAATAAAGCCAATACCACCTTCTTGCGCAAGGGCAATTGCTAGGCGTGCTTCCGTAACAGTATCCATCGATGCAGAGATCATTGGGATGTTTAAAGAAATGTTTTTCGTTAACTGAGTGCGAAGATCAGCTGTGTTCGGAAGAACGGTTGAGTGTGCTGGGACGAGTAAAACGTCATCAAAAGTTAAAGCTTCTTTTGCGATTCGTAGCATTTGCAATATCTCACAACAAAGGTGTTAAAAGGAGTAAACCCAACTTTATCGTTTCGCATAATAAAGTGATTTGGATTTGATATTGCAGACGGATTATACGCACGGCGAAATCGCTTGGCTACACATTTTTGTATTTTTAATTTGCATTTACCTCCTTGATATGTATTATATTGCCGCTATCTTCCATACTCACGCCCTGTGAGATTCCAAGAAAGACCTTCCTTCAAGGAAAGATAGTGCTTCTATGACCAATCCAAACATCTTTACTGTTTCTCGCCTCAACTCAGAGGTTCGTCTCCTATTAGAAAACGAAATGGGAATAGTCTGGCTCGTTGGTGAAATCTCGAACTTCTCTGCACCTGTCTCTGGTCACTGGTACCTCACGCTTAAAGACTCTCGCGCTCAAGTTAAGTGCGCCATGTTTCGTGGCAATAACCGACGAGTCACCTTTAAGCCTCAGAACGGCAATCAAGTTTTAGTCAAAGCTCGCCTGTCGCTTTATGAGCCACGCGGTGACTATCAACTGATCATCGAAAGCATGCAGCCAGAAGGTGACGGTAAACTTCAGCAAGAGTTTGAAAAGCTGAAGATGAACCTCGCCGCAGAAGGGCTATTTGCTCAATCGAGTAAGCAACCGCTTCCTGAGCACCCAAAACGCGTTGGCGTTATCACCTCTAAAACCGGTGCAGCACTGTTTGATATTCTTGATGTCCTGAAAAGACGCGATCCTTCACTGCCTGTTGTGGTTTACCCAACCATGGTGCAAGGCGAAGAAGCAGCAATTCAGATTGCTCAAGCGATTGGGCGTGCTAACGAACGCAATGAGTGTGATGTGTTGATCGTGGGTCGTGGCGGCGGTTCGTTAGAAGACCTATGGTGCTTCAATAACGAGATCGTAGCTCGCACAATCGCTGCAAGCCAAATCCCGATTATCAGTGCAGTTGGCCACGAGGTTGACGTCACTATCGCCGATTTCGTCGCAGATATGCGCGCTCCAACACCATCAGCAGCAGCTGAATTGGTTAGCCGCGACAACAGTCATAAAGAACAAGCTTTCGCGTCTAAACGTGCTCGTTTAGTCAGTGCGATTCGTCATGTGTTAATCAAACAAGCGCAATCAACTCAAACATTGAAATACCGCTTAGAGAAGCAACACCCTAGCTACCAACTGCAAAAGCAGAGCCAACAGCTTGATGACCTAGATATGCGTTTGCGTCGTGGTATGACTCAATACCTAAAGCAGCATGCCCAACGTGTTGAGCGCAAACAGCACCAGCTTCAGCTGAACTCGCCAGTGAAATGCCTTGGTGAACAAAAACTGCATTTGCAACGCTCTGAGCAGAAGCTATTGGATGCGATGGATAAGACCTTACTGACCACTCGCCACCAGCTAGCAATGGCTGCAGAGAAGTTAGAGACCGTTAGCCCACTAGCAACCCTCAAGCGTGGTTACAGCATTACTCATTCAGCATCGAGCAAAACTGTATCATCAATTAACGATGTCGAAGTAGGCGAAGTAATCACCACTCAAGTTGAAGATGGTGTTATTGAGTCGCAAGTGACCCAGAAAACGGCAAAAGCGTAAGCAGCTAAGTTACATTATATTAGAAAGCCCTATCAGATTTGATAGGGCTTTTGCTTATGGAGGAGTTAATCAGGGGCTGCGAATGACTAACTGGTTTTCTCTGGTTCTTTGAGCGTAAGCATACCTTCAGTCACGATAAAATCGATGATGACGTCTAGGCCTTTACTCTCTTTAAGGTTGGTAAACACAAACGGCTTGGTTGGACGCATACGTTGCGTATCTTGCTCCATCACCTCAAGTGACGCGCCAACATATGGCGCCAAATCGATTTTATTGATAACCAACAGATCAGAACGCGTAATACCCGGGCCACCTTTACGTGGGATCTTCTCCCCTTCCGCTACATCAATCACATAGATAGTCAGGTCGGCTAATTCAGGACTGAACGTCGCGCTGAGGTTGTCGCCACCACTCTCTACAAATACAACATCAAGGTTCTTATGTAGCTTAGCCAGCTCTTCTACAGCAGCTAAGTTCATCGACGCATCTTCACGGATCGCAGTGTGCGGACAACCACCTGTTTCTACACCGATAATGCGGTCAGGTTCCAGAGCTTCAGCTCGCGTGAGTATCTTGGCGTCTTCTTGTGTGTAGATGTCGTTGGTTACCACCGCAATGTTTAGTTTGTCGCGAATCGCCTTACACAGCACCTCAAGCAGTGCGGTTTTACCTGACCCAACTGGGCCGCCAATACCAATTCGAAGGGGTTGCTTATAACTTTTCATTGTCTACTTCCTTATATTCTTTTCTTGCTACCTCGTTCGCGCTGACCGCTACGAACGAAATAGTCTCGTGTATTGTGTTTCGTGCAGTGAACTCGCTAGTGCCAACGAAGGCGAAAAGCTACCTATCATCCAATCTTCAATCATGCGTGCTTTCTCAATCACCTCAGGAAAGGTGTTAGTGATATTAATCAGAGCCAACTGCCCATCGGTTTGGCCTAAAGGCACCAGCTTTACACCTGCAGTAACGATATTTTCAAGCCAGCTCCATAAGTAACCTTGTTTGAGGCTTTCTAAATCAATGCCCCAATGTTGAGCTGCGATACACATGCCTAACAATTGGTTTGGGTGACTATCAACAGAATCCACCAGCGAAATATCGATATCTAAGCGCTTCAACAAAGTATTCAATGCATGCCCGCGTTGCTTCTCTTCTGCTCGTAATTCACTGGTTTCACGGCTCGAGTACAAGTAATTACACCAATGCTCAATCTCATCGAGTTCACCTTTTTCTAGAGCATGATAAAGGCGCTCTAAGATAGGTAATTCCAAGGTCGCGACACTGGAACTAACAATGGTATTGAGCCACTGCTCCATGCTATCGCGATTGGTCACCCACCCAGCCTCAACCGCCAACTCTAGCCCTTGCGAATAAGTGAAACCACCAATCGGCAACGACGGGCTGATCAATTGAAACAGACGATAAATCGCGACATTTTCTGTTGTGCTCATACTCTTGCTCTCTGTCTTCTAGAATCGAAAGTTCGAGAGCTTACGCGCCTAACAGTAATAATGCGCTTACTGAAGCCACGCCGACTGACAACCATTTAGAGTAAACTGCGCGCCCAACAAACGTACCGATAACCATTAATGCCACAGCAGTGATGCTCATGCCTGTTGCAAATTGCGTTAGGTTACTCGCAGCTTCAACGCCGTGTGCATAACCATGGAAAAACAACATCGCAATAGAAGCGACTAGAACGCCATTTACACGCTTAGTTGAAGGTGAGAATACGTGCCATAGACATAGGCTGACGACGAACAGAGAAGCGATGATTGCTGGTTCAACAATCACAGAGAAACCCAAGGCTTGGCCTGCGATAAGCCCAACGACCAATGAAGCCAATCCACCGCCAATCAAAGAGGCTTTTATCTTGGTTGAAAACGACAGTGCGCCAATTAACAATCCGAAAGCGATCAACATGATCAGATGATCCATGCCTGTCACTGGGTGAGTTAAGCCAGACATAAATGAGTGAGACTCATGAACCGAATGCGAACCGTGTCCCCGGTGAGCTAAAGCCAATGTAGATGTTGTTAGAGAAGCCAGTGTGAAAGTGCATAAGCCTGCAGCTGTTTTAAAGTTCATCGCGAGTTCCTTGCGTTTATAGCTATTAATATCGTTGTTATATAAATCGTTTAGTGAGTCATCAATGACTCGATTAATGATGGTGATGATGACCGCCCGAGCGACCGCCATAAGCGCCACCTTCAGGTTCAAAAGGTTGCTTTTCGGTCGTCACTGTCGCGCCCAAACCTTCAACCATTTCATCCAAAACATGGTCGTGTTGATAGCGCACCCAGCCAGCTTCGACTTGCAGCGGAACATGTCGATTACCAAGGTGGTAAGCAACACGAGTTAACAGATGCGAGTCATCACAGTAAACAGTCGACACGGTTTCCGGTGCTGCTTTCACTTCAACAGTTAAGCCACACTCACTAGTTAATTGTTCTCCGCCACGCAAGATATGACCTCGTGGTAGAAACAGCCCTGCATCTCGACCATCATCCAATGTCACTTTAAGACGGCTTTTGATGCGGCTATCGATCGGTAGGCTTAGGAAGCCATCTGGAGCCGTGTTCAATTCGGCTTGAATTTGAGTAAGTTCAATCATGCTATTACCTCAATCTCCTTGTGAGATTTATAACGTTCAAAATAAGAGCCTTCAGCCAAGATCTAAAATTCGAGCTTCAGCTAAAGGACTAAAATAAGAGTCTTCAGCCGAGCTATTAAAATAGAAAATATCTTTGAGCCATTGGCAGTTCTTCAGCAGGCTCACACGTCAGCAGTTCACCATCGGCACGCACTTGATAAGTCTGAGAGTCGACCTCAATCTTTGGCATCCAGTCGTTAAGCTTCATGTCGGCTTTACTGATGTTTCGGCAGTTGCTGACTACGCCAATCAAACTCTGTAAGCCCAATTGTTTATCGATGTTCTGTGCTTTGGCTTCCTTGGAAACAAACAACATCGATATGTTTTGGCACGCCTTGCCATAGCTACCAAACATAGAACGATAGTGAACGGGCTGAGGTGTTGGGATTGAAGCGTTTGGATCGCCCATAGGTGCCATAGCGATCATACCGCCTTTTAAAATCACACTTGGTTTCACACCAAAGAAGGCTGGTTTCCACAGCACTAGGTCTGCAAGCTTTCCAGCTTCGATAGATCCAATTTCATGTGCCATACCGTGCGTAATCGCAGGATTGATGGTGTACTTAGCGACATAACGTCTTAGGCGGAAGTTATCGCTATAGTCGGAATCTTCTTTTAGGCAGCCACGCTGCACTTTCATCTTGTGTGCGGTTTGCCAAGTGCGTGTTACCACCTCCCCTACGCGCCCCATTGCTTGAGAATCCGAAGCGATCATCGAGAACGCACCTAAATCATGAAGAATGTCTTCTGCGGCAATGGTCTCACGGCGAATACGTGATTCAGCGAATGCGACATCTTCAGCGATCGACGGTGAAAGGTGATGACATACCATCAACATGTCTAAGTGTTCATCGACCGTATTAACGGTGTAAGGTCGTGTCGGGTTAGTTGAAGAAGGCAGAACGTTCGGCTCACCTGCAGCACGAATAATATCGGGCGCATGACCACCACCCGCACCTTCAGTGTGATAGGTATGAATCACGCGATCACCAATGGCGCCAAGTGTTGATTCCACAAAGCCCGACTCATTTAGCGTATCGGTATGAATCGCGACTTGTACGTCCATCTCATCAGCAACGCTCAAGCAGGTATCGATTGAAGCGGGAGTAGTTCCCCAGTCTTCGTGTAACTTCAACCCCACTGCGCCTGCCGCTACTTGTTCACGTAGAGCTTCTGGTTGGCTGGCGTTACCCTTACCGAGCAAACCAAAGTTCATTGGGAATTGATCGAGTGATTCCAACATACGATGGATATTCCAAGGCCCTGGCGTACATGTGGTTGCGTTAGTCCCGGTGTTTGGCCCCGTACCACCACCTATCATGGTCGTCACCCCCGACGCCAACGCTTCTTCAATCTGTTGCGGGCAGATAAAGTGAATGTGTGAATCGATGCCACCTGCCGTAAGGATTGAACCTTCGCCAGCTAAAATTTCCGTACCTGGGCCAATCACAATATCGACGCCCGGTTGAACGTCTGGGTTACCCGCTTTACCCAACGCTTGAACTCGGCCGTCTTTGATCGCGACATCGGCTTTTACAATTCCCCAGTAGTCCAACACAATCGCGTTGGTGATCACCAAATCTGGAGTTTCGGCACTTGGGCGTTGGCTTTGCCCTTGCCCATCACGAATCACTTTACCGCCGCCGAATTTCACTTCGTCGCCGTATACGGTGTAGTCCTTTTCCACTTCTAGCCATAAATCAGTGTCAGCAAGACGCACTCGGTCACCGACTGTTGGCCCAAACATTTCGGCATAAGCCTGTCTGGATATCGTCGCCATGTTCAATCCTTTGTTATTTTATTATTCCGTGAGAGCGCTTAGAGCTTTCCCATCACCTTTCCTTGGAAGCCATAGATCTCTAATTTACCGGCGTAACGCACTAACTCAACGCTACGCGACTGACCCGGCTCAAAGCGGGTTGCAGTACCCGCTGGAATATTGAGTCGAAAACCTTTAGTGGCTTCTCGGTCAAAGATCAGCGAAGGGTTTGCTTCATAGAAGTGGTAATGAGAGCCAATTTGAACAGGACGATCGCCAATGTTTTGAACCTTAACGGGCGTTGTGTCGCGGCCTTCATTGAGAGTAATGTCACCGGGAGCGGTTTCTACTTTTCCGGGAACGAAGCCTGAATATTGTTTGGTGGAGCCAGCCATATTTCCTCTCCCTACACGATAGGTTCATGAACGGTCACCAACTTGGTGCCATCAGGAAAAGTAGCTTCGACTTGTACATCTGGGATCATGGAAGGGATCCCCTCCATTACGTCATCAACGGTAAGCAGTGTGCGTCCAAAGTCCATCAATTCCGAAACGGTTTTACCCTCACGGGCACCTTCAAGAATGGCACTGCTGATCAGCGCAATAGATTCTGGATAGTTGAGTTTTAAGCCTTTTTGTTTGCGCTGCTGTGCCAGCATTCCTGCGCAGAAGATAAGTAGCTTATCTTTTTCTCTTGGTGTTAATTCCATTTAGCCGCCCGCTGTTAGTGTTGTTTTCTTATTGCTCAGAAACGCATGAGCAGTAAGTGGGATTCAATCACAGCAAGCTTGAAAAAATGTACCGAGGGCCGGAAGTCGCCCTTGTAGTGGTCAAGTAAA
>NZ_MCZZ01000122.1 GCF_002875705.1 Vibrio sp. 10N.261.45.E2
CCGCTAATCCGCGATGAACCGAAAAAAAGCCCATCCAATGGACATGGCGCGCGAACCAGTTCGCTGATTATCTGATCGCAAATAACCTAAAAACCAAAGAAGTCGACTTTAAAAAAGCCTACTACGTTGAGATCCCAATGGTGGCAGATCACGCAAGTCAGCGTAGTTACCAATACGCCGACATCGTTCGACGAGCATCTCAGCGTTACGACATTCCTGAAGACTTGATCTACGCGATTATCAAAACAGAAAGTAGTTTCAACCCCTACGCGGTGAGCTGGGCAAATGCATACGGCCTTATGCAGGTGGTACCTAAAACCGCTGGTCGAGATGTCTTTAAGCTAGTAAAAAATAAGCCTGGAGAACCCACTCCTGAGTATTTATTTAATCCAGAAAACAACATTGATGCTGGTACCGCATACTTTTACATACTCAAAAATCGTTATTTAAAAGACGTAAAACACCCGACAACGCTCGAGTACAGTATGATTTCAGCATACAACGGCGGTACAGGTGGTGTACTCAATACCTTCAGTAAGGACAGAAAGCGAGCAATGCGAGACCTAAACTCGCTGCAACCTAGCCAAGCATACTGGGCACTTACTAAGAAACACCCAAACAAAGAGTCGCGTCGATACTTAGAAAAAGTAACAAAATTCAAGAAAGATTTTAACCAAGGTAAAACGTAAGCCTCACTTTTGAATAAAAAAACAACTAACGAACGTTTTTTTCAATTAATTTCAAAAAAGGTGTTGACGGTTATGCAGAAAATCCGTTTAATAGCGCTCCGTTGCCCGGATAGCTCAGTCGGTAGAGCAGAGGATTGAAAATCCTCGTGTCGGTGGTTCGATTCCGCCTCCGGGCACCACAATTTGATTTGTTGGTGTCAACACTCTTTAACAGGGAGTAGCAACACGGACAAAAGCATAAAGAATTTAGTGTGCCGAC
>NZ_MCZZ01000123.1:0-47797 GCF_002875705.1 Vibrio sp. 10N.261.45.E2
TACCCTGCCAGAGGGGGTAAAGACAGTATTTCTACTTAAAAAAATCCAGTTATTTACCATTTTATAACTAAGGTAAAAACCAAAAAATATCGAAGTTAGCTTAGATAAAGTTATTCTATAAATTAAAACAAAGCAGGTTTTAATAATTCCCGCACTATCATACATTTACGATAAATAACAAACTTAGATTTTATAAAAACAATTTGATCAATAATGTTTTTTGTAAACTTTGAATTACATACTCTAAAAATAAATCTCCCTGATAAACTTGTCATAATTCCAAATGCTCTTCCAATCTTGATTCGCAACACATGGCATCAGCGTGTTGCATATAGACTTCCTATAAAGCCGTTGGGAAGAAGGAGTTTATATTAAAATCAGGAACGAAAAATGAACCAACAACGTCTACTAAGCTGGAAAATAGCAGCTATTCTAGGTACATCTTTTGGCTTTAATGCACACGCTGCAGAAATGGTCAGAGTCGATAATGATGCATTACTACAACAAAGCCTCGTCGCTCAGTCGAAGAGTGTTGCTCCACTTGAATTAGGTTTTTCTGAAGTGAAACGGGTGGTATTGCCCAATGGAAAAACGAAAGTCCGCTACCAACAAACCCACTTAGGTTTACCCGTCTTTGATACTTCGGTCGTGGCCACCCTTTCCAAGAACCAACCCACTCAGGTATTTGGTTCCATGGCACAGGGGATCAGTGGTGACCTATCCAGCATCGCGCCAAAACTGAATCAAGAGCAAGCGATAGAAGCCGCATTGTCTGCTCACCGCACGTTTACCGTCGGCAAAAAGTCGATTAAAAATAAAAACGCGAAACTGATGGTGAGATTGGATGAGAACCAAACCGCGCAAGTGGTGTACCTGGTCGATTTCTTTATCTCGTCCTCAATGCCAGAGCGCCCTTTCTACTTTATTGATGCCACGACTGGCGATGTACTCCAAAAATGGAATGGACTAAACCACGCTAAAGCATTAGGTACTGGCCCCGGTGGCAACCTCAAAACCACTCGATATGAATATGGCAGTGACTTCCCTAGCTTTCCCATCGACAAAACAGGCACAACTTGTACGTTAGAAAACGATTCGGTTAAGACAGTCAACTTGAATCATGGAACCTCTGGCAGCGCAGCCTACAGCTACAACTGTGCCGACGGAACTAACTACACCGATCATAAATACATCAACGGGGCTTACTCGCCTCTTAACGATGCACACTACTTTGGTAATGTCGTATTCGATATGTACAAAGAGTGGATGAATACGTCACCTTTAACTTTCCAGCTGACAATGCGAGTTCATTACAGCACCGATTATGAAAACGCTTTCTGGAATGGTACATCAATGACCTTTGGCGATGGTGGCAGCACCTTCTATCCATTGGTCGATATTAACGTGAGCGCTCACGAAGTCAGCCACGGTTTCACAGAGCAGAACTCAGGGCTTGTCTACAGAAACATGTCGGGCGGTATTAACGAAGCTTTCTCCGATATTGCGGGCGAAGCGGCTGAATACTATTTACGTGGCAATGTGGATTGGATTGTCGGTAGCGACATATTCAAATCGGAAGGTGGCTTGCGTTACTTTGATCAACCCTCAAAAGATGGACGCTCGATTGACCACGCCTCAGAATACTACGATGGTTTGAACGTTCACTTGTCTAGCGGTGTTTATAACCGCGCCTTTTACCTTTTAGCAAACAAATCGGGTTGGAATGTACGCAAGGGCTTTGAAATATTCACAGTCGCAAACCAACTGTATTGGACGGCAAACAGTACCTTTGATGCCGGTGCGTGTGGCGTTGCGAAAGCCGCAGCAGACATGGGGTATGTGGTTGCCGATGTTGAAGATGCATTCAACACTGTAGGCGTGAATGCGAGCTGTGGTGTAACGCCGCCAACGGGCAATGTGCTAACGAAAGGCACACCGATTGCAAACCTAAGCGGGACTCAATCCTCAGAGAGCTTCTACACCTTCACTGTGGATTCTGCATCAAGCGTTACGGTTTCAATGTCTGGCGGTTCAGGCGATGCTGACCTTTACGTGAAATCGGGCAGCAAGCCAACTACATCGAGTTACGACTGTCGCCCTTATCGCGCTGGCAACAATGAGCAGTGCAGTGTGAGTGCGCAACCTGGCGTCACCTATCATGTTTTACTGCGCGGATACTCGAACTACTCTAGCCTAACGTTACGTTTAGATTGAGTTAGAGCGAACCTCTCAAATATGGCGTATTAGTCAATGATGACGACTTTGTGGACGTGTACTACACCTTAGTGCAAAACACGCCTTATGTAGACCGTCCGGGCGCTGGCGGAAATACTGTCGCATCTTTTGCACCAGTCACGATTGCGCCTACAGAGTAGATCGTTTCTTATTGAGTTAGGGCTTAATCACTAAGCCCTAACTCTTCATTATCGAAGGTCAGTAAAACACAACAGACATACTGACAAGCTGCTTACAGGGAGTAATCAAACACAATGATGTCGTCCAGAAGCGGACGAAACACATCTTTTAGCGCGTCATGTTCTGGGTGCGGAAGGTAATTCTGGCGGCCTTCTTCATCGGCGAACGTCATTAACACCGAGTGGGTATAACCTTGATTCTTGTTCTCAGGGCTGTCATTTAGCCCCCACTCTACTGAAGTGACTCCTTCGACCTTATTTGGCATTGCTTCAAACAGTTCTTTCAGTTTCTCTATTTCAGAAGCTTCAGCATCTTGTTTAAACTTAATCAGTAAAATATGACGAATCATTCCCGCTTCTTTTCGATTCATTGCTAGTCCTTTTCGAGTCTTTGTTTACTGGTGCGTCATTCGAGCACACACCCAGTCGCAAGTTAACGTTAATAGAAAAACAAAATGCCACAGGTTACAGATACTGCCAAGGCTAGATGGCTGAATTTTATAAAAGACTCTAAAACGAAAAACGCTGTACCCGAAGGCACAGCATTTCTCATGACAATGGTAAGCACGTTTAAAGTGGTAAGCACACTTTAAACGTTAATCACGACGACCTGTAAGTTGGATCGGTTGGTTTTGATCAACGTTTTTTGGGAATTGGATTCCACCGTTAGAAGCTTCATTTCGCCCTTCTAGTACTGGCTCAGATTCAACACGCTCAGCCTTTACTTGATTACCTTCGCTTCTCGTCATATCGAGAGTACTCGCATAAGTACCGTCAGCTGCGAAAGCTGTGTTCATTGATAGAGCCATCAATCCAAGTGCGATTAACTTGTTCATACATCACCTCGTTGTATTTTTAATTCTTTGTTCGTTTGGTATCTGTGTTTTTGTTGGAGTAACTTTAACAATCGAACATGGACCATTCGAGGAAAAGCAAGATTTACCAAATGGAAAATCAAGAGATTAGCGAAGTTCTGACGCTGTGCTGTCTTAAAAGTTTGGCATTACCACTATGATATTGAGGTCACATAATTTCTGCCTATTAAGGACCGATTTGGAGAGCCTGTGGACCTCAATCTAGATATTCAAAATATCCTTGTTATAAAGCGAATGTATGAACTGCGTAATGTTAGCTTAGTGGCGGAGTCATTAGGTAAAACGCCGGGAGCGATCAGTAAAAACCTAGCCAAGCTCAAAGCCCAACTCGGTGATCCTTTGTTCATTCAATCTAAGCAAGGGTTTGAACCCACAACATTTGTTGAAAGTAATATCGGTAATTTTGAACAAATACTCAGTAGCATCGAGTCCATAAAACACCAAGAGTTTTCCCCAGAGTCCTACCAAGGCGACATAAAGATCTACGCGAATACGCTATTTTGGGAGCGCTTTGGCTCGAAGCTCTACTTTGCTTTGAGTAAACAAGCGCCGCACGCAAACTATTCATTTGTTCGATGGGGAAGCAATGTTAAGAACCGATTGATTGACGGCGAAGAATCAATCGCGGTTCACTACTTTGATGAAACTATGCCACAGTCGATTTCTCAAATGGAGTTCGGAAAAGAAAAAGTGGTGTTCTTTGTAAGGGATGCTCACCCCGCGAAAGAGTTCGCGTCACTGGCAAATTTTCCAACGGTTCTATTTAAAACCCCGGGGTGGAATGACAACAAATACCCTATCCTTGAGCGCCTTCGAAACATAGGGTTCGACGTAACTCCAAAAGTAGAAGTCGACCACCCTGCGATGATTCACGATGTGGTCCTCAAGTCTGACTATTATGGCATCACACTTAGTGGTAGCGTGCCAGAGGGCTGCCGCAGTATAGATCTACCTGAAATACTGGCCATTGAGGTGAGCTATGTGATGAGCTGCCGCCGTTCGCAACAAGATGCACCGCTAAATCAGTGGTTATTACGAATACTGAAAGCAACCCTGAAAAACAAGTAATCTAACCTAGCTAAAATCGGCCCATTCGAACCCAACCGCTAATCCCCCCCCTGAACCAGACTCGAAAAACAAAAGGCTCCAAAGGAGCCTTTAATTATGGTTCTGATGACTATTCGCTTATATTGTTATTTTAAAATGCTTCTTCGAGCGTTTGTTCATTCTTTTTTTCTGTTGGCTTTTCACTGGTTTCGACCTCTTTCAAACGCGCAGTGAAGTGCCTTAGCACAGGTGGTTCGTAGGTAAAGTCGAGCCCTTTGACCTTGCTCGCGTTCTCTTTTACTTTTTCAAATGCTTCGATAATGAAATCCATATGAGTTTGTGTGTAAGTCGCCCTAGGAATGGTAAGACGCAATAGTTCTGCAGGGCATGGATGTTGCTCGCCCGTTACTGGGTCACGACCTTGCAGTAACGAACCAATCTCAACCGCTCTTATACCCGCGACTTTATACAGTTCACACGCCAGAGCATGTGCAGGAAACTGACCTGCAGGAATATGAGGAAGCAATTTGCCCGCGTCCACAAACGCAGCATGACCGCCTGCTTGCTGACACACAATACCTATCGCTTCTAAGCCATCGACTAAGTATTGAACCTGACCAATACGATATTCCAACCAATCTTGACGCATGCCGTCATAAAGGCCAACTGCAAGGCGTTCCATCGCCCCTCCCTCTAAGCCACCATAGGTTGGGAAGCCCTCTTGCACAACACACAAGGTTCGACATTCTGTGTACACGTCCATGAAAGAGTCGTCTTTAAAGCACAGCAAACCGCCCATTTGTACCATGGCGTCTTTCTTGGCAGACATAGCCAAACCATCCGCGTATTTATAAGACTCTCGTGTGATCTGTTCGATTGTCCAATCTTGATAACCCGCTTCGCGCTGCTGAATAAAGTAGGCATTTTCAGCGTAACGCGCAGAATCCATAATTACTGGGATATCGTACTTCTGGGCAATTTCATAAACCGCTTTTAGGTTGGCGATAGACACTGGTTGGCCACCAGCAGAGTTACAGGTAATGGTGCTCACGATGTAAGGAACGTTAGTTGCGCCCGCTTCTAAGATGGCTTCTTCCAGCTTGACCACATCGAAGTTACCTTTGAAATCCGCGTTCACTGATGTATCGAACGCTTCTTTGGTGTAAACGTTCTTCGCGACACAGCAATTCACTTGGGTATGACCTTGTGTGGTGTCGAAGAAATAATTCGACAGAGCAACCATTTTGCTGCGATCGAGCCCCTTTTCCATTTCACGCTTCTTGATAAGAACAGGAATGTAGATTTGCTCAGCACCGCGTCCTTGGTGAGTAGGAATGGTCAACTCGTAACCGAAGATATCCTTAACCGCATTCGACAATGCGTAGTAACTGCGACTACCACTGTAAGCTTCATCGCCCATTAGCATTGCGGCTTGCATGCGTTGAGTGATAGATCCTGTACCGCTGTCTGTCAGTAAGTCGATAAACACATCGTCACTGTCGAGTAGAAATGGGTTCATACCCGCTTCGATAATGGCTTGCTCACGGTAAGCGCGAGTTGTTCTTTTTACTGGCTCTACAACACGAATACGAAACGGTTCTGGTAGATGTTTGAAGTTTTCCATAATAATACCTTTCAATACATTCCGATCAGGTCGAAATATACTTTCTTTAGATGTCACGAATCCTCACCATTAAATTAATCGATCCGTATAAAGACACGCGAACAATTAACAGTGAAAATAAAAAAGTTAAATAATGACTTATTAATCAAACCTAAACAGAGGCTAAGATAATTAACGAAAACGACATAACAACGAATACCCTGCACGGAATAATAAGTGCGACATTCATGTGTTCAAAGGTTATCAAAGCTGCTGATAGGTAAACAAAGCACGCTGCTTTGCTGGCGCGTGACGCCTAGAGGGTACTACTCTGAAGAGAGGTGAAACGAGAGCTGATGATCTAAGGTATACCAAGCTAACAAGGTTAGCCATGCTGTTGATTGCCATTTCAGATACATGTTCACAATATATCCCTACGTTGAAATCAAGATGATCCGAAATTTAAATATAGTGCAATTGTTTTATAAATAAAGATGATAAAAGTATAAATGTGATCAGTATTTAGAATCGGAAATCAAAATACGCTCGTATGTTATATAAACTGTGAATTCCAACCCTTTATATACTATTAAACTAGTTCAGCGAGAGAGTTTATAATAACTGAGACTTTTAAGTTTATGCTTCTCTAATAAAAGTCAAAGATAGCTGTTTTCTAAAAACTATCTTCCAAAAGCCACTTTTCAAAAACCACTGTCAAAAAGCTACCTTCAAGAAATCTGAGGTTCTGATGAGATTCAAACCTTCATCAGAACCGTATTGTAGAAGCAGTCGCAGGTTATTTTTTCTTAACTGCTTGCTTGATGGCCATTTCAGCCAGTTTCGGTGTCGCCGCTTTCAATGCACTGGGAGCAACTTTCTTACCCGCCTTGACCGCTTTATTCAGTTGGCCTTTAACCGACGTGCCTCTTTTCATTGCTTCTAAACGTTGGCGATTTCTCTGAACGTTGTTTGCGTCAGCGATACGTTCGAGCAACGTCTGCCTTAAAGTGTCCAAACCAAACTGTACCTTTTCTGGCGCAATCGCCAGCGGCAGAGCAACATCGGACTGTAATAGGATTTGATTGTATTCGAGCGCTTGAACAATGATCTTTGCTTTAGCCGATGTTGGGTTATCTAAGTCATACGGAGGCTGCCATTCATCAACAGGTTTTAACTTATCGACTTGGTTGACAACCGACACCACAATCGGTTTCTTACGTGAGATGTTCTTAGAATCGTCATAGAAAGCATCAAACTTATCTTTCAACTGCTTATCTAAATCACGTGCAGATTGATTAGCTTTAAGTACCCATAACACCACATCAGCTTGGGTCATCTCTGTCAGCGTTAAGGCTTCAACTTTAGGGTTGCCATCAAGCCCTTGAAGATCAACAACTCGCACATCATTATCATCGACAAACGCATTGTAAACCGTTGAAGTGTCAGTCGATGGCAGTACATCCACTTCTGCAACCAACTCTTGCTTAAGTGCATTGATAAGGGAAGACTTACCAGAACTCGTCTGCCCCACCAGCACGATCCGCACAGGTTCTAGCTCTGGAGCAAAACGTTGTTCATCGATTTCAGAAACGTCGGACGCTTTCAGTGCTTCATCTTCGATGCTAAAACGTCCGCTGTAGAGGTCAATCGCCACCGCAGCGACTTCATCTAACAAGGCTTGTTTGGCGGCGTATTGCATGTCATCAACCACACCTCTTGTCATCGATGCGGTCGCTTGTTCTCGACCCAAATCGGAAATCACTTTCAATGGGTTCAAATACAGGTTTTTAAGGTGATTACCCCAAATGGCAGCCTTAACGATCTTCTGCCCTAACTCGCCATATTTGTCATAGGCTTCGTAGCCCGCTTTGATGTAAGACACCTTAAGATACTCAATGCCCGGTATATGCTCTCGTACCACCAGCTTGTAGCGTCGGCTAACCTCTTCGAACAGCTTTAGCCCTTCAGGGATTGAAAAATCGAGCGATTTCTTATCAAACTTTTTCGCGACAAATTCGAGCACCTCTAAACCGGTTTGGTCTAGATTCCCCCACTCTACATCGACCATTAATTGCTGGCGTACATGGCGTTTGGATTCATTCCAAATCAACAATTCTTTTTGAGACCAATCACTCGAAGCCTTAACCAATGCATCGTTGATATCTGTTTTATTAAGTTGTGGTTCAGATTCAGAAGCACCTTCTCCAAGGTCATCACTCTCTTTATGTGAGAAGGATTGACTTGGAGAATGGTGTGAAGAATCGCGTGAAGAGCGGCTAGAAATAAACAGAGGAATGGTGAACACCAAGGTGCTCACGGCAATAGCAATCGACATCTCTAGTAGATAACCGTATTTGATCGCCAAAAAGACACCAAAGCCCATCATGATGAGGCTTGGAAAGATTGCCGAAATCAGCACAATACCCCAACGTCCGCTCGATAGCACCGCCAGTAATCGAAATAGGTTTCTAATTTTCTTCATAGCCCGATGCCGCCTTTCCTTTTTTCAGGGATTCTTTATAGATCTTCTGCATCTCTTGTTCAGACACTTCTTCGCCTTTGTTCTTATGATAGAAGTAAAAACAAGCCACCCGACCTAAACCATAACTGGTGCCAAAACTCATTGCCGCAACAGCAACCGCACCTACTGTTTGACCATAAACTGGAATCAATTTTATCAACTGTCGAGTGCCCAATTTCATTCCGTATTGCAATGCGAAGCTGCTTCCCAAAGTACCTATCAACTCACTAAAGACTCTTTTATTCCACTCAACCCCATATTGATTTGCCAAGCTATGAAGCATTTTCGCTTGAATCGCAGGCACAGAAACCAAACCAACACCCGGAATAAGATCACTTGCTGCGGCACTTCCCGCATACCAAAGCACTTCGTTTTCGACTTGATCAAAATTGGCTTCTTCTTGAGTCGAGTGTTCTTTGTCTTGCACCATCATGCCGATCACAGGAAGAATGCTGGTCAACTTTTCTAACAAGATGCCGTAGTTGTAAACCGAACCATCCTCAGTTTCAAAATCAACCGCTACCGACTCTAGCCCCTTGCCCCAAACCTTCTCGACTTGGTTGGTGTTAAACTGAATCTGTCTTGCTCGGTCTGCTTCGCTGGAAGACAACACCGCAGTATGAACAAGCAACAAGTGTTTAATCTTCTTTTGCTTCTTAATCTGTTTTAGAGCTGCAAGCACCGCAGATTGTTCAGGTTCATCGGCTTTCATCACCACGACTAACGCATTACCCGCCAAACCAATTTCTTCAAGATCCTCTTTCGCATCGTAATTCGCTTCACTTAAACCCCTGGTATCGAGAAAGCGCATTACCGGTTTGTCTTGGGGAAACTCATACGACATTGCCGTCATGGTACAAGGAGCAAAACCATTCCCAACTTCAACAGAAGAGTCACCCGTGATCGCTTGGATAAACGATGACTTGCCCGCCCCCGTTTTTCCCAACAACCACAGGGTTGGTAGATGCTTGCGCTGATATTCGTGCGCCTGAGTCAGGTCTGGGTTCTTACTCGGGTTAATGAAGTCTTTTATTTGATCAAACATGTTTAGAGTAACGCTCACTTGATATTGAGATTCGGGTTGATGACAAAGCAATGCTGACTTACACGATCAAAAGCCATATTTAACTTATGTTTGTTCTGTCGCACTGGTTTACAATGCTTAAGCGCTTGTTTTTATGTGCTCGCTTATTTTTATAGACGCTTTTTTATACGTGCGGGTATCATCGTATTGATTCACGTACCTAACGAACATCAACAAACACAGAGGGCTCAAAGAAAAGTATGGAACAAATTTATTTAGCCGGCGGGTGTTTGTGGGGCGTACAAGAATTTATTAAGTACGTTCCTGGCGTTGTCGGCACAGAAGCAGGCCGTGCCAATGGAAGCGCGCAGCTAACAGAAAACCTTACGACACAAAGTGATTACGACGGTTACGCAGAGTGCGTACGAATTGAATTTGATCCAAGCGTCACGTCAGTAACAATTCTGATGGAACACTTGTTTGAGATTATCGACCCTTACAGCGTAAATAAACAAGGTGACGATGTCGGAGAGAAGTACCGCACTGGTGTATACAGCACCAATGCAGAACACTTAACAGAAGCTGAGCACTTTATCGCTTCCAGAGATGATGCCGAACGTATCGCCCTTGAGATACTGCCGTTAACTCACTATGTCGCGAGTGATGAGATCCACCAGCATCACCTCAGCCATTTCCCTGAAGATCGCCACTTATGTCATATCCCTTGGGATCTGCTGCATAAATATAAATCACAGTAGCCACAACGTGAGATCGAGGTAATCAAGACCTAAGATCAATAAAGCCTCAACAGACATATCCGTTGAGGCTTTTTAGGTGTTAACGGCTAAGACAGCTATCGTGAATATATTTGATAACCCAGACCGTTAAGCATTTAGCATTAAGCTACTTAGTCGTATTCTCAAGCACGTAGCTTGGTCCCGCTGTTTCAGCCGTCACTACCGCAAGCTTAGATACATCTGCACCTTCACCTTGGTAAGCGTTAATTCCATTCTCAACCGTCATTTTTGGCAGCTCAACCGAGTAGCCTTCAATCAGTTCAGAATCCGTTACTTGACCTACGTATGTTTCGTCTGTGTAAGTAGCACCCACTAATGGGAAGTCTTGCGTTGCGCGCACACTTACAAACTCAGGTGACTGCGAGTTATCAACCACGTTGTGTTTGAATGCCACACATCTACACCTGCGTAGATGCCTTCAACTTCTGCGTTGTTAAACAGGCTGACACGGTGGCTTTGGTTACCGTAAACAATGCCCCACTCAGTATCGACTAGAGAGTTGTTTTCAATGGTGATGTTTTTCGGCGTCCACTGCTTATTCAGCTCTTTGCCTTTCACCGATTGATCAAGCTGTTCACCGTTCGCCACATCGATGATACCAGTGTTAATCACGATACCACCACGCAGGTCAGCATTGCCTTCAATCACACCATCACGGCCACGAGTGTTCGCAATGTAGTTGTTGCGAATTACATGGTCTTCATCGTAGATACGAATACCGCCGGTTAAGCGCTTCTCGTTACCCAAGATCATGTTGTTCTCAACCGTATTACCTTTGCCGTGACGCAGTGAAATCAATGCCGCACTTTGGAAGATGGTGTTACCTGAAATTGTGTTGTCGCCCGACTTAATAGAGATAAGCTCACGCTCACCATCCATATCGATCATTAGGTTGTTTACAAACTTAGAGCTTGAATCCCACTGTGAAGATTTAGAATCGCCGATACGGATCGCTTCCCAACTGTTGCCGTTGTAACGAATCGCTTCTTTGATATCGAATTCATTAAACTGGTTTGGCTTTTGATCCATAAAGATGTTGTTAGCGATCAGGTGGTTGTCTGACGTGTCATCCTTTTGAACACCAATCAAAGTACCGCGCTTTTGCTTACCTTCGAAACGGTTGTTGATCACTTTACCGTCTTTACCCCATAGAGAAACCCATAGGTACTTTGGATACTCAGAACGACGCTCGTCTGGCTCGTAAGTGTAATCATGGTTGAAGTAGTAGAATGTTGAGTTTTGAAGCGTGTTGCCATTACCCATCATACGTACTGCACCAAAGCGTTCATTAGGACCGCCCTCAGTAAATACCAAGCCATCAAGCGTGATGTCATTGCCTTTCAGTTCAAATTGGATCAAACCAGTGATCCACACAGAACCTGCTTGCTCAGCTTTGATGGTGATATCATTAGCGGTAATCGTCACTTGACCTAAGTTCGCGTATTTACCCGCAGGGATAACCACTTCGTCGCCATCATTTAGGTTTTCAAATTGTGCTTTAAGCGCGGCTGCTTGTTCAGTAACACTGACGACTGGCGCTGTGTTTTCTTGTGTTGTACAGCCTGTTGCAAAAGCGAGCGTGAACGCGCTAATAATGCTTACCGATAATAGTTTTTTGTTCATTGTACATCTCACGTTAAAGTTTGGATTTGAAAAATGACGGCCACCCATTCAGGTGGCCGTGATGTTATTTAGGATGCGTATTAAACTAGCTTTCTGCCGGAGTCACTTCGTCTTGCTTCTCGACTTTGTCATCGACCGCTTTAACAAGCAGCAAACCAACAGAGAATACAATCAAGCCACACAGAACGAATACCATGCGTCCCCACATTGGGTTTGGCAGTACGAACATTGTCATTACGCCCACACCCGCAACAGCGATAAGTGAACCCAACATACGACGTTGCTTGTTATCCAGTTTCTTCTGTTCGTTACTTTCAGCAACCAATGGTGTTGCTAGGTTGTTGAAGAACTTGTCTACGTCTTTCTCACGGTGCTCAGCCAAAGGCTTGTAGAACAGAGTTGAAAGAACAAAGAAGCCAGCAGTAAAGACGATGTGACCGATAAGACCGATAGCCACTTTCAGGTCTGCCCACTCACGACCAGTGAGTTCATTTAGACCGAACCAGTTTTGGATCATGTCCGCAGTGATAACGAAACCAACGAAGTAAGAAACCACACCACCGACAACTAGCGTGCCCCAGCCAGCCCAATCCGGTGTTTTACGGATAAAGAAGCCACAGAATGCAGGGATTGTCATTGGGAAGCCGATCAATGCGCCCACGTACATCATGGTGTCGAAAAGGCTCAGACCTTTAAGAGAGTTGATGAACAGAGCAACCAAGATGATCGCGATACCGAAGAAAGTAGACGTTAGCTTAGAAACCACCATTAGCTCTTTCTCTGTCGCTTTCGGGCGAAGAATCGGCTCGTAGAAGTTCTTAACGAAAATACCTGAGTTACGGTTTAGACCAGAGTCCATTGAAGACATAGTCGCAGCAAACATAGCGGCAATCAGAAGGCCAACCATACCTGCAGGCATGTATTCTTGAACAAAGTAAAGGTAAGCGAAGTCAGCGGCTTTGCTGCCAGCTTCTGGGTAAGCTGCTGCTAAATCAACACCTTGACCTGCCATGAACCAAGAAGGCATGAACCAAATGATTGGACCAAGCGTCATTAGTACACAAGCAAGTAGCGCTGCTTTACGTGCGTTGTTTGAATCTTTTGCAGCAAGGTAACGGTAAGAGTTAAGCATGTTATTGGTAATGCTGAACTGCTTTAAGAAAATGAACACAGCCCAGATGCTGAAGATGCTCATGTAATTAAGGTTGTCACCCGTAATGAATGAATCCGTTGGGAAGTCGCTAACGATCTGTGTAACACCGCCACCGTGGTAAATAGCGACTACGGCACATGTCACCGTTACCGCCATGATGATAACCATCTGCATAAAATCAGATGCGATTACCGCCCAAGAGCCGCCCGTCACTGACATGATCAGTACAACCAGACCCGTTAGGATAATCGTCGTTGTCATATCAAAGCCGAAGATACCCGATGCGATGATCGCAAGGCCGTTCAACCAGATACCTGCAGAGATAACGCTGTTTGGCATGCCAGACCAAGTAAACACTTGCTCATTCACTTTACCAAAACGCATACGAATCGCTTCAATTACCGTCACAACGCGCAGTTGGCGGAACTTCGGAGCGAAGTAAAGGTAGTTCATTAGGTAACCGAATGCGTTAGCAATGAAGATAATCGCTACGGCAAACCCATCGGTAAAGGCTTTACCTGCTGCACCAGTAAATGTCCACGCGCTGAACTGGGTCATAAATGCGGTTGCACCTACCATCAGCAGTCTCTGGCTTTTTTCATATATGAAAGCAGCCAATTTTCGTAAACGGTAAGTAATAAAAAAGGTATGCACTTGGCATACCCTTTTAAGTCGTTATTTTAAACAAAGCTGTCATTTCAATCTGAAATGGCTCAGACGTACTTTAAACCATTTCTATTACGCATCTACTACGCAGTCACCAAACGGTGGTTGGCATCTTGCAAGTGTGCAGCAGACACTACTCTCGCCTTGTCACTGTCACCCGCCATGATAGCTTCATAGATTCTACGGTGTTCGTTGATACACGTACTGCCCTCTTCAGAAGAGTGCACAATGAAGTTAACGAACATCGTAGTCAAAATATTACCAAACGGTAGATAGAAGTCGTTGCCTGTCGCATTGAAGATCAAGCTGTGGAAACGAGTATCAATATCTGTCCAACGCTCTTGGTCAAACACTTCCGCTTCATCCACTTCTACCATCTTTTGGAAAATCTCTGAAAGTTCGATACGCTGTTCAGCAGTAGCAAACTTTGCCGCCAGCGCACACGCTTCAGGTTCAATCGCGCGACGAAGGCCCAAGAACTGTGAACAGAATTGGTCTACGTCGGTTAGGCCGTCCATCCATTCAATCAGTTGAGGATCAAGAAAGTTCCAGTATGCGCGGTCGACTACACGAGTACCGATTTTCGGGCGGGACTCTAACAGACCTTTAGAGGTCAATAGTTTCACAGCTTCGCGAAGTGCCGTTCGGCTAATACCAAACTGTTCACACAACGCCATTTCACCAGGAATAATAGAACCTTGTGGCAGTTCGCCAGACAATATTCCACGAGCGATTTCACGCGCTACTTGCACATGCAGGCTACGCTTCGAGCCCGAAATTGAATTAAAAGTGGTAACCATAAGTTCACTTATTTTATATGTTATGTTTATGTATTATTTAAGGATCACTATAACAGTATTTCAACCTACAGCCAATTGAGTAAAATCCAAACGAATCACAACCTGCAAATTTTTATAATAAGAGATTTAAAAAGCATCCTTTGAGAAACGTTATCTTAAATCACTCATAAATCCGTATTCAAAACTAATCCTATCTGTATCGGTATGAAAACCACCAGCACAACCTCGCAAAACCATGGAAGAAAGGTTCACCATTACAAGTGCAATTCATTAACTGCCAGAGATTATTAAAAGTGCTCCCCTTCCCAAATTACATTAGCCTCTTTCCTATACGCATAAAAAAACCGAGCAACTCGCAACGAGTTACTCGGTTTGACTTATTCCCGATATTCTTTGTCATCGACATTAATTTCGTTCAGTTACTCAGATGCGAACACCCTTACAACTCAACATGACATGGTACTTCGTTCCCGCAAAGCACCACATCAATACATGTCATCGTTAAACGACGTGTATGTTAATCATTTACAGTTGAGCAAATGATCCTTCCCACGAGTATGTCTCACCCGCGAACTCCACAGTGTGAGTTGCTTGCTGCGTGTCTTCAGCTTGGTTTGAGATACCGTAGTGGTAAGTGTTGCCAGAAGTAGTCTGAATGCGAACAACAGTCCCGACACTGTTATGGCCCACAACAGATACTGATTTAACCAGACCACGAGCGCCTACAGGCGCTTCGATAGACTCGTTAAAGTAACCATGCGTTTCTAGTACAGAAGCAAACACGTGGTTTTGACCAGACTGACGTAAGATAAGCGCAGGCTCACTCTTAAGATTGAAGTCTGGATCGTTAGCACCAGTGCGAGCAAAAATCACTTCGCTGCCCGCATTAGCGCTGGTTACTAGGCTGTAGTAGCTGCTGTCATGTAGCCAGCTTACTAGAGAGCCCTCTTCGTTCACTTTGCCTGAAGCCACGTTCCAAAGGTGTTGGTAACCGTTGTCATCACCTAATGGCTTCAACGTGCTTTCCATATTGTAATCGAAGTCAGTACGGATGATTTGACCAGAGTGGTGAACGGGTAGGTCGTACTGGTGCTCAGCATCAGCTTCAATGCGGTATACATCGATAATTAATGGCTTATCGAACTCAGGAAGTTCAGCAAGAATCACACTACGTTGCATGTCTACGCCAGTGTAGTACTCAGAAATCGTGCCGCTCATCCCTTGTAGAGATTTGTCGTCTGCTACGAAGAAGTGCTTCTGACCAAACTTAGACTCAGCCAATGCTGAGTTGAAGTTGTTCTGCGTTTTCTGATCAACCGTTACGGTATTGTGAGCAACAGTTTGCTTACAGTAAGACTTGTTCTCTGGGATGTAACGACCACCAAACTTAGGCTCAACGTTTACCCAACGACCGAAGCCGTAATCGTGCAGTACTTCGTGGCCACGGTTGAATACACTTAAGTGCAAACCATCGTAGTGACCGTGGTCTAACGCAGAGTGGTACTGGTGATCAGAACCGTGTTGACCAAACCAGATCAATGCCATGGTATCTGCGGTCTTAGGGTCGTCATCTTGCTCGTCACGGTGACGAAGGATGCTTACGCCGCCTTTTTCTCCTTCAGGGCAGTCGGTTACAAACAGGCTACCCCAGTTGAATGCTTTGATGTCGTCTGCTGCATCAACCGCGTCAGACAATGTTTTACCTGAAGCATGAACCCAAACATCTTGTTGGTGATTAGCCATGCCAAGCAGAGTCTCAGTCTGTTCGTAACGGTGATAACACACAGACGTTGCCATGATAACGCCTTCATCGTTGATAGAAATCGTCTTAGATGAATCGTTTAGCGCTGGCAATGTACCATCTGGGAATGCTGTTTTGAATACAGAGTAAGACGTTGTCTTAATCACTGAGTCGTTGAATTCATAGATACCCACTTCAGGCTGACGACGTTCAATCGCTTCTGCGAACAGGTAGATTGGACGCAAAGAGAAACGGTGGTAGTAAGGACCTTCCATGTAGTAGCCGTCTGGCGAAAACAGTTGGTCAAGTTGCGCTAGGAAACCGCCGCTTACTTTGTCTAGTTTCAAGCCGTATAGTGCTTTGTCTACAGACTCTTGATCGTTGATCGCGTAACCACAAATGCCTACTGCAGCCACTGCCCATAAGCCGTGGTTGTGTACGATATCGAAGTCGTGTGCGTAAGTCACAACGAACATTTCGATCATTTGCTTTAGAAGATCGTCTTCGATCAGACGCTTCTGTTCTTCAGAGATTGTGTGGTAAATGCAGCTGTACGCACAAGAAGCGCAAAGCATCCACATGTTCTCGTTCAACGTTTGATGGAACAGCTTACCCGGAGGGTTAGAGTCACGGCTTACGTTGCTTTCCAATGTTGGGTAAACCGTCGCATACGCAGTCAGCATATCAACGATGTAGTCACGGTACTTTGATTCCTCAGTAATAAGGAACAAACGACCCGCTAGATCCTCTTTTGACGCGGTTTACCTAAGTGGTATTACGCTTGCTATCTTGACAGAGAATGGACGTACGCAGCTATTCAACTTCTTAGACAAATTCAAAGCTCAAGGCGGCCAGGTATTCTTCGACAATAACTTCCGTCCTAAACTTTGGGAAAGCCAACAAGAAGCGATTTCTTGGTACTTGAAGATGCTTAAGTACACCGACACGGCTCTACTAACGTTCGATGACGAACAAGAGTTGTACGGCGACGAAAGCATTGAACAGTGCATTGCGCGCACATCTTAGGCAGGCGTGAAAGAGATTGTGATTAAGCGTGGTGCAAAAGACTGCTTAGTTGTTGAAAGCCAACGTGCTCAATATGTTGCTCCCAACCCAGTAGACAATATCGTAGATACTACAGCAGCTGGCGATTCGTTCAGTGCCGGCTTCTTGGCTAAGCGCTTAAGCGGTGGTAATGCTCGTGATGCAGCATTTGCAGGTCATATTGTAGCGGGAACCGTGATTCAGCATCCAGGTGCTGTTATTCCTCTAGAAGCAACGCCTGATTTATCACTATAATTACGTACTTTAACTATTAATCAAGGGATTGCTTAGTTGAAAGCAAACCCACAATTAACGTGAGAAAGAATTCATGACGACATTAAATGAACAACTAGCAAACCTAAAAGTAATTCCTGTTATCGCTATCAACCGCGCGGAAGACGCTATTCCTCTAGGTAAAGCACTGGTTGAAAACGGCATGCCATGTGCAGAAATCACGTTACGTACTGAATGTGCAATTGAAGCGATTCGCATCATGCGTAAAGAATTCCCAGACATGCTGATCGGTTCAGGCACGGTGCTGACTAACGAGCAAGTTGACGCATCTATCGATGCTGGTGTGGATTTCATTGTAAGCCCAGGTTTCAACCCTCGTACTGTTCAATACTGTATCGACAAAGGTGTTGCTATCGTACCGGGTGTTAACAACCCAAGCCTAGTTGAGCAAGCAATGGAAATGGGTCTTCGCACGTTGAAGTTCTTCCCTGCTGAACCTTCTGGCGGTACTGGCATGCTTAAAGCACTAACTGCGGTTTACCCAGTTAAATTCATGCCTACTGGTGGCGTAAGCTTGAAGAATGTTGATGAATATCTATCTATCCCTTCTGTTCTTGCTTGTGGCGGTACTTGGATGGTTCCAACTAACCTTATCGACGAAGGTAAGTGGGACGAACTAGGCAAGCTTGTTCGTGACGCGGTTGATCACGTTAACGCTTAATCTGTTTTAGATTTAGTGGTAGAGCCTCACTTCGGTGGGGCTTTTTGTTATCCAAGTATTAGTGGCCACATACCTATTTGGCAGTGTGTGTTCGTTTCTTGCTCCTGTATATAGAAATGCCAACTCTCCAATCCTTCACCTGCCTATACTCATCGCTTTTGTCGTACAAACTAATCAAACCTCGCCAGATCAAGAACCAACTTAACTGGTGTCTAAGCGATCCACGATTCGTTCTGCTTGTTTAGTCCTTGTACACCTATTACGAGGTGGTAAACCTTAACAAGGGGCTGGCTCGCATTGTCAATGCGCGATTTGAGCAAGAATATGGCCACCCTTCACCAACATTGATATCAAGAAGAGTCTAGACACAATGCCTATACTCAGATAAATCTAATATGTTCATAAAAACAAGAAGCTATATCGATACCAACAACGTGATAGCAACTACTTTTAATCATGAAAGGTGTCGCAAAATTAAGCTCTTTTGTAGCACACTTATTACGGTTATAACTAAAATCTTATGTGTGCCGCTACTTACGCCCCTTTGGCTTATATTGTAATACATATGAACATTTACAAGGTCGTTTGGCTCAAAACAAAATCAAAAGCAGATTTCAACTAAACACCTTTAAAACAACAACTTATACCGACTCTTAATATTTAACTAAAAATCAATGCGACCTAGATTATACTAAAGACACATTGTAGTACAAATAAACCTTTAGACGCGTTAATCTAAGCCCAGTTAATTATGATATTTAAAAGGCTGAAAAGATGACTATTGATACTTTTGTTGTTCTCCCTACTTCTTCTTTTTAATCGCTATTGGTTGGATGTTCCGTAAGTTCACCACGTCGACTAGTGATTACTTCAGAGGGGGCGGCAAAATGTTGTGGTGGATGGTTGGTGCAACTGCCTTCATGACACAGTTTTCAGCATGGACGTTTACAGGTGCCGCAGGACGCGCGTTCAATGACGGTTTCGTTATTGTAATCCTATTCTTAGCCAATGCTTTTGGCTACTTCATGAACTATATATACTTCGCTCCAAAGTTCCGCCAACTTCGTGTGGTAACGGCGATCGAAGCTATTCGTCAGCGCTTTGGTAAAACGTCTGAACAGTTCTTCACATAGGCAGGTATGCCTGACAGCCTTATCTCTGCGGGTATCTGGCTGAATGGTCTTGCTATCTTCGTAGCAGCGGTATTCAACATCCCAATGGAAGCAACCATTGTGGTAACGGGTATGGTTCTAGTATTGATGGCAGTAACGGGCGGCTCTTGGGCGGTTGTTGCTTCTGACTTCATGCAAATGCTCGTTATCATGGCGGTTACGATTACTTGTGCGGTTGCAGCTTACTTCCACGGTGGCGGCCTAACTAACATCGTTGCAAATTTCGACGGCGACTTCATGTTAGGTAACAACCTAAACTACATGAGCATCTTCGTTCTTTGGGTTGTGTTCATCTTCGTGAAGCAGTTCGGTGTAATGAACAACAGCATCAACGCTTACCGTTACCTATGTGCGAAAGACAGTGAAAACGCACGTAAAGCGGCAGGCTTAGCATGTATCCTTATGGTTGTTGGTCCACTAATTTGGTTCCTACCACCTTGGTACGTAAGTGCATTCATGCCTGAGTTCGCTGAGCAATACACATCAATGGGCGACAAAGCCGGTGATGCTGCTTACCTAGCATTCGTACAGAACGTAATGCCAGCAGGTATGGTTGGTCTTCTTATGTCAGCAATGTTCGCTGCAACGATGTCTTCTATGGATTCAGGTTTGAACCGTAACGCTGGTATCTTTGTAATGAACTTCTACAGCCCTGTTCTTCGTCAAAATGCGACTCAGAAAGAGCTGGTTATTGTAAGTAAGTTAACGACTATCATGATGGGTGTCATCATCATCGCGATTGGTCTATTCATCAACTCTCTACGTCACTTAAGCTTGTTCGATATCGTAATGAACGTAGGTGCGTTGATTGGCTTCCCGATGCTTATCCCTGTACTACTAGGTATGTGGATTCGTAAGACACCAGATTGGTCTGGTTGGTCTACTCTAGTGGTTGGTGGTTTCGTTTCTTACATCTTCGGTATCTCTCTTCAAGCAGAAGACATCGAGAACCTATTTGGTCTAGAAACAGCACTTACTGGCCGTGAATGGAGCGACTTGAAAGTTGGTCTAAGCCTAGCAGCTCACGTAGTGTTCACAGGTGGTTACTTCATCATGACCTCTCGCTTCTACAAAGGCCTAACGCCAGAGCGTGAGAAAGAAGTTGACCAACTATTCACTAACTGGAACACGCCGCTAGTAGCGGAAGGTGAAGAGCAACAAAACCTAGATACTAAACAGCGTTCAATGCTTGGTAAGCTTATCAGCACAGCAGGTTTCGGTATCCTAGCAATGGCTCTGATTCCAAACGAACCGACAGGACGCTTACTGTTCCTACTATGTGGTTCGATGGTACTGACCGTTGGTATCCTACTGGTTAACGCATCTAAAGCTCCGGCTAAGATGAACAACGAGTCAGTTGCTAAATAGCTCAATCGCTAAAGAAAGCATCTAACACGTTAAACCAATAATGAAGCCCATGTTATTCGATAACATGGGCTTTTTGTTTACCACTTAAAGTTGCTGATGCTTTTAAATCTGAATAGCACTTTAATGTGTCTTGTCCCCTTCCCTAAACCTTTCCATTCCACCCTTGTTTCAGACAGAGTCTTCTTACCTCTATTTTTTGCAATCGCACTTTCTTTTTAACTTTCCAATGGTTTGATCTCTTTCTGCTTTTCTTTCTGTTACTTTTAACAACTAGACAAACACAACAGATAATTACAATGAAAAAAACATCACTATTACTTGCTTCCATTACACTGGCACTTTCTGGTGTTGCACAAGCTGACCAGTTAGAGGACATTCAAAAATCAGGCACACTTCGTGTCGGCACCACTGGCGACTACAAGCCTTTTTCTTACTTCGACGGCAAAACCTACTCTGGTTATGACATTGACGTCGCTAAGCATGTTGCAGAGCAGCTGGGTGTCGAATTACAGATTGTTCGTACCACATGGAAAGACCTACTGACCGACCTAGATGACGACAAGTATGACATCGCAATGGGCGGCATTACTCGCAAAATGCAACGCCAATTAAACGCAGAGCAAACTCAGGGCTACATGACCTTTGGTAAGTGTTTCTTAGTTGCGAAAGGCAAAGCAGAACAGTACGACAGCATTGAGAAAGTAAACCTTTCTTCGGTTCGTGTAGGCGTTAATATTGGCGGCACTAACGAGATGTTTGCAGACGCTAACTTGCAAAACGCAAACTTCACACGTTACGAGAACAACTTAGATGTGCCGCAAGCCGTTGCGGAAGGTAAAGTTGATGTCATGGTGACAGAAACCCCTGAAGGTCTGTTCTATCAAGTAACGGACGAGCGCCTTGAAGCAGCTCGTTGTGAAACTCCGTTCACCAATAGCCAATTCGGTTACCTAATTCCTAAAGGCGAACAACGTTTGTTGAACACAGTGAACTTCATTATGGATGAGATGAAATTGAAAGGCGTTGAAGAAGAGTTTCTGATCCACAACTCTCTGAAATAATCTTCTATCGTTCTAGATAAAAAAATAGGCCAGCATTGCTGACCTATTTCGTTTTGGTTTAATGGTTCGCGTTAACCGTGAGTGATCACATTCTGCTGTACTAATGCATCCAGAATATCCGAAGGCATAGTGCCACTTAGTGTTAACTGAGGAGCAAGGTCTTCAACCACGATCACTTGCTCTGTGGTCCCTACGCCATCTGGGTTGATCGTAAGCTCAATATCATTCCCTTCCACCTTCGCGTCTATCTGTTGAAGCAACGCAGTCATGTCTGGAGACGTATTTTTAAGCTCTGGCAACACTTCACGCAGATCGATTTGATCTCCTTCCGACAGGCTGAAATCGGTAATGGTGTCTTCAACGCCATCTTCAATATTAAGCCATACGAACGAATCCATACCATCGCCACCGGTTAGAATATCTGAACCGCCGCCGCCGATGAGTGTGTCGTTACCGTCACCACCCACGAGCGTATCATCACCTGCGCCACCTTCCAGTCTGTCATTACCTGTACCGCCCGTTAAGTCTGTCGCATTAGCACCAGCCAGTAACTGAACGTCATCGGTTTCCGAAGCCAAGTTAATATCAACCGCGTTAGACACAATGTTCAAATTCAGGTCAATCGATGTAGAGGTTGCCGTATCGTTGTTGCCAGTCTCTTCAGAAACCGCCTCAACTTTCAGCGTGTAGTTACCTGGAGTTTGAGAAAGCCCAACCGCTTGCAAGCTTTCAATTGCATCCGCCGTTGCTACCCACACACCACCGCCAAGATCCGTCACAGAACCGGCTGTACTGGTGATTTGAGCGCCAGCAGGCACATCACTGATATGCAGCGTTAGCTCTTCTGTAATGTCCGTTAAGGCTGCGATAATCCCAACTAAAGGAATGCCACTCGCACTCACTGACTGGCTCGCAGTTATGTTTCTCACGTAGTTAGTCGCACTATCGATAGACAAGGTTGGTGCATTCGCTACTGGCGTCACCGCGATGTTGTAAACCACAGGTGCTGTCTCTATCGCGATACCTGAAGGGTTGCCGCTGTCTTTGGCGATAACTTCTAATCCAATGCTATTGGTCGGAGATAGGCTCGCATCAAGAAACACACCATTTTGACTGGTTGGCGTATCAATCAACGCATTCAGGTCGCTCAATGTCCCCACTAAGATGACTGAACCCGTATTGTTACCGTTAACTACAACCGTCGTCACAGGCGGAAGCGATACGTTTAATGTGCCGTAATCCACCGTCAGTGTGACTGTCATTAAGTCATCAGAAAATGCATCTACATAATCAGGGTCACTGACATTGATACCACTCAACAGTTGACCAGCATCCTCATCGATAAGAGTGGTGACACTGTCACCATTAACAACAGGCGTATCGTTCACTCCGTCGACAATCGCGGTGATCTCCGCTGTATCCGTTAGGAAATCATTGCTGCCGTTGGTGGTACCATCATCCTCTACGGTGTAGGTAAACTTAACGTTGCCGTTGTATTCATCAGCTGCCGTAAATACCCAGTATGGGCCTGTGATCGTAGCATCATCAGCGCCACCTATGTTCTCGAAGCGTTGTAGCTGACCTTGACCTTCATCGAGCACCAGATTAGTTACGGTAATCGTATCGTTCTCTGGGTCGCTCGTTGCGCCGATCAGGTCTTCCTCTTTGATGATTAACTGACCTTCTTCCAGGATGGTGCCTAGGTCGATGTCCGTAGCAATAGGTTGATCATTCACTTCGGTTACTTCAAGACTAATTTCAGCACTGTCGGTTAGGAAATCATCCACTCCATTAGTTGTACCGTCATCAGTAATTGAGTAATTGAATTTAACGTCGCCGTTAAAATCATTGTCCGCTACAAATAGCCAGAATGGACCGGTAATCGTTGCATCATCAGCACCACCAGCATTTTCGAAGCGCGTTAGTTGGCCTTGCCCCTGAGTCAGAGTTACACCAGTTACCGTTAAGTTGTGGTTTTCTGGATCAGAGCTTGCTGCAATCAAATTACCTTCAACAATGACGATTTGGCCATCTTCAGCAATCGAACCTAAATCAACATCAGTCGCGACAGGAGCATCATTCACTTCCGTTACGACGAGGCTAATTTCAGCATTGTCAGTTAAGAAATCATCCACACCGTTGGTGGTACCGTCATCAATAATGTCGTAACTGAACTTCACATCGCCATTAAAATCATTGGCTGCAGTGAATATCCAGAATGGTCCTGTAATCGCAGCGTCATCGGCGCCACCAGCGTTTTCAAAGCGCGTTAATTGGCCTTGTCCTTGAGTCAGGGTTACACCCGTAACCGTGAGGTTATGGTTTTCGATGTCAGAACTTGCTGAAATCAAATCGCCTTCCACAATCACTATTTGACCATCTTCAGCAATCGAACCTAAATCAACATCTGCGGCGACAGGTGCATCGTTCACTTCCGTTACCTTGATGGTAAAAGTTGTCTGGTTGATTTGTGCTGTATTAGGGTCACCCGCGTCAATCAAGCCGTTATTACCACCGTCATCGAGTGTCGCATTGATCGTGACTAAACCACTCTGGTTGAGGTAGTTCTGGTCTGGATCTGGTTTGAAAGTCACCGCGCCATTAGTCAATGCGGTATTGATGTCGGCTTCTTTACCGCTCATAACCAATGAACCGTCAGGTTGCAATACAAACATCACGTCAGGAGAGCTCGTAAACTCAAACACACCCTGCGCTCCCGGCAGTGCTTGATCCACTTGTAACGTAAGAACATACGGCGCATCTGGGTTATCAAAGTTAGCGTCAACATCGTAGATACTGAAGTTGTCGATAGCGATGCTAATATCTTCTTGCGTTTCAATGTTGGTGACATTCACAAACGTCGGTTGATCGTTAATTGGATCAATCACTAAATCGACATCAAAGCTGGTTGGCGTGCCTAAGTATTCAGTGTTATCAGCATCTGTATCCACCGAGCGAACCGTAATTTGTAATGGGCCATTAATGCCAAGTACATTGCCCGCATCGCTGTTATGTTCACCTGAGTTGAATACGATCTTATCTAACGACTGAGCCGAGACATCAAGTGTCCATAGCTGCGTCACCGGATCGTAGCTCGCTAAGGTTGTGCCATCAGGGTAGAAAATAGAAGCATCTTGAGGCACGCCTGCCACTTCAACTCGAAGTGTTTCTGGCGCGTTTTCGCTATACGTTCCGCTTCCTGTTGCCGACAGTTCTTTATCCAAAATCGTCGCATTGATTTCGATATCAATGTTTTGACCTTCGTTGCCTGTCACAGAGTCAGTTGGATTGGTATCAACATCGTCACCCACTGGCACCACATGCAGTTTAAAGCTCGGCAGATTCGATGCTGCAGTAGGCACGCCCAACAAAGATTCTTGAGTAAAGACAGCAACGCCAAATTCCGCCGTACCACTGAAGTTTTTAGGCGGTAAAATCGAAATCTCACTCAAATCAAATGACAGTCCTGATGCTTGAGGTAATTGAACACTCCACTCACCACCACCATTGTTCTTCACAGTATAAGCGGAGCCCGGATCTGCACTCATTAAGAAGCCATCAGGTACACCGGTGAACTTAATCGAAACGAACTGTTCTGAGCCGTCTAAGTCAGTGAGTGCAATAGAGACAGGACCCGTTCCCGATAGAGAAATAGCTTGGTCTTCATTGCCCGTAATCTCAATAACATCAGGATCACTGCCCGGCCCTGTCACAAGCACATCATCAACCACTGGGACAACTTCAAAGCTAACACTGGTATTAAACGTATCAGTATCAGTTGCCGTACCGATTGGAGACGAGGCGTCATTGTATGTCGCAGTATCGGTAATCGTACCGCTAACATTAACTTGCACCTGATTGACGTCATTACCCGTTGGATAGTTTAACGTAGGTCGGAACAAGACATTGTCTAGCGCGCCCGTATTAATCTCTGCCTCAGTGAACGTCACTGATGTACCAAGAGAAACACCCGCACTGGTATAAAACGCACCGACGCTCGTATCATCCAAAGTCAGCGTAATAGAAGTGAATTTTTCGTCACCACCTTCAAACCCACTGACTTGGTCCTTAATGGTTGAGCTGAAATCAAGCTGAATATAAGTATCTTCGTAACCCACAGGATCTTGTCCAGCTTGACCGTCAGTATCGACAGGGTTAAACAAATCATCTAGTGAGCCAGTTACCGTCACATCAAAGTCTGGATTACCTTCAACATCAGGCGCTACTTTAATGACCACATCGGTCACCAAGGTTTTCTCATCACCAGACTGTGTATCTTTGGTCACTATCGTGATTGGTAATCTAAAGTCACCAGAATAGTCGGCAGGTAGATTCAGTAACAAACCCGATGAATCAACGGCTACACCTTGTTCAACCGTCGTCTCGTAAACGTATTTCCCATTCACAAAGTCAACATCACTTCTTCCCGAAAGGCTAATTGGGAATGATGTAGTGCCATCAATCACTAGCGTACCATCGATTATCACCGTCACTTGATCTGGAGAATCATCACGTCCGGTAAAGCTTATAATGCCGTTTAGAGCTGCGCCGAGATCAAGTTGAACATCCTCAACAGCATCGATAACACTGTCTGGTACTACTGCTATATCAGCAGCGACTTTATCCGGAGCTGTCAAAACTTCTGGATAAGAAAGCGTCACTTCACCACTGAGCTGTACTTGAGCAGACGACTCATTGTTAGCATCACCCGGATCCGACACTAATGTATAAAGTGTCATCTTGATATCATTGAAATCACCAACAACATCATCAGTATCATCCGACGGTGTAAAATCTAAACCTTGAGGTGCGCTGATACTAAAGGCATCTTCATTGGTCACAACCCATCGGCCCCCCCCCTCATAAGAGGCACCAGTTACTAAAAGTTGCCCTAAAATATCATCCGACAACGCGCTTCCGTCAGTGTTAGTCAGCTGAACAATCACTTCGTCAACTTGCTCTTCTACTGTGCTTAAATCCGTTTCTTGGTATCGGACGACATATTCACCATCCCAGATTTCGTCTCCGTTAGTATCAGTCGTTTGGTTATCACTGTTGGTTGTAAATTTAATTACGCCATTAGAGTCAGCCGTGATCTTAGTCAGTTCTCCAGAACCATCTTCGTTTGAAACAACAATCTTGTTATCGGCATCTCCAGGTTCAACAACGGGTCTCACACGCACATCAATCGTACCGGTAATCGTCGCGGTAACAATGCCCTGACCAGGATCAGTTGCATCAACGTATTCATGATCGCGTTCTTCGATCATGACAACCGTATTAAGCGTAAAGTCTGTACTTGAATCTTCTTCCGGGGTTATCTGAATAAAGTTATTGCTCAGCGCAATTTGAGTAAACTCTTCTGGAGTCTGTCCACTCTTTGGTGTGATGGTTAAAGTACCTGCTGCTGCATCGTAGACCCAAGTCACGTCACCATTAACCACAACACTTTCAACACCTGTTGGTATCGTACTGATGACGATTGAAGTGAAGTGCTCATCATCGTCAATATAATCAGAGCCTTCGGGATGCCAGTCAATATTGATAGCCGTATCTTCATCCCCACGAGTCACCGTATTGTAAGTTGCAGAAGTATCAATCTTAGGCTCAACCAACACTCGAACTTCTTGGTCAAAGGTAAGCGTATGACCATCATTCTCGGTCACGATCACTTTACCTTGGATATGAATATTCTCTGTCGACGAATCAACAGGTCTAATACGGATACCTGAAGTTTTCCCCGCGTCAGTGATGTTCGCTTCGTAGATTGGTTTAGACAGATCTGGGCTACCACCCGGACCGGTTTCATAACCGACAAAGTTAAGGTCAATAACTGTACCGTCACCATCTTCCAGAATAACGCCATCAGGAATACCCGAGAGGATAACCGTTATGGATTCTGAACCGTCGTCAGGTAATGGTGTCGTGCCTGTGTCAGGTTTTCTCTCTCCCGACAACACGGTGAAATCAAGCTCAGCAAAGCTATCGCCATTTTGACTCTCTTGAATCGTGGTTTGAACACCAGATGTTGTGCCATCGGTGATTGCTGTCCAAGCCGTACCGTTAGTACCTCCATATGGAATATCTGCGACACCTTTAACCTCTACATTAACCGTCTTAGTTCCCAGAATCTCTTCATCGACTTGCGCACCTGTAGAAAGGTTCGCGGTGTCTTTGACCACACCTGTTACATCAAAGGTAAAATCCACATTGCTGTGTTTAGTTGGAACAACTTCAACGTTAGCCAAATCGGAATACGCAATTTCTTGGTAGTCAACGCCATTGATCGTGATGGTCGGAACGACTGTCGTGGTGCCTAAGAAGTAAAGTACCGCGCCTTCGGTAACATTACTGATGCGCACAAACAGTTCTTCAGATCCATCTGTATCCACTGACCCAGTCATAGTGATGACTTCGTCTAGCGTGAATGCGTCTTTGTTTTCCAAAGGACCAATGTAATCAGGGTCAGCGATATTGTCTTCGTTGATCTTGATACGACTCACACTGAACTTGCCCGGGTCAGCATCGGCAGTCACATCTATAATGATGTTTTGTTCGACAGAGCGAGCGGTGGTTTTGTCTACCCCACCGTTGGCTGAATCATCGTATGGATTGCGTGTCTCCTCGGTGATTGCCGTTGCTTTAAACTCTATCTGCCCAGAGAAGTTATCGATTGGGTTCACTACTGTGCTATTGATATCTGCTGCAGCAATCGTGTAGACACCATTGACCGGCGCTAACACATTGCCATTTTGATCCAACAGCTCAAACTTCCCATCCCCTTGAATCGCTTCAAGCTCATAGGTAATGGTCTCGGTACGGCTGTTATCTTGAGACTCTGCGTTCAGCTGTAGCGTCACATTGTCTTCATCTTCATTCACTTGATATTGATACGTACTATTCGCATCATCCCAAGTCGCAATATCCGCTACCGCTTCAATTTCAATTCTGAAGTTTGAGTTTACGGTGTGGTCTAACGAACCATTATTATCAATTTCGAGCTCGTAGTTGATTCGCACACCATTGTTATTTGAACCGTAATTTTGGTCTGGAACAAAGAACAAGTTGTCGATCGTCGCAATAGTGTCTAGTGGTTGGTTTACGCTTGGAGCAAAGCTCTGCTGCATTTGGGGTGGACCAAACAAGATATCACCGTTTGGCTCAGCGACTAACTTGTGATATTCCACGCCATCAAAGTAATAGAACGTCCCTCTGTGATTACCACTTTGAATCGTCAACTGGCCGATAGACTCGCTGTTATCTTGGTCCTTCAGGTTAACCTGCAGCGCAATTTGTGCTGGTGCATCAGGCAATCCACTTTGATTATCTTGAATATTCTCTAGGCTTGGGGCATCACCCGTTGCATAAGCGATTGTCGAGTCTCTACCCGCATCCTCAAACGTAGTCACCCTGAGCGATACTGCTGAAGACTCTTCGTCCGTAATCGTGATGTTCAAAGGCGTCGATGACGTATCTAAGTCACCGTCTGTCGCAATCACATTGATCGAGAAGTCGATGGTGTCTCCATCATGATCGAGATAATTGGTAGCTCTAAATTCTATTTCGCCATTTGAGTTGATACGCAAAGTACCCAGCTGCCTTTCCTGAGTGCCACCATTGCCATCATCGGTCTGCTCATAAACACGGATAGTTCGACGTCCACTTTGAACATTCAAGCCATCGCTAAAGCCAGTATTGTTACCTCGTTGAAAAACAATATCAGCCCCGTTACTTGAGATACCTTCAATTCGACTTAGTACCGCGCCATCAGCCCCCACATCCGTAGCATTGGCAAACATATCGACTTTAGAACCATTGTAATTCTGACCTTCAATACGAGCGATAGACTGAGTTGTCACTAACGGAACATCATCGGTTACTGTGATTTTCAGATCGATTGCGTTTGATTGGTCTTGGTCAAAATCTTCAGCAATGATTGAAAAATCAAGTTCGATGTTGTTTTCATCGGCCCCATCAGGGTGTTTTAGAGGTTTAAACAGTTCAAACTGATAGCTGTTGTTTGACGTATCAAAAATAATCTCGAAAACAGGCACTTGACCTGTGTCTGTCTGAGCAACGTAAGTAAACGTACTGCCAGATACAGACACAGGTAACCATTCTAAGCTTTCTCCATCGGAGGTTAAGCCAGTTAGAACCAAATCTTCATCAACCAGTTCATACTTCACAACGCCATCGGCACCTTCATCTACGGTGAATAGTCCATTGATGATGGTGTCTTCAGAACGATCCGAACCAATACCAATCAGATCGTCTTCATCGACAACCGTTTCACCAGTCGGAGCAGTCATTACAGGTATATCGTCAATGACTTCAATTGGTAATTGATACTGATTTGAATCATCGCCATCACTGTCTACCGCCACTACATCAAAGGAGATAGACAGCTTATTTCTCGCCTCTGAGCTGGGCTCATGATCAAGAGGGCCAAGCAAGGTAAATGAATACGCTCCGTCATTACCCAGTGCAAGTGTAAAAATAGGCGTTCCGCTTGCGGTTGTGCCTTGATAGGTGGTTGTATTAGCCGCCCCCGTAACCTCAGTTATCGAGATTGCTTCACCACCTGACGATAGCGTAGTTTCCAACGTTGGGATATTACGCAGTTCGTAAACCTCTACTAGGTCAGCACCTTCGGTCGTAACAAATCCACCTGTTGCTTGAGCCCCTCCAGACCCAAGAACATCTTCATCAACCTCAAATGTACTCCCAATAGTCGTATCTGTGATAGTTGGCGCATCATCGAGCACCTCGATTGGTAATACATATTGGTTAGAATCATCACCATCACCATCAACGGCGACAACATCAAACGGGATAGTTAATGTATCGAGGTTGTTCGGTGTCGTAGCGTGATTGAGAGGGCCAAGCAAGGTAAAGGTGTAGGCACCATCATTAGTCAACACTAATGTAAAAATTGGTGTTCCACCTGAGTCAGTTGCCCCTTGGTAGGTGGTCGTGTTAGCAGCTCCAGTGATCTCAGTGATCTTAATACCTTCATTGCCCGACGATAACGTTGCTTCCAGCGTTGAGATATTACGCAGTTCGTAAACCTCAACTTGGTCTGCACCTTCTGTGGTAACAAACGACCCCGTCGCTTGTGCCAGAGTGCCTAAATCATCTTCATCAACGACAAACGTACTCGCAACAGTCGTATCAGTGATCGTTGGCACATCATCCGTCACTGTAATCTTCAGAGCGATCGCATTCGATTTATCTTGGTCAAAATCTTCTGCCACAACAGAGAAGTTAAGGTCAATCGCATTTTCACCCGCGCCATTAGGGTGCTTAAGTGGTTTAAACAATTCGAATCGATAGCTGTTATCTGAGGTATCGAAAATAACCTCGAACACTGCTTCATTACTCGTTGCTGTTTGAGCAACATAAGTAAATGTTGTGCCGTTTTGTGAAACAGGCAGCCACTCTAAGCTTTCTCCATCGGAGGTTAAGCCTGCAATCACTAAATTTTCATCAACCAATTCATACTTAACAACGCCATCGGCACCTTCATCAATCGTGAATAGCCCATTAATAATGGTATCTTCAGATTGATCAGAACCAACGCCACTAAGATCGTCTTCATCGACAACGGTTTCACCAGTAGGAGCTGTCATAACCGGTACACCATCGAGCACTTCGATTGGCAATACGTATTGGTTAGAATCATCGCCATCACCATCAACGGCCACAACATCAAACGGGATGGTTAGTGTATCGAGGTTGTTCGGTGTCGTAGCGTGATTGAGAGGGCCAAGCAAGGTAAAGGTGTAGGCACCATCATTAGTCAACACTAATGTAAAAATTGGTGTTCCACCTGGGTCAGTTGCCCCTTGGTAGGTGGTCGTGTTAGCAGCACCAGTAATTTCGGTGATCTTAATGCCTTCATTGCCCGACGATAGCGTCGCTTCCAACGTTGAGATATTACGCAGTTCGTAAACCTCTACTTGATCAGCACCTTCTGTCGTAACAAATGCACCTGTTGCTTGAGACACTAGAGATCCAAGATCATCTTCATCAACGACAAACGTACTCGTACCAGTCATATCAGTAATGGCTGGCACATCATCCGTCACTGTGATCTTCAGAGCGATCGCATTCGATTTATCTTGATCGAAATCTTCAGCCACGACAGAGAAGTTAAGGTCAATCGCATTTTCACCCACGGCATCAGGGTGCTTAAGTGGTTTAAGCAATTCGAATTGATAGCTGTTATCCGAGGTATCGAAAATAATTTCAAACACAGGCTGATTACTGGTTACCGTCTGTGCGACATAAGTGAAGGTTGTGCCACTTTGTGAAACAGGCAGCCACTCTAAGCTTTCTCCATCGGAGGTTAAGCCTGCAATCACTAAATTTTCATCAACCAATTCGTACTTAATAACACCATCAGCACCTTGATCAATCGTGAATAATCCATTAATGACGGCATCTTCAGATTGATCTGAACCAATGCCAGCAAGATCATCTTCATCAACAACCGTCTCACCCGTTGGCGCACTCATCACAGGCACATCATCGAGCACTTCGATTGGTAACATATACTGATTAGAATCATCACCGTCACCATCAACTGCAACGACATCGAATGGAATCGTTAAAGTATTGGAATTCGGACTTGTTGGATGATTCAGCGGACCTAACAACGTAAACGTATAAGAGCCATCATTCGCTAGCGCGAGCGTGAAGATAGGAGTCCCGCTTGTCGTCGTACCTTGATAGGTCGTTGTGTTAGCCGCCCCTGTGATTTCTGTAATCGAAATCGCTTCCGTTCCAGAGGTCAATGTCGCTTCAAGAGCTGACACATTACGCAGTTCGTAAACTTCTACTAGGTCAGCACCTTCTGTCGTAACAAATGAACCTGTTGCTTGAGACACCATAGATCCAAGATCATCTTCATCAACAACAAATGTACTCCCAACAGTCGTATCAGTGATAGTTGGCGCATCATCGAGCACCTCGATTGGTAATACATATTGGTTAGAATCATCGCCATCACCATCAACTGCGACAACATCAAACGGGATGGTTAATGTATCGAGGTTACTCGGTGTCGTAGCGTGATTGAGAGGGCCAAGCAAAGTGAACGTATAAGCACCATCATCAGTCAACACCAATGTGAAAATTGGCGTTCCGCCAGGATCAGTTGCCCCTTGGTAGGTAGTCGTGTTAGCTGCGCCTGTGATCTCAGTGATCTTAATACCTTCACTGCCCGACGATAACGTTGCTTCCAACGTTGAGATATTACGAAGCTCGTAAACCTCTGCTTGGTCTGCCCCTTCTGTGGTAACAAACGAGCCTGTCGCCTGAGCGATAACAGAGCCTAAATCGCCTTCATCAACGACAAACGTACTCCCAACACTCGTATCAGTGATGGTTGGCACATCATCCGTCACTGTGATCTTCAGAGCGATCGCATTCGATTTATCTTGGTCGAAATCTTCAGCCACAACAGAGAAGTTAAGGTCAATCGCGTTTTCACCCGCACCATCTGGGTGCTTAAGCGGTTTAAACAATTCGAATTGATAGCTGTTATCCGAGGTGTCGAAAATAATCTCGAACACTGCTTCATTACTCGTTGCTGTTTGAGCAACGTAAGTAAATGTTGTGCCGTTTTGTGAAACAGGCAGCCACTCTAAGCTTTCTCCATCTGAAGTTAAGCCTGCAATCGCTAAATTTTCATCAACCAATTCATACTTAATAACACCATCGGCACCTTCATCAATCGTGAATAACCCATTAATCATGGAATCTTCAGATTGATCCGAACCAATACCAGTAAGATCGTCTTCATCGACAACGGTCTCACCAGTCGGCGCCGTCATGACTGGCGCACCATCGAGCACCTCGATTGGCAATACATATTGGTTAGAATCATCACCATCACCATCAACGGCCACAACATCAAACGGTATGGTCAATGTGTCTAGATTATTCGGTGTCGTAGCGTGATTGAGAGGCCCGAGCAAAGTAAACGTATAAGAGCCGTCATCAGCCAACACTAGTGTAAAAATTGGTGTTCCACCTGGGTCAGTTGCCCCTTGGTAGGTGGTCGTGTCAGCAGCTCCAGTGCTTTCAGTGATCTTAATACCTTCATTGCCCGACGATAGCGTCGCTTCCAGCGTTGAGATATTGCGTAGTTCGTAAACCTCAGCTTGGTCTGCCCCTTCTGTGGTAACAAACGAGCCTGTCGCCTGAGTGATAACAGAGCCTAAATCATCTTCATCAACGACAAACGTACTCGCAACAGTCGTATCAGTGATGGTTGGCACATCATCCGTCACCGTAATCTTCAGATCGACTGCATTCGATTTATCTTGGTCGGAATCTTCAGCCACAACAGAGAAGTTAAGGTCAATCGTGTTTTCACCAGCGCCATCAGAGTGCTTAAGTGGTTTAAACAGTTCGAATTGATAGCTGTTATCTGAAGTATCAAAAATAATTTCAAACACAGGCTGATTACTGGTTACCGTTTGTGCAACATAAGTGAAGGTTGTGCCACTTTGTGAAACAGGCAGCCACTCTAAGCTTTCTCCATCGGAGGTTAAGCCTGCAATCGCTAAATTTTCATCAACCAATTCATACTTAATAACACCATCGGCACCTTCATCGACGGCGAACAATCCATTGATGATAGTGTCTTCAGATTGATCCGAACCTATGCCTGAAAGATCGTCTTCATCGACAACCCTTTCACCCGTTGGCGCACTCATTACTGGTGCATCATCTGTGACATTGATGAGAATCTCAGCGGCTTGTGATGTACTTGAACCGCCAGATAGTGCAGAACGGTCTCCATCGGCATCAACGGCATAAATAGGTAGAGCAAAGGTTAACAGCGTGTCTTCAGCACCTTGGTGTGAAAGCGATTCGTACAGAGTAAATTCATAGTTCCCCAATGACGGACTATCAACTTTAACATCAAAAACCGTAATTCTAGCGCCATTAACCTCAACATAACCTTCGTAAGTTCGCACACCATTGGTTTCATCAACCAGTTCGAGTAACACAACCTCACCGTTAGATATCAGTGTGCCAGCGGTATTAAACTCTGCAGCTTCAAGTTCATGATGATCGATAATGTCACTATCAAAAATTTCTGAAGTGACACTGCCACTTCCTGATACGGTTGCCGTCCCCTCTTGAGAACCGCCAACAATGCCAGCTTCATCAACATCAATACTGTCGACATTGGTAATGACTGGTTTATCGCCATCAGAAATAGCGAGGTTGATGGTATTGGTTACGACATCTTGGTCAAAATCGGTAACCGTGATTGGCAAAGAGAAAGAAAGCGAATCAGTACCAACTTGCTCAATCGGTCTCAACTGCTCAAATCGATAGGTACCGTCGGTATCTAAGCTAACGGTTAAAATAACGTCGCTGCCACCTTGGATTGACAGTGTGATGGTACTTCCATCAGCAGACAAGGATGCAACGGTCGCCTGATTATCACTGAGCACACCATCAAACTGAGCAAGTACGCTTGAGTCAAAAACAGCTGACTGTAAGTTATCACTACCAATATTTGAAAACGTGCCTGCAATTGCAGCACTGCTTGTTTCAACATTATCGATAGACACGCTTTCGGCAGACGGATCTACCCCATCAAGGACTGTTACTTGCGCATTAATTGGTGTTACGAGCTGATTACCTGCGGTGTCTTGGCCTTGTATGTCAAAGGCGATGTTGATTTGGTCGCCCGTAAAGGAAACTTGTCCGCCACCAATTGACGGAACATGATCTATCGATTGAGAAACGGTTGTGGTCAGCGATAATGCAATGTCATTTCCAACACTCACCGTATCAATATCAATGCGCAGCACCTCATCTGTGCCTTGAACACCAATAATCGAATTGGAGGCTGAATCATACGTAAAGGTAACCGGTTGGCCACTAGAGGTAATGTCGCTATTGAGTTCACTAAGGAGCGAGGCGAGAGAGAGTGTTTCAGGAGCAAAAGAATCTGGGTCAAGCGCTAAACTACCCGCAATTATCGTTTCGGTAGTTGTAATAGATTGGGTATAGGTAATATCAGATATCGAGCCTTCAGTAAGTGACTCGCTGATTGACTGGCCGCCAGATGAACGAGTGATCGATCTGAACTCTTCTCTATCTTCATCTACGGTTTGTTGCTCTAGGCCAGCGGTTTCAAAGAATGTCGATGGGTGAGTTTCTGTGTAGTTATAGTCTATCGTCACAAAGCCAGCGTTTGCAGAACCTTGTCCGCCACCAGCGGCCGTCGCCTCTAAGATTTGAGTCGGATCGGCACCACCTAAAATGGCTTCTTGGATAGCAGCAAATTCATCATCAAAATCTCCTGTATCGGCTTGCTGTAAGTCAAAATTAACTTCTCCAGCGAGCGGAACATCAGCCCACGCTAAATCTTGGTCAACACAGCCAACACAATTGCTGCCTACCTCAGTAACACCGTTTTGGGTGCCTAATACAAGCTCTGCTTGGTTGGCAGTGATAACAATCTCGTTTTCACGAATAATATCACCAGCTGAAATTTTTCGTGCGCTTCCGTCAGACTTAACTACGATGACTTCTCCACTCACTGCCTCAACAACTGCAGCTTGGCGCGAAACTTCAATACCCATATATCCCCCGTGGTCACAAAATGCTGTATTGCTCAACATCGTGAAAATGATAGTAATAACGGCTTCAGGCTTAATTTATATTCAGAACTTATTCTCTTCATTAACAATCAATTACATAAGCTGATGTATGTGATGAGTCTGTTCCGTTTCGCCTGTTTTTTTATAGTTTACTTAACCTTAAGCCTAGTCTTCCTTATCCAAAATGTCATGTCTGTGCGAAGTGGCTTCTTTTCACAAATCTAAGCATTCACTTCAGTTTGTTCATGGACTAAGCAAAAGTTTATAGGGTGTTGATTAGTATGCAATAAAACGCACAACTTAATTACACCTCAAATTTTTATAAATATATACAGTAATAAAGTTGATAAATCATTAGGATTTATAGGTAATTAATAAAGTCGAGATATACCTAAACCCCAAAGAAGAACTAAATCCCATATTTGAGACAAGGTTCAGCACAAAGCTGATAAGAAACAGCTTAAACACCGTATATGGCGTCAATTACATATACAAGTATTAGAATATTGAGTGGGCATGTAGGAAGAATGAGTTGAAGTTACAAATAGATATTTCGAGGTATCCAAAAAAGCCCACTAAGTTGAACCTTAGTGGGCTTTAAAATCAGTATATAACGCTACGCTGTTAACAATGAGAGTTTATGATTTAGAAAGGCGATTTGCCGTCCAAACATAAAGCAGCTCAAGCGCAATCGTCGCACCAGCCAATGCTGTAATCTCACTTTGGTCATACGCTGGAGAAACTTCTACAACGTCCATACCAACCATGTTGATGCCTTGTAGACCACGGATGATTTTCAGCACTTTGTCTGAATTCAAACCGCCGCATACTGGTGTACCTGTACCCGGAGCGAAAGCAGGATCCAGACAGTCGATATCAAACGTTAGGTAAACTGGCTTATCACCAACAATACCTTTCACACGAGCAATGATCTCGTCCACACTCATGTCATTCGCTTGCATCGCGTTAATAACGTTAAAGCCATGGCCTTCTTGCTGATACTCTGTACGAATACCAATTTGCACTGAATGTTCAGGTGAGATTAAACCTTCATTTGGCGCATGATAAAACATGGTGCCGTGATCGTAACGACTGCCCTGACTGTAAGTGTCAGTGTGCGCGTCGAAGTGAATCAAAGCCATTTCACCGTACTTCTTGCCATATGCTCTTAGCAAAGGCAGTGTAATGAAGTGATCACCACCTAAACCTAACAGAGTTTTACCACTATTTAGAATCGCATCAGCTGCTGCTTCCAAACGCTGAGTTAGGTCTTCTGCGTCACCGCAATCAAACACAAGGTCGCCAGCATCAATCACTGAGGTATGTTCAAATATATTGAAGTCCCACGGGAATTTTTTGCCTTCCCACGCCAAGTTTACCGATGCACGACGTATTGCATCTGGTCCCATGCGAGCGCCCGGGCGACCAGATGTCGCCATATCTAGCGGCGCACCCAATACAACCACATCAGCGTCATTGTCGATTGGGTTTTGAACTAATGGTCGACGCATAAATGTCATCGCATTGGAGTACAGCGAGTAATCTGGTTTCGTAAATAAATCGTTCATTAAAAATCCTCAAGATAGGTGTAACCCATCAAGCCTTGCTCTAACTCTTCAAGTACGCTTTGCTGCTCTTGCGCTGGTACTTTAGCCGTTACCAATTCTTTGTAGTTCTGACGAATTAGGTCCATATCAATGTGAACGTAACGCATCATGTCTTCTACTGTGTCGCCTTCGTTGATGTAGTCAATGTTCGCGTCTCCGCTCTCATCAACATTCACCACAACACTGTGCGTATCACCAAATAGGTTATGCATATCGCCCAAGATTTCTTGGTACGCGCCTACTAGGAAGAAGCCCATTAGGTATGGTTCATCTGGGTTCCACGCTGGCACTGGCAATGTTGTTTCAATGCCTTGACCATCAACATACTGGTCAATCGTACCGTCAGAGTCACAAGTGATATCCAGCACCACAGCACGACGCTCATCCGCATTGTCTAAACCACTCAATGGCAATACAGGGAACACCTGATCAATCCCCCAAGCGTCTGGCAATGACTGGAATAGTGAGAAGTTCACGAAGAACTTGTCCGCTAAACGTTCGCTCAACTCATCCAAGATCGGACGGTGGTAACGGTTCTTAGTGCTCATGCGAGTGCTAAGTTCGTAGTTGATACGCAAAGACATCTGCTCAGCCCAAGCACGGTGCTGAAGGTTCAGCATACCAGTCGCAAATTGGTTGTGCGCTTCGGCAATATCGCTCTGAGTGTCGTTGTAGATCTCAATCAACGCACGGTCATCATTACCAGCATCGAGCTCTAAGAAGTTCTTCCACATGTTGTTTAGCAACATTGGAGCGTCTGCTTCGGGTGCTGCCATGTCTTCCGGCGAGTAGCTTTCAGTACCAATCACGTTGGTGATCAGTACAGCATGGTGCGCTGTCAATGAGCGACCAGACTCCGAAATGATCACAGGTTGTGGCTGGTTGTAGAGCTTACAAATGTCCCCAACTGTCATCACGATGTTACGAGCGTACTCAAGCAAGCCGTAGTTCATTGAGTTTGAAGATTGGCTGCGAGTGCCGTCGTAATCGACTGCCAAGCCGCCACCAACATCTAAGAACTTCAGTTGAGCGCCAATATCACGCAGTTCACAGTAGAAGCGAGCCGCTTCACTCACACCATTACGCACATCACGAATGTTCGCCATTTGCGAACCAAGGTGGAAGTGCACAAGTTCAAGAACATCCAGTTGGTCTTCTGCTTTCAAGCGTTCGATAACGGTAAGCACTTGTGATGCAGACAAGCCAAACTTCGACTTCTCACCACCACTTGCTTGCCATTTACCCGCGCCTTGAGAAGCAAGACGGATACGCAAACCCAAACGAGGTTTCACACCCAGTGCTTTCGCTTCAGAAAGAACAAGATCAAGCTCAGACAGTTTCTCTAGAACGATAAAAACTTTGTGCCCTAGCTTCTCACCAATCAGTGCAAGGCGAATGTATTCTCTGTCTTTGTAACCGTTACAGACGATCACAGAGCTCGCTTTTTGAGCCAACGCCAACACCGCTAATAGCTCAGGCTTGCTGCCCGCCTCTAGCCCTAGCTGCTTTTGCTCTAGTTGAGCTTGGCTCGCTAAGATCTCATCAACCACTTCTTTTTGCTGGTTAACTTTAATCGGATAAACAAGTAGGTAACGGTTGTCGTACTGATATTCTTCGATCGCTTGGTTAAATGCGTTACAGATATTGTGCACACGCTGGTGCACGATTTGAGGAAAACGCACAAGAGCAGGTAAACCAATGTTTCTTTGCTCTAACTGCTTTACGATCTTACTTAGTGGGACTTGATGATCCGTTTCGCTCGGTGATACATACACTTCACCGTTATCATCAATGCCATAAAAACCTTGGCTCCAGTGCTTTACATTATACTCAGCACGGATGCGTTCCAAATTAACCGAATTTTCCAATTCTAGAGACCTCACACTATAGGGCCATCGACAGAAGATACCTCTTTGGAATAGCGAGGTATAACCCAACAAAAAGCGTTCAAAAACGATTTGTTGGCTGCATTAACCGATATTATTAGGAGCGAGTCCAACCATTGATATTTGTGGTTACGATTACATTTTTTTATCGACAGTATGAGTTAAAGTGACAGGTAAGGAATTACAAGGTTTTAGGGTAAAAAACAGGCTGAAGCGCATTAAATCTAAAGCAATTTCTATCAAAAAATTAGGGGAATAAAATAGCAACGACGCCTAAAATTCTTAGCTAATTTGGTGATGTTAAGTCAGGGTTGTGACAAATATCGGCACTTCACTATCACAAGTCTCACTATCACCAAGATAGTCAGTATCCTGTTCCTCCATACCTATTGATGAGTGTTAAATCATGTCCGAAATTTACACCACCTACGCAAAGCAATACGACTCTGCTGCTCGCGATAATATTTATAATGCCCTATTAGAACGCCCATCAACCATAGCCTTACTAGACGATGTTAAAGGGCTCGATATTGTCGACCTTGGTTGCGGTTCAGGTATATACGCACAGTGGTTTATCGACCAAGGTGCCAACAAAGTCACCTGTACCGACCTATCCCAAGATATGGTTAAACTAGTGAACGGAAAACAAATCCCAAATGTAACAGCATACGCGCAAGATGCTGCTCTTGGTTTACCCAAGGAAGCTGATAACAGCGCTGATGTCATCGTGTGCCCATTGGTGCTGCATTACATTGAAGATCTAAAGCCTGTCTTTGATGGCGTGTATCGCGTTTTGAAACCGGGCGGCTACATCGTGTTTTCCACTCACCACCCTTTTGCGGATTTTGAATGCACCCTTTCAGGTAACTACTTTGAACGCGAATTCATTCAAGAAGAGTGGAACACGGTTGGAACACCCGTTCAGGTAAGCTTCTACCGCCGTTCATTAACCGAACTTTGTCAAGCAGTCAGCCAATCTGGCTTGCTGATTTCACAAATCACGGAAGGCACAATCGACGAGAAAGCCAAAGCCATCTCTGAAGAAACATACGAGCGCCTATCGAAAAACGTTAACTTCATCTTTATGCGTTGCGAGAAAATCTCAGCCTAACCCGTAAGCACATCGCGTGTGCCTTTAACTACACCAAAGGCACACGATCACTTCTCGCAAACCTATCATTTATTCCTCAAGACCAACCTTTCCGTTGTTGGGTCCACTTAACTAAATTGCCAGTTCATTGCACAAAAAATAAACTTTTTTCGTCCATATCTTGTATTCGACCATAACTTCTTGTAATTTTAACTGACCAACCAATCGGTCAGCCTTCGAATTTAGGGGATACTATGAGCCATAATCTAGACCTTGAACCAAACACGTCGAGCACCAACGACATGGATCAAATATTCAACCGACAACAAGATCACTACCGCAACAACGTTAATCCAACACTTGAGCAGAGAAGAAATGATCTCTCAGTCTTGAAAAAACTATTAATGCGTTATCAAGAGCAGTTAATTGAAGCGGTATCTGAAGATTATGGCCATCGAGCAAAGCACGACAGCTTAATTGCTGACATCACCCCTTCCCTACACCAAATCAATTACAGTGATAAAAATCTTAAGAAGTGGCTGAAGCCTTCACGTCGTAAAGCCGGCTTAATGCTAACACCAGCCAAGATTACTGTGCATTATCAACCGGTCGGTGTGGTTGGCATCATCGTGCCTTGGAACTTCCCAGTTATGCTCTCTTTGGGGCCTCTCATCACAGCATTGGCAGCAGGTAACACAGCAATGCTCAAAATGTCTGAGTTTACTCCTGCAACTAACCGTGTTTTAAAAGCGATGTTGGCCGAAGGTTTTAGTGAAGAACAAGTGGCGATCATTGAAGGTGAAGCCGACGTTTCTGCTAAGTTTAGCCAGCTGCCGTTTGACCATATCCTATTCACAGGTTCAACCTCTGTTGGTAAGCACGTAATGAAAGCCGCAGCTGCTAACTTAACGCCAGTGACACTAGAACTAGGTGGAAAGTCTCCAACCATCATCGCACCAGATTTCGATGTTGCTGATGCGGTTGAACGTATCCTATTTGCCAAGAGCCTAAACGCAGGTCAAATCTGTGTCGCACCAGATTACATCTTGCTGCCACGAGAGAAAGTTGATGCATTTATCACCGCTTACAAGCGCTACTTCAAGAAGCTCTATAAAGCGGGAATTGAGAGCAAAGACTTAACCTCAGTGGTTAACATGCGCCAGTACAATCGATTAAAAGGTGTGGTCGAAGATGCGAAGTCAAAAGGTGCTGTGATACACACCGTTACCGAGCAGGCACAAGACGACGTGAACCACAGAATGACGCCGCACCTTCTCACCAAAGTGAATGATGACATGCTGGCAATGCAAGAAGAGCTGTTTGGTCCTGTGCTACCTATCGTGCCTTATGATTCAATTGAAGAAGCGATAAGCTACATCACCACAAGAGAACGTCCACTTGCGCTGTACCTAATGAGTCACGACAAGAAAACCCAAGACCGATTCCTATCAGACACTCACTCAGGCGGCGTTTGTATTAACGACTCTTTGGTGCATGTGGCAGCGGAAGACGCGCCATTCGGTGGTATTGGCCCTTCAGGCATGGGACACTACCACGGCATTGAAGGCTTCAAGACCTTTAGCCATGCAAAAACCGTGTTGACTCGAGGCAAGATCAACTTCACTAAGTTGATGCACCCTCCATACAACAACCCAATCAAAAAAATGATGTTCAAAGTACTGAATCGATGATTACAAAAAGGCAAAAAATCCTAGATGCTGCGCTCCTGCTCTTCTCTCAACAAGGGTTAGAGGGCACATCTACTGGGCAAATAGCGAAGACCGCCGGTGTAGCAAAAGCGACACTGTTTCATCACTTTGAGAACAAATCTCTACTGATTGAAGAGCTATTTCGTGAATTGAAAGTAGAGCTATTTTCTACTCTGGCTCAGCACACAGACATCGCTGAACAAAATCGCTATCAAGCCTTTAAATTCATGTGGATGACCGGAATTGAGTGGGCGTTAGAAAACCCAGTCGCCATGAAATTCTTCACCAATGTGCACTTTGACCCAACGACTCAAACTCGTGAAGTCATTGTTTCGCAGATGTTTGCGTCACTCGATGACATCATTTTGAAAGGACAGCAAGCCGAAGAATTGATGGTGCTAGACATTAATCTCGTTAGACACTTCATCCATAGCCACTTTTTGATCTGTGCGAACTGGCTTGTTGATCAGCAAGAGCCGCAGCCAGAGCAGTCAGAAAAGTATATCAACGACAGTTTTGATATGTGCTGGCGTGCCATTGGTGGTCAAGCGCAGCCGTCCTGTTAGCTAGACTATCAGCGGGCTATAAGCTAAATACCCTGCCATTAAGTAGCGTCAGGTTTCATCGAATCAATAAAAGCGTCTCATCGGCGCTTTTATTATTTGGGTACATTTTAATCACTTTACCCTGTTGACTTTTTAAGCCCGCATTCAGTACCATTCCACCATCATTTCAAAAGAGAATAACGCCATAATGAAGTACTAACATCCTGACATCCGATTTATTTTTTAAAAAATCATTTGGACACTCGGGGTTAGTGGGCGTTACTTCGTCATCTATTTTCGCGACATATTAATATTAAGCTCTTAAAGATCCGCCGATTAACGGCCTGCATCTTCCAGAGCGCACCTAAAAGACAGAAACCATCTCAATACCGCTTTCTCTCTTTCATCGGTCATCTACCTAAGTAACGTCTATGGCGATCTGTTTTAGTATCCAGCTGGATCTTGCACAGAAAAGCGCCTCGCCCCTTTTACTCGTTTACACGTAAAGGGAGGTATTTTTATGCCTATTATTTTAGCCAATAATCTCTCATTCCAGATCGATACTGGAGAGTGGCTATTTAAAGACATCACCTTCAATTTGAACTCGCGACTGACTGGCTTAGTTGGAAGAAACGGAGCCGGAAAATCGTTACTACTTTCATTACTCACTGGGCAGGTGCAGCCGACATCTGGGAATGTGTCTAGACAAGGCTCGATTGGTTTCTACTCACAATTGCCTTCAGTACTTTTGGATAGCACGATCAGTATTGCTGATTTCTTAGGTATCACGGAGAAACTCAATGCCTTGCGAGCTATCGAACAAGGCAGCTGCGAGCTTGAACACTTCAATATCGTTGGTGACGATTGGGATTTGCAAGAAAACACTCAGAAGCTGTTGACCAGTCTGAAAATAACCAGCGAGTTGGCCACGCCATGCAACACATTAAGCGGTGGGCAGCTTGCCCTTTTACAATTTCATCAACTGTTTACGTCAGAACACAACATACTGATTCTAGATGAACCGTCGAATCATTTAGACAGTGACGGGCGTAGCTGGTTAATAGAACAGTGCCAACAATTTGAAGGCAAAATACTGATGGTTAGCCATGATCGAAGCCTGTTGAGGCACATGGAAGGGATCTACCATCTCAACAGTTTGGGGTTACGTTTCTACAAAGGAAACTACGATGATTACTTCAAACAAATGTCGAGCCAAAGTGAAGTATTAGACAAGCAGATTGCGCATCACCAATCTGAAAAGAGACGACTTGAACGCCAAGCTCAAGCCAACAAAGAAAAAGCACAACAGCGAGAGGCGCAAGGAAACCGACTGCGAAAATCAGGCAGTCAGCCCAAGATTTTACTGGATGCAATGAAAGACAAAGCCGGACGAACACAAGCAGCATCAGCCACTAGTCAACATAACTTAAAGGAGCAAAATCAAGATAAGCTTCAATCTCTAAAAGAACAAAAAGAGCAACTGAAACCACAGGCCTTGTATCTACAACAGAGTAATCGCAAGAAAAAGAACGCGCTATTAACTGTTGAAGATTGCCGACTTGAGTTTGGGTCTGGTACTGCTATCAACTTTTCTCTGTCACAAGGTGAACGGTGTTATCTAAGCGGTGTAAACGGTTGTGGTAAGTCGACACTGTTGAAAGCAATTCACAACGAGCACTCGAACTACACTGGTACCATCAAACGCTTTGGATCTACGGTATACCTTGATCAACACTTTGGTTTATTGGATGCCCATAACACCATGTTCGACAGCCTCATGACGCATAGTGACGGGCTTACAGAGAGTGATGCTCGGACATTGTTGGCAGGTATAGGCTTTAGGCGTGATTCCGTATACCGCAAAGTCGCTCACTTAAGTGGTGGAGAGAAAATGAAGCTAGCGATGTTGATTGTCAGCCATAAGCAAGACTCCCCATTACTGCTGCTTGATGAGCCAGACAACCATTTAGATATCGATTCAAAGCAAATATTAGCGTCAGCTTTGCGTGAATACCGAGGCGCTTTTATCTTAGTCAGTCATGACTTGGATTTTGTTAAGGAGGTCGGCGTTAGCCAAAATCGTATTCAGCTTTAACCTTGATATCAACGACCATTGAGTTTAGATAGGCGAGTATTGTTGCGGATACTCGCCTTTCTCGATTGAGACAAGTAAACTACGCGCCTCGAACATCTATTCATAAGGCTAAGGTTTGCATACTCTAGAACAATTAAAATCAGGGCAACTTAAAGGTATTAAGCGCTTAAAATTATCAGAAGGTCTCACTGAGTTCCCATTAGAAATCTTGGATCTTGCCGATTCACTAGAGATTCTGGATCTTTCGGGAAACCAGCTATCAGACTTACCTGAAGAGTTATCACAGCTTACTCACCTGCGTATTATCTTTGCGTCGAACAACCTGTTCACGCACCTTCCTGATGTTCTTGGGTCACTTCCTAAGCTTGAAATGATCGGTTTCAAGACTAACCAAATTAAAACCGTAAGCGAGGTATCTCTACCACCTCAATTACGCTGGTTGATCCTGACCGACAACGCTATCGAAGTTCTGCCGAACTCACTAGGTGAAAGACCAAGATTGCAAAAACTGGCACTTGCAGGCAACCAGCTTCGTACTTTACCTGAGAGTATGGAAAAACTATCTAACCTGGAACTGGTTCGCTTGTCTGCAAACCAACTGACTGAATTCCCAGAGTTCCTTATCAAGCTACCAAAACTGGCTTGGCTAGCGTTTGCGGGTAACCCGTTTTGCAAACACCCTAGCAGCTTAGATAGCGTGCCTGCGGTAAGTTCTCAATGTTACTCATTGAATCAAGTACTTGGCCAAGGTGCATCTGGCGTGATCTCACATGCTAATTGGTTAAACAGTGATTTTGATTTCCCTCAGGAAGTGGCGGTTAAAGTATTCAAAGGCGAAGTGACAAGCGACGGTTACCCACATGATGAACTGGAAGCATGTCTTCAAGCTGGTCACCATAGCAACCTAGTGAAGTCTATCGCCCAAGTGGACGAGCAAGACTACCTTGCGTTGGTGATGGAGCTTATCCCAAGCAGCTACTACAATCTAGGCTTGCCACCGACACTCGAGACTTGCACGCGTGATACTTTCCCTGAAGGTTTCGAACTTCCGATCTCGCAAATCGACAACATCGTGACTCAGATGATCGATGTATTTAATCACCTGCATGACAACAAGGTTTGTCACGGTGATTTGTATGCGCATAACACCCTAGTCAATGAACAAGGTCAGATGATCTTTGGTGACTTCGGAGCAGCAACTATCTACGGCTACCTTACAGAAGAGCAGCAACAAGGCATTCGACACATCGAAGCTCGCGCTCTCAAGTACTTTGTCGAAGACCTACTAACGGTTTGCTCTAGTGAAGATATAGATTCAGAACTGCACAAGAAAATTGAAAATCATCGCGTATAAGACCTACGAAGCACGCATAATAGCTACCAAGCCTAAGTCGCTAATTATGGGTCGAATAGAAATGAAAAAAGCTAACGTTTGACGTTAGCTTTTTGCTTCTAGAGCTGAATTCATCGAAACAAAGTTAACGAGCTTCCACCTGAACAAGCTTAAGATAAGAGTGAAGCTCTTGGTTTTTGTATTCCACCGCTGAGTGGATATTTAAGTCTTTACACGCAACCACATCGAACTGGTAAAGATTGTCACCTTTACTGATTTCAACTTGCAGCAACCCACTTTTCAATAACCAATGACCTTGAGTTTCAAACCGATCAAACAAACGGTACTCGGTTAGAGTGCCATCCGAATGAAAGTGAACCTCAGTAATGTACCCTGCAGGGCAACTTTTTACCCAAGTACGCCCTAAGACATCCTCTTCAACAAAGTTTCTTTTGCTCTCGCACCACTTTAAATAATCAGCACTCTCGCCCAAGTCACTATCTAAATCATGTTTATCCAGTAACTTTTGATCTTGCTGTTCGCGACAGTAAAGCTGAAGCAGTATCTGTTGGTTATCACTCATTAATCGCCATCCCTTGCTAGTTAATTCAATCTAATAAGACTTAATCTACCAACTCGTAAGAGACAACGTAAAGCTGAGAAATACCTGGGTAGATATCTTGAATCACATCTTTCAGCACTTGCAGCGTCATGTTCTCTTGTTGTGCATGGAACTCACCCAGTTCATCGAACAGAATTGGTTCTACGCTGATGATCTTAAGATTACAGAATACGCGCCCTTCTTCTAACGTTGAAACTTCCACAACGCTACCCGGCTGGTAGTCACGCTCAGATTCATCACGGATAGTAATCGTCTTTTTGCCAGAAAGGATATCGGTTTCAAAACGTTCGAAGAACGTCATAGTGGTAGGTGCGGTCATTTATTCGGTCGCTTTACATTAAAGGTTAGGTAGATGTTTATATACCAGAATGCCTGTTCAAGCGAATAAAAATTAGATGCGAGATGCGAGATGC
>NZ_MCZZ01000123.1:48550-68429 GCF_002875705.1 Vibrio sp. 10N.261.45.E2
GCGAGATGCGAGATGCGAGAGAATATGGCAAAGCCAAATTACAGGCAATAAAAAAGGAGAACCGAAGTTCTCCTTTTCTTAAACCTTTAAGCTAACTCTAAATTATAGAGATGCTTTCGCTTTTTCAACTAGAACAGCAAATGCTGCTTTGTCGAATACTGCGATGTCAGCAAGAATCTTACGGTCGATCTCGATAGATGCTTTCTTAAGACCGTTGATGAAACGGCTGTAAGATAGACCATTTTGACGAGATGCCGCGTTGATACGTGCAATCCAAAGTTGACGGAATTGACGTTTCTTGTTGCGACGGTCACGGTAAGCGTATTGACCAGCTTTGGTAACTGCTTGGAAAGCTACGCGGTAAACACGTGAACGTGCTCCGTAGTAACCTTTAGCTTGTTTTAGAACTTTCTTATGACGTGCACGAGCTTGTACACCACGTTTTACGCGAGGCATTATGCTTCTCCTAAACTAAACGAATTTATAAACTAAAAAGAATTAAGCGTATGGCATCATACGTAGAACTTGAGCAACTTCACATTTAGGAAGGATCGAGTTCGGACGTAGCTGACGCTTGTTCTTAGTAGTACGCTTAGTCAGGATGTGACGTTTACCAGCGTGCTTAAACTTAATACCACCAGCAGTTTTCTGGAAACGCTTAGCAGCACCTTTGTTGGTTTTCATCTTAGGCATGATGAATAACTCCGCATTGTTGAGTTGTTAATAACATAGTAATTAGGGCGAATAAAACCCCGCAACCTGAGGCTGCAGGGTTCAATTACTTGCAAAGCCGTTAATTACTTCTTTTTAGGGGCCAACACCATGATCATCTGGCGACCTTCAATTCTCGTTGGGAAAGATTCGACTACTGCAAATTCTTCAGTATCCGCTTTCAAACGATTAAGAACGTCAACACCGATTTCTTGGTGAGCCATTTCGCGGCCACGGAAGCGAATTGTTACCTTCACTTTGTTGCCGTCTTCTAGGAAACCAGTCAGGTTGCGTAGTTTTACCTGATAGTCTCCAATATCAGTTCCAGGTCGGAATTTAATTTCCTTGATCTGAACCTGCTTTTGCTTCTTCTTCTGCTCTTTCGCAGCTTTGCTCTTCTCGAAGAGGAACTTACCGTAGTCCATCACACGACAAACTGGCGGCTCGGCGTTAGGGCTGATCTCTACAAGATCCATACCAGCTTCATTTGCAGCTTCCATCGCTTCAGCGATTGATACTACACCAACAGCTTCGCCGTCTGCGCCAGTTAGACGCACTTCACGAACGCCACGAATGTCACCGTTTAAACGGTGCTGGTTTTGTTTGGCCGGTTGTTGGCCACGTCTTCCGCCTTTAATAGCTATTCCTCCAGATTGAGCTTACGGCTTGAAACCTCGGCTTGGATGTATGAAATAAAGTCATCCACTTTAAATTTGCCAAGGTCCTTACCTTTACGTGTACGTACTGCGATTTCGCCGGCTTCCATTTCTTGGTCACCACACACAAGCATGAACGGTACACGTTTCAAAGTATGTTCGCGGATTTTAAAGCCAATCTTCTCATTTCTCAAGTCTGCTTTGACTCTAAATCCACTTTTTTGCAGTTTTTTCGTAATTTCTTGTACATATTCAGACTGTTTGTCTGTAATGCCCATTACAACTGCTTGTTCCGGCGCCAACCACGTTGGGAAGAAGCCAGCGTATTCTTCAATAAGAATACCGATGAAGCGTTCTAGTGAACCTAAAATCGCGCGGTGGATCATAACTGGCGTGTGACGCTCGTTATCTTCACCTACGTAAGTAGCACCTAAACGTTCTGGTAATGCAAAATCGAGCTGCACTGTACCACATTGCCAAGCGCGGTCCAAACAATCATGCAAAGTAAATTCAATCTTAGGTCCGTAGAACGCACCCTCGCCTTCTTGAATCTCGTATGCAATTTCTAATGCTTCTAGCGCTTGCTTAAGGTCAGCCTCTGCACGGTCCCACATTTCGTCTGAACCTACACGCTGTTCTGGACGAGTAGATAGCTTAACAACAATATTTTCGAAACCGAAAGTTGTGTAAGTATCGTAAACCATATCAATACAAGCTTTAACTTCTTGTTGAACTTGGTCTTCAGTACAGAATACGTGAGCGTCATCTTGAGTGAAGCCACGAACACGCATAATACCGTGCAGTGCGCCAGACGGCTCGTTACGGTGACATGAGCCGAACTCAGCCATACGTAGCGGTAGATCACGGTAAGACTTCAAACCTTGGTTGAAGATTTGAACGTGACCAGGACAGTTCATTGGTTTAATAGCGTATTCACGGTTCTCTGAAGAGGTAGTGAACATTGCTTCAGCGTACTTATCCCAGTGACCAGAGCGTTCCCAAAGAACACGGTCCATCATTAATGGGCCTTTAACTTCTTGGTAATCGTACTCTGTCAGCTTCTGACGAATAAATACTTCTAGCTCACGGAAGATAGTCCAACCGTTGTGGTGCCAGAACACCATACCTGGTGCTTCTTGCTGCATGTGGAATAGGTCAAGCGCTTTACCGATTTTACGGTGGTCACGTTTAGCCGCTTCTTCTAGGCGCACAAGGTGAGCTTTAAGCGCCTTCTTGTCGTGGAATGCAGTGCCGTAGATACGTTGAAGCATCTTGTTGTCACTGTTACCACGCCAGTAAGCACCCGCTACGTTAAGTAGAGTGAAGTGCTGGCAGAAGCTCATGTTAGGTACGTGTGGACCACGACACATATCGATGTATTCTTCGTGATGGTACAGGCCTGGACGATCGTCTTTAGAAACGTTCTCGTCCAAGATTTCAATCTTGTAAGTCTCGCCGCGAGCTTCGAATGCGTCGCGCGCTTCCTGCCAGCTAACTTTCTTCTTAACAACCTGGTACTTGGTCTTCGCTAGCTCTTTCATACGCTTTTCAATCTTTTCTAGATCTTCTTGCGTTAGAGAGTGCTCAAGGTCGATATCGTAGTAGAAACCGTTATCGATGGTAGGACCGATCGCCATTTTCGCTTCTGGAAAAAGCTGCTTAACCGCGTGGCCTAAAAGGTGAGCACAAGAGTGACGAACGATCTCAAGGCCATCAACTTCATCTTTAGCTGTGATGATTTCTAGGCTTGCATCGTTTTCGATAAGATCACAAGCATCAACACGCTCGCCATCTACACGACCAGCAATGGTTGCTTTCGCAAGACCAGGACCGATTGATAGGGCAACATCTAGAGTTGATACAGGGTTGTCAAATTGACGCTGACTACCGTCAGGAAGAGTAATAATTGGCATTATTTGTCCTTTACAGTGGTGTTGCACACCAAGCAACACATGAAAATGTTTAATATATGTCTTTCAATCAACTAGTACGCTGATTGGGGATATATGCATAATAAATACACCCACATAGAAGCAAATACAGATGCCACATTTGTGAGTAGCCGAACATTGTAACGAAATAATATAAAATGACAATGTTAGTCCCACAGCACCACAAAAACTGCATGACAAAAATGTCTCTTCTATATAAACGCTTCTAGCACCCTAACCTAGTGTTCAATGATTGATTCTTTGCGTTTACCTACAAAATAAAAAAAGCCGAACGGATAAGTTCGGCTTTAGAAGTCGTCCTGTCTTGTCTCTATTAATAGAAAGAGCAACTACTATAGAGAGCAACTACGCACTCATGATTCTTGAGACTGCATTGCGGATGTCTGAGTCAGCCGCATTGGCAGGCAGGCTGAATGAGATGTATTGATCACCACGGAAGCTCATTGAGCGGTCGATTTCTGCTAGGCAGTGAACCATAGAACCATCTACGATGAATGACAGTTCGATCTCTTTGTGATTCATGAAGCCGCCACTGCGAAATTCAATCTCTTGGTAACAGCCAGAGCGAGAAGCAAAGCTGTTGCCTTTCAAGAAGCCCTTCTCTACGTCTGCTTTCACCATTGCCATGCCCGATGCTTCCACACCTTGGATGATTTTAGCGACTGTTGGCAGTGGATGAACGGAGATAAAGTCGCGGTCTTTAGGATCGATCGCGAAGCCGATATCTAGGTTGGTTTCAACCCACACATGGCATTGGTTCATTTGTGCGTTCAACGCGGTAACTGGCGTTTCGTCATTCAGTTTAAGACGGAATGGAACCAGTTTGGTTTCACCCGGTTGGATAACGAAAGGCTCTACAGCTTGAATACGACCGAGAGAAAAGGTTTCGTAGCTGGTGCTGTCTTCGGTTTCAACTTTCACTTCGGTGTTGAGAACCAAGTTAATCATGTCAATTTGTTGCTCAACATCACCGCCAACAATGTGAACATTGCCAGACAACTCGCCACCTTGGAAAACTTCAATATTATCTAAGACGGTATCAACCTTTGCTGCACCGATGCCCAACGAGGCCTTTAATTTCTTAAACATATTATTTCCTTTGTAATTATTTGATTTACGAATAGTTATTGCGTGACAATTTGCGACACTTGCCCCACAGGATCAAGCAATTTGCCCCATCTATGTTGAATAAGGTCACATTGCCCGAGGAAATGTTGAAATCGTGAAAAAATCCGTTACTCTATTTGTATAGTCAAATAAGGTTTCATTATGTCGAAAGCGCCGCTCTACCTTCAGATAAAACAGTTCATAGACAACAAAATTACCAATGGTCACTGGCCGGTGGGTTATCAAATCACCACCGAACTCGAACTCACAGAACAGTTCAATGTGAGTAGAATGACGGTCAATAAAGCCATTCGAGATCTTGTGTCTGAAGGCAAGCTAATTCGAAAACCAAGGCTGGGCACTTTTGTATGTGAACCAGACGAAAAAGCACAATCTCCCCTACTTGATATCAACAACATCGCGCAAGAAATCAAAGACCGCGGCCAAACGTATACTAGCCAAGTTATCAAACACGATAGTATCAAGGCTGATGAAAGCACGGCTACACGGTTAGGTGTGATGATTAACGCAGAAGTATTTTATAGTGAAATCATCCACTTTGCCGACAATACACCGATACAATTGGAAGCGCGCTGGGTAAACTCACAAGCGGCTCCACAATACTTAGAGCAAGATTTTTCTACTTCCACGCCGAATGAATATCTTTCAAAAAGTTGCCCATTGAGTGCTATCGAGCACACGGTTGAAGCCATTATTCCAGACTCAAATATCCGTCAGGCACTAAAGTTAACGGAATCAGAACCTTGCCTCCTTCTCAATAGAAGAACATGGAGCAAGGAACGCCTTATCAGCTTTGCATTACTCTACCATCCTGGCTCCAAGTACAAATTAAGCTCTAAGATCGTTTTAGATTAAAGAATATCATCCGGATCGCCGATCACATTTTCGCAACATTAACTTGATTCGGGTCAGAGTTTAGCCTATTTATTTGTATATACATTTAATATTTAGCAAAGATCTAGGTGATTATGAATTTGATCCTCAAAAACGCACGAGTGGTCTCCATGAGCTCGGGAGCCGATGGTTACCAACCTTCATCCCCGCAAAATATCGTTATCGAAAACGGTAAGATCGTGTCCATTTCTCACTCAAGCGATGAGTCACTTCATTGTGAAACAGCAAATGTTAGCCGCTCAGTTGATCACATCATCTACGACTGCAAAAACAAGCTCGTTACCCCTGGGCTGATTGATTGCCACACACATCTAGTGTTTGCAGGTAATCGCGCCAATGAGTTTGAACAACGTTTAAATGGTGTGTCCTACACCGACATCGCCAAGCAAGGTGGCGGTATTTTATCAACAGTAAAGGCGACACGAGCCGCACAAGAAGCCGAGCTGGTTGAGATGGCGCTGCCTAAATTAGACGGCCTGTTAAAAAGTGGTGTAACCAGCATCGAAGTTAAATCAGGCTATGGTTTAACACTTGAAGATGAGCTCAAGATGTTACGTGCAGCGAAAGCGTTGGAGAATCACCGCCGTATTAAGATCACCACCACTCTCCTTGCTGCACATGCTGTACCGCCTGAATATAAAGAGCAACCGGACAGCTATATCGATCTGGTTTGCCAAGAGATCATTCCTAAAGCTGCTGAACAAGGCCTAGCCGATTCGGTTGACGTGTTCTGCGAATCTATCGGCTTCAACCTAGAACAAACCGAACGTATATTTGCAGCAGCCAAAGAACATGGGCTCGCGATTAAAGGCCACACTGAACAGCTTTCAAATATGGGTGGCAGCGCACTTGCAGCAAAATACGGTGCTCTCTCTGTTGATCATGTTGAGTACTTAGATGAAGCCGGAGTAAAAGCGCTGGCGAAATCAGGCACAGTTGCCACCTTATTACCGGGGGCTTTCTACTTCTTGAAAGAGACTCAACAGCCACCTATCGCCCAACTTCGTGAACACAATATTCCAATGGCAATAGCGACCGACTTAAACCCCGGTACATCCCCTTTTGCAGACTTAACGCTAATGATGAACATGAGCTGTACCCTGTTTGGTACAACACCTGAAGAAGCATTACGTGGTGTAACTTGTAACGCCGCAGCTGCCATTGGTGAGTCACAAACCAAAGGAAAAATAGAAGTTGGCTACGCTGCTGATTTGGCTATTTGGAATATCGAACATCCTGCCGATCTAAGCTATCAAGTCGGTGTTCCTCATCTGCATAAACGCATTGTTAATGGCGAGGTATGTCATGACTCAATCTAAGTCTAACGAAATTAACGCAACAGCAGTCACCACCCACAACTTTGTGTGGGCAGGGCGTAATGATCTTGAAGATGGTGCACTCGGTACACGCGTTCATCACATTACCAAACAAGTGCAAGATAGTGATTTAAGTGACGAGCTTAATGACCGCGCCATCGCCTTAGTTGGCTTTGCCAGCGATGCAGGTGTTTCAAGAAATAAAGGACGTGTTGGCGCGAAACAAGCACCTAACCTGATTCGGCAAGCGCTGGCGAATATGGCTTGGCACAGTGACGCGCACATCGCGGACCTTGGCGATATCGAATGTAACGATGATCTGTTAGAAGTCAGCCAAAAACAGTGTGCTTCTGTTATTGCCAATGCTTTATCAACCAACAAAGTGATTACGCTTGGCGGTGGTCACGAAGTAGCTTGGGCGTCGTTCCAAGGTCTCGCTGAGCACCTAGCTAAAGTTCCATCAGATCAAAAACCTAAGATCGGCATCATTAACTTTGATGCTCACTTTGATCTTCGAGAATTCGAAAGCGACATTGCAGATGTTAAACCCAGTTCAGGTACGCCTTTTAATCAGATCAGCGATTACTGCCACACACATCAGTGGCCGTTTCATTACGCTTGTCTTGGCGTAAGCGCGGCTAGTAATACCAAAGCGCTGTTTAATAAAGCTGACCAACTGGGCGTTTGGTACGAACATGATCGCGATATCACTCAAGTAAACCAAATTGCTCAACTGGTTAAGTTACAAAAATTCATCGCTGAGTGTGATTACCTCTATCTCACTATTGACCTAGACGTGTTCCCAGCAGCCACCGCGCCGGGTGTCAGTGCACCAGCAGCAAGAGGCGTTAACTACGAAGCGCTCGCGCCTTTCCTAGAACAGATTTTCAAACACAGTGAGAAACTCATTATCGCGGACATTGCGGAATACAACCCAGACTACGACATCGATGGCCAAACGGCTCGATTGGCGGCACGTTTGTGTTGGGATATAGCCAGTGCAATGGCCAGCGACTAATCCAGCGATACCGATAACTACAACTACAACTACAACTACAACGATATAACGTGAAACAGAAGGAATTCCAAAATGACGGAACACCACAACAGTGACCCTCGTCTCGACGCGACTCGCGAAATTCGCGCACCTCATGGCACTACTTTGCGCGCTAAATCTTGGTTAACAGAAGCACCACTACGTATGCTGATGAACAACCTAGATCCTGATGTGGCAGAACACCCACATGCACTGGTTGTGTATGGTGGCATCGGTCGCGCTGCGCGTGATTGGAAATGTTATGACAAGATTGTTGAAGTACTAGAACGTTTAGAAGACGACCAAACGCTGCTTGTTCAATCAGGTAAACCTGTAGGCGTGTTCCCGACTCATAAAAATGCACCTCGCGTACTGATCGCTAACTCGAACCTTGTTCCACACTGGGCAAACTGGGAACACTTCAACGAGCTCGATAAAGAAGGCTTGATGATGTACGGCCAAATGACCGCAGGCAGCTGGATCTACATCGGCTCACAAGGCATCGTTCAAGGTACTTACGAAACCTTTGTCGCGATTGCGAAGAAACACTTCCAAGGCGAAGCAAAAGGCAAATGGGTACTCACAGGTGGCCTTGGCGGCATGGGCGGTGCTCAACCTCTTGCGGCAACAATGGCTGGCTTCTCAATGATCGCAGTAGAATGTGATGAATCACGAATCGACTACCGCTTGCGTACTGGCTATGTCGACAAAAAAGCTACCAGCTTAGATGAAGCAATGGCAATGATTAAAGAGTCAGACACACCTATCTCTGTTGGTCTATTAGGTAACGCTGCTGACGTATTCCCGGAGTTAGTCGAGCGCAACATCACACCTGACGTAGTGACTGACCAAACCTCTGCCCACGATCCACTGAACGGTTACTTGCCGCAAGGTTGGACAATGGAACAAGCAGCGCAAGAGCGCACCATTGATGAAGCGAAAGTGGTGAAAGCCGCGAAACAATCAATGGCGATTCAAGTACAAGCGATGCTAGACCTACAATACCGCGGCGCAGCAACCGTAGATTACGGCAACAACATTCGCCAAATGGCACTAGAAGAAGGCGTGGAAAACGCATTTGATTTCCCAGGCTTCGTTCCTGCCTATATTCGACCTTTATTCTGCAAAGGTATTGGTCCTTTCCGTTGGGCTGCGTTATCTGGTGACCCAGAAGACATCTACAAAACAGACCAAAAAGTAAAAGAACTGATTCCAGACAACCCGCATCTACACAACTGGCTAGATATGGCGCGTGAACGCATTCAGTTCCAAGGCCTACCCGCTCGTATTTGTTGGGTTGGATTGAAAGATCGCGAACGTTTAGGCCAAGCATTCAATGAAATGGTTAAAAATGGCGAACTGAAAGCACCAGTTGTTATTGGTCGTGATCATCTAGATTCAGGTTCAGTTGCGAGCCCGAACCGCGAAACTGAAGGCATGATGGATGGCTCAGATGCCGTATCTGATTGGCCTCTATTGAACGCCCTTCTAAATACTGCAGGCGGTGCAACTTGGGTTTCTCTGCACCACGGTGGTGGCGTTGGTATGGGCTTCTCACAACACTCAGGAATGGTAATTTGTTGTGACGGTAGTGAAGATGCATCACAGCGTATTGCTCGCGTACTTCACAACGATCCTGCAACTGGCGTAATGCGTCATGCTGATGCGGGTTATGATATTGCCAAGCAGTGTGCTAAAGAACAGAAGCTTGATTTACCTATGCTAAACGAAGAACTTCGTCGCCTTTAATATCTGGAGATAACATGTTGAATTTATTACTTAAGCCAGGACTTCTAGGCCTGCCTGAACTTCGTAAAATCAGCCGTAGCCCTGTGAACCTGTCACTGGATCCTGCAGCTATCCCTGATATTGAAGCGAGCATGCACGTTGTCGAACAAGTGATTGCTGAAGATCGCACTGTATACGGCATCAATACGGGTTTTGGCTTATTGGCGAATACCAAGATCGCCCCTGAAGATCTTGAAGTTCTACAGAAAAGTATTGTGCTTTCTCACGCAGCGGGTATCGGCAAATTCATGTCTGATGAAACCGTGCGCTTGATGATGGTGTTAAAGATTAACAGCTTGTCTCGTGGCTATTCAGGTATCCGCCTCAAGGTGATCAATGCTCTTATCGATCTTGTGAACGCTCAAGTTTACCCATGTGTACCACAGAAAGGCTCAGTAGGTGCATCTGGAGATCTTGCTCCCCTTGCCCACATGAGTACCGTTCTACTTGGTGAAGGCCAAGCACGTCACAACGGTAAGATCATCACAGGTTTAGAAGCGATGCAGATCGCAGGCTTAGAGCCTATCACGCTAGCACCTAAAGAAGGTCTGGCGCTGTTAAACGGTACTCAGGCATCAACTGCATTTGCATTAGAAGGTCTGTTCGCAGCTGAAGACTTGTTTGCGTCAGCAACCGTGTGTGGTGCAATGTCTGTTGAAGCAGCACTCGGCAGTCGCCGCCCATTTGACCCACGTATTCACCGCGTTCGTGGTCACCGTGGCCAAATGGATGCAGCACTTGCTTACCGTCATATGCTTGATCAAAAGAGTGAGATTGGTGAATCACACACTTGTTGTGAAAAGGTTCAAGACCCTTACTCACTGCGTTGCCAGCCTCAAGTGATGGGTGCTTGCTTACAGCAGATTCGTAATTCAGCTGAAATTTTAAATGTTGAAGCGAACTCGGTATCGGACAACCCGCTGGTTTTCGCTGACGATGGCGACATTATTTCAGGTGGTAACTTCCACGCTGAGCCCGTCGCAATGGCAGCGGATAACCTTGCATTGGCCATTGCCGAAATAGGTAGCTTGTCAGAACGAAGAATGGCGCTGCTGATTGATAGTGCACTAAGCAAGCTGCCACCTTTCTTGGTCGATAACGGCGGCGTGAACTCAGGCTTTATGATTGCTCAGGTTACCTCTGCAGCATTGGCGAGTGAGAACAAAACCTTAGCGCATCCAGCATCAATAGACAGCCTTCCTACATCAGCAAACCAAGAAGACCACGTATCTATGGCAACCTTCGCTGCACGTAGGCTTAGGTACATGGCTGAAAATACCCGTGGGATATTGGCGGTTGAGTACTTAGCAGCCGCACAAGGGCTCGATTTCCGAGCGCCAAATCTATCATCCCCTCGTGTGGAAGAAGCGAAACAGATTTTGCGTGAAAAAGTCAGCTTCTACGACAAAGACCGATATTTTGCACCGGATATTGAACAAGCAAACTTATTGCTCAAATTATCCGTTCATAATCACCTAATGCCAGAAGGCACTTTGTGTAGCTTTTAAGCAAAAATATTCTGAACAACACCCATTAGAGTGTCATATAAACAAGGGCTATCGATTAGCCCTTGTTGCATTGAGCCAAAGACCATATCTCCCTTAAAATCGTCACATACCATCCAACGTATTTATCTAATTGACTGATATATAAGCAAAGTTAACTGGATAGACCATTAGAACGAAGTTAGTTAGCTATAATCCACCCCAGATTTGATGACTAATAGCGATACTATGTTTCTGACACCTTACTTTTCTACTGAAGACAATCAATTTCAATTCACTCGTGAACAGGCTAGCCACTTTGCTAAAAAAGTAGCCGCTGACTTCAACCCCATTCACGATGAAGACAACAAGCGCTTCTGCGTGCCTGGCGACCTTTTATTTGCAGTTCTTCTGCAGAAAGAAGGCATCAGCCAAAAAATGCGTTTTGATTTTTCAGGTATGGTAGGTAACGGTATTGCGCTTAGCGTTGACAACAAGTGTGAGAAAGAAAGCTCACTGGTTGACGAGAAAGGCAAAGAGTACCTACACATGTCTTGTGAAGGTGAAAAGAGCCACGACCAAGCGTTCATCGAGCACGTAGTAACAAACTACGTTAAGTTCTCTGGCATGAACTTCCCACACATCATGGTTCCTCTTATGGAAGAGCAACAAATGATGATCAACTGCCAACGCCCTCTTGTGATTTACGAGAGCATGGAAGTTGAATTTACTCGCCTAGATCTATCTCACCCAGAAGTAGAATTCTCTGGTGCGACCTTTGACGTTGAAGGCAAGCGTGGCATCGTGACACTGAACTTCGATTTCAAAGAAGACGGCGAAGTTGTCGGTAAAGGCGTGAAGCGCATGGTAGCAAGTGGTCTTAAGCCATACGACCAAGCGTCTGTAGACGACCTAGTAAACCGCTTCAACGAGCGCAAAGAGATGTTTCTAGCTCAGTTCGCAGCTGCTGCTTAATCGGCACTCTTATTTACATCACTCGATGTAAATAAGCTCTAGAACAAGATCAATAAAGCCCAGCTTGATACCCTCAAGCTGGGCTTTTCTATTGCGACTTTGCTTAACCCCAAAACACCCTGCTATGTTTCAAATCCAACGTCTAACCTTTTGTTTGTAATCAACATATTCCGCACCGAACAATCGCTCTAGAGCACGTTCTTCTGGCTTGATTTGGAACTGAGTCATGTACATTACAAATACAAAACTGAGTAAAACACTGAACAGGTTTTGGAAGAAGTAACCAAAGCAAAACAGTAGGATGAATAGCCCTAGATACATTGGGTTTCGCGTGTAGCCAAAGATCCCACTGTCCACGACAGCTGAAGCGGTTTCGACTTTGATCGGATTAACGGTGGTGTTCTGTTTTCGAAATTCCAATATGCCTGATATTCCAATCACACCGCTCAATGCGATCCCAATACCTAACACAGCCACTCCATAAGGTAACGTCAGTGCTCCTTGGCTCAACTGCTGGGCGCAAAAGTATGATGCGATGAATACAATAATAAACAGTGCAACGGGTGGTACTTTTAATTCAAGAAATCTCATAGCTTTCCTTATTAACAATTCCATTGTTAGTTTAGAAAAAAGCCCAGCAATTGCTGGGCTAAATGTACTAAAGGATTTTTGCGAGCGCTTGTAATGGATGGGCAAGCTTCTCACCCTCAAAACGCTTCACTTGGCTTCGGCATGAATATCCTGTCACTAAGCAACGCTCTTTCGGTAAGTCTTGCATCCTTGGCTTCCAACTTAGACCGTATATGTCTTTCGACATTTGCAGCTTATCGACTTCATGACCAAAAGTACCCGCCATACCACAACAGCCGACAGAAACGCTGGTAAGTGCAGCGCCAAAATGTTTAAAGATTGCGCCCCACTCCTTTTCAGCGTTTGGCATCTTGGTCTTCTCAGTACAGTGAGCAAACAAGTACCACATCTCTTCACTTGTTGAGCGCGCTTCGAATTCGCCCAACGATGGCATTAACCATTCATGTACCGTGAGCACATCAAAGTCGCCACGCTTGTCACCTAAGATCTCGACATATTCATCGCGGTAACAAAGTACTAGTGCAGGGTCGACACCCACTAAAGGAATACCGATGTCAGCCACCATCGACAAGAAATCAGAAGTCGATTTAGCCTCGCGGGCAAAACGATTTAAGAATCCCTTGATGTGCAGCGCTTTACCATTTGGTTTGAATGGCAGTAGTACCGGTGTTTTGCCAAGCTTTTGAGCTAGAGTGACGAAGTCTTCAACCACCTCTGCATCATAGAAGCTAGTAAACGGGTCTTGGACGATCAATACATGCTGCTTCTTCTCTTCCGAAGAAAGCCCTTCAAGATACTGCTGGTCGAAAAGTTGTAGCTCTTTGCTCGCCAGACGATTTTTGAGTGTAGGAACAGACATCAAAGGTGCGTCAACATAACCGACCGTTTTGGCGGTTGCCGTTTGTATCCACTTTTGACCCAATGCTGCGTTCACCACTTTTGGCGCTTTCGCCATGAGTGGCAGCATAGTTTCAATGTTCGCCACTAAATAGTCTTTTGCTGGGCGTTGGTAGCGTGAGTAGTAGATATTTAAGAATCGTGAACGGAAGCTCGGTACATCAACTTTTATCGGACATTGACTCGCACACGCTTTACACGCCAAACAACCGTTCATCGCTTCATGAACTTCATGCGAGAAGTCGTACTCATGGCGTTTGTTCATCGTGTTGCGAACACGCTCAACCATAGTTTTGACTGGTGTGTTGTCTTTCAGCGCTTCTTGCTCAAGGTCGAGAATGTCAACGCCTTGTTCAGTCAGTTGACGCAACCACTCTCGAACTAAGCCTGCACGGCCTTTTGGTGAATGACGACGGTCAGCCGTGACTTTCATTGAAGGACACATTGGCGAACTAGTATCGTAGTTGAAACACAAGCCGTTACCATTACATTCCATTGCTTGCTTAAAGCTGTCACGGACTTGAACGTCGATCTGACGATCATAAAAACCGCGCTTAGTGTCGGTCACTTTCACCAACTCAGCATCACTTTCTAAAGGCGTACAGATCTTACCTGGGTTCATTTTGTTATGCGGGTCGAATGCTGCTTTAACACGTCTTAATTCGGTAAACAGCTCTTCACCGAAGAAGTCAGGACCGTACTCAGAGCGGAAGCCTTTACCGTGCTCGCCCCACATTAAGCCACCGTATTTCGCCACCAGCTTAACCACTTCATCAGAGACTTCGTGCATCAAGGCTTCTTGCATTGGGTCACATAGGTCGAGTGCCGGACGAACGTGTAGTACGCCCGCATCAACGTGACCAAACATGCCGTAGTTCAATTCTTTTGAATCGAGCAACACTCTAAATTCAGAGATGAAATCCGCCAAGTTTTCAGGTGGTACACAAGTATCCTCAGCAAAAGCGACTGGCTTAGCTCGGCCTTTCGCCGCACCTAATAGGCCTACCGCTTTTTTACGCATGTTGTAGATTCGGCCGATACTTGCCAAATCGCTGCAAATTTGGAAGCCAATCACGCCTGCTTCTTCGCTCTCGACCATGGATTCAAGTTTAGCGGTCAGCGCTTGCACTTGTTGTTCAACTTCCGCTTCATCTTGGCCTGCGAACTCAACCATGTTGATGCCAAGCATCTCTTTGTTCGGAACATCTGTCAGCAGGTCGCTCACCGTGTGCCAAACAATGTCTTGCTTCGCCAAATTCAATACTCTTGAATCCACCGTTTCAACAGAGAGTGCTTTCGCTTCCACCATGAAAGGCGCATTACGCAGCGCAGAATCAAACGTGTTGTATTTCACGTTAACCAGTGTGCGCGCTTTTGGAATCTTGGTTAGGTTTAACTTTGCTTCTGTGATGAATGCTAACGAACCTTCAGCGCCACATAAAACGCGAGTCAGGTCAAAGCTGTCATCTTGTTCGTTAATTGCGTTCTTTAGGTCATAGCCGGTTAAGAATCGGTTCAGCGGAGGGAATTTATCTAAGATTTGAGCGCGCTTGTCTCGACATACAGCCTCAGTCACCGCAAGCGCATGATGAGCAAATTCACCCTCTTCCGGTAAGCCGTGTGATAAGTCAGATTCTAGACATGAACCATCGGCGAACACCGCTTGCAGCGACAATACATGGTCAGACGTTTTGCCGTACTTCAACGACCCTTGGCCCGAAGCATCGGTATTGATCATGCCACCAAGTGTAGCTCGGTTACTGGTAGAAAGGTCTGGAGAGAAAAAGTAACCATACGGGCGAACAGCGTCGTTCAATTGGTCTTTAACGACACCAGACTGAACTCTTACCCAGCCTTCTTTCTCGTTAATCTCAAGAACCTTATTCATGTAGCGCGATAGATCAACCACGACACCTTTTGTTAAAGATTGTCCGTTGGTTCCGGTACCACCGCCACGAGGGGAAAAAGTCACGCGTTCGTAAGCGGATTTAGAAACCACTTTACCGATAAGCACAACGTCTTGCGTTGTTTTAGGAAGAATGACCGCCTGCGGCAATTGCTGATAGACACTGTTATCAGTCGCCACAGCCAAACGGCTAGAATATTGAGATTCAATGTCGCCAGTAAAGCCCGCTGTTTTTAGTTCATCTAAAAAGCGTACGACAACTGGATCGACATCAGCATTGAGTTGAAGTCTTGGTAACATTTGCTTCCTGCCCCTACTTCGCTGATCCTATCAGCATTGGGTTATCTGAGATTTTTAATAATTTTCTTTGAATTTCGTCACTTTACTACTATTAAGATCATATAAAAAGGTGATCAAATCAGAATCTCAGTGCAAGAATGGAGAAATAGTCACTTTCGTCTTAATTCAGTAGCAATATACTGAGTAACATTTTGTTTAAGACATCTCCACGAGCACATCACAATGAAAAAAAGCAAAACAGTCACAACTGAAGATATCCTTCTTAAACTATGCCAATCAGTCTCAAGCGTACTGACTTCAGCAACGGCTTCTCAGGTGTCCTATTCAGCCATGGTTCAAAAGATCAACAAGACAAGCCTTAAGCCAGACTTTGGTTGCTTCGTTCTGTTCGACGGCGGCTTTTCTGGTCTTGTTGTTATCAATTTTACGTCGAAAGCAGCGCTAGAGATCTACACCAATTACATGCGTAACATGGGCATGCCTGAAAACGAACTCGCTGTACTTCATACTTCAGATGAGGTGGGTGATGTCTTGGGTGAGCTGATGAACCAGTTGGTCGGTGACTTCACCAATAAAATCCGCAAAGAGTTGCAAACCAACATCACACAAAACCAACCGAAAATGCTGGCACTGAACAAACAAGTAAACCTGTCTGTTGATACCAACCTTGATCGCCCACAAGCTCGCCGTGTTACCTTCTCTACCGCCAATAACAACATCTTCTACCTTGAGCTTGCGATGGATAAGACCGAATTCATTCAATTGGAAGAATTTGAAATTGCTGAAGACGAGTGTCCAGACAGCATTCTTGAAGCGACTCAGAAGAAAATGCAAGAGGCGAACAAGCCAGCTCAAAGCTCAGGCAATGACTCTGCAGCAGATCTGCTCGATGAACTGGGTATCTAGCTCGCGAATGTTCTAAAAAAGAGTGTCACTAACGCCATCAATACGCTTGATGGCGTTTTTATTTTTGTCACTCAGTCGACTCAAGTAATGTAGTGTTCACCACCTCCCTTGTTCACCAAACCAGTTTTGCCTTTCTGTTACCCGCGAAAACATGTAAAATGTTGGACTTTTAAAAATTTGCGGTACTGATTAAATTGTCGATGGATAAGAAAAAAGCCCTAAAGAAAATTGCCAAGTGTCTTGAGCTTGGAAATTCTGCGAACGTCAATGAAGCTGCCAATGCGATAAAAATGGCGCATAACTTGATGCTGAAATATGGTCTCGAAAAAGACGATATTGAATTTATCAAGATGGGGAAAACTCAGTCCAGTCACCTGTTACCTGCAAATATCAGTTCTACGCTGCTGCGTGTTATTCGCGGTATCAACACCAAATTTGGCGTAGAAGCCGTATTGCTCAATCACAAAGGCCTCAAGCGCGTTGAGTTCATTGGTGAAGCCGACCGTGCGATCTTCGCAGCCTTCGCTTTCGATATCATTTATCGCGAACTGAATGAGCACACTGGTCAATTCAGAAATAGCTTCGCAGGCTCTGGCACAGGGTCATTGGAAGTTACGCGCCGTGTGAACTCGTTTGTTTCAGGTTGGGTTGAAGGTGCGCTTGAAAAGCTGCCAACCATCACTCCAGACGACGAATCAAACAACAAGATTAATAACTACATCGATAAAGAGTTCAAAAATATCGACCGTGAAACGTTCAAACAACAACTGAAAGAAGCGATGAAGAACCTCACCGCCGATTATGAAGTTGGTTTAAAGAAAGGTCGCAAATTGTCTGTTAATCGACCAGTTGGTGGTGCACAGGCACCTAAAAAGATATCTAAATCATAGAGCCTCTTTACATCACTTCAACGTATTGATAAAACCATCGATAATATTTACAGGACTATATTTGTCGCTTGAATTCATTCATTTGGCAGAAGTACATGATGGAGAAATACGTTGAAAAAAATCACACTAGCCCTCGCGCTTACTATCGCTTTAACGGGTTGTCAGGCAACTCAACGTCAAAACGCGACAACTGGCGAATCTGAGACTAACTCTGCAACTCAAGGCGCTCTAATTGGTGCACTCGCTGGTGCTGCAACTGGTGACAACTCAAAAGACCGTGGTAAACGTGCTCTTATTGGCGCAGCAGGTGGCGCCGCTGTTGGTGGTGGTATTGGTTACTACTTTGACCGCCAAGAAGCAGCCCTTCGCGAAGAGCTAATGAATTCAGGCGTTCAAGTTGAACGTGTCGGTGAGAACCAACTTCTACTTCGTCTAGAAAACGGCATCGGCTTTGATTCTGGTTCTTACGCTTTAGAATCAAGCATTCACAACACACTTCGCGGCGTTGCTCGCATCCTAGTTGAATACCCAGACACTAGCCTAGTGATCGAAGGTCACACGGACAGCACTGGCAGTGAATCAACAAACCAAATCCTTTCTGAGCGTCGTGCTGAATCTGTTCGTGCATTCTTGATCTCTCAAGACGTTGCGGCAGGTCGTGCAATTGCTCGTGGTAACGGCGAGCGTTACCCTCTATGTGACAACAACACCTCTCAAGGCCGTGCTTGTAACCGTCGCGTAGAAATTCAAATCTTGCCACTTAAGTAGCACGATTAAAGCCCAGTCACCTTTATCTATTGAAATAACCTCTATATAGTTGCTTGTCTGTCGTATAGCTTATTCAAAGCCGTACGACTGCATTAATCACTACATAGCGTCTTGATACTGATATCGGCACTGGGCTTTTTTACGAGACTTATCTTTTGCTTATCCTATCCAACATTCTGTCATCATCACTTCTTAGAGCTCTATTTCTAGCCGTCATCTTTTCTACGATGCAGTTGTCCACCACACATTTCGTATACGCAGCCAATGGGGATGAGTTTTCGTTAGAATCACAACCTCAAGATCCAGCATCTCAATACCAGCTAGCTCAAGCTTATGAGTCTGGTGTCGATGTCCCTTTGAGCACAAGTGACGCATTGTATTGGTACACGCAATCAGCAGAAAACGGCAACCCAAACGCACAATTTAGACTGGGTGAATGGTACTTGGCAGGAACCGGTGTTGAACAAAGTAACAAGCTTGCTTTGGAATGGTTTATTAAAGCATCGTTGCAAGGTAACCAGCGTGCGCCTATCGAGGTCGCAAAACTCTACGAGTCCTCGTTAGAACAAGAGCTCCTTCAACCTTTAGATAAAGCGCAGCTATGGTACGAAGCAGCCTTAAAAGATAACCCGGAAGCCGAAGATGGCTACAACCGCATTTTGGAAGCGCAATTCAATCAGCAACGTGCAAAGCAGATCTCTTCAATTGAGAAGCTCAATGACAACCTCAATGCCGATACCAGCAAGCAATCTAATCAAGAGCAAATAAGCCCTCTCCCTTCGACTCAGCCATACAGACAGCAGGCGACACGCTCTAACCTAACGTATTCAGACTATCTGATTGGCACAGCCTTAGCCGTATTGATTTCAATAGTCAGTATCATTGCCACTCTCTTTGTTTCAAGAAAACGACAAGATCTAAAGTCGGGTGATTCACGACAGCAACAACAATCACTTGAAGCGCAGCTTAGATCGAAGGACCTTACGATTAAGCAGCAAAAACGTCAACTGCACACTATGTTCCACGAGTTGAAGAAGCAGAAAACCAGCAAAGGTCTGAGTAATTTGCAAGTAGCCTGCGCGCTGTTTGGCTACACGCCCAGCTCAATCCCTGACCAAAAAAGCATCAAGATCCGATACAAACAGCTATCCAAGATCTACCATCCAGATGGTCACGGATGTGACGAAGAAATGAAACGCTTGAACAATGCGCTAAATACCATCTTACAAAATGTTACAAATCCGTAAACAAACACACATCTTCATTTTCCAAGATCTCAAAGATATCGATTTTATTGGTGTTGCAATCGATCCCCCTCTCAAAAACGGGTAACAAACTATTAACTAATGGGTCTTACTTGTGTCATAATTTGCGCCGAAAATACACCTGACTTAAACAGGTGAGGAGAGAATATGTTCACAATAGAAGGCGTTTGTGATTGGTGCAAAAAGCCAAGCCTAGTTAAAAAACACGACTACCTAGATGGTAAGTGTCATCATGCATGTAAAGAGTGCAATGATATTGCAACCATTGATGTTCGCCAGTTCAATATTGGTGAAATGGAAATGAGAGCAAAACTCTCCCAAGCAACATTGAGATAAGCAACACCGTGAAATATAAGAAAGCGCCTAAGGCGCTTTTTTTGTGCCTGTGGTTTTAGGTCTTCTCTCTTCTCTCTTCT
>NZ_MCZZ01000123.1:69183-158189 GCF_002875705.1 Vibrio sp. 10N.261.45.E2
TCTTCTCTCTTCTCTCTTCTATACAGGTGTATACAGTACTTTTCTGTCAAAACTACTGTATACACCTGTATAAAGCTCACATTTTTTCAACTTATGAGACAAAACAGCAAATTCAGTCAAATTTAATTTATTTAAAAATTTCAATAACTTAGCTAGATAACAACCATAACCCCCGGCAGAATCGTCCAATAATCCCGCAAAAAACGCTTGATCTTATAAGCAACTAAAACTACTGTATACACATACAGCATGTATATAAGGACAGCAAAATGATTCAAGCACACGTTAAAGCACAACACTCTAGCCCGCTAGTTCACTGCGCATTTGCATCAGTTTCTCGTAAAAGCAAAAATTCAAACGAGGAAGCGTTATTTGCAAGAATGGCGTTGCTGTCCAATCAACATCAGTGGTTACTGTTTACGGCACAAACGCCAAGACCATCGGCAAAGCAACTGAAGCAACATAATGTATGCTGCGACCGCGTTATTCACATGAAAGCCTCTCATCAAATGACGGAAGTTGAAACGGTCGAAAAAGCCATCCGCTCTAAGAATGCGAGTGCGATTGTTGCAAGTGCATCGATTGATCAGTTCAGCCAACAATACTTAAGAACACTAGGTATGCGCTTTCAATGTGAAGTGTTCTTTATAGATGCAAATTCAGAGCGTATTCACTAAACCACCTTACTTAACAAATTAGCTAACAAACATAGCTACAAAACACAGTCCAAATATACTGCCTTCCCCTGCCCTACAATTCGCCAAATTTTTAGCGGATTGTTAGGTGGGGGTTTTTATTTAAACAATAGATTTAGCAATCGTTTGCTTTTTCTCTGGAAGCAAATAGTAGATTGGGTATAATGCCCGTCTAATCATGTGCACACCGCACTTCTCTGTATGACGTTTGATAAAAGATAGGAATGTCTAAATGAGCCTTGCTGATCAAGTTCTTGCCGTAAATGATGACCTACCAATCCGTACTGATAAACCTGTCCACAGCGGCAAGGTTCGTTCAGTCTACTGGTTAACTGAAGAAGATAGCCAACGACTAATTAAAGAGAAAGGCTACGACGTAGCACCTGATGCGCCTCTGGCTATCATGGTGATCAGTGACCGTATCTCTGCGTTTGATTGTATCTGGCGTGGTGAAGGTAATCTAAAAGGTGTCCCAGGTAAGGGAGCGGCTTTGAATGCTATCTCTAACCACTGGTTCAAATTGTTTAAAGACAACGGACTTGCTGACAGTCATATTCTTGATATCCCTCACCCGTTCGTATGGATTGTACAAAAAGCTCGCCCAGTCATGATCGAAGCGATTTGTCGTCAATACATCACAGGCTCTATGTGGCGTGCATACGCAAACGGCGAACGTGAATTCTGTGGTATCGAGATGCCTGAAGGCCTTGAGAAAGATAAGAAACTACCAGAGCTTCTAATCACGCCTTCTACTAAAGGGATTCTGAAAGGTATTCCTGGTGTCCCAGAAGCTGACGATGTGAACATCACACGTAACAACATCGAAGATAACTTCGCAGCATTTAACTTTACTCAAGCAAGTGACATCGCGCATTACGAGAAGCTTCTCAAAGAAGGCTTCAACGTCATCAGCCAAGCACTAGCGAAAGTAGATCAAACCTTTGTCGATACCAAGTTCGAGTTCGGCTACGTTAACGATGCTCAAGGTAAAGAAAAGCTTATCTACATGGACGAAGTGGGTACTCCAGATTCATCTCGCATTTGGGATACTCAGGAATACAACAACGGCAACATCGTTGAGAATTCAAAAGAAGGCTTCCGTCAGTTCTTGCTTAACTACTTCCCTGATGCCGACATTCTTCTGAACAAAGAGCGTATGCCGGAACGTGAAGCACTAGCTCGTGACAATGAACTTCCACTGGACTCGCTAATGTCTCTGTCTCGCACTTACCTTGATATCGCAGCGAAAATCACAGGTGCGGAGATCGTACTGAGCGAAAATCCTAAGCAAGAGATCATCGATGTCCTACGCGCTGACTATGGTCTAATCGACTAGTGACTTATTTGCTCAAGATAAAGAGCTAGTAAACACAAACTTTAGATACTAAAAGGGCCTCAGTATGGAGGCCCTTCTTACGTGTACGTTTTGCTATTCCTTGAGAGAGGTAATAGACGAAATGAAGTTACAGCCTAATAGTGAACTCTTCTCCAGAATTACCCGCAATCACTAAATGACTGCGCGATTCAATATACTCGATTTGCTCTTCTTCAAGAGAATATGGCATAACCACTTTGAGCTCATTGATCCCTTCTAGCTTCGCGAGCTTGAGTAAGGTAACAATATTCGACTCATCACTTTTACGCGTCGACATTGATTTCAATGCCATCTGCCATAAACGATCTTCAGGGCTTGCTAACTCTTTGATGCTATCTCGCCAGACGGTACTAAATACCGGCGCAATTGTGGTGAGCGCTTCCAGAAAAGTCCATTTTTTACTGCATGAGGCGCCAAGAAATGTTGTGTAATCAAACTCTACACGCGTCTCTTCCTGTTTATCCATGATGTCCCCCGACACTTTGGCAACACAATATGCTCAATATCTATCAACTCTTTCGTTATAGCAATAGGATATAGAAGAATAGTCTTTTATGACCTTTTGATTGGTTAAAAAGGCATATAAAAATCAATTTTGTAACAAAATAAGCACCGAAAAATCATATATGCACCTATTTGATTAATATTTTAGAGATAAAAGTTATCCATCTATTTGATATCAATGATTCGGCTCGCTTTTTTGTACTGAATACGCCAACCAGACCATGTCGGTAGTTCCCAACGTTTTGGCGATAACTTACGGCTACCCGATTGATAGTGAACGTAAATCAGCTTTCTTGCGGGCAAGTATTCTACATCGAGTTGCAAATCGGCAAGGCTCAATGTAAATGGGTATTTCTCAGAAAACTCCCCATAGAGCCAAGTTGGAATGCCATCAAACGGGATGTCTTCATGTTCAAACATTTCCAACTCGCTGACATCCGTCACACCTAACACTTCAAGCTGTTCTATAAACCATAGCTCAAAGTTCATTTGGTCAATTTCTGGTGTGTGTTGGACTTGTTCATCGAGGCCAAGTTTCACATACAACTGCCAATGTTTGATTTCTTGAGTTCGAGCCTCTACGAAACCAGGAAGCTGAACACCGCTTACCACAAGATCAACGATTGGCTTCAATGACAACTGACCTTCAGCCACAACCTGCTTAGTCGTAATCGTGCGACCAGCGTACACCAGCGCCATTTCGGTAAATACGCCATCTTCATTTACTATGGTTTCGCCTTGTTCCCACTCTCCTAGTTCAGCATCAATGATAAGCTCAAGAGGAATTGGTGCTGTGACGGTCGCTAAGGTCAGTGTTTGCTTAACGCCTCTTCCCGGCAAACTATGAGTATCAAGCACCAACATCGCTTGTGCACTGTCCGGGAAACGATTCTGACGACCAAGTACCGCCTCTAACACTCCATTGGCAAACGCTTCTTTCCGTTTCAGTCGTCGCACAAATACCAGCTCAGGGTGCAGGTTCATAACCATCTTAAGCAGTTCAATGCGTTGGAAACGTGATGCGACTTCTAGCTGAGGAAGTTCAAACACCTCTCGCATTTGCTTAGCCAGCCCTTGTGCTTCATTCAATGCCTGTTGGTCGATGTCCAAATGCGGATATTCGCGACCACGCACAATCTGAATCAGCAGGCTTAAATCGCCCCCTTCTTTCTCTTGTTGCGCGAGCGCTTCTAGATATTCTGCATTATTCGGTAATTGATAGAGCCGTGCAGGAACGGACAGCGCCGCGGTGAGATCCACCATCGCTTCTTTAAGTGCTTTGGTTTTAGTTCGAGTAACAATATCGGCATACAAAGCGTCAATCGGCAACGGATACAGCTTCTTGCCATGCTCGGTAATTTGATGGTCCGTATTGATCGCTTCCATCGTCAGCAAGGTTTGAGTGGCACTGTTTAGTGATTTTTCAGGAATAGGATCGAGGAAAGACAGACTCTCAAGCGGAGTACCACAACATGCCGCCGCCAACATAGGTTCGGTCAGTTCTTCACGCTGAAGTTCAGGAGGCGTAACCAACTCCAACGCCGCATGTTCGCCATACAGACGAACACAGACACCATCCATTACCCTGCCCGCACGACCTGCGCGTTGTTTGGCGCTAGCGCGTGATATGGATTTCAACATCAAGGTAGTTCTGCCGTTGCGTTGAACGGTGCGTCTTTCTAGTCCTGAATCTATCACCACACCAATATCAGGAATGGTTAGCGAGGTTTCAGCAACATTGGTGGCAAGGATGACCTTTCTCAAGCCATTAGTTTCTGTATCCATGTTACGACCAGCGAGTGCTATATCTCGCTCCTTATCACTGACCGATGCATGCAATTTAACGACTTGGATATCTGGATTTTTCGCCAAGGCTTGTTCGCATTGCACAATCTCTTTTTTACCCGGCAGAAAAACCAACATGTCGCCAATAGATGCGATCAGTTGATGATTCACTTCTTCCGCTATACGTTGCTCTAGATGTCGACTGTCTGGCAGTGTTCTGGATTCATTCGCTCGGTGTTGAATGTCAACCTGATAAGTTCGACCCTCACAGCTTATTCGATTCGCCCCCAAATACTGAGCAAGACGCTCACCCTCTATGGTTGCTGATGTAATCACCAAACGATGACTCGCTTTTTGCTTAAGAATGGCCACCAGCAGATCGATGTCCCACCGTCTCTCATGAAACTCATCCACCACGATCACATCAAAACCAGCGAGTCCATCTTCTGATAACCAACGCAACGCGATACCGGGAGTCACAAAAACAACGTTAGTTTGCTCGTTATATTCCGATTCAAGCTTAATTGCATAGCCAATTTTAGAACCCAGCTTTTCACCCGATTGTTGCGCTAAATATTTCGCAAGTGACGTACAAGCAATTCTTCTCGGTTCCACCACCAAAACACGTCCATGTTCAGACGCCCAAATTGGCAATCGCGTTGATTTACCTGATCCAGTTTCAGCTTCTACAACGAGGTGAGAATCGGCGATCTGTTGATGGAAAGTACTTTGATAGCTATCGATGGGAAGTTGAGACATAAAAAGAGAGAGCCGCGAAAAAATGTGAGCAAAGTATAACGAATTATGGCGTTCAAATTCGATAAGAGTGGGAGATGACTAAGAATATCATTTTGTTTGCTCAGATCGGAGGGAAACTATTTACAATTGAATAACTAAACCGTTATCATTTTTCAGTTACCCTTTCTCCCATATTAGGCATCCAATGAACAACGATAAACGCCCTCTATATATCCCTTATGCTGGTCCTGCTCTACTTAGTACACCTCTTCTAAACAAAGGCAGCGCATTCTCTGCTGAAGAGCGCAGTTCTTTCAACCTTGAAGGTTTGTTACCGGAAACAACCGAAACGATCCAAGAGCAAGTAGGACGTGCATACAAACAATATTGTAACTTCGAAAGTGATATGGATAAGCATATCTACCTTCGTAACATCCAAGACACTAATGAAACGCTTTTTTATCGTTTAGTTCAAAACCACATCTCTGAAATGATGCCTATCATTTACACGCCAACGGTTGGCGCAGCATGTGAGAACTTCTCAAATATTTACCGTCGTGGCCGTGGTCTGTTTATCTCTTACCCGAACCGCGATCGTATCGATGATCTACTGAATAATGCGACAAACCACAATGTTAAAGTCATCGTGGTTACGGATGGTGAGCGCATTCTTGGTTTGGGAGACCAAGGTATCGGTGGCATGGGTATTCCAATCGGTAAACTAGCACTTTACACAGCGTGTGGCGGCATCAGCCCAGCATACATGCTACCAATCGTGCTAGATGTGGGTACAAACAACCCTCAACGTCTTGCAGATCCAATGTACATGGGTTGGCGTCACCCTCGTATCACAGGTGCTGATTACGATGCATTCGTTGAAGAGTTCATTCAAGCGGTTCAACGTCGTTGGCCTGATGCTCTAGTTCAGTTCGAAGATTTCGCACAAAAGAACGCAATGCCACTGCTTGAACGCTACAAAGATCGCATCTGTTGTTTCAACGATGATATCCAAGGTACAGCAGCAGTAACCGTAGGTTCTCTACTTGCAGCATGTAAGGCAGCAAACAGCAAACTGTCAGATCAACGTATCACCTTCTTGGGTGCGGGTTCTGCAGGTTGTGGTATCGCGGAAGCTATCATTGCTCAAATGGTGTCTGAAGGTATCAGCGATGCACAAGCACGCTCTCAAGTTTACATGGTTGACCGTTGGGGCTTACTACAGGAAGGCATGCAGAACCTGCTTGATTTCCAACAGCGCCTAGTTCAAACCAACGCGAATACTAAAGATTGGGAAAGCGATGGCACTGGCTTCTCACTACTAGACGTTGTTCGCCACGCTAAACCAACGGTATTGGTTGGTGTATCTGGTGCACCGGGCCTATTCAGCAAAGAAGTGATCAAAGAGATGAACCTTCACTGCGAACGCCCTATCGTGTTCCCTCTATCGAACCCAACTAGCCGTGTTGAAGCAACACCAAACGACATCATTCGTTGGACTGATGGCCAAGCACTTGTTGCAACAGGTAGCCCATTTGAGCCAGTGGTTCACAACGGCACAACTTACCCAATCGCTCAGTGTAACAACAGCTACATCTTCCCAGGTATTGGCCTTGGTGTACTAGCTGTGAACGCTTCACGCATCACTGACGAAATGCTAATGGAATCAAGCCGTGCGCTTGCAACGTGTTCTCCATTAGCCATCAATGGTACAGGTGCTCTACTTCCACCATTGGAAGAGATCCACACGGTATCTAAGAAGATTGCTTTTGCTGTGGGCAAGAAAGCGATTGAACAAGGTGTTGCACTAGAGATCACTGAAGAAGCACTACAACAAGCGATTGACCAGCACTTCTGGCAGCCGGTTTACCGTCGCTACAAGCGTACTGCATTCTAATAGAGCGTACTTATTCTCAAATACCTCTCTAACAAGAGCCTCTGCCATTGCAGGGGCTTTTTTCTTTACACTGACTTGTCTTTTTAACTGATTTTTCTCATTTTTATTTGGTATTATCGAGCACTCAAAAATTAATGCTCAGTCAAAGGACCATACCGAGAGTGAAATTTGATTCTCACATTATCCGTAGCTACCTAAAAACAGCTTACAAAAAGCTGCAAGGTTTTCTGTTTGGCGCTTTCCTCGTGTTCTTAGTAGCCAGCGCTGCGGTTATTGCGATCGATTATTGGGTTTCATGGCAAGCGGAAGATCGCATCATCTACGATATTGATGAAGTGCCCGAGCTTGAGGTCGCCGTTGTACTTGGCACAAGCAAATATTTGGGTCGAACACTTAACGACTATTACAAGCACCGAATCGAAGCCGCGATTGAGCTGTTCGATCGTGAAAAAGTGGACCAATTTCTACTGAGTGGCGATAACGCTCATCGCTCTTACAATGAGCCTTGGACGATGAAACGTGACCTGTTAAAAGCGGGCGTCCCCGAAGAACGCATCAATCTCGATTATGCGGGGTTCAGAACCTTAGACTCGATTGTTCGCGCCAAAAAGATATTCGACACCGATAACTTCCTGATCATCACCCAGAAGTTCCACTGTGAACGAGCATTGTTTATCGCCAATTCTTACGATATTCACGCGCAATGTTTAGCCGTTTCAGGACCAACCCATCATTCAGGAACCTCAATACGTTTACGTGAAGTGTTTGCGCGTACCAAAGCATTCCTTGATCTGTACATTATGGGAACAACACCAAAGTTCCTTGGCCCTAAAGAGCCAATTCAACCAAGCCCAAAACCGGAACTATTACCGATTCCAAACCCTATTGCTGACCCCACTACAAACCCAGTTGTAGACCCTAAAGCAAACCCGATTACAGACCCAATAGAGTCCGATGTGTAGAAAACTACACATTTTGAATTTGTTGCCTCACACTTCCCCATTGTTAAGCAAAAACACACCAACACTCCTTTGTTAACTTGAGTAACATTCTTCCAACAAAGTCTGACCCTACATCAAGCTATATACCTCGAAAATAATAAGCACCACTCAATGAAGTGGTGCACCAATACAACGAGGATAAACAAAAGGAGCGCCTTATGACGGCACTTGTTACTACACTGAAACACTGGTTGTTTACCCGCAACAGCATGATATTAATTGGTAATTTCACGCTATTTGCTGTTTTGCTCAATACCCTGCCATTCGAAGCGCAAGTGAATACGGGTTTAAGTATTCTCGTATTCGTTGCCATTCTATGGTTAACAGAAGCAATTCACGTCAGCATCACCGCTTTGCTCGTTCCCCTATTGGCTGTCTTGTTTGGTGTATTCAACACGCCCGCTGCGCTGGCTAACTTTTCGAACCCAATCATCTTCTTGTTCATGGGTGGCTTTGCATTAGCAGCCGCACTCAACAAGCAAGAGTTAGATAAAGCGATTGCTGACAAAGTGCTGCTAATAGCAAAAGGCAGAATGTCAGTAGCTGTATTCATGTTGTTCGGTGTGAGTGCTGGCTTATCTATGTGGATCTCAAACACAGCAACCACAGCAATGATGCTTCCTCTTGTTCTTGGCATCATGAACAAGGTCGACCAACGTGAAGACCGCAACACGTACGTGTTCGTGCTGCTAGGTATTGCTTACTGTGCGTCAATCGGTGGTATCGCAACCTTGGTTGGTAGCCCACCAAACGCAATTGCAGCGGCAGAAGTTGGCTTGAGCTTCACAGAATGGATGGCACTTGGCCTACCTATCTCAATGATCTTACTGCCAATCGCGATGATTATTCTTTATGTGATGACTAAGCCTAAGCTTGACCACAAATTCGAGCTAGACCATGCACCTGTTGAGTGGACAAACAGCAAGAAAATCACGCTGTCTATCTTCCTTCTAACCGTGACTCTATGGATATTCGGTAAGCCAATCAACGCAATGATCGGCGGTTTCTCTAAATTCGATAGCTTAGTTGCAATTGGTGCGATTGTACTGCTTGGCGCTTCTAGAGCTGTGGAATGGAAAGATGTTGAGAAGACAACCGACTGGGGTGTTCTTATCCTGTTCGGTGGTGGTATCTGTTTGAGTAACATTCTTAAAGCGACAGGCACTAGCGTATTCCTAGCACACTCACTAAGTGGCTTCTTAGAAACAGCAGGCGTTCTTCTTACGATTCTAGCCGTGGTTGCATTCGTGGTATTCCTAACGGAATTTGCGAGTAACACAGCGAGTGCTGCACTGCTTGTTCCTGTATTCGCGACGATTGCTGAAGCTCTAGGTATGTCTCCGGTTATCTTGTCTGCATTGATTGCGGTTGCCGCGTCTTGTGCCTTCATGTTGCCAGTAGCAACACCACCTAACGCAATCGTGTTTGGCTCGGGTCACATCAAGCAAAAAGAGATGATGCGAATTGGTATGGTATTGAACCTAGTTTGTATCCTAGTACTGACTCTGTTCGCTTGGATCTTCTGGTAAGCACGAACGCCTTTTAGCAAATGCTCCAACTGAACTGGCTGCAGCTCCCCCGCTGAACCAGTATAAAAATGCCCGCCCAGCTAACAAGATCTGCTCTACTGGCAGAAATGACTGAACGGGCATTTAAAAACAATAAAACGCTTTTCCCTTTTGGTGGCCTCGCGCCACCTTTTTTGTTTTGGCTTGGCTATTATCGAACCGCTCATCACTTTTCAGAACAACAGCATTAAATTGCGCTTGGTACTAAACGCGTCCAGCCCAACAGCAACATAGATGCACACAATACCCACACTAAGGTCGCTAACGAGAGTGTCGATACCAAGTTATAACGATAACTGAACACATACACGGCGCCAAGATAAGCAGCATATGGCACAAGCGAAAACAAGCCAAACAGTGCCGTGGTTCGCAACTCCACCATGGTTTGTTCCGTGCCGACAATGTAGTGAGCAATCAGAGCAAAGGTCGGAAACAGCGGGACTAAACCCGAAATGTAAAAGCTCTTACTCTTCGACAACAGCGCAATCAACAAAACCGCCGCCGCCCCCAGCAAACATTTAAAGAACAGTGAGATCATTTTTGTACGTTATCCAAACAAACCAACAAAGGTTCCAGAGAGTAAACTCATCTAGCGGCCATAAAAACGCCACACGTCACATATGCACGTGTGGCTTATCAATTAATCAAAACAATTTTCAGATTAATGACTCAAGATCACCTGATTTCTGCCTGAGTGTTTGGCTTGATATAAAGCTTCGTCAGCGCGAGCAATGGTTTCCGTCACCCGCTCTTGCTTCATCTCAGCAACGCCAATACTGCATGTCAGTGGATCGCCATGAACCCAAAGGTGTTGGCTGACTAAAAGTCGAATTTTCTCGGCCTTTCTTTGCGCTTCGCCTAAGTCAGTCTCTGGGCAAAAAACAATGAACTCCTCGCCGCCCCAACGAACCAACTTATCGGTAGGACTGATCGAGCTGCCCACCACCATACTAAACTCACGCAAAATATGGTCACCCATTTGGTGTCCGTACTTGTCATTCACACTCTTAAAATAGTCGATATCGAGATACAGCATACTCAGCTTGCCATGACCTTGCTTCACGTGTTGTGACTGCATTTTCAGCCAATCACGAATCGCGTGTCGGTTTAATATCCCAGTCAGCTCGTCACGATGAGCCTTTTCAGAGAACTCGAAATTTTGCTCTCTCAATGCTCGGTTGACGTTCTTAAGATGGTTGTGTCTTTTTTCAACAATCACCATGCGTTTTCTAGAGCGGTGCAATTCTGAAATTAAGAAGACCGTGCCAGTCCCCACCCAGACAAACAACAAGATTAGGAATAAGCTTTCCGCCGAAATATACGAACCTTCAAACTCGATACTGCGAATAATGATCCGATGGTGGCCTAATTTCGCGCCAGATGCCGTCGCAAACTCAACCATGTTCACATTCGAATACTCAGGCGCAGAGTGCTCTAGCGCGATGTCATTATCAGCTAACCACCAAGTCATAACCTGCAAGTTTTTGATTGGGATTTCAATCACTCCACCATCAATCCCCGGCGAAAACTCCATCCCATTGTACTTGTGCGTATATTCGTTATCAGGAACGGAATAGGCAGGATTGTAATTACGTAGATAGGTTCTCAGACGGCCACTCGAATCCGCTTCAGCATGATAGTCAATGTTCACTCTAAAGGTATGATATTGGGAAAGATCAAGACCAGCGGTAATGTCTGGGTTAATCCGAATCGATAGGCCACAATAAGGCCACGGATATTCAGATTCTTTCAGTTCACACTCGAGAATATACTGCCCATCTTCATAGAAAAATTGAGATGTACTGACTCCCCTATCAACTTGATCACTGGTCGCGATAAATTCATATTTATCAGGGGTAATTGCCGTTATCACGCGATTCCCGCTCACACGGTAATATTGCACAATCGCAAGGGTTGCGATAACTAGAAAGATAACAATCTTATGGATCCACTTCACGTCTAAGCTTCCGGCTTAATATCCCTATGATTGGGATTTCACGATAAAAAATAAGTTAAGTGAGTTAGTGATCTTAGTACCAATAATCCACTAAAAAAACGTTATATCACGCCCAAAAAAAATGTCATACTATATTTTTATGCATGTGTATGCCGTTGATTATTCACGCTGAGAATCAAGTAATATTGCGTATAAAAACGGGCTCTATTTGTTATACTCATCGCATAATCATCGTTAACCGTAGTGCCTGCTCACAGCGCACTCGAGTCGGCGAAATAACAATCAAAATACAACGAGTAATGTAATGTCTTTATTAGCGAAAGGAACACTCAAGAAGATGAGTGCTTCCCTTGATGGTGCGGTTACCTACCGCTTGCCTGTTGGCGAAGAGTTTGTCGAGCTAAACCCTCTGATTGGTAAAACCATCAACCTCACTCACACTGGCAATATTTTTTGCTGCTCATGTGGTAAGAAAACCAAGAAAAGCTACTCCCAGGGTCACTGCTTTGTCTGCATGAAAAAGCTAGCAAGCTGCGATATGTGCATCATGAAACCAGAGACTTGCCATTACGATGAAGGCACTTGTCGTGAACCTCAATGGGGTGAAGAAAACTGCATGGTTGATCACTTCGTTTACCTATCAAACACATCAAGCTTGAAGGTGGGTATCACTCGCCACACGCAAATCCCAACGCGTTGGATTGACCAAGGTGCAACACAAGGCCTGCCGATTCTCCAGGTAAAAACACGTCAGATTTCTGGCCTGATCGAAGTTGAATTGGCAAAACACATTGCGGACAAAACCAACTGGCGCACGCTGCTAAAAGGCGATGGCGACGACATGGAATTGGTAGAAAAAGCCAAAGAGCTGTTGCCATTGGTTGAAGACAAAATCCAAGAGATCAGAGCGAAATTTGGTGACGACGCCATCGAGATTCTTAGCGAAAACATCACTTCACTGAGCTACCCAGTAGAACAGCACCCAGTGAAAATTGTTTCGCACAACTTTGATAAGAATCCTGAGGTGACGGGCGTACTTCAAGGCATAAAAGGCCAATACCTTATCCTAGATACTGGTGTGATTAACATCCGTAAATTTGGCTCTTACGAAGTAGAGGTGTCTGCTTAGTCAGCAGGATGTCATCACAGCTAAGGTTGAAATAAAAAATGCCCTGAGACTTCTGCTTCAGGGCATTTTCATTTCAGATGAAACTATCAGCTTTGGTTAAGTGAAAGGCTAGAGCGCAACCACATCTCCATCCACACAATTCTTACCATTGGCCTTCGCGCGATAGAGAGATTGATCGGTTAAATTCACGAGTGCGTCAATCGTGACACCGTCTTCACAGGCTCGGCTATCACTGATTCCGATGCTGACACTCGAATTAAATCGAACCTGCTCATCAATTTTGAACTCGACTTGATTGAACTGTTGGCGAATCTCTTCTGAAACCTCGTGTGCTGTTTCAAGAGACGTATTGGGGATGAATATAATGAACTCTTCCCCTCCCCAACGCCCTGCAACTCCACCGACTTTCTCAGCATTACGCTTGGTAATATTAGCCAAAGCGCAAATTACCTCATCACCGACCATATGACCGTAAGTGTCATTAATAGACTTAAAATCATCGATATCCAATAATATACAAACGAGGTAATTTTCTGAGGTTATATGCTCTCTTAGCCATTCGTAAATCGCCCTACGATTAAGCAAATCTGTCATTTCATCATAGTTAGCCTGATGGACCAGTTGCTTTTCCAGCATCACTTTTTGCGTTACATCTTCAAGTACAACCTGAACTGCGGGCTGACCTTTCCAAGTAATCGCATTGTCGTAGATATTGAAGAACCGGTGAACGCCATCAAATCCAATGTTTTCAACTACAGTACTCGTTCCAGACAGCTCCCCCAACACGATCGCTTGATAGTGCTTGCAGATACCATCCGTATTCTGTTTCGGCACCAATTCAAGAATCGATTCCAGCGCCAATACTTGCTCGATGGAAGTAGCGCCTTGCATGTTGACCCAAGATTGATTGACCATTAATGGCTTAAAATCTCGATGAACCAAGATGCCCTGACCAGATTGCATGATCATATCGTGATACATCTTATCTTGCTCACGCACTACGTTTTGTAGCTGAATAGCAGGAGAAAGATCGATAACCGTTACTTGCAGTGCAGGCCTACCTTGCCATTCAGTGACATGGTCGATAGAGAACACAGTGAACTCTCTGTCATGGCGATCAACATTGGTGTAAGTATGCACCTGCGGGTCGCGTTGACCACTGACGGTTTCAAGGTAATTTTGGTAGGCGAGAACGTGAAACTCTTCTGGAATGAGGTCCAGAAAGCTATCTATATTGGAAAGTAGTTCTTCGGGTGATTGGTATCCATAAATACGAGCATAATTAGCGTCAACACTAACCACATTCATATCTTGAATAGTTATTACACCGTACGTGGATTCGAAATTTATTGAAGACATTGCCAACTCCGCACTCTAGCTATACTTCACAAACTGGAGCATAACGACACATCCCGCCAACGCTTCCACATAATCTATCATGCGTTAGGGATATCAATATGCTGACTAGTATATCGTACTGTTGCAGGCTTCTCTACAACTCAATCGCTAGCACGAGTAAGTAAAAGTAGACAAGCATCTCAATCCCATTATTCGCGTCAAAAAACAGAAATAGATAACCTATACCTATGTAATTATTAACTTTTTCTATTTTTCATCTTGCACTGAATGAGCGAGTCAACTCTCTAACACTTCAAATCCCGTTCACTATTCTTTTAAACTTGGCGCTATTCATTCCAATCAGAGAAATAAGAGACTAAGAAGTCGATAGCCAACCGTGCTCTCTGTGGAAGAAAACGACGGTTCTGATAAACAATCCAACTGCTTGTGCCCACTCCCCAATACTCTTCTAACACAGGGACGAGTTTTCCATTGCTAAGACTGCCATTGAAACTGCTTTTGGGCAGATAGACAACGCCAAGTCCCTCTTCACATGCTTTAAGTACTGCGCTCGAGTTATTACTGCGCCAGCGCCCTTGCACTCTTACTGGATTTAGCGGCTTGCCCTCTTTCTCGAACAACCATTGGTCACTGTTAGCGATAATACAGCTGTGCAGTTTAAGTTGTTCTGGATTCGCTGGCGCACCAAACTCAGCAATGTAATCTTTGCTTGCTGCCGCGGCCATCGGGCGATCAACCAACTTTCTTGCCACCAGCCCCGAATCGTCTAATCGACCATAGCGAATCGCGAAGTCGATACCATCTTCGATGAAGTTAACCATCTTGGTGTTGAAGTTCATTTCAATGGTTAGGTCTGGATGAGACTTTGCAAACTCCATCAGCGCTGCCGCAACATGGTTCTCTGCAAATGCGCCCGCTGCGCTGACACGCAATGTACCGCTCAGCTGAGCTTGTTGAGATGTGACTTGTTCATTCGCCTGTTGCAGCCCAATAACCAGATCTTTGCATTGCTGATAATAGGTATGCCCAGACTCGGTCAAACTCACCATACGAGTGGATCGAGCGAGTAAAGCCACACCTACCCGCTCTTCCAACCTTGAAACCTGCCGACTCACATGGCTGGTACTGCAACCTAACTGCTTAGCGGCCGCAGAAAAACCGTGGCATTCGGCAACCGCAACAAATTCGTTAATCCCTTCAAAGCTATCCATACTTAATCTACCCGCATCTTATCTTTGCTATATAGCAACAATGTTTTTCCTATTTAGCATATTATCACCTAATTGGTTTGGAACTAGTATTAGATACAACAAGACGGCGATAGCTAACGTTAAGCATCAGCGCCTAAATAAAAAACATAAGCTCAAAGGGATGAATCATGAAAAAAATACTAATTCCAGTAACGAACCACGCAACACTTGGCGATACAGACCAAGCTAACGGCACTTACGCACCTGAACTAACCCACGCTCTGAAAGAGATCATGGCTGCTGGTTTTGAGTACGACATCGCTTCTATCAATGGTGGCAAAGCGCCGCTATACGGAACTGATATTGAAGGAGATACGGTTAATGCTGATATCTTGGCGAATGATGACTTCCAAAACCGTATTAACAACACGATTCCTGTAAGCCAATTAAACGTAGAAAGCTACGATGCTATCTTCTACCCAGGTGGATTCGGCCTACTTTCTGACTTAGCAACCGACGAGCAATTCGCAACGATTGCAGCTAAACATTATGAAGATGGCGGTGTGATCGCATCAGTATGTCACGGCCCAGCAGCTCTACTTCCTATCGTACTGAGTAACGGTGAGAAGTTGCTGAGTTCTAAATCGGTAACAGGCTTTACACGCGAAGAAGAGATCGACTTTGGCACCATCAACGACATTCCATTTCTACTGGAAGAATCACTTGCTCGTGGCGCAGCGCGTTTCAATAAGGTTCAACCTTGGCAAGAACTTGTGATTATTGATGAGCGAGTGATTACAGGCCAGAACCCAACCAGTGCACATGCTGTGGGTGTCGCAATTGTTGAGCAGCTTTCTTAGTCGAATAGCTGTCTTGCTTCGGTCACTGGCGTTAACTAAATAAGCGCTGTGAAACGAAAAAGAGCATACTTCCTACTCAATATTCATGAGAGAAGTATGCTCTTTTCTAATTCTGTCGCTATTAAGTGCTAGTGACTTCTTGCTAATGACTTCTGCTAATGGCTTCGCAAGATCCCTTCAAGCACATTGAACAGCAAATCGATCTCTTCAATCGAGTTGTAATGCATACAACCAATACGCACCACACCCTGCTCTTCAATACCCAACTGCTTCACCAAACCTAGCGCGTAGAAGTGTCCGTTCCACACACAGATATTATGTTCACCCAGCTTCTTAGCGATGAACTCTGGAGAGTGGCTATCAAAGGTGATGGCGAACGTTGGCGTTCTCAGGTTCGAATCAAACTCCGTCTTACCATAAAGTTTTGCCCCTTCCAGATCGCCCAAGCGCTTTAGGAAGTACTCACTGAGTTGGCTTTCATGCTTGTTATAAAGCGCGTAGCTTTGCTCTAAACGAGAACGCAATGAATCGGCTGGATCGCCTAATTGTGCCAAGTAATCCACTGCCGCAATCACACCGGCAAGGCCTTCGAAGCTTTGCGTGCCAGTCTCAAATCGACCTGGGCCGATATTGGTTGCAGGCTCTACCTTATAAGGTTTTAGAGTATGCAGCCATTGAGGCGCAACATAAGCAATGCCCACATGCGGGCCGAAGAACTTATACGCTGAACACGCTAAGAAATCACAATTCAGTTGCTGAACATCAATCAAGTGGTGTGGCGCGTAATGCACGGCATCGACATAAACCTGCGCACCATGCGGATGTGCAAGCTCGATAACTTTCGCCATATCGACAATTGAGCCTGTCGTGTTCGAAGCAAACGTCACCGCGACAAGCTTGGTTTTCTCGTTAAGCAGCGATTCAAAATGCGCCATATCCAAACTACAATCCGACTCATCGACACGAACTTGGCGAACAATAGCGCCTTTGTCGTCGGCCGCTTGCTGCCAGCTCGAGACATTTGAGTAATGGTCTAACGCAGTGACGATAACTTCATCGCCCTCTTTCCAATCGCGGCTGATCGCTCGGCTAAGTTGGAAGGTCAAAGATGTCATGTTCGCACCGAACACTACGTTGCCAGAAGACTCCGCGTTGAGTAGCGCTTGTGCCGCTTCTCGCGCTTGCTGCATTAAACCTGTCGTCTTTTGGCTAGAAAAGTAATGACCGCCTAGGTTTGAATTGAAATGCCCTAGGTATTCCGTCATGGATGCTAAAACATTCTCAGGAACCTGAGAGCCACCCGGCCCATCAAAAAAGGTCACCGGCTTGCCACTATGATATTGGCCTAACGCGCTAAACTGTTGGCGCACATCGTTAAGAGTGAAGGACATTGCGCGCATCCTTAGCCGTTAGAACAAACACATCCATGTAGCCCATCTCATCATGGTCTATGGTACGAATCGGTTGTGCGTTGTGCCAAAGCTTACTGTCGGCCAACATTGCTACTTCGCCATCGCCTAACACTTTTCTAAAGAATGGTGCTTCGTGGCTATCTTGATACAGCATCACTTCACCACCAACGATGTTGTGACGAGTAACACCAATGATCGCGATGTGGTCAAAACCGTCTTGGTGGACACCTTCTGGCGCAACCTGTGTCTCTTCAAAAATGGCAGCGATACGGATTTGGTGAATTTCGATTTCTTGTCCGTCTTCAAGTCCGTTGGTTTCAATGAACAGTTCACACATCTCTTGCATGCCTTCGCTGCTTAATATTTGAGCTTCAATCGGCTCGAACTGGCGAACAACGTCACCTTGAAAGTGATTGATGTCTTCAGACTGAACGAAGTTATGTTTGTCTAGCTCAACGACTTGTCCATTACTGAATTCAACCACAGAGTACCTTCTCAATCGGAACTGGCCATCCGCATGCTCTGTGCTTGGTAGCTTAGAGAATGATGGTGACAACTCCTTGACTGCATGGTTACTGAGGTGGGTAATATGTAGGGTGTTTTCGTGAGCGTGTAACATCATCGACTCCTTAATGATTGTTAATTTACTTTCGATATTTAACGTTTTGTTTACATAAAGGATACTTGAAGATCTTGTCAAATCAACATAAAGCAATCATTTATCCCGTCAGATTTAATAATTCAGACACTAAATCTAACTTGAAATTCAAATGCAGTGTATAAAACCAGAATAAAAGATGACCAACTCTTAAAACTAGCACACTCCACTAGCTAGTTATAAATCCCTACAAATTTAAATTTAACGATATTATTAACTATCAACTCATATTTCATATTGTGCCAGCCCTTTCGCCTCAACAAACCAGCCTCCTGCACGAGTCCAAATATCACGTTCACCATTATTGATTTCTATGCTTTTGCACAACGAAATACGACCTACCTATCAATCACTAGGCTATTGATTATTTACACAACAAACTGAAATTGGTTAATTTATGAGTACACCAGAAACCAAACGCCTTTGCTTGCGCGTCTGGAACAGGTCGAGTTCGGGGGGAACTCGACCGCCCCAAATGGCTCATTTCTTTTAAAAGCGCAACTTAGTAGAAACGACATCTAACCTTAATGTTTCTAACGACGATTATGAACTTCAGCGATTTACCGAGGCTCACAAAAGTCATTTTTGAACCTTTTTCTTTCCATTTAGGTCAAAAATGGCCAATTTAGTCGGATTACTGCTGGATAGGTAACGTATAAGAGACGTATTATTGCTGCGTCTATTCAATTACTAAAAATAAAGCAACACATGCACACCACTACGCCAATAAAGAAATGCTCTGAAACCAATAACCTAACATTACGTTTAGAGCACAGAGACCTGCGAGCTAACCCTGAAGATATGCTGCTAGCTCTGCACTGCTATACCAAAGGTTACCGCCACTTCATTGAATTAATTGGGCAGCAAATTGAACCCGATTCCGAATCAGTTTTTTTATTCGATCATGTTGAACGTGGTTCCATCAAGTTAATTAATAAGGTTGGTTATAAAGGCGGTGTTTTAGATTTTATTGCTTTACAACTAACCAAACTGCTACTTAATGATGCAACTGAGGATAACTTAGAGCAAAAGGCTCAAGAAATTGAACAAGAAACATCAGCCTTTTTAAAAAGTCATAACACATTTGCGACTAATATAGTCGACCCTTATATTGACCGTATTTCTTTAGCCGAAGTGATGAATGATATATCTACCGGTGGAGAAATGCTTATGGATCAAGAGCATTTTGAAGTATCTGCAAACGAGTCATCTTCGAGCAATAAAGTATACAAGTTTGACCCTGGATTTAGATCTCATATCTCGATGGCAGACTTAAAGAAATCCCAACCAGAGCCCTTTAATGGCAAAGACACTATTATCGCAATCAAGCCCTGTAATATTGGGACTGGCTCTTGGTACGTAAAAAGTATCATTTCTCAAAGACAATTTTTCGTGAAGATAGTTGATCATGAATGGCTTAGTAAGTACCAATCTGGAAAAATGGCAGTAGTAAGAGCAAACGATCTAATTCGTGTAAACTTGATTTGTGATGTGGTTGTTAGCTCATCTGGAAACACTCGAAACGCTAATGCAATTATTAACCACGTTCATAGCGTCGAACGTGACAAGTTTATTAGTTCGGACAGTCAAGCAAATCTATTTGAATGAAAAAGTTTCTAGCAAGCTACATTTTTATACTTGTGCCTTTCGTTATTTTATTGGTAACGAAGTTAGCTACATCAAAACCAATGGAGATTCTGACATCTACAGATTGGTCTGTAGCTAGTTTCATGATGATTGCTCAATCACTAGGAATCATCATATGTGACTCTAATGGAAGCAAAAACATAAACTCACAAGGGTTGCTTATTTTTATCGGTTTAACAATTATTCTTTTGATTCTTTGTGGAGGGGTTTATGCGTATTCTCTTATAAACCCAGAGAGTGTGTTTAGTTACATCCAACCAGTTATTTTTGCTTTGTCATCTTTTTGGTTAGTTATCGCTTACAAAACGAGCGATTTTTTGAAAAAAGCAGCTAGAGATTAAACAAAGCATCAAGTACTAAAAGCCGAATCTACTCACAACAGGTTCGGCTCTTTGTTTATCGATATGACCAAAACGGAAAACGAATTTAATAAAACAAGTAATCTTTCTATTTTAATTGAATCAAGTTATCAACTCTCCCATAAACAAAAGGCAATAAGTTAAGTAACTTTTCGATACTAGAATTGTTCAAATGATTTCTAAAGAGCTTACTTGGCAATCAACATTGAAGTTGCATCAAGATCGATTTCACAATAGGCAAGTGTAAGATTTAGCTAACTAAAAAAGCCCACCTCATACATAAATCATAGTCATAGCCCTCTCACCAACACCCCCAAAGCCTTTTGGTGATTTCACTGTTCTTCCAGCCACGAAAACGTTTGTCTTCATTAAGTTCTAAACTATAACGATTAATTACACTTCAGCCCTTGTTTACACTTTTATTGCCTCCATATTTTCCATACAATCCTAAGCGATTATAAATTAAAACAAATTCAATTTCGGAGTCCTCATGAGCGACGTAAAGCACTGTAATTTATTGATTCTTGGTTCTGGCCCTGCTGGCTATACAGCTGCAGTTTACGCTGCTCGTGCAAACCTAAACCCAGTACTTGTTACGGGTATGCAGCAAGGTGGTCAGCTTACAACCACAACAGAAGTGGAAAACTGGCCGGGTGATGCAGAAGGTTTAACGGGTCCTGCTCTAATGGATCGCATGAAAGAGCACGCAGAGCGCTTTGAAACAGAAATCCTGTTCGACCACATTAACGAAGTCGACCTTTCAAACCGCCCTTTCCGTCTTAAAGGCGATTCTGGTGAGTACACGTGTGATGCGTTGATCATCTCAACGGGCGCATCGGCTAAGTACCTAGGTTTAGATTCTGAAGAAGCATTCAAAGGCCGCGGCGTATCCGCTTGTGCAACGTGTGATGGTTTCTTCTACCGCAATCAGAAAGTAGCGGTTGTGGGTGGTGGTAACACGGCTGTTGAAGAAGCACTTTACCTATCTAACATCGCGTCTGAAGTTCACCTAGTTCACCGCCGTGACACATTCCGCGCAGAAAAGATCCTAGTGAAGCGTTTAATGGACAAAGTAGAGAACGGTAACATTGTTCTTCACACTGATCGCACGCTAGACGAAGTTCTGGGCGACGATATGGGCGTGACTGGCGTTCGTATTAAAGATACTCAGTCTGATAAGACAGAAGACATCGAAGTAATGGGCGCGTTCATTGCTATCGGTCACCAACCGAACACTGAAATCTTCAAAGGCCAAGTAGATATGAAAGATGACTACATCATCGTTCAGTCAGGTCTTGAAGGTAACGCGACACAAACCAGCATCCCAGGCGTATTCGCTGCAGGTGATGTAATGGACCACAACTACCGCCAAGCAATCACTTCTGCTGGTACAGGTTGTATGGCTGCACTGGATGCTGAACGCTTCCTAGATGGCCTTAACGATAAGTAAATCTGAGATTGCAGATTTGATTATCGGTGCTCTCGCCTCAGTAGATGCAGGGCGTCATCACATTTTGTTGTAAATCCCTAGAGCCCAGTGGTATATCCACTGGGCTTTCTTTTGTATACTAGCCGCCCTCAACAAATAATAATTATCATTAAGCCTTCATAATGGATAAGAAAAAACAACGCAGCTTGAACAAGTGGCTTAAGCAACAGAGTAAGTTAGCGAAACGCTGGCTTATGATTGCGATTAGCCTTGGCGTACTTTCAAGCGTGTTTTTAATTGCTCAAGCAGCTCTTCTCGCCTCTATTCTTCACCAGCTGATCATCGAGAATGTCGATAAATCTGAACTGGTTGGTCATTTTGCTGGCTTGGCACTTTCGGTCGTTGGCCGTGCGGGCTGTACATGGGGTCGTGAAATCGCAGGTTATCGCTGTGGTGAACAGATCCGTGTTTACATTAGGCAGCTCATTCTCGATAAGTTACGCGAACTTGGCCCTGCTTACATCAAAGGTAAGCCTGCAGGTACGTGGGCAACCTTGTTGCTAGAACAAGTTGAAGACATGCAAGACTTCTTCTCTCGTTACTTACCTCAGATGTCTCTGTCGGTAATGATTCCGTTCATTATTTTGGTCGTGGTGTTCCCAGTAAACTGGGCGGCTGGCCTTATCTTCTTGCTGACTGCGCCACTGGTACCGATGTTCATGGCACTTGTAGGTATGAAAGCGGCCGATGCAAACCGTAAAAACTTCAAAGCGCTTCAGCGTCTTTCAGGTCACTTTTACGACCGTTTGCAATCCATGACAACGATTCGTCTTTTCGACCGTACTAGCGCTGAAACAGAAGTATTGAAAGGTGCATCAGAGGTGTTCAGAACGCGCACCATGGATGTATTGAAGATCGCTTTCTTGTCTTCTGCTGTGCTTGAGTTCTTCACGTCTATCTCTATCGCGATGACGGCGGTTTACTTTGGTTTCACTTACATCGGCGAGCTTAACTTCGGTCACTACGGCGTTGGCATTACTTTATTCGCTGGTTTGTTTATCCTTATCTTGGCACCTGAATTTTACCAACCTCTGCGCGACTTAGGTACGTTCTACCACGCGAAGCAACAAGCGGTGGGTGCTGCCGAGAGTATTGTCGAGTTCCTAGAAACCGACATCACTAAGGTTAAATCAGGTGACACTCAACTAGACCCAGCTCAAGGCATCAATATTGAAGCTCAAGATCTGAAAGTATTGAGCCCTGAAGGAGTTCAACTGGTTGGCCCTATCTCGTTTGCACTGAATACTCGCCAGTCGACTGCATTAGTTGGCCCAAGTGGTGCGGGTAAAACAAGTTTGATCAACGCCATTCTTGGTTTCATGCCTTATGAAGGAAGCTTGAAAATCAATGGCGTTGAATTGCGTGATTTAGATTTGGCATCTTGGCGTAAGACGATCAGCTGGGTTGGTCAAAACCCATTGTTACTTCACGGCAGCATTCGTGACAACGTCACTCTAGGTAAGCAAGATATCACTGACCAAACTGTTCAAAACGCACTAGAGCAATCTTTTGCTAACGAATTTGTAAACGAGCATGGCTTGGATTACATGATTTCTGACCGTTCGGGTGGCCTGTCTGTTGGTCAATCTCAGCGTTTAGCTTTGGCTCGTGCAATGATTCAAGACGGTCAATTCTGGTTGTTAGATGAACCTACTGCCAGCCTAGATACTCGCAGTGAACAGCTCGTGATGAAAGGCATCAACAGCAACATCGAAAGTCGCACTGCCCTGCTTGTGACGCACCAACTGGCTCCTCTTCAATCGGTCGATAACATTCTGGTTATGCGCGATGGTGGTCTTGTTGAACAAGGTCATTACTCTAAGCTTTCGACTGCGGGTGGTTTATTCGAAGAGATGCTAAACGCGAACTTAGCTCAACAAGACAATAAGGGTAATTTAGATGCGTGATTTACTGCCTTACCTGAAACTCTATAAAAAGCATTGGTTTGGCCTATCGCTAGGCATGCTACTGGCTTTTGCTACTCTTTCGGCTTCTATCGGCTTGTTAACGCTATCAGGTTGGTTCATTTCAGCTTCTGCAGTTGCAGGCCTTACGATTGCACGTGAAACCTTCAACTACATGCTACCGGGTGGTGGTGTGCGTGGTTTGGCAATGAGCCGTACTGCGGGTCGTTGGGGTGAACGCGTCGTGAGCCACAATGCAACATTCAAACTGTTAACTGATTTACGTATTTTCTTCTTCAAGAAGCTGGCTCCGCTGATCCCAGGTCGTATCTCAAACCTTCGTGATGCTGACCTTCTCAACCGTTTGGTTGCTGATGTCGATGCAATGGACCACGTTTACCTACGCTTAGTAAGCCCTGTGACGGTTGGTGTGTTTGGTATCTTCTTCCTGACTCTGTTCTTGATGTGGTTTGATACTTCATTAGGCCTGATCTTAGGTTCTATCCTGCTTATCATGCTGTTGGTTTGGCCTGTCTTGTTCTACAAGCTGGGGAAACGTAACGGTGGTGAGCTGACACAGAACAAAGCAGATCTTCGTGTTACCACTCTGGATTGGATTGAAGGCTACAGCGAACTGACTCTGTTCGGTGCAGAAGAGCGTTACCGTAATGCGATTCTAGAGACACAACACAAGCTGATGGCGAATCAGTTTGTGAACGCTAACCTAACAGGTATGGCTTCAGCTGCGCTAATGCTGTTCAACGGTTTGACGCTGGTTCTTATGCTTTGGCTGGCGGCTGACGGCGTGGGTGGTAATGCACCAGACCCGTTCATCGCGCTAATGGCGTTCGCTACTATGGCAAGTTTTGAGCTATTAATGCCAATCGCAGGCGCGTTCCAGCATTTAGGTCAGACTCTGTCTTCAGCTCGTCGCTTGAACGAAGTGATTCTGTCAGAGCCTGAAGTTCAGTTCGCGGAAGAGAAGCTCGACATCAACAAGCCGCTTGATATTACGTTCTCAAACGTAACGTTCAACTACCCTGATTCTGAGCGCAGTGTTCTGAACGCTGTCGACCTAACAATCCCGGCTACCAACAAGGTTGCGATTGTGGGTCAAACGGGTTCTGGTAAGTCGACACTGATTCAGCTTCTAACTCGATACTGGGATCCTAAGAAAGGTTACATCTCTATCGCGGGCATTGAGCTGACACAATGGAACGAGTCACAACTGCGTGAATCTATCAGTGTGGTAAGCCAGCGCGTCGACATTTTGAATGGTACTCTCCGTGACAACTTGTTGATTGCAAGACCAGAAGCGACCGATGATCACTTAGCGAATATCCTTAAAGACGTTGGCCTAGAAAAACTGCTTGAGAACAACGCGCTTGATAGCTGGTTAGGTGATGGTGGTCGTCAACTGTCTGGTGGTGAGAAGCGCCGTATTGGTATCGCACGTGCGATTCTTCATGATGCCCCTATCCTGCTTCTTGATGAGCCTACAGAAGGCTTAGATAAGCAAACAGAGCAGAGCATTATGGCACTGTTCGAGAAGCACTTTGAAGGCAAGACGGTTATCTTCATTACGCACCGCTTGATTGGTCTGGAATCGATGGATTCTATCGTTCTGATTGAACAAGGCGAGATTGTAGAACACGGCTCTCACGAGACGCTGCTAAACGAAGAAGGACGTTACTTCCAACTTCGTCAGGCAATCTAGCTTCTCATAAATTATAAAGAAAACCATTCTAAGCCCGAGTTTATACTCGGGCTTTTTATTGTCTGTGATTCTACTGGAGTACACCCTTATTCCATACGCTGACAAGCCACTCCCAATAACTACAGACCTTGATGCAAAGACCCAAACAGCTTAACAACGCCAAGCTAGCGCCCTTGGGATGGTTAAGTTTATGAAGCAGTACTTCCCGACTCGTGTGGCCCTTAAAGCTAAGTTTTCAGGTTATCCGAACAACTAGTTTGAGTTCATAACTCTAACTAGCACGCACAAAAAAGCCGAATGTGATAATCACATTCGGCTTTCAAATTACGAGTTAGCGCTTACAGCTTGAAGCGGCTGATTTCGCTCTCTAGCTCGTGAGACAGTTCAGACAGCTGAGCAGCTTGCTCTGCCGCTTGGTGTGCTTCGTCAGCTAGCTCGTTAGACACGTCACGGATTCCTTCAGTGTTACGAGTAATCTCCGACGTTACAGACGCTTGCTCTTCTGCAGCAGAAGCAATCTGTGTTGCCATGTCGCTGATGCGTTCAACAGCTGCATGAATTTGCGTTAGGCTCGCTGCCGCTGAGTTAGCGTCATCAACACTGGTTTCAGCAAGCGTACGGCTATCGTTCATGATGTTAACCGCTTTGCCTGTCGTGCCTTGCAGCAATTCGATAGTCTGTTGAATCTCTTGCGTTGAACCGTGTGTACGTTGGCTCAGAACACGAACTTCATCCGCTACTACTGCGAAACCGCGGCCTTGCTCACCGGCACGTGCTGCTTCAATCGCCGCATTAAGTGCAAGTAGGTTCGTTTGTTCAGCGATACCTTGAATGTTCGACAGGATAGCATTGATGCTATTACCGTGCTCTTCAAGTTCTAGAATCACGTTGGTTGCGATTTGAACTTCTTGAGCAAGGTTTTGGATAGAGCTTTGAGTCTGTGTTACTTGACCAGTACCGTGCTCACACGCGCCAACGGCTTCAGATGAGTTCTGTGCAGTGTGGTCTGCATTACCCGCGATCTCTTGTGTTGCTGCAGCCATTTCGTTAACGGCCGTCGCTACCATGTTGATCTCGTCTTGCTGCATTTGGATACGAGCACTACGTTCTTCAGCTTGAGAAGCCGTTTGACGAGCTTGGTTGCCTAGCGCAGCAGATACTTCGCTTAGCTTGATCACCATGGTGTGCATGTTGCCCACAAAACGGTTGAAGTTTTCAGCAAGCTTACCGATTTCGTCGTCACTCTTAGGCTCAAGACGTTGAGTAAGGTCACCCTCACCTGAAGCAATTTCTTCAAGTGCTGCCGAAACGCGGTTTAGGTCGCGGAATAGGAAGCTCACTAACCAAGACACGAGTACGATTACGATTAGGGTAATAACGATAGCAGTGATGATCAGCTGAGTAAGTAGCGTTGAGTGGTTCGCTTCTTCTGTTGCTTTATCCATCTGAACTGCGAAGATCCAGTTAGTGTTAGGTACCTTCGTGAAGTAAAGCAGCTTCTCAGCGCCACGTTCTTTAATGATCTCGATGCTACCGGTACGCACTGCGTTCTCGATGATAGGCATAGAGATATCGTTTGAAAGCTGGCTCACTGGCTTTAAGCTGAGTGCTGAATCTGGATGCGCTAGGAATGTGCCGTCAGAGGCATCAATTAGCATTGCGTAAGCGTTGTCACCCACATCTAGGCTGATTACATCGTTAACCAATTGGTCGATAAGTACGTCCGCACCTACTACGCCAACAAGCTGGCCATTGTGGCGAACAGGTTCTGCGATAGTTACTAACAGTGCTTTAGTGATGGCATCTTGGTAAGCTGTGGTAATGATTTGCTTACCTGCTGCGTTTGCTTCTTGGTACCAAGGACGTTGACGTGGATCGTAATCTGCGCGATTACGTTCAGGGTGTGAACGGTACATTCCGCCTTCTGGAGTACCTAAAAAGATATCGTCAAAGCCACCCGCTACACGAGCTTGCTTAAGGAAAGGAACAACATCACTTTCTCGTGAAAACTCATTAAATGCTGATGCGATATCGGTACGGATATCAATCCAGTTTTTAATACCTTCAGATGCTGCTTCAGATACGCTCTCAGCTCGTAGGTATACGCCATTACGAGTCTGTTCAAATAATTGGTTTGCTGATAACCAAGTCAACGCCGTTGCCATTACGACAACAGCAGATAAGCTTGCACCTATCAACTTCTGTTTAAGTGTTAGTTTCATTCTAAGCTTCACGAGTGGTGGGAAATCCCGCGCATACTACCCAATATGAGTATTAAATTCGAGCAATTTTATAATTTAATAGCGGAATATAATATTAGGCAAACCATTGACTTAGATAATGCCAATTACTTGGCTTTTCGCCAAATTAAAGGCGCTATTTTGAGTGCAATTCAACCGAAATATACAGATCGTCACACTATAAAAATAACCATTCACACAGAAAAATAGACACAAAAAAGGCAGGAGAGTTTCCTCGCCTGCCTTCGTATTATTTATCGTCCAACCGCATATAAAACACGGCTGATTAAGCCATAGGTCTTAGCGCTTTTCTGTACGCATACCCATTAACAAACTCACACACATCAATAATAGAATGATGGTGAATGGCAATGCCGTCGATATTGCGCCCGCTTGCAGAGCCTGTACTGCTTCAGTACCGCCGACCCACAATAGAGCTACAGCAATCGCGCCTTCAAGGAAAGCCCAGAACACACGTTGAGGCACAGGCGTATCAACTTTACCACCAGCAGTAATGCTGTCGATAACTAGAGAGCCTGAGTCAGACGATGTAATGAAGAATACTAGAACCAATACAACCGCAATAATTGATAGCAGAGTACCAAACGGCAGTGCATCAAACATTTGGAACATAGCTAGTGATACATCTGTTAGGCCGTCTTGACCAAGAATACCAACGTTATTCACGATTTGGTCAATCGCCATGCCACCGAATACTGACATCCAGATGATAGTCACTGTAGTCGGTACAATCAGAACTGCTGTGATGAACTCACGAACCGTACGACCTTTAGAAACACGTGCGATAAACATACCTACGAATGGAGACCATGAAATCCACCAAGCCCAGTAGAATACAGTCCAACCGTGCATCCACGTTTCATCTTCACGACCGTGAGGGTTGCTCAGAGGAATGATATTTTCAATGTACGCCATCAATGTAGTTGGGATAGAGCCTAGTGTCACTGCGTAGCCGATTAGAGCCACTAAAATAAGCAGTAAGAAAGCAACCAGCATGTTGATGTTACTGATAACTTTAACGCCACCATCAATACCACGAAGTACTGATACTACCGCCAATAACGTCACCGCTGTAATCACAATAACTTGCAGCCCTAAGCCCGCTTCGATGCCGAATACATGCTGAATACCACTTGCCGCTTGTTGTGCACCAAGACCTAGCGATGTAGCCAGACCAAATAGCGTTGCAAGTACCGCAAGAATATCAACAATGTGACCAGCCCAACCCCAAGCTCTATCACCTAAAATTGGGTAAAAGATAGAACGGATTGAAAGAGGCAAACCCTTGTTGTAAGAGAAAAACGCAAGTGACAGTGCCACTACACCATAAATAGCCCAAGGGTGTAGACCCCAGTGATACATGGTTGCACCCAATGCCAATTTAGCCGCTTCTGGTGTATTTGGTTCAACACCTAACGGAGTTTCAAACCAACCCGTGAAGTAAGCAGCAGGCTCAGCCACACTCCAGAACATCAAGCCGATACCCATACCTGCGGCAAACAGCATCGATAGCCAAGAGAAGAATGAGTAATCTGCCGTCGCATCAACACCACCAAGGCGGATTTTGCCGTATGGAGAAACAATCAAGCCCAAGCAGAAAATTACGAAAATATTACCCGACCAGATGAAAAGCCAATCAAACGAATTGATAATCTGGCCTTTAACGCCATCTAGTGCAGCCTTTGCTGAAGCGGTATCTGTAATAAGAACACCGATCAGGAACAAAGCGATAAGTCCCGCACTGATACCAAATACTGGGTTATGAACATCAAAACCCCATTTTTGGACGTTATCTTGACCGACAGTGTAATCCGTACTGTCGATACTGTATTTATCTATACCTTTAGTCATTATCCCTCTCTACGGAATACTAATAGGGTCTGTTGACCTCGTATCCCTTACTTACCTGTGACTTAATTACAAACTCGAACCTACAATCCAAGTAGTACAAGCTGTTGTCACAATAATTCAAATACTTGGATGTCTGAAGTTTAGCAGGTTAACTTGTTGTTTTCAGTAAAGCAGAATCGGTTCGATTAAATTTCAAACAAAATTCACGTAATTACTCAAGTTTATGCCGAAAAAAAGGCCGACCCCGTCGACCTTTTCATGAAAAATACTTTTAACTCAAAGCACTTTGATGCTTAACCAATTGATTTTCTGTTCGTAAACCTAGCAATAAGCTTAGGCACATAAGCAATAATATGAAGGCAAATGGTAGCGCCATCGATACTGTTCCAGCTTGCAGTGCTTGAATAGATTCAGTACCACCAACCCACAATAGAACCGCTGCAATCGCGCCGCCCATCAACGCCCAAAATACGCGTTGTGGAACAGGTGCATCGACTTTACCACCAGAAGTAATGCTATCGATAACCAATGAACCTGAGTCTGAAGAGGTGATAAAGAACACCATAATCAAACCAATCGAAACTACTGAGAGCACAGAGCTCATTGGCAACGCATCGTAAGTATGGAACAGAGAAAGTGTAATATCTTGCAGACCATTCACACCAATCTCGCCCACCTTGTTCGCTACTTGGTCAATCGCGATGCCACCGAAAATAGCCATCCAAATGATGATGACTGTCGTTGGGATGAACAGCACCGCAACGATAAATTCACGAATCGTACGACCTTTAGATATACGAGCGATAAACATGCCAACGAATGGAGACCAAGACATCCACCATGCCCAATAGAATACGGTCCAACCTTGCATCCAAGTTTCATCATCACGACCATGAGGATTACTTAGAGGAATAAAGTTTTCAATGTAGCCCATTAGTGCGGTTGGGATTGCTTTAATGCCCGCCATGCCACCAGCGATGGTAACAAAAATAAGCAAACCCAAAGCGACCAACATATTGACGTTACTCAGAACCTTCACACCGCCATTGATGCCGCAAACCACTGACATTGTCGCCAAGCAAGTGACCACTGCGATAACAATCAGCTGCATGCCAATACCGCCATCGGTACCAAACACATGGTTAATACCACTTGTTGCTTGTTGAGCACCTAAGCCCAATGAAGTGGCAAGACCAAATAGCGTTGCAAGCACAGCAACGATATCAACAATATGACCAAACCAACCCCAAGTTCTATCGCCCAAGATTGGGTAGAAAATAGAACGGATTGAAAGTGGCAAACCTTTATTGAAGGTAAAGAAGGCAAGCGCTAGAGCAACAACGGCGTAAATAGCCCAGCCGTGAAGACCCCAGTTGTAGATAGTTGCGCCGAGCGCCAACTTAGCCGCTTCAGGTGAGTAAGCTTCGACACCTAATGGCGTTTCATACCAGCCTGTGAAGTAAGCTACAGGTTCAGCGACACCCCAGAACATTAAACCAATACCCATTCCCGCTGCGAATAACATCGACACCCAAGACAGGTTTGAGTGCTCTGCTTTGGCATCATTGCCACCAATACGTATCTTGCCATACGGGGAGACAATGAGGGCAAAACAGAAAATTACGAAGATGTTTGCTGCCCACATGAAGAAACCATCGAAATTACCGATGACTTTCCATTTGATTCCATCAAGCGCCGCTTTTGCGGTTTCTGAATCTGCGACTAGAAGTGCAATCAGGAAGAGAATGATCGCTCCTGCACTGATTCCAAATACTGGGTTATGTACATCAAAACCCCATTTCTGAACGTTATCTTGTCCTACTGTATAATCGGTATTTTCAATACTATACCTATCTTTTACAGGCTCCATGCTTCCTCTCTAATTTGCAGCGCACAGTTTGCAACATTGCATTCGGCACTTAAATTTCGAAAAGAAGAATATCAACCTGTCACAAAAATACTAAAAAAACCTCCGTAAAGGAGGCCTAAATTACACATTTAGTAATTAAATTACACATTTAATGTAATTTAGCGTAAAATCAGTCCACAAGCCCGGAGTTGACCGCGTACTTAGCAAGCTCTGCTGTAGAGTGAATATCGAGCTTATGCTTAATATTTTGTCGATGGGTTTCTACCGTTCGATAGCTGATATTCAGTGCCTTCGCGACTTCTTTACTGCTCTCCCCTTTTGCGACTAATTTCAGCACCGCTTCTTCACGTCTACTCAATGGATTCTTAACGGACGGCGTTGGAGTAATCGGCTGAGTAAACAAATTCTGCGTTACTTTTTCACAGAAATAGGTCGAGCCTTGATTGACCGTTTTGATTGCCTGCACCATTTTTTCAGCCGAGATCTCTTTCAACATGTAGCCGACTGCACCCGACTGCATCACCTTCATGATGTATTCACGGTTGTTATGCATGGTCAGCATCAACACCTTAGCTTCAGGGTCTTCTTCTTTAATCAAGTGGGTCGCATCAATACCATTCATGATCGGCATGCTGATATCCATCAACACCACATCAGGGTGCAGAGTCTTAACTATCTCTACCGCTTCTAGCCCATTGCTAGCCGTACCTATCACGCTAATATCTGGCTCGAGTTCCAATCTCGCCATAAAGCCATCCAGTACCACTTGGTGATCGTCAGCGATCACAACTCGAATAACTTCACTCATTCATTAATCCCTCTAGTGTCAGTAACACCGTAATTTCCGTTCCGAGGCCAATCTCACTCATCAGTTCAAAATCACCGCCGATGAACTCCACTCGCTCTCTCATGTTCCGCAGCCCGATCCCTCGTTTTTCCATCGCTTTATAGGTGTTGAAACCGACACCATTATCTTGAATCAGTAATTGCAGTACATTGCCAATTTGCTGCGCGATAACCCTTACTTTGGTCGCTTGTGCGTGTTTCTCTATGTTATTCAATGACTCTTGCACCACTCGATACAAGGTTGTCGCGGCTTCAGATTTCAACTTACCCTGTTGAGTACTAAACAAGGTTTCCACCTCAATACCCGAGTGCGCCTGAAAATCTAACAACAAGGAAGACAATGCAGCTTCTAAGCCTATGTCATCCAATGAACTTGGCCGAAGTTGATGCGAGATATGCCTCACTTCTTCTATCGCCCGCATCAGTGAATGCTGCGATTTATTCAAATGTGCTTTAAGGTCTTCATTTTGCAGCTTATTACCGAGCAGTTCTAAGTGGCAACGACTCGACACTAATAATTGGTTAATACCATCATGTAACTCACGTGCGAGATGCTTCTTCTCGTCTTCTTGGAACATCACCGTCTTATGCGCCAGCTCCTTCAAGTTGTTATCCGCGATCCTGTGTTCATGCATATTAATGGCCAAGGTCAGCACGATAATGACCGCAACCGTCACGCTCAGAATCACCACAATCGAAAAGAACGTGGTTTCAATATTCTTGTTAATTGCAGCCTGCATCGATGCTACTTCTTGATGGACGTCTTCAATATATAAGCCAGTGCCAATCATCCAGTCCCATCGCTCTAACCATGCGGCATAACTCAGCTTAGACACCACCTCGCCCGTCGAAGGCTTTTGCCACAAATACTGGTGAAATCCACCTCCGGTTTGCGCCTCTCTTAAGAGAGCTTCTATCAGAAAGTCGCCATCTTCATCTTGCAGTTGGAGTAAATTTTGACCAATCAATTCGGGTTGTATTGGATGAACCAAGTTGGTCCCGTGGCGGTCGTATGCAAAGAAATAACCATCAGAACCATATCTAAGTTTAGACAATATGGTTCGAACTTCTTTTTTGGCTTGGGCTTCTTGGATATTGGGGTCGTTATAAACGTGTTCTATGGCATCGAACGCCAGATCAACCGTGTCTTTGAGGGCGTTTTCACGCGACTTGATTAAGCTGTCTCTAAAGATCTCAACTTCTTTAGCGCCTAACGTCTTGGTCTGGTGCAGCGAGATCCAGCTAATACTCGCCGTTACGAGCAGCAACGGGAGCAATGTCAGCAAAATCAGTTTGGCTTTTAGAGGCATTCCTTTCCCTCACAAAAAACGGCTTACTGAACATCAATAAGCCGTTTTACTTTATCAAGTTATGGATAGCCGTTGAAACATATCATTCACATTCTTGGCTTCACTCACATTCCATAGAAAGAAGGGAAAGCGAGAAGTGATCCAAGTACGAGGATTTGAATCAGAATGAATGGCATCACACCGCGGTAGATATCTTTCGTTGTAACGCCTTTTGGTGCCACGCCTTTTAGGTAAAACAGGCTAAAACCAAATGGCGGCGTTAAGAATGAGGTTTGTAGGTTCATCGCAATAAGGATAGCGAACCAAGTCATGTTGATGCCCATCAGTTCAGCAACAGGCGCAATGATCGGAACGATGATGAAACAGATTTCAACAAAGTCGATGAAGAAACCAAGAATCAGAATCACCAACATAGTAATGATCAAGAAGCCCCATTTCTCACCTGGCAACTGCAGCATCCACTCTTCAACCAGATAATCACCGCCAGTATAAGTAAACGCCATCGAGAATGCCGTGGCACCAAGCAAGATAGCAAATACCATTGCCGTGACTTTCACCGTTTCTTTGGACGCTTCATACACCATCGACCAGCTGAATTGACCGTACAGCAAAGCAAGTACCATAGCACCCGCACCACCTAATGCAGCAGACTCTGTTGGCGTAGCAACACCCGCAAAGATTGAACCCAGCACGACAATGATTAGCGCTAAAGGTGGAAGAATCGCTTTTAGTGCATTAAACACTTCTTGTTTGCGGCTGATTGAATCGTCACGCTCAATTGGCTGAGCCGCTTCAGGGTGCAGTTTTGCGTATATCAGGATATAGACAATGTAAGCGCCGACTAGCATCACGCCCGGCCAAATCGCTGCTTGGAACAAGTCCCCTACAGGCACACCCAATACGTCACCCAACAGAATCAATACGATGGATGGCGGAATGATTTGCCCTAACGTACCAGACGCACAGATAGTGCCGCACGCTAAGCCCTTGTCGTAGTTGTACTTGAGCATAACTGGCAAAGAGATAAGTCCCATTGCAACCACAGAAGCACCAACCACGCCGGTTGAAGCAGCAAGCAGAGAACCTACTAACACGGTTGAAATTGCGATACCACCACGAACTCCACCAAACAGTCGTCCCATAGACTCAAGCAACTGTTCGGCAAGCTTAGTCTTTTGCAGAACAAGCCCCATGAAAACAAACAATGGAACGGCCATCAGCACCGTGTTTTCCATGATTGATTGAATTCGATATGGCATGAAGGCAAACATTTCGATGCCCTCAGCCCAAACACCAAAGATTAACGCAATACCACCAAAGGTGAACGCTACAGGGAAGCCAAGTAAAAGTGCAAACAAGGCTACGAAAAACATTACTATTCCAATCATGTTCAGCCTCTACTTGTTTTTTGTATGAAGATTGTTGGCATGGATAAGGTGGGGATTAAAAATCTTGTTCAGTGAATGCAAGATCAAGCCCACGCCACTCAGTGCCATTAAGAAGAATGACAATGGGATCATAGCTTTGATGATCCAGCGATATGGCAAGCCACCTGGGTCACCCGAGGTTTCGCCAAGATCATAGCTCTCTTTGGCAACATCAATACCAAACCAAGCGACTAACAAACAGAAAGGCATCAGAAAAATCAGTGTGCCGAGCAGGTCAATAATAGCTTGCGCCTTAAAACTCAGTTGCTCGTAGAACACATCCACTCGAACATGGCCACCAGCCTTGATGGCATAAGGAACACCTAACAGGAAAACGGCTGAAAAAAGATGCCATTCCATCTCTTGGAAGGCGATTGAGACATCATTGAAGGCATATCTCATGACAACGTCATACACAACGTTAGCGATAAGTAGAATAAACAACATACTGGAAAGCCATCCCAGAGCATCACCGATACGATTAAACAGGCGTTCAATATAAATTAGACTTCGCATTCCCGACTCCATGGAATTTGAAAAGACATCGCGCAGTACAGCTAACCCAACTAAAAACGATTCAGTTTATAGCTAACAATAGGCACAACGTAGAAAGGGTTCTTGGGCATTTAATTATTATGGTTAAAATGAACCCGCCGCTTAGTCACTCTTAGTTTCCTAACAAGAAAAGCTTTGGGTTCATTTAGCTTCAGTTCAACAACTGTCGATTATTTCGCTTGGCTATTTAGATAAGCTCTGTGTGAAATATCCGTCCATGAACGTACTTGCTCCAGGTAGTTAGCTTGAGAAGCTTGAATCTCTTTTGCCAACTCATCTTTCTCAGCATGTGCAGCAAGTAGGCGATCGTTCGCTTCTTTCAGTGCCGACATTACTTCAGGCGGGAAATCTTTCACTTGTACATCTGGGTATTCTGTTTTCATTGAAACCCAGTTCTTGCCACTTTCGTGCGTTGCTTGTGTGTACATGTCGTAAGCTGCTGTACGCATTGCAACACGCAAGATCTCTTGCAGGTCTTCAGGAAGCTTGTTCCATGTGCGCTTGTTCACTAGGAATTGAAGCTCTGAACCCGGCTCGTGCCAACCTGTGTAGTAGTACGGCGCAATTTTGTGGAAACCCATACGTAAATCAAGTGAAGGACCTACCCACTCTAAGGCGTCGATTGTGCGGCGCTCCAAAGACGTGTAAAGCTCACCTGGGGCAATGTTCGTCGGTTTAGCACCAAGCTCAGCTAGGATTTCACCCGCAAAGCCAGGGATTCGCATTTTCAGACCTTGTAGATCTTCAACGCTGTTGATCTCTTTTTGAAACCAACCACCCATCTGAATATCCGTGTTACCACCAGGGAAAGACATCAAGTTGTGCGGAGAGTAAACCTGCTCCATCAACTCCATACCACCACCGTGATAGAACCAAGCGTATTGTTCTGCTGGCGTCATACCGAAAGGCATAGAAGTGAAGTAAAGCGTGTTTGGAACTTTACCTTTCCAGTAGTAAGAGCCAGAGTGACCCATGTCGTATTGACCAGACTTAACCATGTCAAAAACGCCAAGAGGTGCTTTGTGTTTGTTTGCTGAATCGATTCTGATTTGCAGTCGACCATTCGACATCTTCTCAGCCATCGCTGCCATGTTTTTGGTTGCATCACCGAAAACTGGGAAGTTTGGTCCCCATGTTTCCGCAAGTTTTAAACGGTAAACCTTATCAGCGGCTGTAGCACCAGTAGCGACCAAAGCTAAACAAGCCGCAGCGGTTACTGCAACGTTCTTAAAAACTCGTGTGAGGGAGTTAGAAATGAGACTCATGTTCACGTCCTTTGTTGGGTTAACACTCTTTCTATGAGCATTTTTAATGATTCAACATAAGAGTGCACCGTGATGAGGCAACAAGATATCAGGGTGAGCACGCACGACGGATGCGTACAAACTGCGTATTAGACCAAAGAATTACGTAGAACTACGTAGGAGATAGTCTATTGATGTCGATTTTAAAGGATTAAGCTCATTCACTAGGAAAATACTTATTGATAAATACCTAAGTATTATTAATTAAATACTGTTAACAATTGATTGCCATTTCGTGATGCAGCTCTATTGATGACTGCGTTTTTGCCATTGATACGCCCTACTTTAGTGCTTGCCGATGAGAAACAGAGCCAAGTATTACCATGATTAAGTGAAGCGGAAATCTTAAAGAATAAGGGTGAAATTATATTTAGCATTATCTTTCAGGTACAAAAAAGCCTCGATAATCGAGGCTTAAAAACTTAACGAAGCGAATGTAATCCCACAGGATTAGATAGCTTTGTAGATAACCTTGTTACCTGCTAGCTGCTCTTTCGCTACTAGGTTTTCTTCAAGAAGTTTTTTCAATGCGCCTGTTGCCCATGAAGCTGCTTTCGCGTCTTCTTGACCAGCTGCTAGGCCGATACCTTTAGGGTTAATGCCTTCAGCATTGCTAACAACGATGTCTAGAACTTGTTGTTGCTTAGGAGTCAGTGCTACTGCAACTTCTTTAGTTGCTGCTACTGTTTTCTCTACCGCTGGTTTTGCTGCTACAGTTTTTTCTGCTACAACTTTCTCTGCGACAGGCTTCGCTTTTTTCGGCGTTGCCACTGCTTTAACTACAGCCGCTTTAGTGCGTTTCTGCAGTTTAGCCTGCACCTTACGCTTATGAGCAAGTCTCATTGAATATTTCTCCAGTTCACTGCTCTTTTCGCAGTGGTGAAAATTTGAAGCGCGATTTATACCAAAAAATAGGAGCTATTTGTAGAGTGAAGCGCCGAAAGTCGACGAAAAATACCGATATTGTCTACTAGCGTCTATTATTTAAACATCGACTTATCAATTCAGGGTCATATACACTGGTTATCCATCCAGACAAAAATATGAAAACTTGGTGTTGCCTATGGACACTCGTCATCTTACTAATTTCTCTTTGCCTTCTTTCACTCGTTCGTACCGTATTCTCGCCGTTATTCTAGGCTTCATTTGCTTAATCGTTGCGCTATACAGTGACAATCCAAAGTTACTGATCGTAGGTCCTTTTTGCAGTATTGCCCTTCTCGGAACCGGTTATTATTTGATGCTGCGCAGCCGAGTGATGTTCACACTCACCCCGACTCATTTTCAGCAGCATTTCTATAAAGGTGGCTGGGTTTTAAAATGGAGCAACATCCAAAAGATTGGTCTTTGTACTTATGAACAAGATGGTTGGCATCAGCCCTTACCTTGGATCGGAATTAAGGTAAAAGAGTACTCACCATACCTAGATTCGATCTGCCCTAAAATCACTTGTGAATTATTACTAAGCCAACGAGCACTTTTATACTTAGGAGCCAAACAGGCGGGAAAAGAGTCGAACTTTGAAGATATGGTTCTCGATTCATCACATTACTACGCACGTTGCACTGAGAGTGGCTGTGTGGAACTGAGCCAATACAAAGAGTCGCAGAATACCGACGACGTTGATTTCAGCGATAACCAATCACAGAGCAGCCTTGATTCGTCTAATGAAACAAACAGTCAAAACGCAGTCATTAAGGACTATTCTGGATTACAGGCGATGCTTGCCAATAGGATGAAGTATCAAAGAGGTTTCCATGGTTATGATATTTTCATATCAACTCATGATTTGAATATTAGTGGAGAAGAGTTTGTGGGATTGGCTCGACGCTACTTGGCTGCCTCTGAGCGTCTTTCGGATTAAGGCTTACCAATAAGTTTTCATGCAATAAAAAAGCTTAGCTTTCAAAAGAAAAACTAAGCTTCATTTTCAATCAATCGACACGAATAATCGGGCGGTTAATCAAAGGGTTAATTAGTATAGAGGCATTTCATCTGCGACGAACGGGTTCGATACGCGCTCACGACCGAATGTTGATTCTGGACCATGACCCGGGACGAATGTTACGTCGCTGCCTAGTGGCCAAAGCTTAGTCTTGATTGAAGCAATAAGCGTGTTGAAATCACCTTGTGGGAAGTCAGTTCGGCCAATTGCGCCATTGAACAACACGTCACCCACAAATGCTAAACGAGCTTGATCGCTGAACAGTACAACGTGACCTGGAGTATGACCCGGCGTATGAATCACATCGATAACTTGATTACCAAAAGTGACTTTATCGCCCTCTTCTAACCAAGTGTTTGGTTCAAACGCTTTACACAGTGGAAACCCAAACATCTGGCTTTGATTTTCTAAACCTTGCAGCCAGAAATTGTCTGCCTTATGTGGGCCAACAATCTCAACGTTCAGCATCTCTGCAAGTGGCACTGTACCGCCAACATGATCTAAGTGACCATGAGTCAGCACCAAGTTCACAACCTTAACACCCAACTCTTCGATAATTGCGGCTAGCTGTTGGATGTCGCCACCTGGATCGACAACGATGCCTTCCATGGTTTCATCACACCACACAATCGAGCAGTTTTGAGCGAAAGAGGTAACAGGTACAACTTGATACTTAAGAGACATATACAAACCTTAGAGGGCAAACTGAAATTTGGGCAAACTATGACATTGGATGTCTACTTTGACAAGTGCCTACGGTATCACTCAATAACTAAGCTTAGCTCTACCAGCTGCGGACTGGGCCTGTATCAATATGGATAAAGTTGCTACGCGCATAATAACCGACACCACCCGCGTTCAGGCTTTTAGCTACGTCTCTCAGCTCTTTCAGATCAACGCCATCGATACGGAAATCGATCGCTTTGCCTAGCATGTGGTAACTCTTTTTAGCCACACCGCTCGAATTAGAGCGAAGTGCTTCATTGGTTGCCGGAGAACGATAGCCAGAGATCACCTGAACTTCTTTTTGTATACCCAAAATATTTTGAATTTGAGTGATCTGGTCAAACAAATTTTTATCCATTGGGTGGATTTCATTGCGACGGAAATCGCGGCATAGTTTGCTCAGACGTGCCATCTCGTCACCAACGTAGTTAGTGCCATCGAAATAACAAGTCTCTAATCGTTCACCAGTGTGAAGATTGTTCATGCTAATCGTTCTTGGTTGATCAGGGTATGAAGCAAAAGCGATAGAAGGAGTAAGTGAGGCGACAACAGCAGTACCACCAGCGTAAGTCAGAAACTGACGGCGTGAAAATAAACTTTGAGACATACAGCAAAAAAACCAATTAGATCGAACGAAAAATGCACGATACATAATGGAATTTGCTGCGTCAACGTACAAAAACCGCGCAAAACGTTAGTATTTGTAACCTTTGTACGGTTAGTTATTGATACTCATTATAATTTTATCAATAGAAGCTTGGTTGTCATTTTTTGGTCAAGATCACCTTTATTGGTCGTAGTTTGATCAACCGCCCTCTTTGTCATATTGGTAGATGTCACCACGATACTGAATGCCTTCTTCTTCAAACAACACGGTTTGATAGATGATGTGCACTGGGATTCGTTTCTTAAGTCGGACCTTGGTGTTCGGAGCAAGGTCACCATTTTGCTTCGGTACTTTTCTTACCTTAGTGGCAAATAACAACTCAGCCAGTTCCTCTGCATGCTCAACGCGTATGCAACCTGAGCTATAAGCGCGGAAGTCGTCATTAAACAGGCCTTTACTTGGTGTGTCGTGGAGATAAATCGCACGCTTGTTAGGCGTATTGAACTTGTACAATCCAAGTGCGTTGCGCGAACCTGCCTGCTGACGCATACGATATGGGAAAGAATTGAAGTTGATGGTCTGCCAATCGATCTCAGTTGTGTCGACGGTTTCCATTGAACGCCAACCATCGATCACTTGGAAATTGTGTGTTTCAAGGTAGCTTTCATCGGCTTTGACCTTAGGTAGGATGTCTTTGACCATGATTTTCCATGGCACGTTCCAAGTCGGGTTTAAGATGACTGAATCTAGGTTGATCTCTAAAAGCGGCGTTTTTCTCGACTTTCTTCCGACCACAACTTTCGACTCAAACACCTCTTCGCCATCTTCCCAATACTTCATGTCAAAGCTAGGTACATTAACGACAATGAGAGAGTCTCGGTCTGTTGGCCACAAGCGAACGCGTTCAGCATTCAGAGCCAAAGACTTCAACCGATCATCAAAACTCATATTGATCCATTTGATCGTGTCTGGCCCAATAATCCCATCATCTGTAAGACCATGCATTCGTTGGAAAGATTTAATTGCCGTTTTCAAATCTCGATCAAACTCAGGGAAATCGACCGCAATCATCGAGGTATCAACACCTACGAGTGCAATACGCTCAATCAGAGTCGTTTTGTCTGAGAGCATATCCCCCAAGCGTTTCAAGCCTTTCTGTCGGTATCGCTCGATATTGAGTTCAGAGGCGCTTTCCAACACGGAATAGGTTGCCTTGAATTGATCGAAATCCCCAACAGGCGGCGCGTAAGACAACACCATCTCCAATAAGTAATCATTGGCGACGCTGCTTTTCAGTCTCATCAGAATATGCGGAGAAGGCGGTGGCAACTTGGAATGCAGCTTACCCGAGAAGTACCACTCTTTGCCGGCCAGTGGCGCATTTTCAACGTAGCTGAGGTAGTAGATAAAGGTATCTGTTAATAAGATGTCTAACTCTTGCCATTGGCGGCGAGATTGATACTGGCGGATTTGCTTAATTTGTCGTTCGAAAAGCGGTGCCATTTGCGCTTGTTCGAGAAGCGACAATTGGAATTCAAACGCTTTGACTAACTCAGGTGAATCCCAAAGGATAGGAAGAGAAGTGTCTTGATAGATACTCTGTGTCAGCTCTGGATAGATAAGCATGAAAGAGAGCTCTGAATCGGCCGGTATAAATCGACCCTCGTCAGAACTCGTATAGCCCCATGCATGCACAGAGACTAACACTAATAAACCACAGAAGTATCTCGCTAACATGCCTTACTCCATCACCACCAATCTCATAAGTATGGCAAAGAAATAGGAGTAAGCATGTTATTTTTACGTGACGTTATAAATCAGATAGAACTCCAATGGTTATCCCACTGGACCGATGATTGCTGAGTTGATTTCTCATAAGGCTTACGCTGACTAACCACACTGCCCGCCCCAGAACTTAATCGAAACTCGCCATCAAGTAGCACAGCACCAGAGGCATCCGACAATGCAGAGAGTTCCACTAACTCTTTACTCTCTTTGGACCAAATACCATAGCAATTTCCTCTTGGCGAGGTCGCGATAATCCAATCATCTGACGCCGCGATGCTGGCGATGTAGTGATTAAATCGAGCCCATTGCTCCGGCTCTGCGTTCAGTGATTCAAACTGCCCACCTTTGGTATGCATAGCTAAAAGTGAAGGATACTCATCAGGCTCACCACGATATTGTTGGCCACAAAGTACGGTTTCAGCGCCATCATGAGCTAAGTGTCGAATGCTCAGCTTCTTGTCTAGTAATTCAACCTGATCAAGCAGCACGCCGTCGGGAGAAACATAGCTCAAACTCGGTTGCATTGAATCCAAATTTTTCGGTGTTCGTCCATCAGTATGAACGCCACCAACGCCAATCGCGAGATTGCCATCAGGCATAATAATCACTTCATGAGGACCAATACCGAAACCTGTGAACTCCTCAACCTTACGATAGCCTTGCGCGACATCATAAACACCAATCACGCCTTGGCTGGTGTCCGTTTTTCCTTCGGTCGCATACAGTAACTTGCCATCTAGCGAATAAACGCCATGACCATAGAAGTGGCGGTTGTTACCTTTCACCACCATTTTTATTTGCTGACCATTTTTATAGTCAAACACCATAAAATAATCACCAGGGCGACGGGCAAACACCACCGCATGTGATGATGTTGGGCAAATAGCAACGCCATGACCACGAGCAGGGATAGGCAACTGACTCAATGACATACCAAATTCGTCAGCCACAACTGCAGAGTATTGACCACGACCGTTTAGTGCACAACCAATCAGCTGAGGTTCATTAGATGTACTCAAATCACCGGAGCGACTCGCACACCCAAATGGAAGTAATGGAACAGCTGCACAACCCAGTGCAGCCTTGAGTAACGTTCTTCGTGTAGTATCAGTCACCATCGGTAGCATTGAATCCTATTACCACGCCAAGCTCTATCGCCACTTCTTCATGAATCAGATACTTCAAACGTTCGAGTTTGTTGTATTGCGTCAGCACATCGCGGTAACCCTCTTTGCTCTGCAGTAGAGTAAACAAGCTAGAATCGGTCGGCCAAGTATCTAACGTTAGTGTGAACTGAGCAGCAACACGATCGGCAAGGTCATTTAAGCCCTTCTCTCTCAATAAACCATCAAGACCATTGTCATCGGCTAGGTACAGTTGCTCTAGCGCCGCTACGTTAGCTTTCAACTGAGTCATTGAGGTTTGAGCACGCCATGATTCTGAGAAATAAGGGCGTGGATGACCAATTTTTGCCATTGGTCGGCTCAGCTTCTTCATGCTGTAATCAAGTTGGTTAGTCAGTAAAGCGATGTATTCAGATTCCCAACGCATCTCGTCTAGCGCTAACCAAGGATTAACCTGCCAAGCCTCTGCAATAGAGGCCGATTTCATTGCCAAGTTTTGTGCGATAGCTTGTGATGATAGACATCCTAGCGCTTTGTCTTGAAGCAGTGGCGATTGCTCGTCATAAAGCAACCATTCCAACGCGCCTAGCCCTTGAACTGTCACACTTTGTTGCGCAATTTCATCTTGAGACCAAGTTTTACCCTGCTGGGTGAGCTGGCGCATTTTTAGGCCAGTTGTGTTCTTTTTGTCTGGCCAGAATTGAACATTCCAGCTCTCTTCAAGTGCAGCTGTAGGGCCTCTTTCTTGGCCTTGCAGTGCCATCCAACTGTTCATGGTGAGCTGCCACTGATTTTTCAAAGCGTCTAACTCAACATCATTGGTTTGGCAGTAACTCTGCATCAAGACTTCTAGCTCGTTGGCCTGCTTGGCGAATAGCACCGCAGAATCAAACTCCTGCTGATAAACACTGCTACTAATATGACTCGTTGTGTCTGCTTGGTAAGAGACACCGTTAACCTCAGATGAAGCGGCTTGCTCACCCGATGATTGACAGCCTGCTATGACTAATACCGATAAAGGCATTAACAAAAATTTATGTGCCATGCTGTTACCTTACTTCCTAATTTTTCTTTTAATTATATGAGTTCATTAAATACGAAACGACCGCTGACCTCGTATTCCTACAAGTTCAGCGGTAATGTGCTTTTGGCTAACTTATTCTTGGGGTTAGCTCGCTCTTTAAGTTAACAGGGGAGTTGAACCTCTACATCTCAGCCCGACTACAAAGAATTCAAAAATGCCAGTAGTGCTTCGCGTTCACTGCTACTCAAAGCTAATACTTTTTGTTTTGCCATTTCCGCTTCACCGCCATGCCAAAGCACCGCTTCCATAACATTTCTTGCACGACCATCATGCAGTAAGAACGTATGACCATTCACTTCTTTGGTATAGCCTAATCCCCACAATGGCGTGGTTCGCCACTCGCGTCCATTCGCTAGATACTCTGGGCGATTGTCGGCTAAGCCTTCACCCATATCGTGCAGTAACATATCGGTATATGGGCTGATTAGCTGTTTAGACAACGCAGGTAAGCCTTCACGTTCTGCTGTGCGAATTTCAGCTTGGTGGCAACTTTGGCAACCAATCTCTTTGAACAGTTTTTTACCTTGAACAACCTCAGGATCATCGACATTACGACGAATAGGTACCGCGAGATGCTGCGAATAGAACTCAACAAAATCTAAAATGTTGTCGCTAACTTCTGGTTCGCCACCATTAGGGAAGTCATCACAGGTTGATTGCGCAGATGTGCAGTTTTCATTCGGGAACAAGCTACTTGTTAAGCCCAAATCACCGTTAAACGCTGCCGCATTTTGCTGCATTAGATTTGGCTGCCCAGCTTTCCAACCGAAACGACCCAGTGCCATTTCGTTTGTTCGAACATCAAGAACGTAATTGGCTTTGCCTGATACGCCTTTCTTGTCTGCCAATTGCTGCTCTGCAAATCCAAGAATCGTTTCTTGCGGAATACTTTCGAGCAAACCAAGACCGATCATTGGTGGTGCAACACGAGCTGAAAATTCAGTTTTAGGGTGCATCTCACCGAAAGCGAGTTCCGTGATTTTTAAAGTAGGTTTACGCAGAGTAACAACCGTGCCGTCTTTGAATTCAACAGGAACATCAGTGTAGCTGATGTTCACTTTACCCTCAGGCTTAACACCTTGAAGTGCGAAATCTTGTAGCTGACCTCCGTAAGTTGGTTCAGGAATGCCGCCATCTCGAATGAATGCCTGTCTTTGTTCTGGCGTTTCAGCCGGAATACTCAAACGAACCAACATGGATACTGCGTTCTCATCGCCTTTTTCTGGCGCGTGGCCACGACCATCTTTGATGTGGCAATTTTGACAGCCGTTGGTGTTAAACAGTGGTCCTAATCCATCACGAGCATCAGTTGATGACGGTGCTGGAACCCAAGGGTTTCTAAAAAAGCTGTTACCCACGCTGAAATCTAAGCGTTTGCTCATTGGTAGGTTGGCTGCGGGAAGAGAAAAAGCGTTCGCTCCCTCTTTCTTCACGGTCGTTTTACCACCAGAGTAGGTTTCATGGGCGTGTAATGGAGATACGAAAAACAGTGCGGTTAATAGTGAGGCTGAGAGATACGACTTCATACATTGCCTTGCTGTGTTTTTGATTTTAGTTTTTATGTGGGAGTGACTTTCTTGAGTAACAAACAATTAAGGGCTCAATGAGAGCCCTTACATAGTTTTGGTCTCGGGTTCTTAGAACTCGTGATCAGCCGTGTCTGGATTTAGGCTATCAATGCCAATCACACCCGCAGCACGCTCAATTGCAGCTGTTTGAGACACTAGCGCAACAATTGTTTTGTTTACTAGCGCGTTACCTGCAGCGTTATCAGCAGCGATTAGCTGATCGAAGTGCTGGTTATTTTTCTCTGCAGACGTTACTAACTCGCCTACTTGTGCACGTGCTAAGTCAAACTGCTTTTGGATCTCTTTCGCAGCTTGCTCATCTTTTTGCTCTACCAGGTCAAACAGGCTTGGACCTGAAAGTAGAGTACCGTCTTCACGCTTGTATAGACCCGTGTAAACGTTGTAGATGCCTTGCTCGTTGTAGTAGTGAGAGTTATGCGTGTTGTCAGAGAAACAATCGTGCTCATCTTCAGTTGAGTTCGCTTCTAGTGCAACCTTCATACGCTCGCCCGCTAGCTCACCTAGAGACAGTGAACCCATGCCGAATAGCATTTTACGTAGGCCGTTCTCGCTAGACTCAGAAAGAAGCTCTTGACGATAGTTGCCTTTCTCACCTTCAGCCCACTGTTTTTCCATCCACTCTAAGTCTTGGATAAGTAGTTCAGCTGATGCTTTTAGGTATGCGCCACGACGGTCACAGTTGCCGTTAGTACACTCAGCGCCAACAACGAAATCAGTGTAAGCACGCTCACCTGCACCTGCGTTTGTGCCGTTTAGATCTTGGCCCCAAAGTAGGAATTCAATCGCGTGGTAACCAGATGCAACGTTCGCTTCAGAACCGCCGATCTCGTTTAAGTCTGCGATTAGCTCAGGGGTGATGTTCGTTGCATCAACGGTAGTCTGGCCAATTTGGAAAGTCTTATTCGCCACGATGTTTGCGCTAGCGCCTTCGTTGCCAAGCTCATATTGGTAATCAGAAGATACATAGTCAATCAGGCCTTCATCTAGTGGCCATGCGTTTAGTTGGCCTTCCCAATCATCAACAACAGCGTTGCCGAAGCGGAATACTTCTGATTGTTGGTAAGGAACACGAGACTCAAGCCAAGCTTGTTTTACTTGTTCAAAGTTGCCAGCAGAAGGAGAAGCTAAGAAGGTATCAATAGAAGAGTTCAACGCTTTTGCTGTAATTACTGAGTCTGCAAACACTGCATGTGCAATATCTGCGTAATGTTCTACAACTTGATCTTGAGTTACTGCTGCGAAAGAAGAAGCAGAGGCAAAAATGAGTGACGAAGTTACGGCTTTTGTCACTAAAGATTTAATGGTCATGAAGCATCCTTGTTGAGCTTTAAATTATTATTCGTAGTAATAGTGCAAACCATTATCATTTACACTACGAATTTGAATAATACAAACTTACAATTTTATTGCAAGATAAATACAAAAAAACCTCACATTTGTGAGGTCTTTGAACATTTTTGTGTTAAGCGCAACAAAGAAGACTAATCAGATATCCAGATTATGCTTACCATGTGAGACTTTCGCCTTCAGGTAGCTTTCATTACCTGACTTGATATGAGCAGAAGTATTCACCACTTCTTCAATTTCAATACCAAAGGATTTCAGCTCGTTGATCTTCTTAGGGTTGTTGGTTACTAAACGGATTCTTGTGGTGCCTAAAGCACGTAGCATTTCAGCGGCTTCAGTAAAATCACGTAAGTCATCGCCAAAACCTAGGTGGTTATTGGCTTCATAGGTGTTCATACCTTCGCTTTGCAGGCGGTACGCATCGATTTTATTGTACAAACCAATACCACGTCCCTCTTGGCGTAAGTAAAGAATCACACCGCCTGTTTCACCCATAATTCTAATGGTTTCGTCTAGCTGCTCGCCACAGTCACATCGAGAAGAATGGAAAACATCACCAGTAAGACACTCAGAGTGCATACGAACAAGAGGTATGTCTTGTGTTTTGTCTGCTGATTTAAATATCACAGCAACATGCTCTTTATCTGTTTTCAACCCATGAAAAGACAGAAGTTCAGCATCGATACTGCTTGTTGCCCCTACTTTGAAATCTATTCTGGCACGTACTTCCGCCATAGCTATACTCACTTGAAAATTCGATGTATTTAACGACACTACATTATATGTCTAGGCAATATTTTGTAGCTAACTATCTAATGATAGACACTATGAGGCTGTTAACAATTTTTTTCAAGGTCGACTACGCACAAATTGTTATAATATAACAATTAATTTTCAAGTAAGAAAAAACCCCACATTGGAATGACCAACATGGGGTTATAAATTAAACAGTTGCGGCTAAAGTGACACTTTTTTACAGAACGCTCAACTTACTTGAGTTTGCTTCCAGATGACAAGTTGCACCCAAGCATTCTCTAATTCGGTTAACTCTTCTTGAGTTAGCGTAGAAATGCTCGACTTAGCACTGTATCTCTCTGCCCATTTGTCTGACTGGACACGAGTATGGAACTCTTTCTTTAAATTTGAGATTACGTTATCCACAGATACATCCTTATATAGCAGTGCTTAGCCTTTATAATCGGTTAATGTTACAAAATACAGGTCAATTGGTAAACACTAATACATAATTTTTATGAGCTCTTCCTAACACTTTTTACTGATAGATATATAAATAATAAAAATAACACGCTTGGTAGCAACCAAAGTAATAGATTTGAAACCTTCATTGCGGGTTTATAAAGTACGAACTCACCAAACCTTTCTGTCATATATTGAGTAATATCACTGTTACTCTTTCCTGCTTTCACCATATTGAATACAACAAGGCGCAAGTCTTTTGCTATCGGAGAGTTGGATTCAATCAGATTTTGGTTTTGGCATTGCGGACAACGTAGCGTTTTTGCCAACGTAATAGCGCGCTGCTGCTGTTCTGGATTTTCAAACTCAAACAGTTCAACTTGAATACTCGTGTCCTTATTACTGGCTGTAAACAGATCTTCTGCCAAAGTCGGAAAACTAATAACCACAAGCGTAGACAGCACAACGAGTGCTTGTATTAAAGGCTTCATCATCCATTCGCACCATCAAAATACATCGCAAGTTCTTCTTGCCACACGGATTCGTTGATCACGCCCAGTAACTTCTTAATGATTTGGCCGTCAGCGTCGACCAGATACGTTTCAGGAGTACCGATTACGCCGAGCTCTAACGCTAGCTTACCTTGAGGATCACTGATCACAGTTAAGTACGGATTACCGTCGCTCGACAACACATTAATTGCTGCGCCTGAATTATCTCGATAATTGAGCCCAACAATTGGAATACCTTTGGCGTGAAGTTTGAGCAAAAAAGAATGCTCAGTTTTACATATGCCGCACCACGAAGCCCATACATTAACCAATTGGTAAGGATGCTGAGTGATATCAGACAACGTAATTTCCTGTTTGCCGCTGATGTCTTCACTATTCGCTAACGCAGTAGATATGAATTCTGGAAATGCCCTTTTCTGCTCCGACACAGTTGTCGATTGTTGTTTATTATTGAGCGCAAAGGCGAACCCCAACACCACAACAAATGCCAATACAATTAACGTGATGAGCTTGTTACGAACGCTGGTATGCATACTGTGACGCCTTAACGGTTTTCTTTTTACGATGAGTCAATGAAAGTAAAGCGCCGAGAATGGAGAACAACCCACCAAACCAGATCCAGCGCGCATACGACTTGTACTGAACTCGAAATGCGTAGGCGGTAGAATCGACCTTCTCGCCCATGGTGATATAAACATCACCATGCCAGAACCATTTCATAGCAGGCTCACTCATGTTCATGACTCGAACTTGGTAGTGTCTTCTTTCTGGCGCGATAGAAAAGCTTTTCTCATTAGTGTTTAAGCTTAGTATCGCCTTCTCTGCGGTAAAATTTGAGGCGACATAAAGCTCAGTATCGCGATGAGAAAGCGTCCAGTCCATGAATTTCACTTGTGCGCCAGGGCTTAGTTTATAACTGCGCTCAAACGAGTGATAGCTATTCATTGCAGCACCTACGGCGAGTACCGCAACCCCTACATGAGCAAAGGTCATCACCCAGACTTTGCGTTGGAACTTGGAACTGCGCGTCACCACTAAGCCATAAACATGGGTCAGTAACACCCAGAACGCGAGTGACCATGTTATCAGCACCATCACATGGATCTTCTCGACTTGTAAAACATAACAGGCAAACCCGAGACAAGTAGACACTAGAGCGATTAATGTAATAACGCCTTTCGACGCATGAGGCTTGATACTGAGCAGCGGGGCAAGGCCAACAACGCCCATTGCGAACAAAGCCAACGGTGCTATTAGCAGGTTAAAGTAAGGTGCGCCGACTGAAATGTTACCCAGTCCAAGAAGCTCGAATACCATTGGATAGAAAGTACCAAACACCACGACAGCCGTCGCCAAAACAAAAACAAGTACCGCAACGAGGCTCAAAAAGCTCTTACTGGCGAAACTGGTAATCGGGCTTGATTCGAAAGACTCCCCTCGAACAATAAGCAGAGAAAATGAGCTCACCAGTACCAACACCAATATGAGCAGTAGTGCGATGCCTTTAGTTGGGTCGACAGCGAAAGCGTGTACCGATGTTAGTACACCAGAACGCACAATAAAGGTGCCTAAGATACTCAAACAAAACGTAAGGAAAGCAAGGCTAAGAGACCACTTAAGGAGCTGTTGCTTACCCTTTGCAACACCTAGGCTGTGCAATAAAGCGGTCGAAGTGAGCCACGGTAATAAGCTGGCATTTTCAACAGGATCCCAGAACCACCAGCCGCCCCAACCTAATTCGTAATATGCCCACCAAGAACCAAGAATGATCCCTGCGGTTAAAAAGATCCAAGCGACCAAACACCAACTGCGACAATGGGTAACCCAATCAAACTCAATAGGATCAACTAGTAAAGCGGCAACAGCAAATGCTAGCACCACAGAAAAGCCGACATAACCAAGATAAAGCAACGGCGGGTGAAAAATCAGACCGACATCTTGCAGCATTGGGTTAAGGTCACGTCCTTCTAACGGCAATGTCGAGTTCATTTCAAATGGGTTTGATGCGAACAACGTAAACCAAGCAAATATCGCAAGCAGCAGATTCATCACCCACAACACACGGCTTTGGTATTCATCCGAATAGTGTTTTTGTAAAGCGATAACGCCAGACCAGACGCTGATCGTCAGTACCCAAAATAACAAAGAACCCTCATGACCTGCCCATACGGCTGCAAGCTTAAAAAATGAGGGTAATTGAGTATTTGAATGTTCAGCGACATAGAGGACAGAAAAGTCATCACTGACAAAAGCATAACCAAGCAACGCGACAGAAGTGAGAGAAAACAACGCGCTGGAAAGAGAAAAACTGCGAATTAAACTTAGATTTTGCACCTGTTTATTTAGCATTTGGTAAAACGAATACACACCAATAATGCTACTGAGCACAGCAACCAATACTAAACTAAACAGCCCCAAAGAACCGACCATATCACCTCAATAAGGCTCCGCTAGAGCAGAGCCGATCTGAACACGCATCTCATGTTTACTAAAAGCATGTTCATTAATAAGCAGATGTTTAGTATCCGACATCTGCCCATTAATAAACTTGAGCAAAATTAAGCTATCGTTAACTGCCCTGCATAAAGGACAAAAGTTCGCAGCATTAATACGCCCATTAGACTTAGCGAAGTCACGGAGAAAATATACACCGAGCTATGGCGGATTGAGGTTGGTGTAACGGCATTCAGCAACAACGGTAAAATCATTCCGACACCAATCACGCCATACCAGAACCAACTCGCCCAGAAACCACTACCAATTGCGTTCCATACGGCTTGTTCACTTTGACCACCTGCGAAGATAAGCCCAGTAAAGAAGGTAATAAGAACAAACAACTCAAACATCACAACCGGACGTTCGAATCCGTGGATCCATGAAATACTCGGGCTATGAGGCGATTCTTTAAAGACCAATACACCAAATAAAATACACGCCGCCGCTCCCGAAGATAAGCTCGAGAATAAGAACAATATCGGCAACACTGGGTTGTTTAATAGTGGGAAGGTGTTTAAAGCTGACAGTAAGAATCCGGTGTAAGCAGCAAGCATCAGAGCAAGAACCGCTAAGAATATTTCCAAAGCATTCTCAAACGTTTCTAATTTGCCAATCCAGTTACCAACGAAATCGAGTCGTCCTTTCAGCCATGCTTGGTCATTTAAAAATACGACGATTTGATCTCTAAATATAATGCCAATCCAAAGGAATAAGATCACCATATACACTTGGAATAAGATCACACCCATCGACATCACAGACGTTGGATTATAGAAGATCATGATCTTCCAAAAGGATAACGGTTTGGTCAGGTGGAAAACCAAGATCAACAGACCTGAAATGATCCCAAAGGGCGCAAGAAAAGCCGTAGCCGTTAACACACCATTATGAGCAGGATCGCCTTCAATGACCTTACGCTTTAAGTAAATAGAGATCATTACGGCACCCGCCGACATCCCCGCGAGAAATAGATAGATTGCGATAATCCAGTCCCATACCACGGTACCAGACTGAAAAGCTGTGTCCCATGCACTCATAATCAAATCTCCCCTTTTTGGTGTGGCACTTTATAAAGTTTTGGTTGAGTACCGAGATAAGCTTTATCTCTGTAAACCACCTCAGATTTAAGCACCTGGTTTATCTCACTCTTAGGGTCATTTAGATCGCCAAATACCAGCGCATTGGTTGGGCAAGATTCGACACAAGCCGGTAACTTCCCTTGTGCAAGATTGGTGTCACGACAGAAGTTACATTTATCTGCGGATTTATTCTCTGGATGGAAGAAGCGCACTTGATATGGGCAAGCTAGCAGGCAATAACCACAACCGACGCACTTCTCTTTGTGTACATCAACAATGCCAGTTTTTTCATCTTTGTAGGCAGCCCCTGTTGGGCAAACCATCACACAGGGTGCATTATCACAATGTTGGCAAGAGTTACGAGTGAAACGGTAATCAACATTTGGATATTCGCCTTGAGGCTCGCTCTTAATAATTTCTAATCGCGATACGCCTTCAGGCACTTTGTTCACTTCACGACATGCTTCTGTACAAGCAGTACAACCAATACACGCGGTTTCGTCATGAATCATTCCATAACGCTTAGCACCATCTTCTTGAACATTGGCCAATGTTTTACGGCTTGTCACCGCCGCCGTTCCCGCAACACCTGTGGTGAAGATAACAGCGCCAGCGCCAGCCAAAAAGTTTCTTCTTGAGCAGCTCATAGATTACTCCCCTTCTTTCTTCTGGTTGAAGTCTGAATGGCAATCCACACACAGCTTGATGGTTTGCTTCTTATCTAAGCCAAGCACCTTCGCTTCACTCGCATGAACATCGTGGCAGTTTGAACACGTTAAGTTTTGTGCGTGAACATCGTGAGTCCAACTTGCTTCGCGCAGATCATCAGGCTTATGACAATCTATACATTGGCTATTGGCATCTAAGATTAAGCTAGGATCGAGGAAAACCTTTTCAGTTCCAGGTTGTGATTGAGCCGCACGATATTTCACCACTTCAGGTGCACCATCACGGTGATCGGGGCCTATAGAGGAGTGACAATCGGTACAGTTAACTTCACGACCAAGCAAAGCGTGCGCACTCTCACCGTGTGAACCAAACACCGTTTCTTTTGAATCTTTATGGCATTGAACACACTTGTAATCTTTGTCACGTATCAATTCGACTTCATGTCTTGTTGATTCCCCTACTGGCGTTACAGCAGGCTCAGCAACAGCATGAATGGAATAACCATAGAGGCAGAATGCTAGAAGGGATTTAAGCATTATGACTATGGCCAATTTAATATTGCCCATTTTATCCTTTCCTTATACCGGCATTATTTAACTCTCAACTAAATAATATTCCGGTTAAACAAAAGTACCCTTAAACGATATTATTACCGTTTAAATGATATCAATTCTTATTTTGGATAAGCCACAACGCTTTCTATATTTAGAATATACCCCTAATTGGGTAATACGAAATTTGAATGGTTTAATATGTGAACGTAATCACCCTATTTATCACAAGGAGATAGTAAGTAATTACTTGTTATATATGATAATAATTCTCAATTGGATTTTGATAACTCGCATCAACAATACCCCTTTAGGGGTATATAAACTTCAACGTGATTGAAGTCACTACCATTAATTGATCTGGGACAAGCTATATCCAACACGTAACAAAATGTGTTTGTTTATGAATTAATATAAACAGGAATTCTCCAGTTCTTAATTTGAATAGCAAACTCACAACGCTTGGTATAAAAATCAGTATATTGGAGATATCACTGTGAAAAAGCATTGGATACGTAATTCCGTCACAGCACTATTAATGGTTAGCGCATCACTTGCGAGCGCGACCAGTTTTGCTGCGTCTGAACAAAAAGAAATTGGCGATCCTCGTAACGACCAGTTCGAGCAAAACCACCCTGATCAATATCACTCATGGAGACAAACCTCAGAAAGCGAAACAATTGAGGATGCACTAAAAGAAGATCCAAACATGGTTATCATGTGGGCTGGCTATGGCTTTGCAAAAGACTATAACAAAGCACGCGGCCACTTTTATGCTATCGATGATGTAAGACAAACGCTTCGTACTGGCGGACCTACCGACGAAAACTCAGGCCCTATGCCAATGGCATGTTGGAGCTGTAAAAGCCCAGACGTAGCTCGTGTTATCGAAGAACGTGGTGAAGACGGTTACTTTGAAGGCAAATGGGCACGCCTTGGCAACGAAATTGTTAACCCTATTGGCTGTGCTGACTGTCACGACACACAAAGCGAAGGCTTTAAAAACGGTGAACCTGCACTGAAGGTCACTCGTCCTTATGTTGAACGTGCATTCGATGCGATTGGTAAAAACTTTGAAGAACAAGGCCGCTTTGACCAACAAGCGTCTGTTTGTGCTCAGTGTCACGTAGAGTACTACTTCACAGGTCCAACAAAAGGCGTGAAGTTCCCTTGGGACAAAGGGACCCGAGTTGAACAAATGGAAGAGTACTACGACGATATCGGCTTTAAAGATTGGACACATAAAGTATCTAAAGCACCGATGCTAAAAGCTCAGCACCCTGGTTACGAAACGTGGCGTGAAGGTATTCACGGTAAGAACAATGTCGCTTGTGTTGACTGTCATATGCCTAAAGTCACCAAAGAAGATGGCACCGTTTATACCGACCATAAAGTAGGTAACCCGTTTGACCGCTTCGAAGATACCTGTGCTAACTGTCATACTCAATCTAAAGAGACCATGCGTAACATCGTTTCAAGCCGTAAAGCGCAAGTACTCAACATGAAGCTTACTGCTGAGAAACAAATCGTTGCCGCTCACTTTGAAGCGGGCGCAGCATGGGAAGCGGGTGCAACCGAGCAAGAGATGGAACCTATCCTACTGGATATCCGCCATGCTCAATGGCGCTGGGACTATGCAATCGCATCTCATGGTGTTCATATGCATGCACCTGAAGTCGCTTTAGAAGTCCTAGGAACTGCTGTTGACCGCGCGGCCGATGCTCGTACTAAGATTATTCGTCTACTAGCGAAGAAAGGCATCACTGAGTCAATCGAGATTCCAGACATTTCGACCAAAGAAGCTGCTCAAAAAGCGCTTGGAATGGACATGGATAAGATGAACGCTGAGAAACAACACTTCTTAGATACAGTTGTTCCTAAGTGGGAAGAGCAAGCTGAAAAGCGTGAAGCCAGCTACGAATACTAGTTACTTCAATTAGACCATTACGTAAAAACCAGTCACACTATTATGGTGTGGCTGGTTTTTTTAGGTTTTGAGGGAATACACATCAATACCTACCTCCGATCCACTCGCCAATTCAAGGAATAAACAATGAAAACCTTATTTTCGCTTTCAGCACTATGTATCGCACTACTCAGTTCAGGCGTTTACGCTTCTGAGCGAGCTGAGACAGGGTGGGAATTGATTGAGAAAGGCGCATTAGTTGTTGATGTCAGAACACCCGCAGAATTTGAACAAGGGCATCTAGACAACGCCATCAACTACCCTCTTTCGGAAGTAGCGACTCACTTCGCTAAGATAGATAAAGACCAACCGATCGTCTTGTATTGCCGCAGTGGGAATCGCTCAGGACAAGCCTATCAATTCTTGCGAGCTCAAGGATTCACTCAAATCCATAACGCAGGTGGTTTAAGTGAAATGCAAGAAAGCCAATAGCCTGAGAGACTAATGGCTCTAAGGGCTGAACGCTCTAAAGGCACACCGTTTCAAAGGCAAACCACTTCAAAAGCTAACCTGGAAGAACTGTCTGTTGACCAAGCCTAGCGGATCATCTGTTTGGCTTGGTTGATCGAGTGGATAATCGAGACGCGATCAATCCCCTTTTGATTGGAATCTAGGATTTGAGTCCATGCATCAATCGCTTGTTGATAGCGCATACTAATGAAGTGATCCGTCGCAATCAGCATCAATGCAGTTCGATCATTGGGATCAAGTTGCATCGAGTGTTCCAATAATGCATTCACGTCATCGTTCATGGCTTGAGAACTAAGATAGTAAAGTGCCGTTGCTTTGGCAGCATAGAGGCCTGAAGGTGCTTGAGGATCTAATCGAATCGCGTAATCGTAACAGGTGAACGCTGCATCAAATTCCCCTTTCTGCATATACACACCACCAAGCTTAAACCACAAGTTGGATTGATTTGGATCTTGTTTGAGGCTTTGCTGCAGTTCGTCTTCGAAATCTGTTGTCGTGTAACGATTACTATCATCCAAAGGCTGTTCAGGTATCTCTTGTTTCAGTTGAGACCAAACAAGCACACTCAAAGTTACAGCAACAAGCGAAATCACTACATTGCTTCTCAGGTGACTGCTGTTTTTGTTCGCCGCGATGACGACCACAATCAAAAACAGGCTCATTAGTACCAACGCAATCAACAACCAGATGTCCATTCCACACTCCTTTCTATTCACTCCCTACTCTATCGCTTTCAACTCACCTCTATATTGATCAAGGTTTAGCTATCGAGATTTTAGCGAACACAACTTAGCTATTAAGTCATATCAAACTCTACAAATAACAGGTAATAAAAAACCGAGCACTTAGGCTCGGTTTTTCAATAGTAAGCTTAATTACTTAACGTAATAGAGATTACTCAGCGTCTTGTTCGCTATCATTTTCAGAGTCAGAAGCATCTGATGCTTGCTCTTCACTTGATTCAGAAACTTCAGCGTTGATAGTTTCAGCATTTGCTTCTACAGCTTCGCCTTCTACAATCTCAGCTTCTTCTACTTCGTCGATACGTTGTAGACCTACAACATTCTCGTCTTCAGAAGTACGAATCAGTGTTACACCTTGAGTGTTACGACCAACTTGGCTTACTTCCGCTACGCGAGTACGTACTAGCGTACCTGCGTCGGTGATCATCATCATTTCATCGCCTTCTTCAACTTGAACAGCACCAACAACTGGGCCATTACGTTCAGAGACTTTGATAGATACTACACCTTGCGTTGCACGGCCTTTCGTTGGGTATTCAGCTAGTTCAGTACGCTTACCGTAACCGTTTTGAGTCACAGTTAGGATATCGCCTTCGTTTGAAGGAACAATCAGTGAAACCACTTGATCGTCTTCTGGAAGCTTCATACCACGAACACCAGAGGCAGTACGGCCCATTGCACGTACTTTGTCCTCGTTAAAGCGAACAACTTTGCCCGATTTAGAGAACAGCATGATGTCGCTATCACCGTTAGTGATGTCAACGCCAATCAGTGAATCGTCGTCACGTAGGTTAACTGCGATTAGGCCGTTAGCACGTACGTTTGCGAATTGATCCAGTGATGTCTTCTTAACTGTACCGTCACCCGTTGCCATGAAGATGAATTTCTCGTTAGAGAACTCAGAAACAGGCAGGATAGCCGTAATACGCTCACCTTCTTCTAGAGGAAGAATGTTCACGATAGGCTTACCACGAGCAGTTCGACTCGCTAATGGTAGTTGGTAAACTTTCAGACGGTATGTCTTACCACGCGTAGAGAAACATAGAATGTTATCGTGAGTATTAGCAACAAGCAGACGCTCAATGTAATCCTCATCTTTCATCTTAGTTGCACTCTTACCTTTACCACCACGACGTTGAGATTCGTAGTCGCTTAGGATTTGGTACTTAACGTAACCTGCGTTAGAAAGCGTTACTACAACGTCTTCTTGAGCAATCAGCTCTTCCATGTCGATGTCATGAACTGCCGCTGTGATTTCTGTACGACGCTCGTCGCCATAGATTTCACGTACCGCTTCAAGTTCTTCACGGATAACTTCCATCAAACGCTCAGTGCTTGCAAGAATGTGCATTAGCTCAGCGATTTCTTCTAGAAGTGCTTTGTACTCGTCTAGAATCTTCTCGTGCTCAAGGCCAGTTAGGCGGTGAAGACGAAGTTCTAGAATAGCTTGTGCTTGTGTTTCCGTTAGGAAGTATTGGCCATCGCGGATGCCGTATTGGTCTTCCAACCAATCAGGACGAGCCGCATCAGTACCAGCACGCTCAAGCATTGAAGCAACGTTACCAAGGTCCCAACCGCGTGCAACTAAGCCAGCTTTTGCTTCTGCTGGTGTTGGAGCGTTACGGATAAGCTCGATGATTTCGTCGATGTTAGCAAGTGCTAGAGACAATGCTTCAAGGATGTGTGCACGATCGCGCGCTTTCTTCAGTTCGAAGATAGTACGACGTGTCACAACTTCGCGACGGTGGTCTACGAAGCACTTAAGCATGTCTTTGATGTTGAACAACTGTGGTTGACCGTTATTCAACGCAACCATGTTGATACCGAAAGTCGTTTGCAGTTGAGTTTGAGCGTATAGGTTGTTTAGAACCACTTCGCCTACTGCATCACGCTTACATTCAATAACAATACGCATACCATCTTTATCAGATTCGTCACGTAGAGCACTGATGCCTTCTACTTTCTTATCTTTAACCAGTTCAGCAATCTTCTCGATCAAACGAGCTTTGTTTACTTGGTAAGGGATCTCAGTAACGATAATGGTTTCTTTACCATTCTTCTCTACTTCGATATCCGCTTTTGAACGCATGTAAACCTTACCGCGGCCAGTCTTATAAGCATCAACGATGCCTTTACGACCACTGATAAGTGCTGCTGTTGGGAAGTCAGGACCAGGAATGTAGTCCATTAGCTCATCAATAGTGATCTCTTCATTATTGATGTAAGCCAAACAGCCATCAACAACTTCACCAAGGTTATGTGGTGGAATGTTGGTAGCCATACCTACTGCGATACCAGAAGCACCGTTTACCAATAGGTTAGGAATTTTTGTAGGAAGTACTGCTGGAATTTGTTCTGTACCATCGTAGTTCGGTACGTAATCCACAGTTTCCTTATCAAGGTCAGCCAGTAACTCGTGCGCAATTTTCGCCATACGAACTTCGGTATAACGCATTGCAGCCGCGGAGTCGCCATCGATAGAACCAAAGTTACCTTGGCCATCAACTAGCATGTAACGCAGCGAGAACGGTTGAGCCATACGTACAATAGTATCGTATACAGCGCTATCACCATGCGGGTGATATTTACCGATTACATCACCTACTACACGAGCAGACTTTTTATATGGTTTGTTCCAATCATTACCTAGTACATTCATCGCGAACAAAACGCGGCGGTGTACTGGCTTTAGGCCATCACGCACATCTGGAAGGGCACGACCAACGATGACGGACATCGCGTAGTCTAGGTATGAACCTCTAAGCTCATCTTCAATATTTACGGGCGTGATCTCTTTCGCTAGATCGCTCATAGAGCCATTTTCCCTCTATAGTCAGATCGTATTTTTGAATACGTATAAGACCGAAAAATATAACACAAATTTACCTACGGAGGCATCACTTTCCCTCTCCTTTTACCATCTTGTGACCCTTGTAGCCAATCAATTGATGAGAAATTGCACCTCCGCATCATATCTTGCTGAAACATGGTCACTTTACATCCAATAAACTAGCAAAATTGTAGATCTTCTGGTCAGCACGAAAAGGCAAGTTATAATGCCTGCAATTTCATGGATGCATTATTTAACTTGGAAATGCCGATTATGACTAAATCACAAAACGTAGACCCAGCAGAAATCAAGAAATTCGAAGACATGGCGTCGCGCTGGTGGGATCTAGAAGGCGAGTTTAAGCCGCTACATCAAATCAACCCACTGCGTCTGAATTACGTGTTGGAGAAAACCGAAGGCCTGTTTGGTAAGAAAGTTCTCGATGTTGGCTGCGGCGGCGGTATTTTAGCGGAAAGTATGGCTGTTGAAGGTGCGGTAGTGACTGGCCTAGACATGGGTAAAGAGCCGCTAGAAGTAGCACGCCTTCACGCATTAGAAACGGGTACCAAGCTGGATTACATTCAGAGCACTATCGAAGACCACGCAGAACAGAACCCACAGGCTTACGATGTGGTAACGTGCATGGAAATGCTTGAGCATGTTCCTGACCCACAATCTGTTATCACGGCATGTTCAAAGTTAGTGAAACCGGGCGGCCATGTCTTCTTCTCTACATTAAATCGCAACTTCAAATCTTACTTGTTTGCGATTGTTGGTGCAGAAAAGCTCTTGAAGATTGTTCCAGAAGGCACTCATGAACATGAGAAGTTCATCCGCCCAGCCGAACTTATCAAGATGATAGATAACACACCGCTGCAAGAATTAGGCATTACAGGCTTGCACTACAACCCGTTAACGGACACTTACCGTTTAGGCACAAATGTAGACGTAAACTACATCGTCCACACTCAAAATTTTGCCCAATAACGACTCGTATTTCTAGCAGTCGCCCTACCGTAAAATTTTTTATAAAAAAGACAAATGAAAAGAGTTGCAATTACCATAAGTTTGCGACTTTTTTCAGTCTAAATTTCGTGCGCCAGCTTCCATTTTGACCATCTCGATTTAAATTTAATCGCCCAAAATCCATCGCTCATTTTGCTCAAAGATCAAGGGATTTTTTTTTATGGGCGTGCAAAAATAAAGCATGATTAAAACCCGACTTTTATACAATCAAGTCACATCTAACCTCATCAGTTAGTGGTCACTTACAGTTTTTTTTCAATCCACCACTTATCCACAAGCAACCCCATTTCTTTACCTTGAAAAATATCAGTTGTAGCACTATCTTGTAACCCAACAAACAAATGACCCCTATATGTTGTGTTTGAACTACAATATATGGGTAGACCAAGATCACAAAGCCGAGACGTAATTTACAAAAATTACACAGAAATACACAAAAACACGGCCTTGTTCAGTTTTGTTAGGGAAATTAAGCAGAATGAACCAACAACTTACTGTTACCAAGCGTAACGGGCGCAAAGAAACGATCGATCTAGAGAAAATCCATCGCGTGATTACATGGGCAGCTGAAGGCTTGCACAACGTTTCTGTATCACAAGTAGAATTGAAAGCTCACATTCAGTTTTACGATGGCATTACCACTACTGACATTCATGAAACAATCATCAAGTCAGCAGCGGATTTAATCTCTGAAGATACTCCTGATTACCAATATCTAGCAGCACGTCTGTCTGTATTCCACCTACGTAAAAAAGCGTACGGCGAATACGAGCCGCCTGCACTGTACGACCACGTTGCAAAACTGGTTGATATGGGTAAATACGATAGCCACCTAATGGAAGACTACTCGAAAGCTGAGTTCGACGAACTTGACGAGTACATCGACCATAAACGTGACTTAGACTTCTCTTACGCAGCGGTTAAGCAGCTTGAAGGTAAATACTTCGTGCAAAACCGTGTAACGAAAGAAATCTACGAGAGTGCTCAGTTCCTTTACATTTTAGTTGCTGCGTGTCTATTCGCTAAATACCCGAAATCGACTCGTCTTGACTACATCAAACGTTTTTACGACGCATCGTCTACGTTTAAGATTTCTCTGCCTACACCGATCATGTCTGGTGTACGTACGCCTACTCGTCAATTCAGTTCTTGTGTACTGATCGAGTGTGGTGACAGCCTTGATTCAATCAACGCAACAGCAAGCTCAATTGTTCGTTACGTATCTCAACGTGCTGGTATTGGTATCAACGCGGGTCGTATCCGTGCGCTTGGTTCTGAAATCCGTAATGGTGAAGCGTTCCACACTGGCTGTATCCCTTTCTACAAATACTTCCAAACAGCAGTAAAATGTTGTTCTCAAGGTGGTGTTCGTGGTGGTGCTGCAACCGTGTTCTACCCACTATGGCACGGTGAAGTTCAGTCTCTATTAGTACTGAAAAATAACCGCGGCGTTGAAGAGAACCGTGTTCGTCACATGGATTACGGTGTACAGCTGAACAAGCTTATGTACTCTCGTCTAGTTCAAGGTGGCAACATCAGCCTGTTCTCACCTTCAGATGTACCTGGCCTTTACGATGCGTTCTTCGAAAACCAAGACCGTTTTGAAGAGCTATACGTTAAGTACGAAAACGATCCTTCAGTGAAGCGTGAAACAGTAAAAGCTGTTGAGCTATTCTCTCTGCTAATGCAAGAGCGTGCTTCTACTGGCCGTATCTACATTCAGAACGTTGACCACTGTAATACACACAGCCCGTTCGATTCTGAAGTAGCTCCTGTTCGTCAATCGAACCTATGTTTAGAAATCGCGCTACCAACTAAGCCGCTTTCTAACGTAGAAGATGACGAAGGCGAAATTGCACTATGTACGCTTTCAGCATTTAACCTTGGCGCAATCAATGAACTAGACGACCTAGCAGAGCTTTCTGAGTTGGTTGTTCGTGCACTAGACGCACTTCTTGATTACCAAGACTACCCGCTTCCAGCTGCATACAAGTCGACTATGAACCGTCGTACTTTAGGTGTTGGTGTAATCAACTACGCATACTACCTAGCGAAGAATGGTGTTAAGTACTCTGATGGCAGCGCGAATGGCCTGACTCACCGTACTTTTGAAGCAATTCAATACCACTTGCTAAAAGCGTCTGTTGAATTAGCGAAAGAGCAAGGTCGTTGCCCATCTTTCCACGAGACCAACTACGCGAAAGGCCTACTGCCAATCGATACTTACAAAAAAGATATCGACTTAGTATGTGAAGAGCCACTGCACTACGATTGGGACTCTCTACGTGAAGAGATCATGGAGCACGGTCTGCGTAACTCTACGCTCACAGCGCTTATGCCTTCTGAGACATCGTCTCAAATCTCGAACGCGACTAACGGTATCGAGCCACCACGTGGTTACGTGTCAGTGAAAGCTTCGAAAGACGGTATCCTCAAGCAAGTGGTTCCAGATTTCCTAAATCTTAAAGAGAACTACGAGCTACTTTGGAACATTGGTTCTAACGACGGTTACCTACACCTAGTGGGTATCATGCAAAAATTCGTTGACCAAGCTATCTCTGCAAACACTAACTATGATCCAAGTGTTTACGATAGCGGTAAAGTACCAATGAAGAAGCTGCTTCAAGACCTACTAACAGCGTACAAGTACGGTGTTAAGACGCTTTACTACCATAACACTCGTGATGGTGCTAAAGATGACCAAGGCGATGCAGTTCAAGTGCCGGAAGAAGATTGTGAAGGCGGCGGTTGTAAGATCTAAACCGCAATAAATATTAAGACCCCAGAGGAGAGTTATCTTCTCTGGGTTTAAAGCATTAACAGGGTCCGTTTTATGACGGGTCTTTAAAGGATTTGAGGCATTTATGGCTTACAGTACTTTTTCTCAGCAAAAAAATGACCAATTAAAAGAACCAATGTTCTTGGGTCAGTCGGTAAACGTTGCACGTTACGACCAACAAAAATTCGAAATCTTCGAAAAGCTTATCGAGAAGCAGCTTTCTTTCTTCTGGCGTCCAGAAGAAGTAGATGTGTCTAGTGACCGTATCGACTACAACAAGCTTCCTGAGCATGAAAAGCACATCTTCATCTCTAACTTGAAGTACCAAACACTCCTAGATTCTATCCAAGGCCGTAGCCCTAACGTTGCCCTACTTCCATTGGTATCTCTACCAGAAGTAGAAACTTGGATTGAGACATGGTCTTTCTCTGAAACGATTCACTCTCGTTCTTACACGCACATCATCCGTAACATCGTGAATGATCCAGGCGTAGTATTCGACGACATCGTTGAAAACGAAGAGATCCTAAAGCGTGCTAAAGACATCGCTTTCTACTACGACGACCTAATCAAGTTAACGGCTGACTACCACCGCTACGGTGAAGGCAACCACAGCATCAACGGCGAAGACGTTAAGATTTCACTTCACGACCTGAAGAAGAAACTTTACCTATGTCTAATGTCGGTAAACGCGCTAGAAGCGATTCGTTTCTACGTAAGTTTTGCTTGTTCATTTGCATTCGCTGAGCGTGAGCTAATGGAAGGTAACGCGAAGATCATCAAGCTAATCGCTCGTGATGAAGCACTTCACCTTACTGGTACACAGCACATGATCAACTTGCTACGTAACGGTCAAGACGATTTCGAATTCATGCAGATCGCTGAAGAGTGTAAGCAAGAGTGTTTCGACCTATTCAAAGAAGCAGCAGAGCAAGAGAAAGAGTGGGCAGAATACCTATTCAAAGATGGCTCTATGATTGGTCTAAACAAAGACATTCTTTGCCAATATGTTGAGTACATTACCAATATCCGTATGCAGGCTGTTGGTCTAGGTACCGCTTACCCAGAAGCAACGTCGAACCCAATTCCATGGATCAATGCTTGGTTATCTTCAGATAATGTTCAAGTTGCTCCACAAGAAGCAGAAATCAGTTCTTACCTAGTTGGTCAAATCGACAACGAAGTAAAAGCTGACGACTTTGAAGGATTTGAGCTGTAATGCCAACAATCAAAATCAACAAGCTGACTTCAATTGAATCTAACCCTTCAAACACGCTATTGGAAACAATGGAACAAGCTGGGTTAGAACCAGAATACAACTGCCGAGATGGCCATTGTGGCGCTTGCCGCTGCACGTTGGATTCTGGAGAGGTCGAGTATGTTGGTTTTGCTATGGCTTACACGCAAGGTAATGAGATATTGCCTTGTATCTGTAAAGCAAAATCTGATCTATCGCTGAGTAACGTTATTCATAGAAACAAGCAAAAACGCGCATAAGCCAACAGGTTTTAAGTCGCCTTGTTTGAATATCGTCAATAGAAATCAAAAAGGGTCCGCTTCCTCTAGGAATACGGACCCTTTTCTATTTATGTCTTTAGGGATCGGATGCCACTCGTCACGCACTCAACCAAAGCCTTGCCATTGGTTTATAACAAGTTTATTGCTGAGTAAGGTTAAGGGTCACTGAGCCAATATAACAAGCGCTTCGGCACTCTCCACAACCGTTACACTGGTCTTTGTCTACCGTAGGTAGCTCTCCCACTTCAATGTGTATTGCACCGGCTGAACACGCAGTTTGGCATGCCGAACAGTCCATTTGCATATAGTTATTACAGCTATCAGCAAAGCTAGGTTTTAGGTCAATGTAAGGCGTTACCGTTTGGTGAAGCGCACCAGTCGGACACACTTCACTGCACTTGTTACACATAGAACAACTGTTGTAATCCAAATTCAGCAGCACACTGCCCTCTAGCATCTCAATAACGCTATTCGGACATGCTTGCTCACACAGCCCACAACCGTCGCAGAGACGCTCAAACAGCACCTCATCGACCGCTCTTGGTGGCCTTGCATGCAAGCGTTGTGATATCTCTTCATAATTCGCGGCAGCTTTAACCGGTTTAGAAAGTCGAGTTAAGAAGCCACGTCTATTTGAATTTATTTGTTCAGACATTAATCGATATATAACTTTTTAGTAGCAACGTTTAAATTATATTCAGATGTTAAGTAATTAAACCAATTAACTACATCAACCGATAGTTTTTTATAAAAAGAAAGCTCTGATGCATTATTTAGTTTTTCCAAATAAACAGAAGACCAAGTTAATAAGTGCTCTTCGAGTAATTCATTTGCTGAATTGATATTGCTGTTTTCTAACAAATACGCATGAGCGAATAACATTAAACCAAATTGATCTTCCGGCTCTCTCAACCCCGTGTCTAATTCAATTTGATTTAATTCTAAAAACTGTCGGTATTCCACAGTTGACGCGCCAAACACCACACGGTCTTTATCAAGGTACACAGAGCCCCAAGGCGGAGCTGGCATGTCTCCAACGCCTTCAAACAGGCGGCTGAACTCTGCTGCGAGCGCATCTTCGTCTTCGCTTCTTAATGCCTGCAAGCAATCTTCAGAGAGTACTTCGCTCTCAACCAAAGCTTCGACAATGGTGATTAACTGTTCTTTACTTGTCGCTTGATAAAATAGCGAACCCAATAATTTATGCGTATCGATAATCATTATTATTTGCACCGTTATAGGTTTAAAGATAATTATATTAATTAACCCATTTCATTCTTTGATCTATTTTATACATTCAATTCATAATATTTAAATTTCGCTCTTATTTGATGCCAATCAATCAACAATCCGAAATAAAAAAATAAAGAACAAACTACCTATAAAGTGCTAGCTATCAATAGCAAAAGGCATCTTAGAATGACGAATAAGAAAGAATCTGGGGTAATGAATCTTACTCGAAGAGGCTTCATGAAAGCTTCTTCTGCGGTAGGTAGCGCTGCTGCACTCGCGGGCGGTATCGCTTTACCTTTCAAATCCAAACCAGTAGCGGCTGCGGTTGCTGAGAATGTGGATGAGAAAATCGTATGGAGTGCATGTACAGTAAACTGTGGCTCACGTTGCCCATTACGTATGCATGTACAAAACGGCGAAATCAAATACGTAGAAACAGACAACACAGGTACTGACGAATACGGTCATCACCAAGTTCGTGCGTGTCTGCGTGGTCGCTCTATGCGCCGCCGTGTTTACAACCCAGATCGCCTAAAATACCCAATGAAACGTGTGGGTAAACGTGGTGAAGGTAAGTTTAAGCGTATTAGCTGGGAAGAGGCTTATGATGAAGTCGCTGGCACCATGCAACGCCTTATCAAAGACTACGGTAACGACACCATCTACCTAAACTACGGTACAGGTACGCTTGGTGGTACGGTAACTAAATCTTGGCCACCAGCTCAAACGCTGATTGCTCGTCTAATGAACCTAAGTGGTGGTTACCTAAACCATTACGGTGACTACTCAACGGCACAAATCGCGAAAGGCTTGAGCTACACCTACGGCGGTTGGGCAAATAACAACTCTTTCTCTGATCTAGAGAACACAAAGCTTAACATCCAATTTGGTAACAACCCTGCCGAGACACGTATGTCTGGCGGCGGTCTGATCCACCACTACGTAGAAAGCAAAAACAAATCGAACGCGAGAACGATCATCATCGATCCACGTTACACCGATACTGCCGGTGGTCGTGAAGATCAATGGATCCCAATTCGTCCTTCTACAGATGCTGCATTGGTAGCAGGTCTTGCACACGTGATGATAACGGAAGACCTTGTCGACCAGCCATTCCTAGACAAGTACTGCGTAGGTTACGATGAGAAAACTCTGCCTGCATCAGCGCCTAAAAATAGCGACTACAAATCTTACATCCTAGGTTTAGGTGAAGATGGCGTAGAGAAGACACCAGAGTGGGCTTCTAAGATCACGGGCATTCCAGTTGATACTATCGTTAAACTTGGCCGTGAAATGGGTACAGCAAAGCCATGTGCTATCCACCAAGGTTGGGGCTTACAACGCACTGCGAATGGTGAGCTAGCGTGTCGCGCAATCGCGATGCTGTCGCTGCTAACCGGTTCTGTTGGTGTATCTGGCGGTTCTACCGGCGCTCGTGAAAGCGATATCAACATTCCGTTTGTTCGCTTCCCAACAGTGCCAAACCCAGTTGAAACGTCAATTTCAATGTTCATGTGGACAGACGCGATTTACCGTCACCATGAAATGACCGACATCACTGATGGTGTTCGCGGTGCAGAGCGCCTTAAGAACCCAATCAAGATGATCTGGAACTACGCAGGTAACTGCATCATCAACCAACACTCAGACATCAACAAGACGCACGCGATTCTTCAAGATGAAAGTGCGTGTGAAATGATTGTCGTGGTTGATAACCATATGACTTCTTCTGCAAAATACGCCGACATCATCTTGCCTGACTTAACAACGTCAGAGCAAGACGACTGGTGTATGGATGGTAAAGCATCGAATATGCCTTACTTCATCTACGCGCAGAAAGCGATCGAGCCTCAATTCGAAGCGAAATCTATCTACGAGATGTGTACTCAACTAGCTAAACGCATGGGCGTAGAAAAAGAGTTCACGGAAGGTCGTACGCAAGAGCAATGGATTGAGCACCTTTACGCTGAAACTCGTAAGAACGATCCAACACTGCCAACCTTCGAAGAGATGAAAGAGCTTGGTATCTACAAACGTAGCTACGACCATCACTACATCGCTTACGAAGATTTCCGCAAAGATCCTGAAGCAAACCCACTGACTACACCAAGTGGCAAGATCGAGATCTACTCAGAGCAACTGGCTGATATCGCGAAAACTTGGAAGCTAAAAGAAGACGAAGTGATTCACCCACTACCGATTTACGCGGACTCTTTTGAAGGTCATAACGATCCACTAGCAGAGAAGTACCCACTTCAGCTAACTGGTTTCCACTACAAAGCTCGTACTCACTCTACTTACGGTAACGTTGCAGAAATCAAAGCTGCGGCACCGCAAGAATTGTGGATCAACCCAATCGATGCAAAAGAACGTGGTATCGAAAGCGGCGACATGGTGAGTATTTTCAATGACCGTGGCGAAGTACACATTCCAGCGAAAGTGACACCAAGGATTCTTCCTCGAGTTGTCGCACTAGGCGAAGGTGCATGGTACGCACCGGATGGTCAGAAGATCGACCATGCAGGCTCTATTAACGTGCTGACCACTCAGCGCCCGAGCCCACTTGCTAAGGGTAACCCTCAGCATACAAACCTAGTTCAAATCAAAGCGCTAAAGAAAGCATAAGGTAGGTTGGAATGAAACAATACGGCTTTTACATTGATTCAAGTAAATGCACGGGTTGTAAAACCTGTCAGCTTGCTTGTAAAGATTATAACGATCTAGACATCAAAACGAACTACCGTCGCGTATACGAATACGCAGGTGGTGGCTTCACTCAAGATGGCGATACTTGGGTTCAGAAAGATGTCTTTTCTTACTACCTTTCTATCGCTTGTAACCACTGTACTAATCCTGAGTGTGTGAAAGTGTGTCCTTCGGGCGCTATGTATAAGCGTGATGAAGACGGCTTGGTTGTGGTTGATGAGAGTGTATGTATCGGTTGTCAGCACTGTAGCAATGCGTGTCCTTACGGCGCACCGCAATACAACGCTAAGAAAGGTCACATGACGAAATGCGACGGTTGCTACCAACGTGTTTCTGAAGGAAAACAGCCTATCTGTGTTGAGTCTTGCCCACTTCGTGCATTGGAGTTTGGTGAAATCAGCACACTTCGCGAGAAGTACGGCTCTGGTGCAGATGTGGCGCCACTGCCATCTTCAACAGAAACGCTACCAAACATCGTGATTAAGCTAAACAAAAACGCGAAGCCGACTGGCGATACCAGCGGTCACCTAGCAAACCCGAAGGAGGTGTAAGATGATTTTTCATGAGTGGTCTTTAATCTTCTTTACGGTACTGGCACAAACTGCGGTTGGTGGTTACTTACTTATTGGTGCTCGTGCACTGGTACTTGGTCATGGAGAAGAGAAACTAAACAGCTACAAGGTTCCAATGTTCATTCTGTGGGCATTAATGGGTCTTGGTTTTATGTTCTCGACAACTCACCTAGGTTCTCCATTGCGCGCGTTTAACGCTTTTAACCAACTAGGCTCAGCTTGGCTGTCTAACGAAGTATTCTTCGGTGCGGCATTCTTCGCGGTAGGTGGCCTTCAATGGTTACTGTCTGTGGTTAAGAAAGGTGGCGTTGCTATCCAGAAAGCACTGATGGTTGGCGCGATGGTATTGGGTGTTATCTTCATGTACGCGATGATCAACGTATACATGATCAACACAGTACCTACGTGGGACAACATCTACACGCCACTGAGCTTCATCATGACCATGGTTGTGGGCGGCTTGCTGCTATCTCAATTCGTGATTGTATTCGCAAACGACAGCCGCTTTACGGTTGACCGTAATATCACCATGCTTGCTATTATCGCAGTCGCTATCAGCTTGCTTGTGACAGTAGGAAAACTGAACCTAATCGGTGAGATCCAAACTTCAGCAGCAAAAGCGTCTGAGTTAGTCGATGGTTTAGGTAGCTATGTGATTCTTCAAGTGGCACTGCTAATGGCAAGCTTATTGATTTGGATTCTACCTATGCTGAACAAAGCAAAAGTGAACCCAGTTAACCTTAGCTTAGCATTAGTGCTGTTCTTGGCTTCAGAGTTAATCGGCCGTGGCTTGTTCTACAGCTTACATATGACAAGTGGTTTGTAATCAAGTTCTTACAGACATGAGTTACGTATAAACATCGCTGCTTGTTTGGTTATCTAGAAGGCTAGATAAACTAAAGGCCCAACACCTATTTAGATGTTGGGCCTTTTTATTTGTTCTGATTTAACGTTGGCTCAAGGGAGCTTGTTAACTAAAAGAGCTGCTTACTTGATGATAGCTGAAGGAATAAACATGTCTTTCAATCGCTTAACCGAAGAGTAAGTGCCAAACATAGGTTTGTTGTCTAAATGCCTTCTCAGCATATCAGCGGCGACGGTTTTAATCACATTGCGTTGGTCTTCACGCGAGTACTGACGATAAAACTCCAGCACCTGCCCCCACTCGCCAGCTTCCGTCGACAGTGCAACACTGAATGTGTTGCCTTCCAATTTACCCGTAACCAAAGCCAATTCAGTTCCACACTTCTCTCTTGTTGCGCCAGCCAGCGCAAAGGTTGCGGCTAATGGATCGCTCTTTTCAAGTTCGCTCTCTTTTGGCTCAGCCATCACCCACGAGTGTCCGAAGCAATCTTCAATCTGTTCATTCAATTGCAGCCATGCAGATAATGCGCCTTTAGTTGACACTTCAGACACAGACAGCGTTTTCTTTTTTTCTGCCATGATGTGCCCAATATGGTCAATCATCGGCTCATCAACACTGACTACGTTGCTCTCTAGCAGTTTGTACACCATTTGCAGAAGCTTAACGCGAGTTTCTAAGTCTGCCTTCGGACCAAACAGTTTAACCTCAATGAAAGGCAGATAAGAGCGATAACCGAGTTCATAGCTCTCAGGAAGCTTAAGCTGGTCTAACACATCCGAGATACCTGATTCAGACAAACCAAACGTAAACAGTCTACTGCACTCAGAGGCAACCACTTGAGGATAGGTGCGCGACAAATCAGGAAGAATCTCAAACGTGACCATGCGCTTGAATTCACTCGGTACACCCGGAGTGAAATAGAAGGTCGCATCGTTGATTTTCAGTTTGAAGCCGCAAGCCGTCCCTACTGGGTTATCGACAATTTCTGAGCTCGCAGGTAACAATGCTTGTTTAAGGTTGCTGTCAGGCATCGGCACACCACGCCCAGAGAACATCTCTTCCATACGAGCAAGCCATTCAGGGAACATAACGAGTTTCTGCTCTGAAGCCGTTGCAGCGGCTGCGGCACTCATATCATCAGTTGTCGGCCCTAGACCACCGTTAACGATAACCACATCATAGTTAAAGCTCAGCATCAGCAGTTCTTCAACAAGAGCATTCATTTGATCACCCACGGTTGAGCGCTTAGCAAGAGCAAAACCATGCTGATAAAACTCAGCAGACATCCAAGCTGCGTTTGTATCTACAATGTCTCCATGAAGAACTTCTTCACCTGTGCTTAACATTGCGATTTTCGTCATATTTCTATCCCTTGTTGTCATAAAAAGACACTGCATTATTTACAAACTGGTCTATGGTTGAATTTGGAGCAATTCGCCTTTTCACTAATATTAATAATGTTAAACCTAAGGTTTTCTTAGGAAAAGCGATAAATTATTAGTTCCCTAAATCAGGCATTTAATAGATAATTGTGACCCTGATCAATTCCAAACTTTCTCATGGAGACCCTTGTGGCCAAATCACCGTTACTAGCAAAGGTTACTGCTGCATTTTCAATGCTAATGTCAGTTAACTCGGTTGCAAGCCAATACGACTTCGATCAACCAATCAACCTTTCTTACTCGGATGAATGTGCTCAAGATTACTGTTTTAATGACAGCTTGTACACCTACAAGCCTAGTACCAATTACGCCCTGAGCGAATCGAGTGATGAGTACGACTTCTCAATCCAACAACCAAAGCATCTTTTGGTGAGTGAAGAGAAAGATTGGGATTACTTAATGGGCCAAACCTACACTATTCTTGGCTTAAGTGTCGCGACAGTCGGTTTAATGACCTTCTTACCAGAAAGTATCACCAAGTGGGATGATGACCAACGTGACTTAAGTAAATTGGGTCAAAAGTGGAAAGATAATGTCTCAGCAGGCCCAACGTGGGACCGTGATGAACACTTCCTAAACTACGTGATGCACCCATATTTTGGTGGTGTTTACTACACGGCAGCACGACACGCTGGCTACAACGAGTTTGAATCGTTTGTCTATTCTTGGACGATGTCGACGTTCTTCTGGGAGTACGGCGTAGAAGCGTTTGCTGAAGTTCCTTCATGGCAAGATCTGTTCATCACACCATTCTTTGGTGCGGTTGTCGGTGAAATAATGCTAGAAACTGAGCAAGACATCATTGCCTCAGGTGGTGAAGTGATGGGTTCTCAAACCATGGGTGACGTTTCTCTATTCTTCCTTAACCCTGTTGGTCATATCCACTACTGGGTTAGCGATGCATGGGGTGGTGACGCAGAGGTTAACCTGAACACTAACCCTTGGTGGGATAACCAAGACGCTGCTCGTTTTGCTTACGATGCTGGCGCACCATACGACTCTCAGTTCGTTGGTATGAACTTCAAAGTAACGTTCTAATCTCTCCAGCGTTACTGGATATAAGTTACTGAATCATCAATCACAGTGACAACTCTTCTTAAAAGCGGCTTTCTAGCCGCTTTTTTTGTGCCCTACTCTTCATTCTCTTTTTTTGCATCGAAGCTTAGTTTCAAAAATTGACCTAGGTCAAACATTGTTCGATGTAACCTTCTACACTGAAATTAAAGAACTTTATCGCGTGATATCAAACATTTAATTAGCAAAGAATAATTGAAACTTTGGGGGCTGATATGAACAGTACATTTATCGTAAACTTTATCGGAAAAGCATCACCAGCAACAATCAAACAACTTGCTGCGGTTACTCACGAAAACGACGGCAAATGGCTCATCAGTAAAGTGAACTTTATTGAAGACCAAGTCGCAGGCGTACTAAAGGTTCAACTTCCAGCCATCAACGAATCGATTGTTAAAGACGCTTTCAGTGCCAATCCAGATCTAATCGTACAGTTTGTGGATTCAGACCATGCGCATAATGTTCAAGACACAATCCATCACCTAAGACTCGACTCAAACGACCGAGCAGGTATCGTCAACGAAGTGACTCATGTATTGGATAGACAAGGGATCAGCATTCTTGATATGGACTGTCACCGTGTCTTTATCGCTGGAGGCGGCGGTGTTAGTTCAAGCTTATTCACATCAAAAATCGCGGTTAAACTGCCTATCGAAGTTCAAATCGATGATGTGGTTAATGAACTCGAAACACTCAGTGAAGACACTAGAGTAATGATTGAAAGCTAAAAGAACAGAAATGACCAACCCAAAAGAGCAGCTTATCGGCTGCTCTTTTGATTACTCTGAAATGATGATTCTGTTACTTAATCGACCATTGTGACAATGAACGTTTAAAGTCCTCGTAGCCAAATTCATTCAGCTTTTGAACATCACCATTGCTACGTTCACAGTAGATAGATGGCATTTTCAGACCATTGAACCAGTTCAGTTTCACCATGGTATAACCCGCGCTATCTAGCAGGTGCAGCTTTTGACCAATCTTAAGTGGCTCATCAAAGCTTGCTTCGCAGAACTGATCGCCCGCAAGGCATGAGCATGAACCAATCACATAGTCGTGACTGCCGTTATCAGAGGCTTCCAATACTGATGCAGGTTCGTTGTAGATAAGTGTATCAAGGCGATGTGCCTCGGTTGCCGAATCCACAATTGCGGTTTTCTTCACGTTCTCTACGATATCAACCACTGTCACAACCAAGTCTGTTGTTTTAGTGATGATCGCTTCACCCGGCTCAAGGTACATCTGCACACCGTGCTTTTCAGAGAAGGCTTTCAGCGCAAGGCCAAGTTTCTCAATATCATAGCCAGGCCATGTGAAGAATACACCGCCGCCCATGCTCACCCAATCCAACTTATCTAGATGCTCACCAAACTGTTCTGAGATTGAATCAAGTAGGCCGATGAATGCGTCGACATCTTTGTTCTCACAGTTCATGTGGAACATCACGCCATTAATCTCGTCAAAAACCTCAGGCTTGATGTGGTCTGCTTGTACACCCAAACGCGAAAATTGACGTGCTGGATTCGCTAAATCTTGTCCTGCATAACTCACTCCTGGATTTAAACGTAAACCCAATGATGCCTTACCTTCAACAATATGACGGTAAGCAGCAAGTTGGCTTTGAGAGTTGAAGATCATCTTGTCACAAATATCAGCAACTTCTCTCACGTCATCTACGCTGTAACCGACACTGTAAGCATGAGTTTCACCGCCAAAGGTTTCGTGACCAAGTTTCACTTCGTACGGACCAGAGCTTGTCGTGCCATCGAGGTAAGGCTTGATAATGTCAAACACCCCCCAAGTCGAGAAGCACTTGAGTGCCAATACCAACTTCACACCTGAAATATCTTTCAGCTGCTTGGCTTTCTCTAAGTTCGCGATCAACTTGTCTTCGTTGATCATGAAGTAAGGCGTTTTTAGTTCGTTGTTTTGCATGTTAATACCTTGCGGCCCTCGAGTTCACGAAGGCACATGATAATCGAACAAAGCCGACGCAACAGCATCGGCTTGTAATTATACGTTCTCGTCAATCATATAACTTTGATTGGAGTTCGCAGAGCTTTGACCTTGTCGCTAGGACATCGCACAGATGTTTACGAACGTAAATAAGCACGATGGACAACGCGACGAGGGCAAAGAGTCAGAAACTACTTCAAAGTGTGGATTAGAGGTAAACCGGCTGTCGGCTCTAGCTCTTGAACGTGCCAATCTAGACCGATTTCAGGCATAGTTGCTAGGAACGGGTCTGGGTTTAGCTGCTCCATGTTGAACACGCCTTTATCAGCCCATTCACCACGGAAAAATTGAAGTGCAGCGGTAATTGCTGGAACACCTGTTGTGTAAGAGATCGCTTGGTGCTCTACGTCTTCGTAAGCTACTTCGTGGTCTGCGTTATTGTAGATGAATACGCTGCGATCTTTACCGTCTTTCTTACCTTGAACCCAAGTACCGATACACGTTAAACCTGTGTAACCCGGAGCCAGAGATGTTGGGTCTGGTAGTAGAGCTTTAAGAACATGAAGAGGCTGAACGACCGTACCGTCGTGTAGCGTTAGTGGATCTGGGCTAAGAAGGCCGATGTCACGCATACAGTTGAAGTAGTTCAGGTATGCATCACCAAAGCCCATCCAGAATTCGATACGCTTAGCCGGGATGAACTCTTTCATTGAACGAACTTCATCGTGCGCCATTGAGTAAACTTTGTGAGAACCACAGTTAGGGAATTCAAACTCAAGCATACGAGAGTGACATGGTACTTGTTTCCACTCTTCATTTTCCCAGTAGAAAGAATCACCTTGGATCTCAAGCATGTTGGTTTCTGGGTCAAAGTTTGTCGCAAACTTCTTACCGTGGTCGCCAGCATTCACATCCATTACGTCAATTGAGTCAATCTCATCGAACAGGTGCTTAACCGCGTACGCTGCAAAGATTGATACCACGCCAGGATCGAAACCCGCGCCAAGAATACCTGTAATGCCCGCTTCAGCAAACTTCTCACGGTAGCCCCACTGCCAATCGTAAGCTTGTGGTACTTGTTGCCCTTCAGAACATAGATCAACCGCTACCGATGTATCTAAGTAAGAAACTTTCGATTGGTAACACGCTTCCATGATCGCCATGTTTACCCAAGGAGGACCAGCGTTGATCACTAGATCCGGCTGAACTTCTTTGATCAAAGCAACAAGTGCATCAACATCATCAGCGTCTACTGCGCGAGCTTCTAGTTTTTTAGTTGAATCTTTAAGGTTGTTTTTACCTTTGATTGATTCGATGATTTTTTCACATTTCGCGATTGTTCGAGAAGCGATTGTGATATCACCCAGTACTTCGTTGTTTTGTGCTGCTTTGTGTGCAACAACCCAACCAACGCCGCCTGCACCAATTTGTAGAATAGCCATAGTTTTAATTACCCTTGTTGTTCTGCTAGCTCAATAGCTAAAGTTTGAATGTTGTTAATTAGAGATTTGAAATCTGATGTGCTTAAGCACGGATTCAAGATAGTGAATTTCAGCGCACTCTTACCATCCACGACCGTTTCGCCAAGTACCGCAACGCCACGAGTCAGCGCTTCCAGTCTTAACGTTTGATTCAGCTTGTCTAAATCAATAGCACCGTTTGCTGATTGCTCATTGCCAGGTACCGAACGGAACAGCACAGTAGACAGTGACGGTTCGGCAAGTAACTCTAGGCCGTCTTGATTTTGAATTAGGTCTGCAACCTCAAGCGTCTGCTCAAGCAGATGATCGTACATATCACCGAGCTGCTTTGGCCCAACGCTTTGCATCGTCATGAAGACTTTGAGTGCATCGAAACGTTTAGTCGTGGCAATAGACTTATCGACTAGATTCGGCAACTCGTCGTGCTCGCGGTTTAAGTAGTCTGCATGATGCAATAGGTACTTGAAGTTCGCTTTGTCTTTGAGCAACACAGCACCACAGCTGATTGTTTGGAAGAACAACTTGTGGAAATCAACGCTGACAGAGTCCGCTTTCTCGATGCCTTTCAAACGAGCTTTATGGCTACTTAAGATAAGCGCGCCGCCGTAAGCACTGTCGACATGGAACCAAAGATCTTGCTGGTTTGCGATGTCTGCAATCGCATCAAGGTCATCAATAGCACCGTGATCGGTTGTCCCTGCCGTACCAACTACAGCAAAAGGAATTAGGCCTTGAGCTTTAAGCGCTTTCACTTCTGTATCTAACAAGTCAGGTTTGATAGTGCCATTCGCATTGGTATCAACACAACACACTGCCGCTTCACCCAACCCAAGTAGAGATGCTGACTTTTGAACCGTGAAGTGGGATTTCTTTGAGCATAAGATGCGCAACTTGCTTGCGTATTCTGGCAAGCCAAGCTTTTGGATAGAATGGCCATTGTGCTTATCTGCAACCCAGTCTCTCGCGAGCAATAAACCCATAAGGTTACTTTGCGTGCCTCCGCTGGTGAAAACACCGTCCGCTTGTGCGCCAAGTTGGTATTTGTCACACATCCAATCCACGACGCGCTGCTCAACATAAGTCGCAGCAGACGCTTGGTCCCATGAATCCATTGATTGATTCAAAGCCGCGATAATTGATTCCGCAGCAACAGAAGCCATAAGAGGTGGAGTGTGAAGGTGTGCAATACAGTCAGGGTGTTGAACAAAGATGGAGTTTGCAGCGACAAGGTCTGCGGTACTATCTACAACATCAACCAAAGCGTGTTGGTTGTTATCGAGATCAACAGCATTGATGGCTGCTTCTAGCACTTTAGGGTCTAAACCTGAATAAGGGGTTTCAACCTGTTCAAAAACCGTTTTCATCGCTATGGTGGTTTGGTTCATCACGTTAGCAAATTCGTTGCTACCGCCTAAACCTGTCTGGATGAAGTGCTTGTTCCATTCTTGGCTAGCTTGTTCGCTTGAGACAGGATCTTGTTGTACACCGCCACCCGCTGCAATGATCGCTTCTTCCATGACACGGAGTGCAAAGTCGATCTGCTCAAAAGAGATAATCATTGGCGGAAGGAAACGAATCACCGAACCATCACGACCACCTTTTTCTACCATCAAGCCGCGCTCTAGTGCTGCTCGTTGAATCGCTAGGGTTAGCTCGCCGTCTGATTGTGGTTCGCCAAACTTGTTAAGCTCACCGTTTGGTTGCTTGATCTCAGCGCCAAGCATCAAGCCTTTACCACGAACTTCAGCAATACAGTTAACACGAGATTGAATCTTTTCTAACCCATGACGTAGGTATTGGCCTGCAATGTTCGCGTGTTCAACCAAGCCATCTCGCTCGATGATTTCCAACGCCTTAGCGCCAGACACCATTGCTAACTGGTTACCACGGAATGTACCTGTGTGTTCACCCGCTTTCCATGTATCAATGCTCTTATCAAATACAAGCAACGACATAGGCAGTCCGCCACCGATCGCTTTAGACAAACATAAGATATCTGGGTTAACGCCTGACTCTTCAAACGCAAACCGATGACCCGTTTTACCTACACCACACTGAATTTCATCAAAAATAAGTAGGATGCCATGTTCGTCACAGATGCGACGTAAACCTTGTAACCAAGATGCAGGAGCTGGAATTACGCCGCCCTCACCTTGCACAGGCTCAACGATCATCGCTGCTGGTTTCATAATGCCGGATTCGTCATCATTCAACATACGTTCAATGTAACGAATGCTCGCGTTGGCACCCGCTTCACCACCAATGCCAAACGGACAGCGGAGGTTGTATGGGAAAGGCATGAAATGTACGTCAGACATCAAGCCGCTACGACGTTCTTTGGTGCCGAGGTTACCCATCATGCCCATGGTGCCGTTGGTCATGCCATGGTAAGCACCACGGAAAGCAAACATGGTGTTGCGACCTGTGGTTTGTTTAGCAAGCTTGATCGCCGCTTCAACAGCATCAGCACCTGATGGGCCACAAAATTGAAGAACCGAGTTATCTGAAAAGTCTTGAGGAAGAAAAGCTTTAACTCGCTTGATAAACGTCTCTTTTGCTTGAGTCGTTATATCAAGAGTTTGGTATGGCAACCCAGAATCGAGCTGGTCTTTGAGTGCTTGGTTAATCTCAGGATGGTTATAACCCAAAGAAAGTGTACCGGCACCAGCTAAGCAATCGAGAAAGAGTTGGCCACGAGTATCTTCAACTAAAGCGCCACATGCTCGTTTAATAGCAATCGGTAGGCGTCTTGGGTAAGAGCGAACATCCGACTCATGCTGTTCTTGCTCAAGCAAAATAGCGTCAGGTGTTAGGTCGTACGTTCCCTCTACGATAGGAACCATAGTTGAAAATGAATTTGCGATAGTGTTGATATCGACTTCAAAGGCGGTAGTCATAAAAGTCCCCTTGAATGTGTTCATACTCATCTCCATCAGACGCAATTACCCACCAACCCTCTTTCAATTTGGAGAGATTTCATGGTGAAACACGCGTATTGTCTAGAAATGAGATATAGCTGTACGCTCGCATAAGTCAAATGACGAATACGAAATTAAGCCGTCTTAAGACAGCGATAAATTGTTAGCGTGAGCTCAAGGTTCAGTAATGCTACTGTTTTGAAGAATTGGACATTTTTGCAGGATCGGGCAGCTATGAGGAGCTGGTCCCTTTGGAAATGCAGAGCTGATTAGCAATGTTGTAATTAGTGTGTTCAATGTTGGGTTTCCCATTAACATGGCGAACTGCGCCATAAGTATCCCGTCTATCAGCTAAAGGACTAGCCAATACCTACCCTACGTAATGTCCCAATCAGCAAGAATGGTCACTACGCGTATCCCCCAGAAGCAATCGTTGCTCTTCTTGAACATTGTTCATTCCGAGATTGCGCGGGAAAGTAACATAAAGTGAAATGAACGATCAATAGTTTTTAATAATAGCTTGATAAATAGCAGGTGCGACTAATGAATTGCTGCAAATATGGTCAACACTATCAATTGAGAAGTAGATCCCCGGTTCGCTCGTTCCTCACGCCCGAGGATGACGGCGTGGGTATAAAACGTTATTAGTAAGGCTTTAATGCTAGGTGCTTTTGTCATTCTTTAGAGTCGGAGGCGACCTCATAGGGAATCTCGCTTTTTAAAAGCTAAGTGATACAAATGAATGTGATAGCGTAAGATTTAAGATAGAAATGAAGTTTAAATGCGGGGTCGCACAAGAAGAATATCGATATAAAGAACCTAAACGCCAGAAACCAAAAAGCCCGAGCATTTCTGTTCGGGCTTCTTAATTTGGAGCGATACATCGGGTTCGAACCGATGACCTCAACCTTGGCAAGGTTGCGCTCTACCAACTGAGCTAGTATCGCATTTGCTTTATCGAGATAAAGACTTTAATAGATGGTGCCCCGGGCCGGACTTGAACCGGCACAGCGCGAACGCCGAGGGATTTTAAATCCCTTGTGTCTACCAATTCCACCACCAGGGCACGCAATTCTTTATTGCGATGCCGATTACTGAAAAGTAAAACACCATCTTAATGCTGACGCCAATCAACATTACAAAATTTGGAGCGATACATCGGGTTCGAACCGATGACCTCAACCTTGGCAAGGTTGCGCTCTACCAACTGAGCTAGTATCGCATTTTCATTCAAATTCTTTCTAGAAAAAAGAGAGAATGGAGGCGCCTCCCGGAGTCGAACCGAGGTCCACGGATTTGCAATCCGCTGCATAGCCACTCTGCCAAGGCGCCTTAGTAACTCCAATCGAATCGCTCATTGCCATCCTCTTGGGTACGGGATGCATTCTACGGATTCAGACGATTGAGTCAATATTATTTTTGTATTTTTAATTCGTTTGAATAGATTTCATACGAAACAGGCCAAATAGCTGACTTTATATTCAAAACACACTGTGAAAGGGTTATTCAAAGGAGATCTATATCACATTAGATATCCACTATTGAGAACTTAACCTTAAGTTAAAGATCAAAAAAGCGAGCCTCAGCTCGCTTCTTTATCAATGATGTTTTTCGTCTAACAAATCGTCTTTGGCAGCCATCAAGTATTGCGCCATCGACCAGTAAGTTAGAATCGTTGCAACGTAGAGCGCGATGTAACCAACCCAAATCATCCAATCGTCATAGCGCCAGATAAGTACCCACAACGCGAACATCTGAGAAACCGTTTTAACCTTACCAACCCAAGATACTGCAACACTTGCTCGTTTACCGATTTCAGCCATCCACTCACGAAGTGCTGAAATGATGATTTCACGAGCTATCATGGTTACCGCTGGAATCGTCACCCAAATCGAGTGGTAATGTTCAGTAATCAGGATAAGAGCTGTAGCAACCAGTACTTTGTCAGCCACTGGGTCTATAAAGGCGCCAAAACGAGATGTTTGCCCTAACTTACGAGCTAGCATGCCATCTAGCCAATCAGTAAAACCTGCTACCCAAAACACCATCGCAGCAGCAAAAGGAGCCCATTGATAAGGTAGATAAAAAACGACAACGAATACTGGGATCAAAAATAGTCTCAGTAAGGACAAAATGTTAGGTATATTCAAACGCATATTATTGGGCTCTTATTAATTGCGCTTTAATGGTGCGGGATTTTTACTATTGTTTCAATGCTTGATAAATGTTTTCTGCTAAAGAATGACTAATGCCCGGCACTTTGGTTATTTCTTCAACAGTTGCACGCTTAAGTTCTTGTAAGCCACCCATATATTTCAACAAAGCTTGACGACGCTTAGGCCCTACCCCTTCAATTCCTTCCAAGGCACTGGTTCGGCGCGTTTTACCACGCTTTGCTCTATGCCCTGCAATTGCATGATTATGGCTCTCATCTCGAATGTGTTGGATAAGATGCAGCGCTGGTGCATCACTAGGTAAGTTGAACTCTTCACCTTCAAGCGTAACCAAGGTTTCTAAACCCGGCTTACGAGTAACCCCTTTCGCAATACCCATCATTCTTGGTCTAAACGGCCAATCCCCCCAATATTGGGAGATAATCTCATGAGCTCGATTAAGTTGACCTTTGCCACCATCGATAAAAATGATGTCTGGGATCTTGTCGACATCGAGTTGCTTTGAATAACGTCTCTCAAGCGCCTGAGCCATTGCCGCGTAGTCATCACCACCGGTAATGCCAGTGATGTTGTAACGGCGGTATTCCGGTTTAACAGGGCCTTCTTGATTGAACACCACACACGACGCAATCGTGCTTTCACCCATAGTATGGCTGATATCGAAACATTCCATGCGCTTGATAGCATCCATCGACAGCACCTCTTGAAGCTCTTTGAAGCGCTGGTTAATCGTCATCTTGTGATTAATCTTAGTGGTAATCGCCGTTAATGCATTGGTATTCGACAGTTTAAGATAGCGACCACGCGTGCCAGAAGGGTTGGTGTTGAAGTGGATCTTACGCCCCGCAACCTCACACAAAGCTTCTTGAATCGGTGTCACGTCTTCCATTAAATCAGCATTTAGAATCAAGCGGGTTGGAATGGTTCTCGCTTCATTATGCGCCAAGTAATATTGGCTCAAGAAACTCGAGAAAACCTCTTCACGTACCGTGTTGTTCGGAATTTTAGGGAAATGGCTTCTGCTGCCTAAGACTTTGCCTTGGCGAATCATCAAGATATGAATACACGCCACGCCATTCTCTTGAGCAAAGCCCAACACGTCCATATCTTCCATTGAATCGTCAGATACGTACTGCTGTTCTTGCACACGTCGAATCGCTTGGATTTGGTCGCGAAAAGCGGCAGCTTGCTCAAAGCGAAGCTCTCGGCTTGCCTTATCCATTTTATCGATGAGCGTCTCAAGGACCAATTTGTCTTTCCCTTGCAGAAATAAACGAACGTAGTCGATGAGTTCACTGTACTCTTCATCAGAGATGATTGAGCTAACACAAGGCGCAGCACAACGACCAATCTGATACATCAAACACGGACGTGCTCTGTTGGCATAAACTGTGTCTTCACACTGACGAGCAGGAAAGATTTTTTGGATTAGGTGTAGCGTCTCACGCACAGCGCCGGAATCTGGATAAGGACCAAAGTATTCGCCCTTTTTCTTTTTAGCACCACGATGCATCGACAAACGAGGATGCTTGTGACCGCTAATGAAAATATAAGGGTACGACTTATCATCACGCAAAAGTACGTTGTATTTAGGCAAGTACTGCTTGATGTAGTTGTGCTCAAGAATGAGCGCTTCTGTTTCCGTGTGCGTGACAGTGACATCGATCTTGTCAATATTACTGACTAGAGCGCGAGTTTTTTCACTGTCGACTTTTTTACGGAAATAACTGGAAAGGCGTTTTTTGAGGTTCTTAGCTTTACCGACGTAAATAACAACAGCCTCGGCGTTATACATTCGATAAACGCCGGGCTGCTCTGTTACTGTTTTGAGGAATGAGACTGAGTCAAACAAGTTGGTCACTATACGATCTCAGTGTTAAAGGGTCTCAGTGTCTAACATTCCATGTCTAATCGCTAAATGCGTCAGCTCTACATCGCCACTGATATCTAGCTTGCTGAACAAGCGGTAGCGGTAACTGTTGACTGTTTTAGGACTTAGATTGAGTTGTTCTGAAATATCCGTCACTTTCTGACCTTTGGTAATCATCATCATGATTTGAAGTTCACGTTCAGATAAGTCTGCGAATGGATTTTCAGACGCAGGCGAGAATTGGCTCAAAGCCATCTGCTGCGCAATTTCTGGTGAAATGTATCGTTGGCCACTGTTAACCACTCGAATTGCATTTACCATTTCATCCGGACCTGCACCTTTAGTAAGGTAACCTGCAGCTCCAGCTTGCATCACTTTAGTTGGAAACGGATTTTCCGTATGAACAGTTAAAACGATGATTTTAACATCAGGGTTGAAACGCAAGATCTTCTTGGTTGCCTCTAAGCCACCAATACCAGGCATATTCATATCCATCAAAATAACGTCAGTATTGTTAGTACGACACCATTTTGCAGCATCTTCACCGCTTTCAGCTTCCCCTGCTACGTTCATTCCACGGACGTCTTCAATAATACGTCGTATCCCTGTGCGAACCAGCTCGTGATCATCTACAAGGAAAACATTTATCAAACTTGTATCTCCACACTATTAATTGGCTCTGCAACCACTGTGTCGTTTCATCTGTTTGAAACAATTGAACAAAGGAACAGTGGATCGCAGCATCGAGTACATCTTAACTTAATTACTAAAAAAAAGCTCTGTTGAATATGTGCTGAAACACGAACTTTAGCAAGTACTTATTAACAAATAAGCCAACTAAAACAACAAGCTTTTTCTAAAAATCAACCAGTTAAAACAACACGCAATAAAATTACATAAGATAAAGATATTTTCAATACCATTGAATAACCATTCGCGACAATTTCACTTTTTTGCTTACGCAGTCCCGTTATTTACTGCTGCTAACGAGTGTTTAATGACTATTTTTGCAGCCTATTGTGCGCAGCCAGCTGCTAAATGGTAGTATTCACTACCCCATTTCAATAGGTTACTGCATTGGATATTCAGCAAGGCTTTGTACTCACAAGACAATCGAGAGATTTTTCAGGGCGCACGCAAATCGACTTATGGTTAAGCACCCCTCAAGGCCCGACTCTGCTGACTATTCAAAACGAAAAACCGGTGTTTTTTGTTGCTCAATCAGATGTGCCAGCGTGTCAGGCTATCGCAGCGAAAGAATCGATAGATTGCCAGTTTAAACATCTTGACCTAGCAACCTTCGATCAAGAACCTCTCGCCGCTTGTTATACTGCTTTATCAAGAAGTAGCTTTGGATTAGCGCAAGCTTTCAATAACGAAGAAATCCAAACCTTTGAAAGCGACATTCGCCTTGCTGACCGATTCCTAATGGAACGCTTTATTAAAGGCAGCATTGAATTCACAGGCACAGCAGTTCAAAAGAACCAGCATCGCCGAGTCTCGAACGCAAAATGCCGCTCAGGAAACTATTTACCTAGCTTGTCGATGGTCTCACTGGATATTGAGTGTTCCGAAAAAGGTGTGCTCTACTCCATCGGCTTAGATAGTCCAATGGACAGCCGAGTGATCATGATCGGCGAACCACAACAAGCTGAAACCAACATCCAATGGGTTGACAACGAAAAAGCGCTACTCGAAGCCATGATCGCTTGGTTCTCTGAATTTGACCCTGACATCATCATCGGTTGGAATGTTATCGACTTCGATTTTAGGCTGCTACACAAACGTTCAGAATGGAACGAAGTGAAGCTCAACATTGGCAGAGACAATCAACCCAGTTTTTTCCGTAGTTCGGCACAAAATCAGCAAGGCTTTATTACTATCCCTGGCCGTGTTGTCTTAGATGGCATCGATATGCTCAAGACAGCGACCTATCACTTCCGTTCTTGGTCTCTTGAATCGGTATCTCAAGAGCTACTTGGTGAAGGCAAAGACATCCATAACGTTCACGACCGCATGGATGAGATTAACCGGATGTTTAAGTCCGATAAGCCTTCACTCGCCAAGTACAACCTGCAAGACTGTGTGTTGGTAAACCGAATCTTCGAACACACGCACCTACTCGATTTCGCGATTGAGCGCTCGCGATTGACCGGTGTCGAACTTGATCGTGTTGGCGGTTCTGTTGCTGCCTTTACTAACTTATATCTGCCTCAAATCCACAGAGCGGGTTATGTCGCGCCTAACTTAGAGCCTGAAAATTGGATCGCTAGCCCTGGCGGCTATGTGATGGATTCAATCCCCAACCTGTATGACTCAGTGTTAGTCCTCGATTTTAAGAGCCTGTACCCATCGATCATTCGTTCGTTTCTAATCGACCCTATGGGGCTTATTGAAGGGTTGAAGCTGGAACTGGGGCCAGCAGCAGACCAAGCCGTTGATGGCTTTCGCGGGGGGCAATTCCATCGCTCTAAACACTTCTTGCCAGAGATGATTGAAAACCTGTGGGCAGCACGTGATGTTGCTAAGAAGAATAACGAAAAAGCCTTCTCTCAAGCCATTAAGATCATCATGAACTCTTTCTATGGCGTGTTAGGTTCATCAGGCTGCCGCTTCTTTGATACTCGCTTGGCCTCATCGATCACCATGCGTGGGCATGAAATCATGAAGCAGACCAAAGTGCTTATCGAAGATAAAGGTTATCAAGTCATTTATGGAGACACAGATTCAACCTTCGTGTCTCTTAATGGCAGTTATGACCAGAAAAAAGCCGACGAGATCGGGAATGAACTTGTCGCTTACATTAACGATTGGTGGACGAATCACCTCAAAGAGACCTACAACCTAACCTCAATACTTGAATTGGAATATGAGACACACTATCGCAAATTCCTGATGCCAACCATTCGAGGTTCAGAAACCGGTTCGAAGAAACGCTATGCCGGTTTAATTAATCAAGGCGACCAAGAGAAGATCATTTTCAAAGGGCTTGAAAGTGCGCGCACCGATTGGACACCGTTAGCGCAGCAATTCCAACAAACCTTGTATGAAATGGTGTTTCACGATCAAGACCCAACCGACTACGTAAGACAGTTTGTTGATGAGACTTCAGCAGGTAAGCACGATGATTTATTGGTTTATCAGAAGCGTCTGCGTCGTAAACTTCATGAGTACCAGAAGAACATTCCGCCACAGGTTCGTGCGGCAAGATTAGCCGACGAGATCAACGCTCATCTGGGTCGTCCGCTTCAATACCAGAACAAAGGGCGTATTGAATACCTGATTACTCTAGGCGGCCCTGAGCCGAAAGAGTATTTAAAGAGCGCTATCGATTATCAGCATTACATCGACAAACAGATTAAACCGGTCGCAGAGGCTATTTTGCCCTTCATTGGTTTAGATTTTGAAAGAGTCAGTGGGCAGCAGTTAGGTCTATTCTAAAACTACTTTTGAGCTGTAATAGAAACAAAAAAGCAGAGGAATGTTCAATTCACTCTGCTTTTTTATATCGATAGATTACTAAGCTCTATCCGATTCGAAATTCTGTTTTTTGGTATTGCTTAACCAGCCACTCACCAAACCCATCCAGAATACCGATCACCGAACGTTTCGGAATCGGTCTACCAGAAAGTAAAATGCCCAACCTTTGGATTTCGACTTCTCGATCTGGGTGATACTTCAAGAACTGCTGGCCACATTCGACAGGATCATCAAACCAATACTTATCGCGGTACATCACCAAAGAGTAACTCGCTCGAAGAAGCTTCTTGGCGATGATAACCTGTGCTGCCACTTGTTGCTCTGGCGTTGTTGCTCTTGCAATCTTGTTGCGATAAACCGCTAACCAGTTTTCTGCGTCCATATTCCAGTGTTTAGCGATTTCCCAACTTGTTTCAAAATCTCCATAGCAATCCGATAAATCTTCACCATGCACACATACAGCCAAATGCTTAAGCATAAACCCCCATGTGAAGATGTTGTCGAAATCGACAATTTCGCTCACCAAGGTGGTTTTTATCGCCACTTGAGTCACCTGCGGGAAGCTCTTTTGGAAGCGCCATTTGATGGTATTCAACAAGGTGGTTCGTTGATCTGGGAACGGGCGATGTGTCACCATAACCACATCAAGATTTGAACTACCGACAACGGCTTGCTTGCGAGCAACACTGCCATAAATATATACACTGTGTAAGTTAGAACCTAACCCACCTTTTAAGAAGGTAATCAGATCGTTAACCACAGGTTGGAATTCAGGTTGAAATGGCTGTGTTGGGTCAATAACAGGTAGCTGCATAGGTCGTTTCGGTAAATAAAGTGATGATTTAACTATGACTCTATGATCGCTTAGGTGACTTTATGATTCAAGCTATTCCTATTTATAGCATCTCCGAGATATAATCAGCGGATAGACCCACTAAGGACAAACACAAAATGCCTAGAGCAAGTGAAATTAAAAAAGGTTTTGCTATCACAGTAGAAAGCAAAACAGTAATCGTTAAAGATATCGAAGTAACAACACCTGGCGGCCGTGGCGGCCAAAAAATTTACCGCTTCCGTGGTAACGACGTAGCAACTGGCGTTAAAACTGAAGTTCGTCACAAGGCTGACGAAATCGTTGAAACTATCGACGTAACTAAGCGTGCTGTAATGTTCTCTTACGTTGATGGTAACGAGTACATCTTCATGGATAACGAAGATTACACACAATTCATCTTCAACGGTGAAACAATCGAAGACGAACTGCTGTTCATCAACGAAGAAACTCAAGGCATGTACGCGATCCTTATTGATGGCAATGCTGCAACACTTGAGCTACCAACATCTGTTGAGCTAGTTATCGAAGAGACTGACCCTTCAATCAAAGGTGCATCAGCTTCTGCTCGTACTAAGCCTGCTCGTCTTTCTACAGGTCTTACAATCCAAGTACCTGAGTACATCGCGACTGGCGACAAAGTAGTAGTAAACACTGCTGAACGTAAATACATGAACCGCGCAAGCTAAGATACTTATTATGACCGAAGCTAACGACCTAATGTCTTATGACGACGCAATTGACACTGCATACGACATCTTTCTAGAGATGGCACCTGACAATCTTGAACCTGCAGACGTGATTCTATTCACGGCTCAGTTTGAAGATCGTGGCGCTGCAGAACTTGTTGAAACTGGTGATGATTGGGTTGAACATGTTGGCTTTGAAGTCGACAAAGAAATCTACGCTGAAGTGCGCATTGGTCTTGTGAATGAAGCTGATGACGTTCTAGATGACGTATTTGCTCGCATGCTAATCAGCCGTGATCCAGACCATAAGTTCTGTCACATGCTGTGGAAACGCGACTAATACCGCTGTTGACGCTCATCTGCATGAGTAAACAAGTATTCATGTTAGCGAGTTAAAAGTTAGCCGAGCCCATTGCTCGGCTATTTTTATCATGCCATTTCTCATCGTAATTACTTACTTTCATCATCAACTTTAGATTCACTGATTATGACCAAAGCAAAAACAGACACACAATCAAAAGGCTATGCCTGTATTGGCCTAGTTAACCCAAAGACGCCTGAAAACGTAGGCTCTGTAATGCGAGCTGCTGGCTGTTATGGCGCAAACTCTGTGTTCTACACGGGCACTCGTTACGACCATGCGCGAAAATTCCATACCGATACCAAAGAGAAGCACCTAGCGTTGCCTTTAATTGGTGTCGAAGATCTAAAAGATATTATTCCTGTAGGCTGCGTGCCTGTTGCTGTTGATCTGATTGAAGGTGCTAAACCGCTACCGGATTACAAGCACCCACCACGCGCGTTTTATATTTTTGGCCCAGAAGACGGCACGCTTAAGAAAGAGATCACGGACTTCTGTCGTGAGACGATTTATGTTCCGACCAACGGCTGTATGAATCTAGCGGCATCAGTGAATGTTGTGCTTTACGACCGACTCGCGAAAGGCGATAACTTCTCGAACCATAAGTAAAAGATACGAGACACGAGATACGAGATACGAGA
>NZ_MCZZ01000123.1:158950-174710 GCF_002875705.1 Vibrio sp. 10N.261.45.E2
TACGAGATACGAGATACGAACAGATCATAGCTGCGCGTACACGAAGAGCACGCATACTGTCGTTTATGGCAGCGTGTTTTCGATACTCGGTAACTCGCATCCCGCATCTTTGATTTCTTCTAGATGTAAAAAAACCTGCTCAATGAGCAGGTTTTTTAGTATTCAGTGCTTTCAGCTAATGAAGCTTGAGAGCATACGCCATTATTGACGCGATCTTGGCTTAGCTGGTTTAGCCGGACGACCGTTGTTCATCTTAGGCTTGCTTTTGTTAGCCTGAGGCTTGCCTTTATTTGCAGCTGGAGCGCTACGACCTGAATCAGGTGTTGTAGTACCGCGAGTTGCAGGCTTCTTACGCTTAGCTTGGTTGCTACGGCCTTTTGGTGCGTTTGCACGCTCTTCGTGACGCTTAACAGCACGACGAATTTTTTGGCTACGAGAACGCTCACGCTTACGAGAAGTGTTTGAAGGATCAAGGTCCAACAGTGTCTCTTTCTCAGGCTTAAGCTCAACAAGCTCACGCAGGTAGTTCACTTCTTGAAGATCTAGCTCTTTCCAACCGCCACGAGGCAGTTTCTTATCAAGGTAGATATCACCGTAACGTACACGTTTCAGGCGGCTTACTGTTGTTTCTTGTGATTCCCAAAGACGACGAACCTCACGGTTACGACCTTCGTTAATCGCAACGTAGAAAGTATGGTTCATACCTTCACCACCAGCGTAAACCACATCTTCAAAACGAGCCATGCCGTCTTCTAGTTGTACGCCACGAGTTACGTTTTTAACTTTCTGCTCAGTCACTTCACCGAATACACGTACTAAGTACTCACGCTCAACCTGACGGCTTGGGTGCATTAGACGGTTTGCAAGCTCACCATCAGTAGTGAACAGCAAAAGACCAGACGTGTTCGCATCAAGACGACCAACTGAAATCCAACGAGAACCACGGATCTTAGGTAGACGATCGAAAACAGTACGGCGGCCTTCAGGATCATGACGAGTACAAAGCTCACCTTCAGGTTTGTAGTAAGCAAGTACACGACAAACCACTTCTTCAGAAGCCTTGCCTGAAACAGTATGGCCATCGATACGGATCACTGAGTTCTCGTCTTCAAGACGCTCGCCCAGCTTCGCAACTTGACCGTTAACACTTACACGACCAGATTTGATTAAACCTTCTAGTTCACGACGAGAACCGTGACCAGCTCGCGCTAAAACCTTCTGTAATTTTTCGCTCATTTACTCTTTTCTACCTAATTGTCGTCTTCACAGACGTCGAATGAATTTTTCGCGACCAAATCGCGGTCGCGTATTATCGCAAATAACCTGCCAAAAAGCACTTGTTATTTACTCTGGCAGGTTTGCTGTATCGTTACAGACTGTTAATCAGTAAAGCGATTATTCAAACGGCGCAGGATCGCCCGCACCACGACGTAGAATCACAGCATCATCGTCACTAAAGTCAATAACCGTCGTTGGTTGCTCACCTAAGTAACCACCATTCAAAATGACATCAACCGCATGCTCTAAGCTGTCACGAATTTCTTCTGGATCCGACTCAGTGGTCTCGTTACCCGGAAGAATCAGAGACGTCGACATTAGTGGTTCGCCCATCGCTTCTAACAAATCGAGTGCAATCTTGTTGTCTGGGACACGAATACCAATCGTTTTACGCTTGGCGTTCATCAAACGCTTCGGCACTTCTTTGGTTGCTTTAAAGATAAACGTATAAGCACCTGGCGTGTGTGCCTTCAGCAGGCGGAAAGCGACGTTATCAACTCGTGCATACAGTGATAATTCAGAAAGATCACGGCATAACAAGGTGAAGTTGTGCTTGTCATCGATGCGACGAATTTTACAGATACGTTCAAGTGCTTGTTTATTTTCAAGCTGACAGCCCAGCGCATAACCGGAATCTGTTGGATAAACCACAACCCCGCCATTGCGAATAATCGCAACCGCTTGAGTAATTAAGCGTGCTTGTGGGTTATCTGGGTGTACATAAAAAAACTGGCTCATTGTTGATCCTCGTTATCGAATCTCTCGACTCTATCATCAGAAGGAGCTGGTTCACCTAAAGACTATTCAGATGGTGAAACCGTTTGAAACTCCCAATCTTTCCATACTTCTTCGACCCCAGAAGGTAGCCAGAGATTACGTCCAAGTTCCATCCACGGGGATGGGTAATGGAAATCACTGCCTTGGGAGGCTAATAGTTTGTATTGTATAGCATAATCCGCGAGTGTGCGTCTTTCTTGTTGCGCTTGCTGAGGTTGAGCGACTTCCATCGCATCCCCTTTCGCTTCAACAAATGCAGTGAGCAGGCGCTTAACCCACTTGGCTGTAAGGCCATATCGCCCAGGGTGAGCGAGCACGGCTTGGCCACCAGCAGCATGAATGGCCGTAACAGCATCACTCATTGAACACCACGTAGGCGGGACGTAACCTGGGTTGTTACGAGTAAGAAACTTTTTAAACACCTGCTGCATGGTTTTTGCGTAGCCGTTATCAACTAACCACTTAGCAAAGTGAGCTCGAGTGATCGGCGCATTACCCGCAATCAGTTTAACTTCCTCTAGCACCCCTTCACGAGTTGCTTTTTCAAGACGTTGAGCAATCATCTCAGCACGTCCAATTCGGTGTTGCTTCTGTTGCTCAATGAGCACTTTGAGCTCTGGTGATTCAGGATCAACGTTTAACCCAACAATATGGATATCTTTGTTTTGCCAAACGGTCGAAATCTCAATGCCGTTGATCAGCTGAATAGGAAGGTGGTTATCCGCAATGTAGCTGCGTGCTTCGGCAAGCCCGTCAATCGTGTCATGATCTGTAATCGCTAGCGCTTCGATGTTAAAGCTTAGCGCTCGGTCAATTAGCTCAGGTGGGGTAAGTCGGCCATCTGAGGCTGTTGTATGACTATGTAGATCAATTCTCATATATTCTTTTTCATTGTTTTCAATTTTTATCGTTATATTTGTGTCAACACACTTGACCCGCAAGCGGAAAACTAGTTAACTAGTACACAAATACGAAGTATCACATTTGATAGGTTCACCATGTTACAAGAATTTAACCAAAACCATAAAGATAAAGTTTTAGAACTTTCTTCAGTAGAAGCAAGTTCAGAGCTTAATTGGTGGCGCACTTGGACAAGTTCTTGGTGGGCTAACGTGTACTTCTAGCTAAACAGTTTGTTTATAAAAAAGTTATCACTAAGCCCGCTTTAATAGCGGGCTTTTTAATTTGTCGAACATCTCACATTCAACTGACTAACAAATCATCGAATTGACCATATTCTAGATTGGGTGAAAGGTATCTTTATGCGACTATGTACGGCAGGAAATTTAAAGAATCATAAAGGAGGTCTTGTGAACAAGGCCATTGAAATCAAAAAGCTGGGAACCATTGAGGTCATCAATTCTTCAGTTCCTTACTCGCAAGATCCAACCAGCGTTTTTCATACTTTGTGTGAAAACAAAACAGACAGTCTTTTGTTGGAATCTGCCGAGATTGAATCTAAACAGAACCTGACAAGCCTACTCCTTATCGACTCTGCTGTTCGTATCGTATGTCGCGGACATGAAGTAACCTTTCAAGCGTTGACTCAAAACGGTCAAGCGCTTATCGAACACCTGACTCAAAACGTTAAAACAGAGATTAAATCTGATTTGACGGATAACTTACTGACGCTGACTTTTGTTGAGCCAAGCAACGAATTAGACGAAGACTCACGCTTAAGAGAAGCTTCCTCCTTCGATGCATTGCGTTTGGTTCAGCACAGCTTTGAGCAAGACGCTGATAACAAGCACGCGTTATTCATGGCTGGCCTATTCGCTTACGACATCGTGGCGAACTTCGAACAGCTAGGCGATGCTGAAGCAACCAACAACTGCCCTGACTTTGTCTTCTACGTGGCTGAAACACTGTTGCGTTTCGATCACCAAGAGAACGAAGGCCTGCTACACGCAAGCTTGTTCGCTCAAGATGAAAACATCAAAGCACAGCTAACTGAGCGCCTAACCGACATTCAAACACAATGTCAGTCGCTGAAAGCCATCACAGAAGTTACGCCACTAGACAACGTTGACGCGGTACCAAGCGTTTCAGATGAAGACTTCTGCCAAACGGTTCGTGACCTAAAAGAGTACGTCGTAAAAGGCGATGTATTCCAAGTAGTACCTTCACGCCGCTTCACGCTTCCTTGCCCTGCTCCACTGGCTGCCTACAAAGAGCTTAAGCAAAGCAACCCAAGCCCTTACATGTTTTACATGCAAGATGAGCTGTTTACTCTATTTGGTGCTTCTCCAGAAAGTGCGCTGAAATACGAAACCGAAACCAACCAAATCGAAATTTACCCAATTGCGGGGACTCGTCGTCGCGGTAAGCGTCCTGACGGTCAAATCGATTTCGACCTAGATAGCCGTATCGAGCTTGAACTGCGCACCGACAAGAAAGAAAACGCAGAACACATGATGCTTGTCGACCTAGCTCGTAACGATGTAGCGCGTATCGCTGAAGCTGGCACTCGCCACGTGGCAGACCTGCTAAAAGTTGACCGCTACAGCCATGTGATGCACTTGGTTTCTCGTGTTGTTGGTCAGCTGCGTGAAGACTTAGATGCCCTGCACGCTTACCAAGCTTGTATGAACATGGGTACGCTAACAGGCGCACCAAAAATCCGCGCAATGCAGCTTATTCGTGACGTAGAAAAAACGCGTCGTGGCAGCTACGGCGGTGCGGTTGGTTACCTAACGGGTGAAGGCACTTTAGATACGTGTATCGTGATTCGCTCTGCTTACGTTGAAGATGGTGTGGCACAAGTGCAAGCTGGCGCTGGTGTGGTATTCGATTCAGACCCACAAGCAGAAGCAGATGAAACTCGCGGCAAAGCGCAAGCGGTCATCTCAGCGATTCAAGCGGCACATACTAAAACCATTTCTAACAAGAAGGAGTCGTAATCATGGCTGATATTGTATTCATCGATAACTTCGACTCGTTCACTTACAACCTTGTAGACCAGTTCCGTTCATTGGGTCACAACGTAAAAATTTACCGTAACAACATCTCTGCAAAGGTCGTTGAAGCGGCGATCAACGAATTAGACAACCCAGTTGCCCTACTATCACCGGGTCCTGGCGCTCCGGCAGACGCGGGCTGCATGCCTGAACTGATTCAGTTGCTAAAAGGCAAAGTGCCTATGATTGGTATTTGTTTAGGCCACCAAGCTATCGTTGAAGCTTATGGCGGTACCGTTGCAGGCGCAGGCGAAATCATTCATGGTAAGGTGTCGATGATGGAACACCAAAACCATGCGACTTACCAAGGCTTACCTTCTCCACTGGCTATTGCTCGCTACCACTCTTTAGTAGCAACGCATGTATCTGATAGCCTAACAGTGACAGCTGAAGTCGATGATTTGGTGATGTCTGTGGTTCAAGAACAAGACAAGGTGTGTGGGTTCCAATTCCACCCTGAATCAATTATGACGACCTACGGTGCAACGCTTCTAGCGAACGCTATCGAATGGGCTCTTGAGAAACCTCTCTGCCTTGAGAAGAACGCCACTCTTGATAAAAAGACTAACTAGGACGAAATCATGGAACAGATTAATAAACTTTACGAACAGCAGTCTCTTACTCAAGAAGAAAGCCAACAACTGTTTGATGTCATCATCAAGGGCGACCTAGACCCAATCCTGATGGCTTCTGCACTGACTGCACTTAAGATCAAAGGCGAGACGCCAGAAGAAATCGCTGGTGCGGCGAAAGCACTGCTTGCCAATGCAAACCCGTTCCCACGCCCTGATTACGATTTTGCAGACATCGTGGGTACAGGTGGCGACGGTCATAACACCATTAATATTTCGACGACTTCAGCATTCGTTGCCGCAGCATGTGGTTTAAAAGTCGCTAAACACGGTAACCGCAGTGTATCGAGTAAATCAGGCTCTTCTGACCTACTGGATTCGTTTGGCATCAACCTAGCGATGACCGCGGAAGACACTCGTACGGCTGTCGATGAGCTTGGCGTAGCATTCCTATTTGCTCCGCAATACCACGGTGGCGTGCGTCACGCGATGCCTGTTCGTCAAACGATGAAAACACGTACTATCTTCAACATCCTTGGCCCACTGATTAACCCTGCTCGCCCTAACATTGAACTTATGGGTGTTTACAGCAAAGAGCTTGTACGCCCTATCGCAGAAACTATGCTGCAAATGGGTATGAAGCGCGCGGCGGTTGTTCACGGTAGCGGTCTTGATGAAGTAGCGATTCACGGCGAAACCATGGTTGCTGAAATCAAAGATGGCGCAATTCACGAATACACAGTGACACCGGCAGACTTTGGTTTAAACACTCACCCTCTTGAAGCAATCAAGGGCGGTGAGCCAGAAGAAAACAAAGCCATCACAACAGATATCCTGACGGGTAAAGGCACTGAAGCCCAAGTTGGCGCAGTAGCCGTAAACGTTGCTCTACTGATGCGTCTATTTGGTCACGAAGACCTAAAAGCCAACGCACAGCAAGCCATTGACGCGATGAACTCTGGCAAAGCGTACGAGCTTGTACAAAAGCTTGCTGCACACGCCTAACGAACGACGAATTGAGACAAAGAACATGACACAGACTACCGATAAACTGTCGACCCACGTTTCAGTCAAAGAAGCTGAAATGGCGGAAGTACTAGCAAAAATCGTTCGTGATAAATACCAATGGGTTGAAGCGCGTAAACAGACTCAACCATTAGATGAATTTAAAGCAACGTTAACCGCAACAGACCGCAGTTTTTATGATGCACTGAGCGGCGAACAAACAGTTTTCATTACTGAGTGTAAAAAGGCATCTCCGTCAAAAGGTTTGATTCGCGACGAGTTTGATTTGGACTACATTGCATCGGTGTACAACAACCACGCAAACGCAATTTCAGTACTGACAGACGAGAAATACTTCCAAGGTGACTTTGAGTTTTTACCAAAGGTTCGTAGCATTGCTAAGCAGCCAATTCTGTGTAAAGACTTCATGGTTGATACCTACCAAGTTTACCTAGCTCGTCACTACTCAGCTGACGCAATTTTGCTAATGCTATCGGTATTAGATGACGAAGAATACAAAGCACTGGCTGAAGTCGCTCACTCACTCGACATGGGTGTACTTACCGAAGTCAGCAACGAAGAAGAGCTTCACCGCGCTGTCGCTTTAAAAGCAAAAGTGATCGGTATTAATAACCGCAACCTACGTGACCTTTCGACGGACTTGAATCGCACCAAAGAGTTGGCTCCACTGATTCGCGAACTGGCTCCAAACGCCATCGTGATTTCAGAGTCTGGTATCTACACACACCAACAAGTGCGTGACCTTTCAACATTTGCAGATGGCTTCCTAATCGGTAGCTCTCTTATGGCTGAAAAGAACCTTGAACTGGCCGTTCGCAAAGTAACGCTGGGCGAAAACAAGGTGTGTGGTTTAACCCACCCTGACGATGCCGCGAAGGCGTATCAAGCAGGCGCGGTATTCGGTGGTCTAATTTTCGTTGAAGCATCTAAGCGTCATGTTGATATAGAAGCAGCTCGTTTAACCATGAGCGGCGCACCTTTGAACTACGTGTGTGTGTTCCAAAATCATAGCGTTACTGATGTTGCGAAAACGGTTTCTGAGCTAGGTTTATTTGCGGTGCAACTACACGGTGATGAGACTCAAGCGTTTGTCGATGAACTAAAACAGTCACTACCTGAAAGCGTTGAGATTTGGAAAGCTTACGGTGTTGCTTCCGGTGCTAAAAGTGCGCTGCCAGAATTACTGGAAAGCAACGTGACTCGTCACCTGCTAGATACTAAAGTGGGTTCTCAAACAGGTGGTACAGGTCAAGCGTTCGATTGGAGCCTAATCAACAACCAAAGCGCAATCATGTTGGCGGGTGGTCTAAACCCAGAAAATGCTAACCAAGCGGCTAAGTTAGGCTGCTTAGGATTAGACCTAAACTCTGGCGTTGAATCTGCTCCTGGTAAAAAAGACGCCGACAAACTGCAACGCGCTTTTGCAGCGATTCGTAATTACTAGTCTGGCCTCTAGAAGCAGAGACCAAAAACATATTTGTGAGCTTTGCCTTTTGCGAAGCTCAAGCAAAATTAAATGACTTGGTGTGAATACACATCAATAGAATTGAAGGAATAAGATAATGGCTAAACTCGATGCCTACTTCGGTGAATACGGTGGTCAATACGTACCGCAGATCCTAGTGCCAGCACTAGACCAACTTGAACAAGCATTTATCGATGCACAAGCCGATCCTGAGTTCCGCAGTGAATTCATGACGCTTCTTCAAGAGTACGCGGGTCGTCCAACGGCACTAACGCTAACTCGCAACCTAACTAAAGGTACAAAAACCAAGCTGTACCTTAAGCGTGAAGACTTACTTCACGGTGGCGCGCACAAAACAAACCAAGTATTGGGTCAGGCGCTACTTGCTAAACGTATGGGTAAGCAGGAAATCATCGCTGAAACTGGCGCTGGTCAACACGGTGTTGCGACGGCGCTAGCGTGTGCTCTATTGGGTCTTAAGTGTCGCGTTTACATGGGTGCTAAAGACGTTGAACGTCAAAGCCCGAACGTGTTCCGTATGAAGCTAATGGGCGCAGAGGTTATCCCTGTTCATTCTGGTTCTTCTACGCTAAAAGATGCGTGTAACGAAGCTCTACGTGACTGGTCTGCAACTTATGAAGATGCGCACTACCTACTAGGTACGGCTGCGGGTCCTCACCCATTCCCAACCATCGTTCGTGACTTCCAACGCATGATTGGTGAAGAAACCAAGAACCAAATTCTAGCTCGTGAAGGTCGCCTTCCTGATGCTGTTATCGCTTGTGTTGGCGGCGGTTCAAACGCTATCGGCATGTTCGCTGATTTCATCGAAGAAGAAACGGTTCGCTTAATCGGTGTTGAGCCAGCTGGTAAAGGTATTGATACCGACCAACACGGCGCGCCGCTTAAGCACGGTAAAACAGGTATCTTCTTTGGTATGAAAGCACCATTGATGCAAGATGAGAACGGCCAAGTAGAAGAGTCTTACTCTGTATCTGCGGGTCTAGACTTCCCTTCAGTTGGCCCACAGCACGCTCACCTGAACGCAATTGGTCGTGCTGAATACGAAAACGTAACCGATGACGAAGCACTAGAAGCGTTCCAATCTATCGCACGTAACGAAGGTATCCTCGCAGCGCTAGAGTCATCTCATGCTTTAGCTCATGCAATCAAAATGGCTCACGACGAACCAGAAAAAGAACAGCTGTTAGTTGTTAACTTGTCTGGCCGTGGTGACAAAGACATCTTCTCTGTACACGACATCCTTAAAAAGAAAGGAGCATTATAATGGATCGCTATCAATCACTATTCACTCGCTTAGCTGAAAAGAATCAAGGTGCATTTGTACCATTCGTAACGGTTGGCGATCCTAACCCTGAACAGTCTCTTAAGATCATGGAAACTTTGGTTGAAGCAGGTGCTGATGCGCTTGAACTTGGTATCCCATTCTCTGATCCACTGGCTGATGGCCCAACAATCCAAGGTGCGAACATTCGTGCGTTAGATTCTAAAGTAACGCCTGATGTATGTTTTGATCTTATTGGTCAAATCCGCGCGAAATACCCAGAGCTACCAATCGGCCTACTGATGTACGCGAACTTGGTCTACGCACGTGGTATTGAGAACTTCTACGAGCGTTGTGCAAATGCGGGTATCGACTCGGTACTGATTGCAGACGTACCAACCAACGAAAGTGATGAGTTTGTTGCTGCAGCGAAGAAGTTTGGCGTTCATCCAATCTTTATTGCTCCACCAACAGCGAGCGATGAAACACTTCAGTCAGTATCTGAACTTGGTGGTGGTTACACTTACCTACTTTCTCGTGCTGGCGTAACGGGTGCAGAAACAAAAGCAAACATGCCAGTAACCGCACTGCTTGATCGTTTGAACAAGTTCGATGCGCCACCAGCACTGCTTGGTTTCGGTATCTCTGCTCCTGAGCAAGTCAAAGAAGCGATTCAAGCTGGCGCTGCCGGTGCTATCTCTGGCTCAGCCGTTGTGAAGATCATTGAAAACAATGTTGAACAGCCAGAAGCAATGCTTAAAGCGCTTGCTGAGTTTGTCACACCAATGAAAGCCGCAACACAGAAATAACAAAAAACCTCCCTCTAGAGTCAAACAGTACTTAGAGGGAGGTTTTCTCGCCCCAGCTTTCAACGCTCATTCCTGTTAACGGATTGTTTCACGCAACACTTAAAACAAACCTGTAGCACAGCAATAACACCAAACCGATACATCACCATCATTTATAAAAAATAATACGCCCGCAACAAGCAAACGTTTGCTTTAGTTCAAAGAAACACCAAACAATCTATAATCTCTCATTTTTAGTGTCCTTTCATCCCTGCTCATATTGATAAATGTAAAAGATACGTGTAAAACCGTTCGCGAAATATTAATCCAATGGTACATCGTACATTGGTGAGTAGTTCTGGGATTTTTATATTTAGTAGCACAGAGGTTATGGAAGTGTTAAAAGAAAAGAGTTTACTAAGCAATATTGGCGTTCAAGTCGTTATTGCAATGATCATCGGTACGCTAGTCGGCGCGATGATGGGTGACAGCGCAACTATGTTCGCTCCACTGGGTGCTATCTTCATCAACTTGATCAAGATGCTTGTTATCCCTCTAGTCGCAGTTGCCCTAATTTCAGGTGCTGCAGGTCTAGGTAATAGCTCATCGGCTGGTAAAGTCGGTGTAACAACACTGGGTTATTTCGCACTAACATCTGCACTTGCGGTAGCACTAGCGCTTGTAATGGGTGAAATTTTCGAACCAGGCCGTGGTATCGATGTTTCTGGCGTAGAAGGCATGTTCTCTTCTGAATACGCTGCGAAAGGTGAACTTCCAACGTTCTGGGCAACCATCACTGGCATGATCCCTACCAACGTTTTCCAATCATTGAATGAAGCAAACATTCTGCAAATCCTAGTTTTCTGCTTATTCTTTGGTATCGCGCTTTCTAAGCAAGCGAAAGAAAAACGTGACCCTATCATCAATGGCGTAAACGCGATTGTTGACGCTATGGTTTGGATGATCAATATAGTAAAAAGTAAAGTTCAGCATACCCCAAACAACTTAACCCACTCTTTTTAATATAAAAATATAAATACTTTCCATTATAGAGAGTGATTACATTTTTGTATTTGTACAAAATCCCCCCCTTTTAACACATCAATTTATATGAGGTAAGGACGTGTCTCAGAGTAAATCTTTAATGAGCAACATCGGCTTTCAAGTCGTAATTGCAATGCTTGTAGGTACAGCAGTTGGCGCAATGATGGGGCAATCAGCAACTATTTTTGCTCCATTGGGCGCAATTTTTATCAACTTGATCAAAATGCTTGTAATTCCACTGGTAGCAGTTGCATTAATCTCAGGTGCTGCGGGTCTAGGTAATAGCTCAAATGCAGGAAAAGTTGGCGTTGCTACGCTTGGATATTTCGGTCTTACTTCTGCACTAGCAGTAGCACTAGCTCTATTTATGGGTGAAGTATTCAAACCGGGTCTTGGCATTGACGTTTCAGGCGTTGAAGGAATGTTCTCTTCTGAATATGCTGCGAAAGGTGAATTGCCAACTTTCTGGGCTACCGTAACAGGAATGATCCCGACTAACGTTTTTCAATCTTTGAACGAAGCAAATATCCTACAAATTTTAGTATTTTGCCTATTCTTCGGTATTGCTCTTTCAAAACAAGCTAAAGAAAAACGTGAACCAATCCTTAACGGTGTAAATGCTATCGTTGATAGCTTCGTGTGGATGATTAATAAGGTAATGGTTATTGCTCCTTTAGGCGTTTTCGGTCTGATGGCAGAAGCTGTAGGTACGTTTGGTTTTGGCGCTCTAATGGTCGTATTTAAACTATTCGTAGTTTATGTAGCCGCTATCCTTATCTTCGGTTTTATTGCTTATCCTCTAATGGTTCAAATCTTTACTAAAACTTCTGCTAAGAAGTTCCTAGTTGCAATGAAAAAACCACAAGCCGTTGCTCTATCTACAGCGTCTTCAATGGCAACACTTCCTGTAACTATGGAAACTGTCGAGAAAGAGCTTGGTGTTAAAAATTCTACTGCTTCTTTTGTTCTGCCATTAGGTGCAACAATCAATATGAGTGGTAACGCAATTTACTACGGTCTGGTTGCTATCTTCTTTGCACAGCTATTCAACATTGACCTTTCAATGGGTGCTTACATCGCAATCATCGTAACTTCTACTCTTGGTGCTGTAGGCCAAGCAGGTGTTCCGGGACCATCATTCCTTGTTGTTGCAGTTCTTCTAGCAGCAGGTATCCCAATTGAAGGTCTACCACTACTGTTCGCTCTAGACCGTATCTTCGATATGATTCGTACTGCTCTTAACATCACAGGTGATGCTGCTTGTGCGGTAATCATTGATGCGATTGCAGAAGAAGAAACTCAGGAAGAACTGAAGCGACAAGAAGCTTAAAGTAAATATTTCTCTGAGGGCTACATATGAGTAGCCCTTTTTCATCAACCCCAAAATCAAAGGTTAAACATTTACTAGAAAGCAATTAATCGAATCACTCCAATATCCCTGCATTATTTCCCCCGAATATTAGTGTGCTACACTTTTCTTTGGATTATTAAACCGCTTCTCTTTAAAACCTTAAACCATTGATTTTATATGACAAACTTATCTTTGGACTATCAAAAAGCAATGTTTTACTGCTACATCTGACGATGAACAAGGTTACCAGCTCTAAACCTATCCTTTAGCCCCATCTTAACCAGTAAAGTACGCATTTTTATTATTTACTATCAGATACTTATAAAAACTCAAACTCGCTAAACTTTACTAATAACGTCTTGTTATTGGTGCAAGTTGTCACCTCTGCAAAAATTTCGGCCGAAGAGTTGTGACCTTGATCTCTATCCCACTGTATTATCCCCGTCTCAATATTAATTAAATTGCATACTTTTCTGATGCTAGATCTGGTTGAATAGGTCTAAGCCTTTTCAATAACAGTGAGGTATAAAATGCTGTGCAGTACACAGAGAATGGGGATTCGTTTTTGCCTTAATGATAAAGGCGAATTGATTGATTCAAAGGAAAATAAAGACTTAACAGCTCTTTGTCGTGTTTGTGGCGAACCTGCAAAACGTGAAGAAGATTTTCAGCTCTTTCAACACATTGATAAGCAGTGTGAGCACCTTGTTCTTTCTGAGGTATGTGAACGATTAACTTCTTTACTGTCTGACGATCTTCGATTATCAATCCCTATTGATTACTCTTGCACAAACAGCATACCTGTTGAATTAAGCCACTGTAACTTACTTGTAGATACTGCGACTCGCCCTCTTATCGAACTCACGTTTCTCGATAACCAAGCGATTTATCTAACCATTGCACTAGAAGATTCAGAAGTTGACCAAAAACAGATTCATCAACTCAGAACCCGATTTGAAAGTGTCATTGAAGTAAACCTTAGCAATTTAGCCGTTCCATCGACCGACTTCACTACGTACCTCAAAGAAAATGTTTTGAACTCACAGTTTCATAAACGTTGCTCTTGGCTATCATTCAATCCTCTTCACCCATTAACAAGAAACATCGCCTCACTCGAATACTCATCTATTGAGTCTGAACAACAAAGAGCATTGATCCAATTCGAACAGATTAACGAAAAAATTAATCTAGCTAATGGAACATTAGACAGAATAAAAGCTGATACTGAAACGGCACAACACAATCTAACTCGATACCAAAACGAAAAGCGTCAGTATGATTTACATCGAAATATCGAAGATTTAAAGCAAACAGAAAGTTCATTACTCACCGAAATTTCTAAGCTTAGACGTAATAAAAGCGAACTATATAACGGTACTGCTACATCTAGAATAAATCAAAAGATTGAAGATCTTCGAGATACTTACGCCACTGGTCAACTACACATTGCAAAGCAAGAAAAAGAGAAAGAAAAACTAACTACAGACGTTTCACGATTGAAAAAGCAAATAGAAACTTCTAAACAAGACATCGACAATGCTAAATGGCTCAAGCGTGTTCTCGAAAGGTTCGATTGTACCTTTGGTGATTTAGAGCAAGAGCTAACCCAAATCGTAAAACTATCCGATTCATTTGAAGAATATGAAAGTCGTGCTAACCGTTCTCAAGCTAACCTTTCAGAACTTGAATCTAAGGTCGAGAAAAAGCAGCAAGAGCTAACGGATACCTTACAAGGTATCGAGTATTACAATAAAGAAAGATTCCATTTGTTCCGAGAGAACAAAAAACTAAAAGATTTGGTTGAGAGTGGTGATGTGTAATGGCTACGACTATCAATAAACGGCTAATCACCCACATATACGATCCCCACACTCATGACATTATCGAAGTAGCAGACCAACTTGATAATATTGAAGAGGGAGCACTGTTCAGGAAGAGGAATCTTATTGAAGATGGCTTGCGAACCTACCTTTGTGCTGTTTGCTATCAACCTGTAGCACTTCGTAATCGAGGTCGAACAATCGATCACTATAAACACAAGTTTAAAAATGCTGAGTGTCCACTACAGGAAAAAGACTCTGTTCTAAAGAAAGAGCAAATCCTTGCAATGAAGTTCAATGGTCAAAAAGAGGGAAAAGCTCACCGTGAGTCAAAAGAGTATATCTATAACTCAATCAAAAATGACCGACTGAACAGGTTTTCAGATTGTAAGGTCGAAGCTACTTTTAGGGATTCGTGCAAAGATACTACACAGATAATGAGTAAAGAATGGCGAATACCTGACGTATCTTCTTACTATAACGATTCAGGTCAAACTAAACGAGTGGTGTTTGAACTGCAAATGAGCACTACGTTTATCAGTGTTATAGCAGCCCGAGAGCACTTCTACCAACGTAATAATACTTATGTGATTTGGGTTCTATTAGACTTTGACGGTAAGCGATTCACCGATCTAGATATTGCTTATCGAAATCGAGCCAACGTCTTTGTAATGAGCCGTGAAGCAAGAGATAAAACTGATGAAACAGGTGAATTGTGGCTTGATGTTCACTGGCGAGAACCGTTCATAGAGAACAACGAGCTTAACTACGAATGGAAGAATAAGGTTATCCCTTTCTCAGATCTAACGTTCCACGATTACTATCTCAAATCCTATTACAAGGATGTTGAGATAATGGAGGGTGAACTGAAATCTCAGTTAACCCTCACCAATCGAAGAGATAACCCCAACATTTGCCCTAACTGCAAGGCTTCAACAGAAACTCTTGTTCTTGATGGTAAAAAGCGGTGTGGCGTATGCTTATCTACAAAATAACATTTGAACTTCGGAAACGCATAAAAATCTCGTTGAATATTCCTATTTTATGCATTGATTCCGAAGTTAGTTCTGAAAAGCACTAAAGAGCAGCAACAGATTTATGTAAATTGTTTGGATCAATGTCAATAACATTAACATCACCCAAACTAATTGCTTCAGTTATCAAATAGTCATTATCTAATTTTTTAACTCCTTCCACCTCTATAACTGCTTCAGTATTACTATACTTGTCAACAGATTTAGATATAGCAAGTATCACCTGCTTATTCGTATTAATTGAAGCAGAAATAAGAGACTTCATTGAGCTTGGCTTCATCGCATGTTGACCAGGCTCATCAAATACTAAAAAGCCCGGGTGTCTACGTGAGCAAGACATAAGCCCCCTCTGGCAGGGTAGTT
>NZ_MCZZ01000124.1 GCF_002875705.1 Vibrio sp. 10N.261.45.E2
GATCAAACTCTTCAATTTAAAGTTTTGATTACCTAAATTAATAGGTGTGACTCAACGAATACTGACTTCAAAACTAATATTTACCGCTCTTTCGAAAAAGAACAGAAACATGTAATTCTAAAGCTATTACCATTCCAACAGAATGATAATGAATTGACTGTGTCAAATAACCGAGGTTATTTGTATTGGTCACTCAGTTCATTGAAATCAATTTGTTACCGAAGTAACTGCCATTCCTGAGAATGACGTTTTGATATTCATCAACGAGTGCCCACACAGATTGATAGGTTTAAATTGTTAAAGAGCTTTGCTTATCGAAACTTTCTTTTTACAAAGAAACCCTTGAAAGTGGACGTGAATTCTAGCGATTTAATCTTAAGTGTCAAACACTTTTTAAAATTAATTTCTTTCGAACTTTCCGTCTTACTGATTACTGCCGAAGCCTTGTGGCGTCTGCCGTGTCAGTGAGGCGGCATTATAGAGATCATCGAAAACATGGCAACCCCTTTTTTGATAAAAATTCAAAAAACTTGCTTAAGTGGCTACTTTTACGTCAAAAGGCTCTTTCGCAGCTCAAAGCTCATACAATAATGGGCATATTACTTAAAACTTTGCGATTAGCTCTTTCGAAAAAGCCTCTATATCTAGCTCAATGCTCCATTTCTCACTCAACTCTAGGATGTTATCTAGCGATTGCTGAACGGTTTTGATCGTCAATGTGTTGTTGTCTAGGTCGTATACCTGTTTTTGCGTGGTGTAATAGAAATAAAGAATGATCAGCGCGTCTCGGTCGCCTTGCTCCGCTTTGGGTTGAATACGCTTAAGCTTACGATAGATTTGATTGTGGATTTGTTTAAGATTCCATACATAAAGCGCTTCTTTGAAGTAATCATGCCCTTTCACACGGCTCGCAATAAATGCATTCAAGGCAACAGATAAAATCACGCCTAATACGTTCAAGTGGAAGTTACCCGTCGATTCGCCTGCTATTGATTGTCCTGAGCCGAATAGATCAATCAGTATGGTTCCGAATACAATGGCGAACACGGCGAGTGATCCAACCAACGAAACCAACAACAGGTTCATCTTCTTTCTATATTCTTCTTTATTGATCTTCTGTAACTTCACCGACTACTTCCTTATGTAAGTCACCTAATAATTTGCGCATACTATCTACGTAAACATTGGGTCGCTTCAACCCTTACCATCTTGTAATGTGGTCATTCTCTATTTAATACGCAGAGTTCTTCTGATTGGCGCTATACGCAACTCTATTTGACTTCATTAATAGAAAAGAGTTACATACCGCCACAAATTTGGTTATTCATCAATTCATGTTGCTAAAGCTCATTTCGCTTTATCACATACTGACAAGGTACATTCCATGCGTTCATTTGTATTACGCGCTCGCGCAGCCCCTACAGAGAGTAAACTTATCTTAGAAGGTGTTGGGCAAGATGCTCATACTGAGATTCTGGCTCATACTCTGATGAACACGATCTTCGTTGCTCAATCTCACCGTGAGAATGTCACCGTGCACCTTGTATTAGAAAGTACTAAAGACTTCTCACGCACGATTACATTCGATTCAAACGAGATCACCAACATTGGTGGCTTCCATGAGTCTGCATTACTCTCAGCGGTAGTAAGAGCGGTTGACGCTTCTCAAGGTATGACCAAAGAGCAGACGCGTCAGGTTGAACAGGGCATCACTGTTCGTACTATGAGTTTTGAAAAGCTGGTTAAAGAGCTAGCTGAAGACCACCAGCTGTACATGATGGATAAGAAAGGCGACTTTATTCGTGATGCAGAGATTGCGGAAAACCCATGTTTCCTTCTAACTGACCATATCCCTATGCCGAAGAAAAGCTACAACAGCTTGAAGCGTTTAGGGACAGAGAAAATCAGCTTAGGTCCAAACATGTTGTTTGCTTCTCAGTGTGTTGTGTTGATCAACAATGAGCTAGATATTCGCGGTTTCTAACTCTAAAAACAAAACACAGTGAACAAAGCCCGGTTATTCGCCGGGCTTTTGATTTTTTGGATGCTGAGAATCACTTCTAGTTTATGATCAGCTAAACCCGTCACATGAGATCTCGCATTAACGTCTCATATTGTTCAGACACCAATACCACCAGATGATTAAGCTCTTTTGCATCTTCCTCTGCCAATAAAAGTTGCCAATCTGTCTGTTGACCACTTTCATCTCGTCCAAGCACCTTAGTCTTCCCTTTTTCCGCTTCAAAAGACAAGTGATTAAAGTCGGTATCATGATGTTCATGAGACTCTAAAATTTCAAACTCTAAATTTCCGGTCGGCTTTACTTGAATGTGGGCATGAAAATGTTGCTGATTCTGTAACTCATATTCCCTATGTATTGCGAACATACTCCCTCCTATCAACCTTAATCTAAGCTCGTAAACAACCTGTTATACAGTACCTGCTCTTCAAGGTTGCCCCCTAATAGCAAGTATCTATACAAAGTGTAGGCTTCCGATTTCGGTACTAGAGCAAAATCAGCCGACTGTTTGATACTAGACAAAATAGCGTTCAGTATTGTGACGCTTCGATTGATCTTTCTTGACGGGTATAAGCCAGCTCAAGAGTCCAACAAAAATGACCAAGTATCTAATTTATAAAACTTGCGCTTAGTTCCATTTATTTCACCTATTGGTCTGACCTTTGAGAATATTATGACGTTGAGCTCCAAGCTTTTGATTCGATAGTTATACTTTTAATAATTTCGGTGAATTTATTTAAGGTAATACATGTCGATTTTTACCGTATTCTTCTGTGGAACAGGATCCAACTCAGAAGATAATAACCATAAGAACTATGTGTCTGGCGAGCTAATATCAACATTGGCGAAGAATACCACCGGCCGAGACATGATTGACTATATCCAGGTAGACGGCGTTGGCAGCGGAAACCAAAACGAATGGTTAAAGCAAGGCAAGGACGATACATACTCTGCGATTAGAGGGACTCTGCAAGGCAAAGGTATTAACGAGTTGGGGAACGCAACTTAAAGCGAGCACAACATTAAACTTCTCCCGACAACGCATCATCGAGTTATACGAGCAGATGCGCAGTCACGAGAGTACTTCAATAAAATGCACGGTATGACTTACACGGCTGAGAACCGACTACTATGGACAAGCAAAGATAGAATCGGCCAGCAGAGAGAACGGCGTTATGGTATTCCGATGTATCGTTTTCAGTTTCCCGGCATAACCAACAACTACGGCGATGCGATTAATCGACACCACTGCGATGTATTAGCCATCAATGCTTTCGCTACACACGGTACTTCTGCCGCGCTACCAAACACAGTCTGATATTCCTATTTGATAAGCAGTTAAACAAAAAAGAGCTCAACTAAGTGAGCTCTTTGCATTATCTATCTCTTGGTATCGATAGTTTTATCCAAGCATCAAATCTGATTAACCAAAGATGAAGCTGTATAGGAAGCCTGCACCCATCGCCATGCTGAGGATAACGAATAGGAAGGCTGCAATCATTTGGTTCTTGAAGATTGATTTAAGCAGGATAACTTCCGTCAAACTTGCGCCAGCACTACCAATGATCAATGCCATGACTGAACCCAACGCCATGCCTTTCTGTACTAGAGCAGCACTTAGTGGGATTACCGCTTCAGCTCGAATGTACAGTGGGATACCAATTACAGCCGCTACCGGAATCGCATACCACATACCTTCACCAGCGTACTGTGCAATTAGGTCAGTAGGAATGAAGCCGTAGATGAATGAACCAATCGCGATACCCATCATTAGGTAAGGGAAAACTTGTTTGAAATCTTTCCAAGTTGAGAACCAAATTCTCATCCAACGGCTAGGTTCTTTCTTCTCTACGATTTCCACCGTCGCGCTTCCATCCGCTGAGCTGCATGAAACGGTCACTTGTGGCTCTTCTTTCTTAGAATCGCAGCAAGATGTCTCTTTAGCCATTACTGGTGCAGGTTCGCCGCATGCACTTGTACCACACGAAGATTCAGCTTTTATTGGCGCAGCTTTCTTAGGAGCAGAGTCACCACAGCTAGTGCCACAGTTTGAAGTTGAACCTGTTGATTCATACGCTTCAGGTTTTACATAACGCTCAAAGCCAAGCTTCTCCAGTGCGTAACCAGCGACTACAGACACTGTCATTGCGACAAGGAAGTAGAACACAGCGACTTGCCAACCGAACGTAATCACGAACAAGCCAATGATCACTGGGTTCAATAGTGGGCTACCGAATAGGAATACCATCATTGGACCGAAACCCGCTCGTGCACGCAGCAACCCTTTTAAGAAGGGAATGGTTGAACATGAACAGAAAGGCGTAATCGCCCCCAAAAACGCAGCAACCACATAACCCTTACCGTTACGCGAGCTCAGAATAGATTGAATCTTCTCTGGCGTAAGAAACTCTTGAAGAATCCCGACAATATAGCTGATCGCTAAGAATAGGATAATTAACTCTACGGCTAAGAAAGCGAACATATCAAGTGCGTCTTTTAGCATTGTTAACATTTCATTGCTCATAATTAACTCCGAACTGGATTGAGAGTCGGGCTCTATGAGAAAAGCAACCAACCCTTAATTTCGAATATTCTCGAATTATAGAAATAAACCACACCAGATCAAGAATTATTTCGATAAAAATCGAAATAACTGTCAAAACCAAATTTTTTCAATAACTTATACAACCACAGTTTTTAAATTTGAATTCAGAATACATTTCGACTAACATCGAAATTAAATCTTGAGGAGTTAATATGAACTTAGAAGTCGTTGCGAAAGCACTTAAAGAGTTAGGCCACCCTATTCGCCTATCCATTTATAAGAGTGTCGTTAAAGCGGGCTATCAAGGCATTGCAGTTGGCGGCCTACAAGAAGAGCTAGGTATTCCCGGTTCTACCTTATCTCACCACATTTCAAGCTTGGCGTCTGCGGGCCTGATCAGCCAAAGACGAGAAGGAAGAACTCTGTTCTGCGTGGCAGAGTATGAGTGCTTAGAAGGCGTGATTGATTTCTTACAAGACGAGTGTTGTGTGAATGAACAGTGCAACTAATGCACCTTTGAAGATCGAACAACTCTGGGCCGAATATCAACAAGCATTAAAGTCATTCCTGTATTCAAAGGTCAACAATTCTGCAGATGTAGACGACTTGCTCCAAGATATCTTAATTAAGACCTATCAGAACTTAGACAAGGTACAAGATGCGAGCAGCGTTAAGGCTTGGCTGTTCCAGTTAGCCAACAACACCATTATCGACTTCTACCGTAAACATGCACGCCAACAACGCGATAGCCAAATTGATGCTGAAGATCTGTGGTTTACCGATTTAGACCAAGATTCTGAATTTAAGCAGAAGCTCTCATTGTGTATTGAACCTTTTATTCAGGCACTGCCAGAGCAAAGTGCATCGCTACTGCTTGCGGTCGACATTAAAGGTCAAAGTCAGAAAGAGATCGCAGAAGCGCAGAACGTCAGTTACTCAACGGTAAAATCCCGAGTACAAAAAAGCCGTGCTGATCTTAAGCACCTGTTTGAAGCGTGTTGTAACTTATCACTAGATAAACAAGGTAATGTGATTGATTGCGAACTTAAGCCGAACGCCAACTGCGGGCAGTGTTAATCGTTCCAACTAATCCGTTATTTCAATACAACAAAGCCAGCAATTGATGCTGGCTTTGTTGTTTTCATAATCTGCAAATCACTTTGCTTAAGCGGACCTAGTGCTTGCGCGAACCTAATACTTGAGTGAACCTAACTACGCTGCTTCCGCTTTTACCAAGGGTTGATAGCGCCCTGGCTTGTGATTCATTGCTAGAATCAAGTTGGTGACTATCGCACCAAGTACAGACAGAAGAACCAGTGATACATCAACAATGAACAGAGAAAGCACAACAATCGTGCAATCCAGTGCCATCTGAACTTTACCCGCTCGAATACCAAAACGTTCTTGTAAGAACAGCGCCAGAATGTTGAAGCCGCCTAAGCTCATCTTATGACGGAAAATCACTAACATGCCGGTACCAATCAAGCCACCACCAAGCAAAGCTGCATACAATGCATGGATTTCGGCAATTTGAATCACGTGGTACAAGTGATCAACGGCAAACGAAACAATCGAAACGGCAATAAAGGTATTGATGGTGAAACGCCAGCCCATACGAGCAACCGACAAAATATAGAAAGGTAAGTTGAGCGCGAAGAACACTTGACCAAAGCTTAGGTCTGTTACTTTGGTAATGAAAATTGCTAGACCAGCCGTGCCTCCGGTGAGCAAACCGACTTGATTGAAAAAGATAACACCGAGTGAAACCAGTGCGCTACCTAAGATCAGTGCCAGTAAATTTTCGCGAAGGTTATGATCTTTATCCATGTGAATGACTCTCCCTGAATCTTTTAACATCGCGTTTCAGTCATGATGAAACGATTTACGCCCAAATTTACGATGTTTGACAGATAAGTCGAGCGAACGAGTAATGTTACTTAGTAATTAGTTTGTATATTAGTTTTTACAGCTTTGTGAAAGCTACAGTTAAACAGACACTTACAACTATGAATTTCGATATCTATTCTTAAATACATACTTCTATCTATTAACTAACGAGCTTCGAGTTTTCTCATTTATTGCATACATTTTATCCCAACTCTAACGAAGCAGCAATCTATGCATAAAACGCATAGATCACATCACAAATTGTCATTTGATACATAACTTACTCATCACTATGATGCGCGGCTTCTTACAACATTGAGCGCATGTAAACACCGTATGTTTTCACAATCTCTTTTTGCCCAACTTGCTAGAATGACGCTATTTCTCGTCATTAGTTTGGTTATTGTGCATCACAGTCAGCCATTGATCGATCTCTTGGCTCAGCATGCCGTAAGCAGTGGTTGCCACCAGCAGTCAGGGCATGATCATTCTGGGCACGAACACCACCATGAGATGACTGACCATAACATTTCAGCGCAAGACCACTCACATCACCACCATTAATTTAAGAGTATTAGAATGAGCATTTTCCGTTTTCCATTACTGGTATGGCTTGGGATAGGCACACTTATTATCAGTCTAGGGATCAGACAATCATTCGGCATTTTCATGATGCCAATTTCAGAGCATTTCGACACAGGTCGCGAGTTTTTCAGCTTCGCGATTGCGCTACAAAACCTATTGTTCGGTGTGTTCCAACCTTTTGTTGGTATGGCGGCTGATAAATGGGGAGCAAGGCGCATCATTATCGCTGGTGCATGTGCTTACGGTTTGGGTTTACTTCTTACCTCAATTTCTACCGAATCGAGCATGCTTTACGTTTCATTGGGTGCACTCGTTGGCCTTGGATTAAGTGCGACAAGTTATGTGATCGTACTTGGTGCTGTCGCTAAAGTTGTACCAGCAGAGCACGCGGCTAAAGCGTTTGGCTTAACCACGGCTGCAGGTTCATTTGGTATGTTCGCGGTCATTCCAGGCGCACAATACATGCTGAACGAGTTTGATTGGCAAAGTGCGATGCAAGTATTTGGCGTACTTTGTTGTTTGATGATCTCTTTTGCGCTGTTCATGCGAGCGCCAAAAGCAGCCTCAAACAAACAAGCGCAGGCAGAAGAGAACCAAACACTGAAAGAAGCATTGTCTGAAGCGTTTGCTCACAAAGGTTACTGGTTGATTCATGCAGGCTTCTTCGTGTGTGGTTTCCACGTAATGTTTATCGCAACACACTTACCAAGCTACTTAGCAGACAAAGACCTACCAGCGAGCAGCGCTGCGATGGCACTGGCTTACGTTGGCATCTTCAACATCTTCGGATCTTACTTCTGGGGTGTGATGGGCGACAAGTTCAGCAAGCGCCACGTTATGTCTGCACTGTACTTAGTTCGCACCGTGGTTATCGGTGCGTTTGTCACTCTGCCTGTAACTGAATCAACCGCGGCTATCTTCGGTGCGGCAATTGGCTTCTGTTGGTTGGGTACGGTTCCGCTAACTTCTGGCTTAGTTCGTCAGATCTTCGGTGCGCGTTATCTATCTACTTTGTACGGTTTGGTGTTCTTTACTCACCAAGTGGGTAGCTTCTTAGGCGCTTGGGTTGGTGGTCGTATTTACGATTACTACGGTTCTTACGAACCAATCTGGTGGTCAACAGTGGTATTGGCATTTGCAGCAGCGCTTATCCATTTACCCATCAATGACAAGCCGATTGAGCGAATCAAATTGGCAATGGCTTAACGTTTTATGCTAACTCCCCCACTAGCGTAAACGACAAGTCGTTCCAATAAAGCGAGTGAGTATTGAAGGAAGAATCCTGAACTACTCACTCGCTTTTTTGTTGGTCGTTATCATTGAGTTTATAACTAGCGAAACTTGCATAAACCTCACTGAATAATAAGACTATTCTTTTCGTTTTAATTTATAGTGTCCACTTGCTCATTTAAAAATCATCCGCAGGCTTATGGAATACATAGATCAGACTGTCCTTATCGCAATGGGACTCATTTTTGTCGGCTCGTTTGTGCAAACCGCAATCGGCTTTGGTTTGGCTATTGTTGCTGCCCCACTGTTGTTTTTGGTCTCTCCAGACTATGTCCCTGCGCCTATCTGTCTCATTGGTTTGTTTATCTCGTTGTTCAACGCTTTTAAACATCGAGCGAACATCTCTATTGGCGGATTAAAAATCGCGTTGCTCGGCCGGATTCCGGGCTCACTAGCAGGTGGAGCTTTATTGGTGATGGTTTCAACGAGCGTTCTATCTTTATGGTTGGGCTTATTGGTAGTATTTGCGGTGATTGTTAGCCTACTGCCATTTAGGCTCGAACCCACCCCAACTAAGATGGGTATTGCGGGGTTCTTCTCAGGATTCTTTGGCACCAGTTCGGGTATTGGTGGTCCACCGATGGCACTACTACTCCAACACCAAGATGCGAATCAGCTTCGTGGTAATCTTTCTGCGTTTTTCGTGTTTAGTTCTATTATCTCGTTACTGGTACAGATCCCAATAGGCTTCTTCACCATGCACCATTTGATGGTTACCATACCATTGCTGCCTGCAGCTTGGCTGGGTTATAAAGTGGCATTGATGACGACACAAAGTATCCCTAAAGAGAAGATACGCATCGGTTCATTACTGCTATGTTCTATCAGTGGCTTTACGGCAATCTGGCAGGGGTTAGCTGGCTAGTGGCGATAGAGAAACGCAATAGAAATACACCTTAGAAAATCAACACAGTTCAAACACCCACTAGAAAAAGGACGCTCTATGAACTACGACGAATTCAATGCATTCTGCAAATCACTGCCTGCAACCAGTTATGTGATGCAGTGGAATAATTCGCACGTTTGGAAAGTGGGTGGCAAAGTGTTTGCGATTGGTGGTTGGGGACCGAAAGATGAGCCTGCGTTTATCTTTAAGGCGTCCGATCAGAATTTCGATTTTCTCAAAGAAGAGCCAGGCTATAAACCCGCACCCTACTTTGCCTCGCGTGGCATGAAATGGATTCAGCTTTTTGAGAGCACATCAGAAAGGGATGAAGAACTGAGATATTACCTCACTGAGTCACACCGAATTGTGTCCTTAGGTCTAACCAAAAAGAAACAAGCAGAACTCGGGCTAAATCAGTAGCCAGAATTTCTGCTTGTTAATCGCTTATGCAAAACTGAATTAGCCTTTAAAAACTTATTCAGCCTTGAGAAAACCAAATCGCTCTTAAAACCTTAAGCCCCTCTTAAAAACTGCGGCAGTAAAGGCTCTATCTTGTGCGTTGGCACTAGTGGTACCAAAAGATAGATCAAGCCAGCAAAGGCGATAGACGCCGCTAAGTCTTCTGGTCGATGCATGCCAAGCCACACACGGCTATAGGCAACACCACCAGCCCAAACCAACAAACCGCCGACTAGATAAAAGCGTTTCGCCTCTAGGAACAATCCGCCAAAGAATGCCAAACACACACCAACGAAAATCATGTGTCCAGATGGGAAAGAGTAATCGGTTTCGCCAAGCCAATGACGTGTTCGCCACTCGCTAACCTTATCTTGCACAGATTCAATCGCCGCATTCTTTTCTACCAAAGGCAGCTCATAAAACAGTTCTGGCATTTCAACCACTTCCTGCGAGACCAAAAACTCAGAATAAGGGCGTGGGCTCTCTGTTGAGTGCTTTAAGAAGGTCTTAGCCGCAAAGCTGAGCACCAGTAGTATACCGAGCTGCAGACAAAGGCTAACTAACTTAGCTTTGGTGAACTTCATCGTGAGCACGACTAAAGACAAAACAGCGAGCGTTATTAAGAACCCTTGATTACCCGCCGAGTAAGTTACAAAAGTAATAAATGCACCATAGAAGGGCTGGACCGCACTTCCAAGGTCGAAATCAGATCCAAAGATCAAAAAGGGTACGAGGGAATACAAGCTTAAAACGAGCAGTAACAAGCCTTTGGATTTGTTAGAGAACAGAGAAGTCATAGCTAAGATCTTTGAGATAAAGTGGTCGGATGCTATCGCAGCTTAGCATCGCTAATATCAATTTTATGTCAAAACGGTCAGCAAACCGTCATGGTGTAACAATAATCGATTAATGGTTTTTTTGAGTATTGAGATGATGAACAGTCTCGTCATCACCAATAACTCTGTACATCCACTTGTGCACATATAGACGTTAAAACCAATAGAGCCTGGCCTCTAACCCACTAAACCCTACACGCTAAGGTCTGCCGATAAAGTGAGCACTTACAGGCTTAAAAGAGCTGAATCTGAAAAACTTTGCTGCCAGTCCTTTAAATCCAGTATTGAAAGGATTACCATCTGGTCTGCTTTCATAGCAAAACAGATTATTAATTTTTATTCTCAGGGCGGGGCGAAATTCCCCACCGGCGGTATGTCCTTAGCAAAATCTAAAGATAAGCCCGCGAGCGCTCGATTCGTCGAGGTCAGCAGATCTGGTGAGATGCCAGAGCCGACGGTTATAGTCCGGATGAGAGAGAATGGAAACACACTCGTTTAAGTTGGAAAGGCGTACCTATTTATTGGGTTCATGCCTCCAACTCGAACGGGTGCATTTCGTTTTGGATAAACCATAATGAGCTAAAACTGACTTGTAATGAGTCGGCTTTGTTGTGCTCGGTTGAGATCCCTCATACAGCCCTGATTCTGGTGATATTTTAGGAGTTTAACCATGAATCAGTCTTCACTACTTGCCGAATTTGGCGAACCAATCACTCGCGTTGAAAACGCACTGCAAGCTCTACGCGAAGGTCGTGGCGTACTTCTACTTGACGATGAAGATCGTGAAAACGAAGGCGACATCATCTACTCAGTAGAACACCTAACCAATGCTCAAATGGCACTAATGATCCGCGAATGCAGCGGTATTGTGTGCCTATGTCTAACTGACGAGCAAGCAAACCAACTTGAACTTCCACCTATGGTTGTTGATAACAACAGCGCAAACCAAACTGCGTTTACCGTCACTATCGAAGCAAAAGTTGGCGTAACGACGGGTGTTTCTGCCGCTGACCGTGTAACAACGATCAAGACAGCTGCAAACCCAGCAGCTAAGCCGACTGACCTTGCTCGCCCTGGCCATGTATTCCCATTACGCGCTCGTAAAGGTGGCGTACTTGCTCGCCGCGGCCACACAGAAGGTACTGTGGATCTTATGCAAATGGCTGGTCTGCAATCGGCAGGTGTACTGTGTGAAGTAACCAACCCAGACGGTACGATGGCAAAAGCGCCAGAGATCGTTGCTTTCGGCAAGCTTCACAACATGCCAGTACTGACCATTGAAGACATGGTGATGTACCGCACTGAGTTCGACCTTAAGCTTGCGTAATGTTTAATCCTCAACGCTAAACACTTAGCGCAGAGGGTGAATAAACTCAGAAATGAATATTGAAAGGCCTCACTCTTACTGCTTTTTCTAGTTAAAAGTAGTAAGAGTGAGGCCTTCTTCATTTCCTACACTGAAACCTAAGACCTTCTCCCCACCGAATACTAACTTCTCAAAAAACCTTGCAACAGATGAGAAATATTCACTCGAATGGTGAAGTCATGCACCATCATTGATCATCAATAATTCCAAGAAAATTATAAACAACTGAAATATAAAACTTATTAATTTTGGCACAGTGCCTGCACTACCACTAAGTAGGTATACAAATATTAGGAGTTGAATATGTTTGTAGTTATTTCAGTGGGTTTATCCCTATTAGTACTTGCAGCCCTGTTTCATTTCTCAAGGAAGAGACAGACAGCACTATCACACAGGTTTGAAACCTTAGTTCTACTCAGAGAGTTATTGTCGCTATCACGCAAACACCGCGCAGCAACGCATTACGCTCTGGCGTATAAATTGTCTAGCGACTCGATTCGCAAAGTGAACAAGATTTACGACAACATACTTGAGGTATCTGAGCTGCTTCAATCTCATGTCTCGTTCGATAGTCGCCCTATGTATCGCATCTATCACCTTAAGCTCATCGCCATGCACAGCGACTGGCAAAACCGTAGCTTAGTACGCAACCAATCGATTCATGGCAAAACCATTCGCCATAGCATGTTCTTAATGGATGAAGTGATGATCATCTGGCTGATTCAGTCTGAACGTGAAGACATGAGCCGTGAGTATCACATGAATTGGCAACAGATCTTAGACTGCATGGAGATCTTGACCAAGCTGAGAATGTGCATTCCCGACATGGAAAAACCCGAGGAGTATTTGAGGTTCAAGTTCTACGCATCTCAAACTCATCGCAAACTGAACCAATTATCGATTATTTGCCCTATCAGTAGCGGGTCCCCCATTTGCACACGTGCGATGCATGCACTCACTGAGATCGCATCAAGCACGGAAGCAACCCAACCCGCAGATAGCATGTACGAGTTGACCAGTGATATCTCTACTGTGGTTTCTCAAGTTTACGACCAAGTATTGTCAGACATTACTAGAAGTTTGTATCAGCCTTTACCTAGCATCAACGATAAGGCGATAAACACCCGATTATCCGTACACCATTACATCTAAAGACTTCGTGAGAGGAGAGCGTGCTGGAACTCTGAATTATTGAGTTCGAATCCGATATCACCATTGATATCGGATTTTTGTATTTATGGACTTTTAAATTCCTATCGCTGTATATCATTGCCTATGAAGCTTCAAACATCCCCAGACTTGATATCACTAGACCAAATCTCCGAAAAAAAAATCAATGAACTGATGAACTCGAATCTGGCAAATTCCCACGCCAACGTTTTGGTGTCTCTTACTAGTTAGCTTATATGTAAAAACTAAAAAAGCCGCTTGTTCAAAACAATGCGGCTTTCTCATCTATATTGAGTATGCCTTTAATTCACAGGCAGGTGACCCGTTTTCACAAGGATGACCGTCTCTTCTTCCACATAAGGGAAATGCTCACTCATATGAGGGCTGCGCATCCATGTGTGTTTCGGGTACACGCCATGTTCATCTTTAAAGGTGCCCGACAAAACAAAGATCTCCTCACCACCAAAGTGACGGTGCGGCTGAAAACGTTCGCCAACTGGCCACTTCACCAACGCAACATGTTCGTGTTCGAATTCATGCAGTGGCATCACTTGTAAACCACCAATGCCCGGAAGCCAGTCTGTTTCCAGCGTATTAATACGGACTTGAGTTAAGTCTCTTGCATCAAACTGGTTTAGTTTAACCAAGATCGTGCAGCCATTTTTGCTTGATGGAGAATGCGCGCTGCCCGGCGGGTTGCGAATGTAAGTACCTGCAGGGAAGTCTCCTGTTTCATCTGAGAATACTCCGTCTAACACGAAAATCTCTTCGCCTTGGGGATGTGGGTGCTCAGAAAACGAAGATGCAGGATCGTACTTAACCACACTGGTTGTATGGCCCGATTCTTTATCTTCTCTTTCAAGCGGCTTACGCCATACCCCTTTAGCTGGGCTCGCAACCCAATCTAACGGTTCAGTTTCTATAACCAGTCTCTTTGAAAAATCCATGTTGAACATAATGGCGACCTTACTCTTGTTATCGTTTTAATTATTATTGTTGTATTTCTAGCTTTTATTCTACGCGAATACTGATAAAGGTGACTATCTCGCTGCTATTTCGCCAATCCGACAGCCACCTAAAAGAATCCTAATTAATTGCGGCCAGCAATCACACCGCCATCAATATCCCATATTGCCCCCGTTACCCAATCAGCGCTGTCAGACAACAAGAAAGAGATACTATTGGCGATATCTTTCGGCAAACCTACGCGACCAATAGGGTGAAATGCGTTAAAGCCTTCTAGCGCTTGATCCACCTCTTCAGGCTTAATGAAAGATTCGTAAATCGGTGTTTTAACCACAGCTGGGGAAACCGCATTTACACGAATGTTATGCTCTGCTAATTCCATCGCCATGTGTTGTGTTAATGCGTGCAAGCCCGCTTTTGCCATTGAGTACGCAGAAGATGGTGTCGCTTTGATCGCTTGTTTCGCCCACATAGAACCGACATTTACTACGTTTCCGCCACCATTTTTGATCATCAACTTGCTGACAGCTTGAGTGATGAAGAAAGTCGCTTTATTGAGCTGCATATATTGTTCGTAATCCGACTCTTGATGCTCGATAAACGCTTTAGGTTTGAAGTAGCCAGCCGCGTTAACAAGGTAACCAATACCCTCTTCGAGCGACTCTAGATGCGTAATAAGATTCGACACACTTTCCTCATCATAAAGGTTAGCTTGCCAACCAGAGGCGCGGCCTAGCGATTGAAGTTCTGACACCGCTTTATCTAACTTAGTTGGGTTATTGCCGACCACCAACACATGGATGTTTTGAGCGACTAACTGCTTCGCTGTTTCAAAGCCCATCCCGCTTGTGCCACCGATGACGACTGCAATACCATTTTTAGTGAAGTTCATTTTGTTATCTCCTAAGTCATGTGAACGTGGTAATCTTAGGCTTTGAACTAACACTATGAATAGTAAGTACAAATCGGTTAGGTAGGTACTTATTGGTACATCTTTATGAAAAATCAGGAAAACTTTTTTTCAAGAAAATCAGCACCAGAGCGTTCCGCTCGCATGGTAGAAACCATCTACGGCTGTAAATGGTCGCTCACGGTTTACCAACTGCTGGCAAATGGCATTAATCGCCCCGGTGAAATGGTGCGTTCGGTCGAAGGGCTATCGACCAAGGTACTGAATGAATGTTTGAAGCGAAATGTGGAGTTCGGGATTTTAGATAAACAGATGTTCAACGAACTGCCACCAAGAGTGGAATATCAAGTAACACCGTTCGGTGAGAAGTTTTTACTCATTCTAGATCAGCTAGAAAACCTACAAAACGAAATCGACGAGATGTAAACCCAAGCGAGCTCACTCTATTACAAACAATGGACAGTAAGAGCCACTCAGCTGACTGGCATTTGTTCAAAACGCCCTTTCACAAAATCAATAAAGGTTCGAATACGGCTCGGTTGATAGCGGTCTCGATGGTAGATCGCTGAAAAGTCGACTTTAGGTACCATCCACTCATCAAACACCTGCACCAGTTGCCCATCGTTCATTTCTTGTAAGCAGTAGATGGTTGGAACACGAATAATCCCGTTGCCCGACTTGGCCCCCTGCACCAATACTCGACCATTTTTACATTGCAGCCTACCCGTCACATGCACATCGACCGTTTTTTTGGTGTCGTCCAAGGCTTGAAAGCTCCACTTACGCACCGAACCGGTTAAGCAATCATGATGGATAAGATCCTTAGGATGATTAGGCTTGCCTTTGCGAGTGAAATATTCTGGGCTCGCGAGTGTTCCCATTTCAATGTCCAAAAGCTTCCTTGCGATGAAGCCCGCATCTTCAAGGCTTCCCATACGAAAAGCGATATCGAAAGCGTCTTCAATCAAATCGACTCGGTTGCTACTAAAATCAAGGCTAATGCTGATATCGGGATAGAGCTGCATAAATTCATTGACCAAATCAGCAATGATCACCTCGCCCAGATAACCTCCGACACAGTTGACTTTTATGTCGCCGCGCACTTCTTCGACATCATCCACAGCAGCAATCAGGGCTTGGTCTATATTATCTAGAGCTTGTTCGCATCTCACGTACAGATCTTGTCCTGCGTGGGTCAACCTTAGGGTTCGAGTGGTGCGAATAAACAACGTCACGCCCATCTGCTTTTCTAGACTACTTACTTGGCGTGATACATGGGAACGTGACACATCGAGCTCCTCAGCGGCTTTAGTAAAGTTACCTAAACGCGCAATAAGCACGAAAGAACGAATATCAGACAGGTTAATTTGATTGAGCATAGTCGCTGGCTTACTTGTGAAATTAAAAAGGGATGAAGTAGTAAGGTGAATACATTTATTGTTGCATCACAGCAACAGTGTTTCAAGTAAAGCGCTATATATCAACAATGTAATTTTCCTTAATATACCTCCATCGCAACGAAGGAGGGCAATAAGCTCTTGATTCGAATGCACTTAAACAATACGTCGTAGCCAATCGACGCAATAAAAGTACAGAGGAAATAAAATGAAAAAACTAATCGTAATTACAGGTGCAAGCTCTGGTATTGGTGAAGCAATCGCTCGTCGTCTAAGCGATGAAGGTCACCCTCTGCTACTTTTAGCTCGTCGTATTGATCGCCTTGAAGCGCTTAACCTACCAAACTCACTATCAGTGAAAGTAGACGTAACAGACAAAGCGTCTTTTGATGCAGCAATCGCTCAAGGTGAAGCTAAATTTGGCCCTGTAGATGCGCTTATCAACAACGCTGGTGCAATGCTTCTTGGTCAAATCGATACTCAAGATGCTCAAGAATGGAAGACAATGTTCGACGTGAACGTAATTGGTCTTCTAAACGGCATGCAGTCTGTACTTGCGCCAATGATGGAACGCAACACTGGTACTATCATCAACATCAGCTCAATCGCGGGTAAGAAAACATTCCCGAACCACGCTGCATACTGTGGTACTAAATTTGCGGTACACGCTATCTCTGAGAACGTTCGTGAAGAAGTTGCCGCTTCAAATGTTCGTGTTACGACTATCGCACCGGGTGCAGTAGAAACTGAGCTTCTGTCTCACACAACATCTCAAGAGATCAAAGACGGTTACGATTCTTGGAAAGAGGACATGGGTGGTGTATTAGCTGCTGACGATATTGCTCGCGCTGTATCATTTGCTTACCAACAACCACAAAACGTATGTATCCGTGAAATTGCTCTAGCACCAACGAAGCAACAGCCATAGAAACTAATTAACACGCTGACATTGTGCTGCATAAATAGGAAGCGCCACTACTTACCAAGTAGTGGCGCTTTTGTTTTCGGGTAACGATAATTGCAACCGCCATATCAATTGATACTTATACATGATTTGCTTGCGTTAATCGTGAAGTCGCTGATGAAAAAAGGCGCCCAAGCTGGCTGGTGCTTGAACGCCTTAGTAAACTAAAAGTATGGGTTAGAAGTTGTAACCACCACCAATCATGAATACCCATGGGTCAATATCAACGTCTGTAGAATATTGCGTTGTAGTTCCACCCACAGTTTGCTTGTACTTAGCTGTTGTACCAATATCTGCATACCAAACCGAAGCGTTTAGGAACCAATCTTCATTAATCATGTAGTCAATTCCGATATTCGCTGCCAAGCCCCAAGAATCATCAAGAGACAGATCGCTTAAACCTGCACTTTTACCCGTGCCATTCAAGCTTTCATCAAAGAATACCGTGTAGTTGATGCCTGCACCTACGTAAGGACGGAAGTCACTGTTCGCTTGGCCAAAGTAGTACTGAACCATAAATGTTGGTGGAAGGTGCTTAGTGTCAGCAACTTTACCTAGGCCATTAACAGAAATATTGTGAGAGAAAGGGCTTGCCGCTAGTACTTCAAAACTGATGTTATCTGTAAACATGTAACCAAAAGTCAGGCCTAGTTGAGTATCAGAATCTAATGAAAACTCAAGGTCTGAGTTGTCTAGAACCGCGCCACTACTGTCGTTTGGAGACACTGTTGCTGCACCTGCACGGATGATGAAATCACCTTCTTTATGAGCAAGAACATTGGTTGACATAAGAGCCGTAATAACCGCAAGACCACATACTGTTTTTTTCATTATAATTTCCTTTCGAGGGCTTCATTTTATTGGTGAATGAGTAATCATTTCTTATTTTGCGTGCAAGTTATCACAGAATAACCCTACTTTATTGATGGAAATCAATTTGTGAAAATTTGTAATTACTTATGTAAATTTATATCGACCCGATCACTTTATCCCTTCATTTTATTGACAGTTTTGTAATGCAACTTTCCCGTGCGTCATGTCGTTTAATTCAACTTCACTCATTTGTTCTCGCCGATTTAAATCAAAATAGAGCAAGGCAATATCCTGTACGCATCAATTTGGTGCAACAGCACAAAAATAAGTGTCGCCTTGTTTAATATTCAATGAGTTACATTTGGCTTAGTGCTTGCAAGTCTATGTTCATAATCATAAATACATTGAGGTTCTGACTATGCAAGACACTCTAACAATCGTTCTGGCCGGCGGTGTTGGCTCTCGGCTTTCTCCCCTCACCGATAACCGCGCAAAACCTGCGGTACCCTTTGGTGGCAAATATCGAATTATCGATTTCACGCTCGCGAACTGCCTTCATTCTGGGCTTCGTCAAATTTTGGTGCTGACTCAATACAAGTCTCACTCTTTGCAAAAACACTTACGTGATGGTTGGTCGGTGCTTAACCCCGAGCTCGGCGAATACATCACTAATGTTCCCCCACAAATGCGAACAGGTGACAGCTGGTATAGCGGCACTGCTGACGCGATTTACCAAAACCTGTATCTGCTTTCTCGTAGTGAAGCTAAACATGTTGTGGTGTTATCCGGCGACCATATCTATCGCATGGACTATGCACCAATGCTCAAGCAACATAAAAAGAATGAGGCCGATCTAACGGTGGCGTGCATGGAGGTTTCGATTGATGAAGCCAAAGAGTTCGGTGTGATGGAGATAGACGAATCTCTGGAGATCAATAACTTTACCGAGAAGCCTCATTACCCTGCATGTGTACCCGGTCGGCCGACTCGAAGCATGGCTTCAATGGGTATTTACGTTTTTGATAAAGAGGTACTAACACAAGCGCTACTGGCGGATGCCGAAGATCCAAACTCAAGCCACGATTTTGGTAAAGACATCATTCCTAAACTTGTCGGCAACAACAGCGTTTACGCATATAAGTTTGGTGATGAAGAAGGACGTGTAACCCAAGATGCGTACTGGAGAGATGTTGGTACTATCGACTCTTATTACCAATCTAACATGGACCTGTTAAAGCCAGCCTCACCAATCGATTTATACCAACCCGATTGGGCGATTCGCACCTACGAACCACAACTGCCGCCCGCACGAACCATTGCTTCAGTAGAGGGAAACCAAGGCATATTCATCAACTCGATGATCGCCAATGGGGTGGTTATTGAAGGTGGTTCCGCGCAAAACTCCATCTTTTTCCCTAAGGTAAAAGTCAGTAATGCGGCGATTGTGATTGATAGTATCTTGTTTGAAGATGTTGAGATTGGAAAGAACTGCCACATACAAAACTGCATCATCGATAAGAACGTGAAAGTGCCAGATGGAACCCAAATAGGCCTCGATAACCTTGCAGACGCCAAGCGTTTCCACATTTCAAAACAAGGCGTAATCGTCGTACCTTCTTCTTATCAATTTGAAGAATAATGCCTAATTTAGGTAACTTCTCCTAAATGAACAAAGGCAGCGAATTCGCTGCCTTCTCATTTATAAACCTATTTACTGAGGGGCTAATTCGTAGTTTTCTTGCATCTCATGAGGAGCAATCCCGTACTCATAATCCGCTAAGTAACCATCCTTATAAACCTTCATTCCTTTTTCATCCCAACTCACTTTGATCATCGCCGTATTGCCATCTTCACTGCCCAAAAGCTCAAGCATTTCTGCATCAATTTTAATGGCTTTGATGGTTTTAATACGCTTAAACGGCTTAAATTCAGTGGTCGAGGTTGGCAAAGATCCGTAGCTGCTGATCCATGTCTCTTTTGGTACGAGCCATTGGTTGAAGACATCATCAACAATCGCTTTCGGCATGCTTGCGATAACCACATCATCTGTCATTACGTTGTTTGTCTCTAAGCTATAACCGCCCTTACCGTCTGAAACATAAGTAGGGAAATCAATGCCAATTTCGGATTCAGTAGGCAAACGACCTAAAGTAACCGACTTCTTAACGTACAACTCTGCGGTTTCAAATTGCTGCATGATCTCTGGAATTTTCTGAAACTCAACAGGCGCAGCAAAGGCGTTAAAAGCGAAAGAGAGGGAAGCTGCAATTACAGCAAATTTAACAGGCATTTTCATGATTACGAATCCAACATAGAAGATGGCTGTTAGAGTATCCCGTACTAACAAAGACCTCAATAAACTGCATCGGCTTATATTTGTAAGTGTGATATTGAGTGACGAAATGATAAATAGTCGCTTTCCGTAATTCCTTCAACTGTCCCTCTTCAACAGCCCTTCTTCAACAACCTCTCTTCAAGAGAAAGCTCACCTCCCGCGAAAAGAAACCGCTCCTTTTTTTACCGTACTGTCAGCCTTATGTCAGTGGCGCAAAATGGTAAGTCATGCATTCAAACAAAACTAAAATGAGACCTCGATCATCATTTTGAGGTTCTCATGAAGGCTATTTACATCATTGCTGCCGCGTTATTGCTGAGCAGTTCTTTAGCAAACGCAAACGTGCACAAGTGGAAAAATACCGAATTTCAGACCTACTCAGACAAAACACAGGTCAGGTTTCTATTGGTAAACCGTTACACCAAACAAGCCGACTACTACCTACGAATTGATGACAAAGAATTTCCAAACAAGATCCAATTGGATGCAAACCAAGAGATAGAGCTGGATATCAACGTTAAGACGCCAGCGGCTCAAACAACCAAGAAAAAGATTTGCACACGCATGGTGACGGACTCTCCGAACAGCTACGAAGTGTGTACCAATCTTAAATTCAAGCGCTATTAAACCAATTCAAACGGTACTAACGATGCAAAACATCATAACAACGCTGCGCAGGGGTTTATTGACTGTCGTTGCACTGGCTATCGCTTCATTGACCAGCCTTGCTCTATCGAGCACTGCGCTGGCAAACCCGATACCGAGTGTATCCAACCCATCAGGAACCGATCGAGTTCGTACGTCTGAGGGAGCTTCGTGTGAGCAAGCCATTTCCACAGGCAAAACCGTTCAGTTCGGCACCTATGGATCAACCGGCAATGAAGATAGCGACAGTTATTACAACAATTATTACTACCAAAATCAGGATGAAGCAGGCGTATACGCGGCTGTGACATTCCAATTTGGTGGTGAAGATCGAGTTGACTGTCGTCGACTCTACGAGTTCGAGCTCCGTGAGCGAGAACGTTTAGAAGAGCTTGCTCAAGCGGAACACGAGCTAAAGCTATTACAGATCGAAGCAGAGAAATATCGTCTGCTGAAGATGAAACAAAGCAATACCACTTTTTCGGAGTAAAAAATGCTTAATAAAAAACCACTACTTGGCCTGGCTGCCATTTCTATTTTTGCAACAACTATTGCACATGCAAAACCACCAGGTCATGAGGATGATAAGACCGGAGATGTCGTGTTCTCAGCATCCGTTGAATCGCAGTGTGGGATCGAAGCAACGGAAGACAAAGCCAATTTAGCTTTCGGTGATAGCTACAACGAATCACATGCGACCGTGAAGCTAGTGAGTAATAGAGATGGAGTTAAAGTCCGAGCAGAAGATATCAAAATCGAATCGTTTGACGGACAAATTCAAAAGAGCGATGTGTTTTTCCAGTCAACGGGTACAACAGAGCTCGATCAGTCAGCTCTTGGTTGGGAGTCAGGTGTAGACATCACTCGAGACCAAATTCGCGCAGACAATAATATGAACCTCTTCGCACGTGTTGCGGTTGATGAAAGCAACCTAGATGCAAATGAAGATTACGAAGTTAAAACCACATGGACAGTCGAGTGTAACTAACCATCATCTCTCCCACGGCAAGCCCTCTAATCACGAGGGCTTACTGATTCAGAGGCTATATGAAAACCTTACTATTATTCTTGTCGATCTTGTTTATCGCCCCCTACGCTGTGAGCACAGGATTTGATAAACAAGAAGTCGAACATTTCAATCAAATGTGCGTGGATGGTTCAGACAACCACCAACGCCGAATCTTTGATGCGCTATCAAATTCTGAATACATCGACTGGTCGAGTATCGAGTTAATCGATACTGAAAGTCGCGTTAATTACACTGAAACGACCATCGCAGCAAAACAAAATGATCGTGTCACGTGTGATCTGATTGTTGAGTACAAATATCACCATACCGATATCGTATTGAGCTCAAGCTATCAGGTATCTCTAAAAGACAAGCAAACTATTAGTAATGTTGCTGTTACTGAGCAAGCAGTCACGGATTTTATTGTCCGCGTTATGGTGAACTAACATGCTACGACTTATTATCGCGGTCATTCTAATCAGCTTATCCAGCTTCACTTTGGCATCAGATCGCCACTCAACACTGAGCTTTAAAAAGCACGTGAGAGAACGCTGCGGATTAGAAGTGATCAATAACCAAGGTGAGATGAGTTTTGGCCAAGACTACGATGGTCGAGCGATCACACTTAAGCTTGAATCCAATCGAAAAGACTCGCGATTGTTGCTCAAGCTGCAACATATTGACCTAGGCTCAATCGATGAGTCTCGTATTTCAGAACTTGTAAGGTTCAAAGTCGAAACGCCCGTTAGGTACGAGGGAGACATTAATTACTGGCGTCAGGGCGTTGAGTTTCCGAGTGAACAGCTCTCATCCAATAACGAAGTTTCAATTAAGGCACGTATTACTATCCCAGAGTCACAGCTAACCGCAGGTGAGTTTCATTTCAATATGGAATGGGCGGTTGAGTGTCTATAAATTAAAGTCTAACGGTAACTTATTTATCAAAAATAGAAGAAGTTCGCCAAGTGACAAGTTCGGAATTCTAAAACCGATAAAGAGATATTCACTAGAGTAGCGCTCAGAATTAGAGCAAGTTTTCAAGGATGGAGTATTTTTGAACATGTATCGAAAACACGAAACATAATATGTGATCAGTTATTCGGACTTTCAAGGGAGGAAGGAGAGATTATTTAATAACACTGAAGTCAATCACACATGTGTACTTTCTCTATTGGTTAATCTATCCGATGTTTGCTACGTTTAAATGACACAGTCATTGGAAAGGTATGATTTATGAAAATAAACGTTCAAACACATCACGTATCAATTAACGACGACTCACGTAAAGACATCGAAGGTAAATTCGAAAAGATATCTAGCCATTTTCCATCACTGATTAGCTGCGACATCATCATTACAAAAGAACATGGTCAACATCAGGTTGAAGTGTTCACTAACTACGAAGGTGTACGTGTAAACGCAAAAGCTACAGATGACGTTATGTATCCGGCTATCGCATCAGCGCTTAAGAAGCTAGAAGCAGGCCTAAGTAACCGTAAGGGACAATTAAAAGCAGATCTACACGAGAAACCAACAAGTACCAAGCCAGAGATTGCTTCGGACATCATCCAAGAGATGAAACTGGTATAATTCCTCAAGTAGTTCAAGCTTACTAACGAATAGAAGCTTATCAAGAATTGCAAAGCCAGCACACGTTGCTGGCTTTTTCGATCTTTAGTCATCCCCTCACGTTGTCACACCGATATTCAACTCAGACCCACATCACCTTTAAGTCTCCGGTGGCTATAACAATCATCAATAGTATTTGGTAGAGTGACAACCAGAAACCTAGACCAAAATGGAATATTTGTTATGAAGAAAGTCGCGTTGATCCTTTTCCTAGCCACTCAATTAATGGCTTGTACAGAAGTCGGCAGTGAAGCTTGGTGTGCGGATATGAAAGAAAAACCTAAAGGTGACTGGACGGCGAATGAAGCGGGCGATTTTGCCAAGCACTGTATTTTCTAAACGCTAACTATTCGTTAAATACAAAACACACCGCATAAAAAAACGACCGCTAGGTAGACCGATGTACCTAGGGTCGTTTGAGCTTCAAAATGCTAGATAAGCTCTCAACTTTCACACAACATGTTGTCTATATGAGTTTGTTACGGATGTGGATCACTACAGCTTCAGCAATGATAACCACCGCAAAAATACTCACTAATACCATTGAAACTTTTTGCCATTCAAAAAGGTTCTGAGCATCGTTTAGCACCACGCCAATACCACCAGCCCCCACCAAACCCAGTACTGCAGATTCACGTACATTAATGTCCCAACGGAACAGTACAATTGAGTAAAACGCTGGCATCACTTGTGGCCAATACCCTTTCAATAAGATGCTCATCCACGAAGCACCTGTTGCACGTAAAGCTTCAATAGGCCCCATGTTCACTTCAGCAATTGCTTCCGCTAACAGCTTCCCTACAAAGCCGATACTGCGAATGGCAATCGCCATGATGCCTGCGAGAACACCGGGGCCAAACAGTGCGATAAACAACAATGCCCATACCAGCGAGTTCACTGAACGTGAAGACACTAGAAAGAATTGAGCAAACCAGTTCAACGCTTTATTTGGAGTGATATTTGGCGCATTCAACAACGCCAAAGGAATTGCAAACACTAAAGTAAACAGAGTGCCCAGAGTCGCGATGTGCAGCGTTTCAATCATCGCAGCATGAATGGTTTCTGGGTAAAAAGCATAATCCATTGGGACCATACGCTGGAACATATCGGCGAACTGAGCAGGCGCGTCATAAAGAAACTCAGGGATAACTTCCACCGTCTGCCAAGACCACACGATGGCACACACTAGGCTAAGGTAGACGGCAAATCGAGCCACACGTTCGTTTGGTGTAAAACGCTGCCACTCTTTGTCGATAGATGCAGTTGTCATTAGAAGATTCTCCTAACAATGTTGGAAAGAAACTCACCGACAAGAATCAGTGCGATAATGGTAATCAAGATAGCGGCGACGAAGTCGTAGTCAAAACGTTGAAATGCTGAGAATAAAGTACCGCCAAGGCCGCCCGCCCCCACAATACCAACCATGGTTGAGTTACGTAGATTGGAATCCAACTGGTAGCTCGCAAAGCCAATAAAGCGTGTGAAAACCTGTGGCATCACCGCGTACAGGATGACACTCACGAAGCTAGCGCCTGTTGCTTTAATCGCTTCAACCGGTTTAAAAGAGATCTCTTCAATCGCTTCAGCAAAAAGCTTCGCGATGAAGCCAATCGATGCGAACACCAAGGTCAAGATCCCGGCTAGCGCACCGAAGCCCACCGCTTTTACAAACAAGATGGCAATGATCACTGGATGAAAAGAACGGCACAAGGCAATAAAACCACGGATTGGCGTTGATACGATTGAAGGCATCATGTTTCTCGCAGCAAGCAGGCCTAAAAATAACGAGATAACGATGCCAAAGAAACTTGAGATAATCGCAATCTGTAGGCTTTCCGCTAACCCACTCAGCAATAAGCTAGTACGTGAGAAATCAGGCGGAAACATTCTTGATAGTAATCGCTCACTTTCACCAAAGCCGATGATCAAACGATCAAACGTCAGCCCTAACGTCGAGAAACTGTAAAACAGATACGCAACTATCGCAGCGATGATTGCTCGGTTAGTCCATGAGGTTTTGAACGGGTTTTCATGCTTCGCTGGCGACTGGTTTGACGATGCACTTGGCGATGAGCTTGGGTTTAATCCAGCCATGACTCACCCCCATAGATGATTTTCAGATCTTCCTCTGAAATGCCTTCTGGGCTGCCGTCGTAGTGCACCTTACCATTACACATACCAATGATGCGCTTGGCATAACGTTTAGCTAAGTTCACATCATGAATATTCACCAATACCGGGATGTTTTTCTGTTCGGCAAAGGTTTCCATCAATTCCATGATCTCCACCGCGGTTTTCGGATCGAGTGATGACGTTGGTTCGTCAGCAAGAAGAATATAAGGATCTTGCATCACCGCACGAGCGATACCAACACGCTGCCTTTGACCGCCCGACAAGCTGTCGGCACGTTGGTTTGCAAAGTCTTGCAGTCCAACAAATTCCAGTAACTCAAAAGCCTTCGCTAAGTCCTCAGCAGAGTAGCTACGGCGCCACGCATTCCAAGCGGTCATATAGCCTAAACGGCCACTTAACACATTCTCGATAACCGTTAAACGCTCTACCAAGTTGTACTCTTGAAATACCATGCCGATATGACGGCGCTGTTTACGAAGTGCTTGGCCTTTTAGTTGAGTCAGGTCTGCGCCATCAAAAATGATTTCACCTTGGCTTGGATCATTGAGGCGGTTGATACAGCGCAGAAGCGTACTTTTACCGGTACCAGATGGACCAATGATCGCGATGATGCCTGGCTCATCGATATCAATATTAATGCCTTTAAGGATTGGCTTGCCTGCCACATATTCGTGGAAAAGGTTGTTTATCTTTATTCCTTCATAGCTTGCTACGGCCATATTGCATTTCCTTGTGCGAATTTTAGAATGATCTATGCCCTACCCGCGAGGGCATAGATATTTAGTTGAAGTAGGTGTTTTTAAAGAACTAAGTCTTTCGAGAACTTAGTCTTCTAATAGAAAAAGAATTAGCCGTTGTTTGCTTGTTTCGCTAACTCAGCGGCTTTTTTCTTCGCGCGTTTAGCCGCATCTTTTTCCGCGAGTTTCTTAAGGCCAGCTTTAGTGTAAGCCGTACCTGTCGCGTGGGCGATATCACGAATCACGTCCCACTCTTCTTTGTAGCTGATTGGTGAGAAGCGGTCTGCACCTTTGAATGATGCGCTCATCTCAGGTGTGAAGCGGTAGCTAAAGAAAGCTTCGTTGATCTTCTCAACCAGCTCCGGTTTTAGGTTGTACGCGTAACCAAACGCAGACGTTGGGAAGCGCGGGCTACGGTAGATGATCTTAAGTTCAGAATCATCAACACGGCCTGCTGCCACCATACGATCGTACACGTCAGATGCCACAGGTGCTGCATCATAGTCTCCGTTAAACACACCTAGGATAGATTGGTCATGCTTACCTGAGTAAAGCACTTTGTAGTCTTCATCTGGCACTAACCCTTTAGCTGGGAATAACGCTCGAGGAGCTAGGTTGCCAGAGTTTGATGATGCAGAAGTGTGTGCAACCTTTTTGCCTTTCAGATCAGCCATGGTGTTGATGCCGCTATCTTTACGCACAATGGTGATCAGATTGTAGCCTTGGAAACCAGACTCATCGCCTTTCACTGCAATTGGAACGTAACCCGCTAGGTTAACCGCGTAGCCAGTTGGGCCCGTAGAGAAACCAGCAACGTGCAAACGACCAGAACGCATCGCTTCTACTTGTGCAGAGTTCGAGTGCACGGTGTAGTAGATCACTCGCTTACCCGTGATCTTGCTTAAGTGAGCTTGGAAGTCGGCAAACGCATCTTTGTATAACGCAGGATCTTCTACCGGTGTGTAGGTAAACACAAGTGTGCTTGGATCATTCCATTCATCTGGGTTCTTTGGTGAATCTGCCACTAGATCTTGGTTTTCATCACAGTATCGATCGTCTAACACACCACGGCTAGAGCAGTCGCTTGCCATAGCCATTGAAGGAAGTAGTAATGAGCTAGCGATTAACAGTCCTTTAACACTGATTTTCATATTCAAACCTTACTTTTACTTATTGTTGAAAGTCACCTTCACTATTGCAGTCTTTGTGCCAGATTTTTATTTAAACCATTTCAACAACTTAAATGAAAAACCAAATTCAGAAATAAGTTTTGAGTCATTCATGTCCAACCTAGAAGTAGGTATTTGGGTCATTTATGTCCCGCCAATTTAAGTGGTAAAAAAAGAGCCCGAAGGCTCTTTGGTTCACTACTTTTTCTCTTATTATTCTTCAATAATCCAGATAACTTAGGCGTCGCTGTCCATGCAGTTTGCGTAGTAAGTTACCGTTGCAGGCCAGTCACTGAATACGCCCATGACACCAACATCTTGTGCCAGCACATCAAGCATTTTCATCATGTCGCCATCATTGTTGATGCCATCTTTCACGCTCTTGTAGTACCAACCGCCGCCTTGCGCTAGTGGGCCTGAACGTTCCAGAGTCCATGCGATAATCTCGAGGTCTGCATCTTTAGCGAGTTTGGCGTAGTTAGACGCAACCAGTTCATTGTTCTCATCTAAATCAACCAGAGCAAACAGGGGCGGCGCGATGATGTTTACACCCGCATCGTGCAGCTCTTTCATGTTCTCAACAGAAGCGACAAAGTCCGCTTGCTCGTAAACACGGTCATCAAGATAAACGGCTTGTTTACCGAATTTTGGTGCTGCTTTGATCCAGTACTTCACATCATCTAGGTTGAACGATTGCAAGTAAGTCTCTGAAGGTGCAAAGCCCGCATCTTTTAGTTCATCCACCAGCTTTTGCGCGTACATCTCTTGGCTGAAGCCATTGAAAGGCATCTCAACCGCTGCCGATTTCAATTCAGGTGTCACCTTCACGCCGTGCTCTTTAAATAGTGCTGCACTTTCTGCGTGTGTCATCAGTGTCCCAGTTTGGCTGTAAAGGTCAGTTCTCCAACCCGGTGTGCCATTCATGTACTCTTCGACAGTGGTCGCTTTCGGATTCGCGCCATCCATTTTCCCTTTGAGCGTCTTAAACTCTGCCAACGTGAAATCGGAAGTACGACACTCAACCTGAGCATCTTCACCTGTTGCTGGGTTCGCTGGTTTAAATGGAACTGAACACTTCTTAGCAAGTTCTGGATGCGCCAACACATCGGTTGTGGTGTGCAGATCACTTTGCGAGTGACGGCATACCAACGCTTTATCTTTAGTAAAAGTGACATCACACTCAACGACACCCGCCCCCATCTGAATGGCAGCTAAGTAGGATTCCTTAGTGTGCTCAGGAAACTGCATTGCAGCTCCGCGATGCCCAATAGAAAAATCACTACGATGAAAAGGCCCTTCGCTACAACTGAGCAGCTTGGTTTTCAAAGGGCTCTCGTCCATATTGTTGACTAAAAAGAGGGGACGAGGTCCTAGGTTTGCTGACTCTGTCGCCGCCCATGCTGTCATTGAGCTAACGCCGAGTATCAGAGCAATCGAACCTTTCAGTATTTGCTTCATGTTTGTATCTCCTTGCAACAAGCAATTATTTTCTAACTTCCTTAATTCGGTCATTCCGATTTTCTCTAAGGTGACCTCATGTGGGCAGATCCCACAACGTAGGGATTGCACGCTTTGTGCCAAATATTAAAACTCTTTTATTACAATTACTTGAAACAGTTAATCATTCGACTAAATGATAAATGGGTCATTGTTGTCTTATGCTTTTTTCTTCAGCTTTTTTTGGGGTTAGCTTTGCTATTTGACAACCAACGTCGAGACTTAGGCTTTAAAACTCTCTTTATCCAACTGGTGTTTCTTCATTTTTCGATAAAGCGTTTTACGTGGTAGATTCAGCTTGCTCGAGACCTCATTAATATTGCCAGCGCTTTCAATCAACGCCTCGGTCAGTACATTTCTCTCGTACTGCTCCATCTGCTTTTCAAAGGCGAAATCTTCCCCAGTCGATTCACAAATCGGCGATTGAAGATCAAAGCCATCTCCGACAATACCCAGTACAAACCGGTCAGCAACATTACGTAATTCACGTACGTTTCCAGGCCATTCATGTCGGCAGAGTTGTTGTATCTGTTCAGGGTAAATCGTTGATGGGCGCGTCTTGTACTTGTGGCTCGCTTGAATCACAAAGTGACGGAACAACACCTGAATGTCCTCTTTGCGTTGGCGAAGTGCCGGAAGATTTAAACTGGCAATATTTAAGCGATAGAAAAGGTCGGCTCTGAATTCACCAGATTCACTGAGGCTTGCGAGGTCAGCTTTACTGGCAGCGACGACTACAATATCGACAGGTATCAATTCATTGCCACCAACACGCTCGATCACTCGCTCTTGAATCACGCGCAGTAATTTGATCTGCACTGCGATCGGCATGCTTTCAATTTCATCGAGGAAAAGAGTACCACCATTGGCTTGTTCTATCTTACCAATGCGTTTCTTATTGGCGCTGGTAAACGAGCCCGCTTCATGACCAAACAACTCACTCTCAATAATGCTCTCTGTCATGCCACCACAGTTTATTGCGACAAACGGCTTTACCTTGCGACGGCTAAATTGGTGCAAGGCGCGAGCAATCACCTCTTTGCCCGTTCCAGTCTCGCCATTAATGATGGTATCAACCCCTGTATGAGACAGCGCAAGCACTTGCTTACGTATGGTGTCCATCGCCTTGGATTGGCCGATAACCACAGATTCAATGGGTAGTTCTGTATCCTGATCGTCGTCTAACGTTGCAGGACTATTGTGCTGACACTGCGCTAACGCCAAGTCGAGTTTTTCTACCAACTCACTGGCATTGAGGGGCTTTTCTAGAAAGTCGAACGCACCTAACTTCATCGCCTCTATCGCCATAGGAATATCACCATGCCCACTCATCAGTAACACAGGAACGTTAGCTGCGCGATGTTGGATTGAGCTCAACAATGTAAGCCCGTCGACTTGTGGCATTCGCACATCACACAACACCACCGACTGACTGTTTGCTTTGAGTGATTTAAGGCCAAGGTTTGGGTCGGTAAAGCTAGTGACGCTAAACCCTTCGAGCTCCAACATTTCACTCACTGCTTCAACAACGTCTGTTTCATCGTCGATAAGAACTATGTGTTTTTCTGAAGTCATGAGTCTGTGCCTTTTGGTAGAGTGACGATAAAGGTGGTGCCTTGGTGTTCAACTGATTCCACGTGAATCGAGCCGCCAAAGTCTTTAATTATGTTGTATGCGATAGACAAACCGAGCCCGAGCCCCTTACCTGTTGTCTTACGGGTATAAAATGGGTCGAACAGATAAGGGATGTCCTCTTCGGGTATCCCTAATCCATTGTCCTTAACTGCAATTTGAATAGTGTTCGGATACTCTTGAGTGGAGATGCTGAGCAGAGGCTGCTCCCTATGTTCAACGGCATCCAGAGCATTGCTGATCAAATTCACCAGTACCTGCTCCAAGCGAATGCTGTTGGCTCGCACCATTTGATCGCTTTGTGGGGAATAGTGAATCAGCACCCTACTCTGCCGAGTTTCAAAAAGGTCGATCGCATCGCCAATCACCTTATCCACCTCGACGTTATCAATTTTGCCGTCACTCTTGCGTGAGAAGGCTTTCAAGTGACGGGTGATTGCCGCCACCTTATCTAGCAGGACTTCAATCTTTTGAAGGTTCTCTTCAGCTCTATCTGGTCTTTGCTTACCTAACCACAGTTGCGCGCTTCGAACATGACTGTTCACCGCCGTTAATGGTTGGTTGATCTCGTGAGTAATGCCAACACTTAACTGCCCCAACGCTGCCAGTTTTCCTGCTTGGATTAACTCATCTTGAGTAACACGCAGTTTGGCTTCGGCTAGGGTTCGCTCTTCTACTTCGGCCTCTAATTTTCGATTGGTTTGTTTCACGACTTTGGCGGTGGTTTGGAATACCTTTAAGTACTTGGCCATTTGTGTCACTTCGTCTTTGCCACGAATCGAAACTTCGGTATCTAAATGACCGGTAGAAATTGCAAACATGTTGTCTTTCAGCTGTAAAAGCCTCTCCAAAATGCTCTTACGCACGTAGAACCATGAGATAGCCGCGGCAGCCAGCACACTAAAAAGAGAGAGAAAAAGTGACAAACGTTGGTTCGATTGCAAAGAGTGCTGCGCCTGTTGAATCGACAGGTCAATATTACTGTTCACTTGGCTGGTGTTGCGTTCAATCTGCACCGTTAACTGATTCAAATGCTCACGGCTGTTTTGTAAGAAATATTGCTCTTGATAGAGATGGTCGAGCGCTTTATTTTTCAGCCCATACAAGCTGCTATCACTTGAGGCTAGGTTGTAAATCACGGTAAGTTGATGATCTAGTTCTGGAAAGGCACTTCTTAGATCGCCACTTACCCAAAGCTGCCACCATTCTTCTCCAACCTGCTCAAGTCGTAAACTGGTGTAATCCAGCTCATTAAAACTGGAGTCGTTATACAGTTTTTCTACCAAGCCTAATTGGTAGTACAGCAGGGATTTTAACTGCGTGTATTGGATCTGGTCTTTGGCTGATTCAGGCAAGCTATCGAGTGAATCACTGGCTTGCTGCAATAGCGGGTAAAAGCCTTCGAGTAGATTTCGAAGTTCTTGGTTGAGCTGTTCAGATTCAATCTCACTTTGGTACAACAGACTGAGGCTATTGTTAACTTGAGCAATAAGATCTTTAAAATAGGAGTGATAATCCGGAAATTGCACCATAACGCTATTCATGACTGAAATAGCGTCTTCAATTTTTATCATCGCTTGTTTACGCTCTAAATTGGATTCAGCATCACTGAGTTGAGATGAGGTTGTGATAATGACACGCACCATGTCATTTAAGCGAGCTGCGTTATCTAAAGCGGGGATTTCACTCTCTTTTAGCTCAACAAGGCGTTGATTTAGGTTATCAAAGGTGAAACTGGAGACTACCGAGAGGAAGATGGTAGTCATCGATAACATGGCTAACGCCAGCACCAAACGCAACTCTATGCCTTTCCAGCCAAACCACTTACGACGCGGAATCTTGATCGGAAATGGACGTTCAAAACGGTCCTTGTTGTCTATCACCTTTGAGACACGACTACTCACTCGCCCCACCTTCTTCTCATCAAAAACCAACAGTAAAGGTCAACGATTCAATCAGTTAGGTGGTTAGCCCGACTTAAAATCACTTCAAATAGTTTTAGTGAAACTATGAAAACAAGAGTAATCATTAACATTTCACATAAAACACTATAACAATTATTTTATAAACCCCAGACTGTCTGTTTTGAGAGAGAAGAAAGTGACTTCACCGACAGAAACGTGATTACTCTATCAATATAAAAAAATCGCATAGGTTAACGCCTATGCGATTTTTGTATGGAGAGAGTTCTAACTGAATAGTTCAGAATTAGAGAATGATCATTCCATCTCGATAAGTCAGTGCTGGCGACAAGTCTTGACCAAGTAATACAGGTCCATCGAGATCGACAATTTCAGATTGCACAGCGATAGGCAGCGCTGCACGCATGGCCAGTGAAGTGCCAAGCATACAGCCCGACATCAAAGTAAAACCAAGCCTTTGCGCTTCTTCGGCAAGTGCTAATGCTTCTGTCAAACCACCGGTTTTATCAAGCTTGATGTTGACCATTTCATACTTTCCCAATAACGAAGGCAGTTGAGAAGTGGTATGACAGCTTTCATCAGCACACAGTGGGATAGGATGCTTGATGTGTGCCAGCGAGGCATCATGCTGTTGTGGTAAAGGTTGCTCAATCATCGCAATATCAAACTCAGTTAGCTGATTGAACAGCTCTTCGAGATTCAATCCGGTCCAAGCTTCATTAGCATCCAGTACAATTTTAACTTCGGGAGCAGCTTCTCGGACAGTGCGCACGCGCTCTACCACTTGCTCACCATCAAGCTTCACTTTTAAAAGTTTCGCACCGTTCGCCACATAATCACGAGCTTGTGTTGCCATGGCTTCTGGTGTGCCAATCGAGACTGTCATTGCAGTAACAATCTGCGCTGGTAGATCGAACAAGCTATTCGGAAAGGTCTGGTCGTTCTGCTGCGCTTGATAATCCCAAAGCGCACAGTCGATAGCATTACGCGCAGCTCCTCCGGTCAATGAAGACTGAAGATGATCTCGTAATTCTTCAGGATTCGTCATACCACGCTCAAAGGCCATTTCAATAGAGCTCGAAGCTTGTTGAATTTGCACCAACACAGACTCTGATGACTCACCATAACGTGGGTAAGGCGTACATTCGCCCTGAGCTCGTTTGCCATCATGTTCAATGTAAACACGAACAACGCGACACTCAGTTCGACTGCCACGAGAGATGCGAAAAGGCGTTTGCATCGCGATAGTAATGGGTTCTGCTGTAATCTTCATAATTTCACTCGGTTGATATCCGCTTTAACAAATGGAAACGTAGAAATGATGAAATCGTTAAAGTGAATGTCGCAAATGATCAGTAATCTGTTGTACACCAAAACGCACAGGATCCGTCACGGGTACTTGATAAAGTGTGGTCCATTCTTGGCACAATGTCTCAGCATCTTCAATGCTCATCGCCGACGTGTTCAAGCAGATACCCACCAGTTTCACGTCTGGATTGGTCAGTCGCGCCGCTTGCAAGTTAGCTTCAATGGTCTGTTCAATCGTTGGCAATTGCGCATGAGGAAGGTTGCGAATATGTGGTCGCCCTACTTCATGGCACAGCACTAAGGCATCAGCTTGTGCGCCATGTAATAACCCCAAACTCACGCCAGCAAAAGACGGATTAAACAAGGAACCTTGCCCTTCAATGATGTCCCAATCGTGGTCGGTAAAATCCGGGCTGATTGCTTCAACCGCGCCAGAAATAAAATCCGCGACTACAGCATCAATCGAAATACCGTTGCCTTCAATCAAGATACCCGTTTGGCCTGTCGCTTTAAACTGAGCAGATATCCCCGCTTCTTTAAGCGATTTTCCAATCGCCAACGCCGAAAACATTTTGCCGACTGAGCAATCTGTTCCGACAGTAAGCAGGCGTTTACCTTGACGAGGCTTGCCATTACCAACATTAAGAGCACCATCAAAATGGCGTACATCATGAAGCTTAGTCAATCCTCGCTGTTGCATGTCAGCAAGCGGTGAAAATTCACTCAAGCGCTGGTGCATGCCCGATGCAATCTCAAATCCCATTTCTGCAGCTGCCATTATGGTTGGTTGCCATGACTCAGGGATCACTCCGCCCGGATTGGCAGTACCAATAACTAGCGTTTTCGCTCCCTGCGCTTGTGCCTGTTGCAAGGTCATATCCGTTAAACCAAGAGAAACGGTCTCTTCTGTTAAACGCAATTGGCCGACGCAGATTTCAGGTCGCCATTGGTGGATACCACGAGCGGTTTTTGCGGCGAGTGGGTCAGTAACATCCCCAAGAAAAAGAAGGTAAGGTTGAGCGATAGACATGAGCATTCCTATTTAATAAGTCCTTGTATGGATTTACTTTAATTAAGAATTTGAGCCCTGCCGAATGCCTATTCATCGGGCGCCTATAACATGATGTTATGGGTTATAAATTGGCTAGTGGTTTTTGGTGGTAGATGAAATAGATAGAACTCAGCTAACACGATCCTGCAGTGCTGAAATGAACTGTTTGGCCGCAATCGACTGTGGCGTATGTTCAGCACATAGAATAGATACTGAGAATGGAATAGCTGGCTGCAGTGGCAATAGGCGAACAGAATCATCGTTTTGGTATTGCTCTGCCGTCCACGGATCGACAATCGCAAAACCTGCTTGGTGTTTGACCAGTTCGGCAGCTGCACTGTATCCGCGTACCGATATCGGGTGGTGATAATGATCATCTCGCGCAATCAAGCTTTGGTGCAGCAGCAAACCTAAGGGATCACGGCTATCGAGCCCGATGATTGGCAACGGATAATTGATCAGGTCATCAAGGGTTAATTCTGCAGGTAACCGCTCAATGGTGTTGGCTGGCACCAAAGCCTTGAGAGATTCGGTCAATAACATCTCAGACAATATAGTTGGAGGAGCTTCGTCACCAAACGCGATAGCAATATCGAGTTCATGCTTCAATAACCCAGAGCACAGTTCGTCGCGATTGGCAGTCAGCAATTCAAAAGAGAGCTCTTGTTTATTGGAATATTGCTCTCGAGACATTTGGGCTATTACCGGAGTCAGCAATTTAGTGGCTAAAATCGGCGGCGCACCAATGCGTAAATGCTGATGTCCTTGCTTCACTTTGTTGGTCAGAGATCGAAATTGACCCAATTGCTGATACACCTTTTCCGCTTCTGGCAGTAAGGTTTTTGCTTCTACCGTTGGCACTAGCCGACCTTTGACACGCTCAAACAACCCGAATCCCAACTGCTGCTCAGTGTGCGCCAAAATACGGGTCACGTTAGGCTGAGACACATGTAAGCTGCGCGCGGCTCCAGATACGGTTCCGGTCTGCATAATAGCGTAAAAGACTTCCAACTGTCTTAGGTTCAAATCGATGTCCTTATTGCTTATTTTCGGTACTCTAAATACATACGATAAGAGAGTGTTACCCTCTTAATAGCGCTTCAATTCTAGGTCGAAGCACCTCAGCCCAAGCCTGATAAGCTTTGGCATTCAAATGTAAGTCATCACACGTGTATTCATTCGACAGTAGCTTGCTTGGTGACAACACGCCATTCACATCCAAGAACGCAATGCCTTGTTGAGCACAGTACTCGCTTATTTTGCTATTGAGCAACTCTACAGACGGATTCAAACCTTGTAGCTTTGAGCCAACATAAAGTGTTGATTGCACCAAGATTCGAATATCCTTTTCTTGCCACACCTGAAGCATATCAATGTAGTTCTGGTAGATATGCTCAACATCATAACCTTGAGCTAAATCGTTTATCCCTGCCATAAAACACACCAGCTTTGGATTCACACTTAACGTGGTATCAATACGGCGCAACATGCCAGTTGTGGTATCCCCTGCTAGACCGCGATTGACCATCGAGACATCACGGAAAATATCCGCCCAAGGCGCCCACTCGGTGATCGAGTCGCCAAACATGACTAGGTCTGCATTCGGGGAAAAATGACGATGATTGTTCGATGTCATGATGTAACGGCTCATACTGTGGCCCCGTTGCTGGATCTCAGACTGAAGAGCGACCGCCTTGAGGATTTCACTGTCCGGTGTGGTGCTATCGAACTGAGCCAGTAACCCTTCGATGTGAGGCTTAAAAGGACTAAGACGAGTGCTCAGTTGATGATGTTCTTTAAGGGAAGATAGCTTCTCTAACAATACGTACAGAGAGCGATTTTGACCAACTTCTTGGAATAACTGATATAGATCGAGGACAGGGTGCTGTTGTAGCGCGGCAAGTAATTGCTTGTCTTCCATGGTGTTATCTAACCCTTCAATTATCTGGTGATGAACTCAAGATAATATCCGATTGCGTACGGGATAGATAACACTAGAAGCAGAGATTTACTTTTCTTTGATTAGCAGGTGATTACGGTTATCACGGCTTTTCTTAATCAGCTCGTTGCTCTCATCCATTTCATCAGATTTTGCAAGGCGATCGTAAAGCAGCACATTCACTGTTGCCGCCAAGTTCATGCAGCCAACTGTTGGAACGTACACAACATGATCCGCTCTATCGGCAACATCTTGAGAAATCGAACCATCTTCAGGACCAAAGATATAGATAGCGTTTTCTGGGTGTTTAAAACGCGGCAGTGGTGTTGCACCTTCTGCGAGTTCAACACAAACGATCTTAGTTTCTGGGGCAAGATTGTCTAAAAACGACTCGACACCGGTCAACGGGATGGTTCGCGCAGCACTCTTGGTATCGGTATGAAATTTAGCGGCTTTTTCGTAACGTTGCCCTGTGTATTTAACTTCGTTGACTTGGTAACAACCAGCCGCACGCATAACAGCACCAACGTTTGTCGGGCTCTTTGGGTTAGTTAAACCAATAGTCACATGGCTTTTGTTCATGAATATTTCTCACTTAACGAATAGACATAGCAGGGTGCTACAAAGCGTCGCATTCTAACAAAGCAGCGTCGAATTCAAAAGCATCGATACAAACTCACTTTTTCGCGCTTAAGCCTCTAGTTGCAAGGCTTCTCACCCCAAAAATCTAACCGTCATCATATTTATAAAACAAAAACACTCTAGGGTAACAATTAAACAACAAGCCCATTTACATTTTGAAACCACATTAATAATGTGTTGAAAATTGCATGAGACAATCACACAGGAAGCGTGACATGACCCTAACCATCAAAAACCGCCTTTATATTCTCTCTTTCATTCCACTGCTACTGATGGCAATCGGAATGATGAGCGTGACGTATATGAAGAGCACCGAGCTAACCGCACAACAAGTAGAATCGACGCGTAGCAATATGATGGCGATGAAAGAAAAGGAACTCAAAGCGTATCTGCAAATGGCTCAATCTTCTATCAGCCCGTTCTTGGAAAGAGGCGCAACGTTAGAAGAAGCCTTACCAACATTAAGAACACTCGAATATGGCGAGTCTGGCTACATATTTGGTTACGACTCTAAAGGTGTTCGAGTAGTTGTTGGACAAAACAACGATGGCATTGGTAAAAACTATTACGACTTGCAAGACAAGAAAGGCAATTACCTAATCCGCGACCTAATCAAGAACTCCAAGCTGGGCGAATTCACCACTTACTATTTTCCAAAACTTGGTCAATCGGAAGCACTACCAAAACTGAGCTACTCAATATTCATCCCTCAGTGGGATTTGATGCTCGGTACTGGTTTCTACACTGACGACATTGATGCCGTTATCGCTCAAATGAAAGAGAGTTCGAATGCAGCTCTGCAAAGCTCTTTAACTGCCATCGCTATTTTTTGCGGCTTGATAGCCCTTGTGGTTGCCGTGTTTGCCGTTGCGGTAAACCGAACAATTATGAAGCCACTTGAGCAATTTGACCGTTCAATCAGCGCGTTCGCAAGTGGCGAAGCCGATTTAACCGCTCGCATGGAAACTTTCAAAGCGCCTGAGTTCACTAAGCTCAGCGAAAACTTCAATGCCTTTGTGGCAAGCCTACAAACCATCATTCGCAGCGTTAGCGATGTGGGTCAGCAAGTAGTAGCAGAAACATCTAGCATGTCTTCGCGTGCTGCACAGGTCGACGAAATTGCTACAGGCCAACGTGAAGAAACTGAACAAGTTGCAACGGCGATGACTGAAATGACTACAACAGCGCAAGAGATCTCAAGCAATGCGAGCCAAGCCGCGGATTCAGCGAAGCTTGCTGAAGGCAACGCAAAAGAGGCACAACAAATTGTAAATGCAGCTGCAGATTCGGTTGCCGGCCTAGCGAGCGAAGTGTCAGAAGCCAACACTGTGGTATCGCGTTTAGAGGGCGATGTGCAGAACATATCCTCTTCATTAGCTGTTATCCAAGACATTGCAGAACAAACCAACTTATTGGCATTGAATGCCGCAATTGAGGCTGCTCGCGCAGGCGAACAGGGTCGAGGTTTTGCTGTGGTTGCCGATGAAGTTCGTAAACTGGCTAGCCGAACTCAGGAAAGCACAGGCGACATTCACAAGATGATTGAGCAGCTAAAAGCCGCTTCAGATGCCGCAGTAAAAGCAATGGATTCAAGCCAAAACCGCAGTGCTCAAACGGTGGAAGAAGCAAACGCTGCCGCCGCTGCACTGGCGAAGATCCAAGAGTCGATCGATACCATCATGGACATGAACTCACTGATTGCTACAGCGACTGAACAGCAAAACATAGTTGGCCAAGAGATATCTCAACGCATTGTGGTGATTTCTGACCAAAGCTCGCAATCGGCGGAACTAGCAAACCAAAACCGTACAGGTAGCCAGAACCTCAACAGTCGCGCGAATGAACTTTACCACCTAGTGGGTCGATTCACCGTCTAAGATCTTTTACCTCTATATCTTTAACCTCTAAAAACACTTCGGGCTTCAGAATCCCCATTCTGAAGCCCGAAATTTTAAGCCTTCTACTACACCGCATTAAAAGCCTCCCTCCCTTTAACTTCCTATTTATCGTAAGCTTTGAGTGCCAATCTACAGAAGTCAGTTAAACTTAATGCGTTGCAAAGGTCATCGACTCAATGATAGGTAGATAACATGTTTCATTCAGACAAGAAGAAAGTTCGCGATCTACTGATAGCCACGCGCTTTGGCGTGTCAGCTTCGGAGATGAAAACCATTATTGGTGTAGAGCAGAACAAGGCGATGAAGTGCATTCTTCAACTCAAAGAGGAAGGCGAAGACATTCGAACACTTGGCGAAGGCACCAACCCAGAAGAGTTGGTTTTGTATTCCATCGGAGAGATTGAACCTTAAGCTGCCTAAGTTTTAGTACGAATTTTAGTTCTAGCTTCTAAACAGATAACGTTTAGTGGGCAATCTTGACACTTTGGGGTGGGGTTACAGAACTGCTGACCATGTTCGACTAACAAACCATGATAGTAGCCGTACCTTTTTGTATCCAGAGGGATAGTGCTTTCCATCAAGGCTCGAAACTTCTCATACGACTTAGGTACATCGAGCCCATTACGAGTGAAGATCCTTCTTGCGTACGCATCAATCACAAAAGACGGTTTACCGATCGCATACACCAGAATCGCGTCAGCCGTTTCACCGCCGATTCCTTTGACTTCCAATAACTCTTGTCGAAGCTTGTCTTTATCCTGCTCACGAACCACCGAGATATCGTATTGATACTTCGAAAACCACTCGGTCACAGCCTTCAATTTAATGGCTTTCTGATTGTAGTAGCCACTGGAGCGAATCTTCTGGGCAAGCTCATCAAAATCCATTTTAGCAACCGACCTTGGATTACATTGCTCACCTAAGTTAATGAGTGCTTTCTCTGCATTCTTCCAGTTGGTGTTCTGAACTAGAATAGCCCCTAAAACGATCTCGTAAGGGTCCTCCCTTTGCCACCAATCAAAATAGCCGTAATGTTGTTCGAGTGTATCGAACACGCTGAGTATCAACTCACTTTGACTTGCTGAATGACGCTGAATTTCGGTCATAGAACTAATCCAATTGCTCAGAAAGGAAATCAACGAGCAATCGAACCTTTGAAGACAGGTTACGGTTCTGCGGGTAGAGCGCCCATATGCCTTCTTTATCGTCTCGGTAATCGGATAACACTTCTACCAACTCACCAGAATCAAGGTCTTCGCTTACGTAGTATTCAGGTAATTGAACCAAGCCTATGCTCTGCTTCGCCGCATCCAATAAAGCTAAACCACTGTTGCATTTAATGCGTCCGTTGACACGAACCGAACGAGGTCGGCCATTTTCTTTGAAACGCCAATGTTCAAATCCACCAACTAAGCATTGGTGATTATTTAATTCAGATAATGTATGAGGCTCGCCATAACGTTCGATGTATTCTGGGCTAGCACATACATAGAGTTGTCGTTGGGAGAGCTTCTTTGCCACAAGGCTTGAATCTTCTAAGCGACCAAGACGAATCGCCACATCAACACCCGAATCGATCAAATCGAGTTTTTGATTGGTTAGCATCAGCTCTAGCTCGACTTGCGGGTGAAGCTTTAAGAATTGATGAAGTATTGGCGCAAGTTGGCGTTCACCATAGGTCACGGGCGCAGTCACCTTCAACAAACCTTTCGGCGTCGATTGCATCTGCGTTACGGCTAATTCCGCAATTTCTAACCCCTCTACCAGCAACTTACATTGTTGATAGTAGAGTTGCCCGGCCTCTGTAAGAGAGACCTTTCGAGTCGTTCGATTAAGCAGCTTCACCGCGAGCCGTTCTTCTAGGTTTGCTACTCTACGGCTGATTTGAGCCACTGACGTAGCGAGTTTCTGCGCGGCACCAGTAAAGCTCTCACGCTCAGCTACTGCAACAAACTCGCTTACCCCTTCCCAATTGGCCATGCCTTTACCTTATGCTGAACTTTGGTTACCCATACAGTGTATTGAAGATAGATATCAGTGTCACCTTGCTTGATATGCGCTGTGCATAAATCTACGCCACCTACAATCGGTCAAAATCATTCCAACCAACACCTGACATTTCTCCATATTCCTTACCTAATACTAACAAAATCGTCTTTTCTTCTGACACTCATCTTACCACTTCATTGATATGTTGGTTCTGTACCGGAACACAGGTACTTCAACACAGTAAGGTACTCCTATGAAAAAATTAATCATACTTGCATCAACTCTTGTACTTAGCACAACAGCGTTCGCAGCAACCAAAACAACGATTCAAGAAACAACGCTAAAGTCTGATACATTTGTTACTGAAGCGGAAGCATACGATGCAGGAACTAACCTTATGGATGAGTTAAGCGCAAAGACACCTTTTGAGCTTTCTAGAGAACTGCCACAGTTCCAACAAACAACCAAATACGATTCGTTCAAGATTGATGACGCGAATATGGAAGTGAAGAAAATCACTAACATGAACGGCGATGTTCATTACCAAGCGAACGTAAAAGTTGACTACCGTTATACATACAAAGACGGTCGCAGCAGCTAACACTGAATGATTGATTAGGTCCAAAAACCAGTCACGCATTCAAAAAGAAAGCCCGCACTCATAGAGTACGGGCTTTTTTTCGAAAAGATCTGATTAATGAAGCCAATACGAGCAACCATTATCAGCTCATATTCGTCTGCCTAGTTTTGAAGACTAAACTTCAAACTGAGAAACTAGGCTATCTAACGCTTCACACTGTTCGGCCAATGCCATACATGCATTTTCTGCGCTGCTCGCCATCTCAACCATTTGCATGGTGCTTTCTGCGATGCGTTGAACATTAATGTTCACTTCTTCTGACACTTGAGACTGCTGAGAAGCCGCCGTTGCAATTTGTGTGTTCATGTCATTCATCTTGCCGATTGAGTTACGAATCTCACTCAATGAAGACGCCGCCGTTCCAGCTTGAACAATGGTTTTCTCGCCACTCGCTTTGCTTTCAGTCATCACGCCAACCGCGTGTTTCGCACCCACTTCTAAGCGTTCGATCATAGATTGGATTTCACCAGTACTGTCTTGAGTTTTGCTAGCTAGTGCACGTACTTCATCAGCAACAACCGCAAAGCCACGGCCTTGTTCACCCGCACGCGCAGCTTCAATCGCTGCATTCAATGCAAGCAGGTTGGTTTGCTCTGCAATGCCTTTGATCACGCCAAGAATTGAAGCAATGTTCTTCACGTCCGTATCCAATTCTTGAACCACACCACCCGCATTCTCGATATCTTGTGCAAGGCGTTCAATAGACGTCACCGTTAAGCCAAGTGTGGTATCAGCCGATTCCACTTCATGGTTTGCAACATTACTTGCCGTTGCTGCATCTAATGCATTACCACTGACAACTTCGCTCGTTGCTCGCATTTCATGAACCGCAGCCGCAACAACTTCACTTTCTCGCTGCTGGTTCGATGAGAACTCAGCAACGCTCTGAGTTAACGACTTGATGTTCTCCATTTCTGAGCGAACCGCATTCGATGTAAGTACCACTTGTTCGACAGTTACGTGGATCTTGCCAACAAACTGGTTGAAAGCGGAACTCAAACGAGCAATCTCATCATTACCTTCTACCTTCATACGCTGAGATAGGTTGCCATCACCCGAAGCGATTTCATTCATCGCTTTCTCTACGTTCTGGATTGGTTGAACAATAAATCGATTCGATAACCACATCGCGAAAAGCGCTGCCAGTACAGCAACAGCCATACCCACTTCGATGATCAACTTGCTTGATTCAATTGAATCATCAGCTTGCTGACGAAGCTCTTTCTGCTTTAGTTCAATCAGCGTTCTGATGTCACGCAGTTGCTTACGAATAATCGCAAACTCAGCGTCTAACGCTGGTGAGTAATCTATATTGTATTGGTCCGCATTTGCCGGATCCGCAAACATTGGCTCGTGCAGTGTCACCCAGTTGCTCATCGCATTCACAAGCTTTGATAGTTCACCACGAGAAGATGGATCCAGCACGCCTGCTTGATACAAAGTTTCGACACTTTGGAAACGAGGAACCGCTTTGTAAGCGTTGTCTTTAAATTCGAACTTTTGGTACTCGATTGCCGCTTGGTCTTTAGCAAGTAACAGACCTTGCGCCGAGGCGATAATTTGGTAGATGTCTCGGTAGCCATCTTCTAGGTTGTCTAGAACCGGCTGAACCACATTATTGAGCTCGTTATTGATCGCTGCTTGAGCATTTGATCTGATAACGTTAAGCACAGTAACGGTAGAAAAAACAATCACAATCACCAACAGCGGGATCGCAATTTTACTCTTAATAGATAGGTTGTTGATACTCATAAGGGGGGTAGTAACCACACAATAAATAAGGACGCGCGCATAATATACAGTATCAATATAAAAGCCAGCTAAAAGTTTGCGAACCTAGTCGCATAGCAAACACGACCCAATAGTCAGCCGTTGAGCATTTAACCAAACATCAACTTGAAAAGGTTATTGCAAGAGGAAATATCGCACTTATTTACGACATACATACTCAAATACTGGAGAAGTGTGAGAAATAACACCATAATGTAGGGCTCTAAAATAAGTAGGTAAGAACATGAAAATTTGTGGTGTTGAAATCAAAGGTAACGATGCAGTCATCTGTCTTCTTTCTCTGTCTGATGGTGTATTTAACATTCCTGATTGCCGAGTTTCTAAAGTTTCAATTAGCGACGCAAACGACACACAGAATATGAAAGACTTTCAATTCTCTTTTGCAAAGTTAATGGAAGATTACCAAGTAGATAAAGTTGTGATTCGCCAACGCCAAACTAAAGGCAAATTTGCTGGTGGTGGCTTTGGTTTCAAATTAGAAGCTGCAATCCAACTGATCGACGGCCTAAACGTTGAGGTTGTTTCTCCTGCTGACATCAAAGAGAGCCTAAAGCGCAACCCTCTAATGATGAAGTTCAAAGAAACTGGCCTGAAGCAATACCAAGAAGCACCGTTTACAACGGCATACGCTTGCTTGATGAAACGCTAATCAAAATTCGCTAGCCAACATTTTATACAGAAAGAGCCTGAATCTATTCAGGCTCTTTTTTTGTTTCTAGCGACGAACTTTGAGTCAGGTTAGTTTTGGTGTACACATTACCGATCTAACACGGTTCGCCTACGACCCTTATGCCATTCCGGCTTCTTCACCACCAGGTAAACCGCAGTCGCTGACAGAGCAAAACCCATTGCGCCATAGATGTCGAACGACTCACCAAAAATAAGCCAAGCTTGAATCGCGGTTGTCGGCGGAACAAGATAGAACACCGATGCGACACTTGAAGATGCTCCGTGTTCAACCATGTAAAGCAACAACAATATTGCGACACAAGATAGAACGACCACCAGCCAGATTAGAGTCAATGTAAATTCTACCGTCCAGTTCACTTGCATCGTTTCGTAGCGCATCGCAAAAGGCAGAAACAGCGCAGCTGACGCCAAGTATTGCACCATCGCACCGCCGACCATATCTGTGCCCTGACAAAAGCGCTTCTGATACAGAGTCCCGCAGGTAATACCAACCAAAGAAACCAAACACAACAATGTCGCCAAGCCTTTTTGGTCGTCAGACTGCCATTCAATATTGCCCATCAATACCAAGCTAATCCCGATAAAACCAAGGGCTAAGCCTACCCATTGTGCGAAATTAAAACGCTGCGAAGTGCAGCTGATCATAATCAATGCGGTGAGAATCGGTTGTAAGCCGACAAGTAGAGAACTCAATCCAGCGGGCATCCCCATATCAATCGCCAGATAGGTTCCACCAAGGTAGAAACCATGAATCAAAATACCAACCACACAAGCATGGAAAAATGCTCGACCACGAGGAATGCGACGTTTAAGGATTGCAATCAAAACCAAGAACAGCGCCACGTTGGCCACCATCCTAAGTGAAAGTAACGTCGCGGGTTCGGCGTATTCCACGCCAAGACGTGCGCCAACAAAGCCTGACGACCACAATATTACAAACACGAACGGAATCATTTTAATCAGCATTACAAACCTCTGGTCAACTCTTCATCAATGCTGTTACCTTAGTTGGGTACAGATAACTAATAAAGATACAGGTATAACACTTTAAATGGTTACAGATTCAGATTGAGCAACGAGGGAAAACAACGTGGAAGCAGAACTCAGCGGCAATAAATATCTTGCTACCGAACAACATATTAAGGCTCAGATAGATAAAGGGCTTTTTCATCCAGACGATCGCCTTCCCTCAATTCGTCAACTAAGCGAACAGCTTGGCGTGAGCAAAAATACCGTGATTCGCGCCTATCAAGAACTGGAAGCAACAGGCTGGGTTTATTCGGTACCTAAATCTGGCTATCGCGTAAAAACTCCCAATACCACCAATTGGGATACACCTAGCCAGCCTCAAAAAGTCGACCTGTTGTCTGTCACCAAATCTGTACTTTCTCGTCCCAAAGGTCGTCTAAAATTGTTGGCAGGCTCAGCACACCCGAACATCAACAACCCCGCAATTCATAGTTTGTACGCCGAAATCGGTCGCCACAGCCGCTTACAAACTCAACTTCCCGGTTATTACCAACTACCTCCTGGCGATGAACAATTAGTAAAGCAATTGTTAAAGATCACCCATGATCTTGGTGTACCTGCGGGATCGAAAGAGATTGCGATTACTCATGGCGCGCAGCAAGCGATCAGTTTGGCACTGCGTGCACTCACCCAGCCCGGCGACATCGTAGCGGTCGAGTCACCCTGTTACTTTGGTAACCTACTTTTGCTAGAGTCGCTTGGCTTGCAAGCTCTAGAAATTCCCAGCAGTGTTAGCCACGGCATTGATATTCCATCACTACAGAGTGCGTTGGACAAATGGGAAGTGAAAACCTTACTGCTAACGCCAAACTTTACCAATCCAACCGGCTCACGGATGCCATTGGCCAATCGAAAGGCATTATTGGAAATCTCTGGATCTCTACCAATTATCGAAGACGATGTATTCGGTAGCTTGTCATTCGATACACCAATCGCGAGCCTCAAAGAGCTTGATGATCAAGATAGAGTCATCTACGTCAACTCAATGTCTAAAACCTTAGATTCACGCCTACGAATCGGTTGGTTATTGTCGGGCCGCTATCAACCTTTAATCGAAAAGTACCTCTTATGTGACAACATGGGCAGCTCGAACCTAATGCAATCGGCAGTGGGTCAATTTCTCACAACAGGCAAATACCGCAGCCATTTATCTAAGATGAAGCGCCTCTATCAAACCAATCAAAAGCAATTCCAAAGCCTGTTAATACAAGCATTGGATAGCTACCCGCACCTTGTCGGGCGATACCACCTATCAAAGCCTGAAGGTTCTTTTTTAAACTGGATAACACTGCCAGAATCAGTCGACAGCTACGCCGTTTATCAAGATTGCTTGAAACACAAATTAGGCATATTACCCGGCACTGTATTTGGAACGAATGACCAATATAAACACTGCTTGCGCTTCACTGTCGCCAATATTGAAGAGAGTAAAGAGTGGAAAGAAGGGGTTGCGACACTAGCCAAGATAATCGCTAGGCACGCAAACTAGATTACCTTTCTAAATTCTATTCAGACCAAAACAACAAAGCCCCACTCAACTGAGCGGGGCTTTCATCATTTCATATATTGGTTTGCTTCAATGCAATTAACCTTGCCAAGCGAACTGTTCAAATACTTTATCTACTGGTGTTTTAGCAACGTGGTTTACGTAGTTACTGATCACTTTCTGAGATAGACCAAGAATCACTTCTAACACTTGCTGTTGACCGTAGCCCGCTTCGAAGAATGCTGCCATTTCACTTTCAGGCACATTGCCGCGATTACGGACCATACTTAGTGTGAAGTCATGCAGAGCTTGCAGCTTTTCAGTTGGTAAAGCCGTGCGATTGCGCAGTGCTTCGGTGATTGCAGGATCAACCTTCATTGAGTGTGCGATGCCTGTGTGTGCAGGTACGCAGTAGTGACATTCGTGTTCAACGTTAATAGTTTGCCAAACAACCGTTAGCTCTTCAGCATCGAAAGATGAGTCATTAAACGCCTGATGCAGCTGAGTGTAAGACTTAAGTGTGTTTGGAGATTCAGCTAACACACCCCAGAGCCCCGGAACTCGACCCATCTGCTTTTTAGCGCCTTCAAGAATAGGTTTGCTTTGCTCTGGCGCGGTTTCTATTGAATGAATTTTGAAGTTGCTCATTGTTCTATCCCTATCAATTTATGATTCTAAATTTGTTCAATCACGGAGCAATTATTGAATGCGCTCCGCTGGTGTGAAAACAATATAGATCAAAATAGAACGATCGTTCAAGCTTTATTTTGAACATTCGTTCAAAGTTCACATTAAAGCATGACGAATATCTTCTACTCATAACAAGAAAGCCCAACAGGCAATACCTGATGGGCTTTCTATTTTTCTCAATTTTTATTGCAAGCGGTTACCAGTATTCGGGGTGAGCCAAAGCTTTAACACAACTCGACCGTTCACTCGCCACTCTGATTTCACTGCCAATTAGCGATTGACCAATCCAACCATGAGGGTAACTCAGCTCAAATGGTGCAGGGATCTGCTCAACCGTGATGCTTTCAAAACCTACTTTTGAATAGTAGCTCGGATCACCGTATGTCACTGCAAGTTCAACACCCTGTTCTTTTAGAGTATCTAAGCTATAGTGAATCAGCTTTTGACCAATGCCTAGCTTTTGAACTCTAGTGCTCACCGCTACTGGTGAAAGCAGATATACCTTCGTGTCATCATCAAGTGTGAGCGGAGTAAAGATAATCGCGCCAGCAATCTTATTATCCAACTCGTTAGAATCATCTTCCGCGACAAAACAAAGTAGTTCTGCCGAATCCGTGGTCGTCAAAAGATCATTGGCAAGCTTACCAATAGTTTTACCTTCGTTCTCCCCTTCTGAATCAGCAAAGGTTTGAGTAAAAAGTTGAGTGACCGTTTCGATCTCGCTTGAATCATATTGTCTAAATTTCATGGTGTTCTTCACTTACTGTACTTTCTTCAACACAAAGAAGTGATAATCAAAATCACGCTTGGAAGAGCCTTGAGGATCTTCAAAGGATTCACTCTTAGGTTTGTTGTGATTGAAAAATTGTTTAATTTCATTGTCGCAATCTGCGAGCGCTTTTGAGTTAGGCATTGCCACTTTCAAGGCCTCGACTTGCTTCTGAAGAGGCTGATAATAAGCAAGCCAACCGGCATCACTCATCGCAAATTCGTCCAAGACTTGATAGCCCGCCGCTTTTGCATGTTTGATACGCTCAGAAACCGTCGTCATATCTGGGTACTCTTTCTGCCAGAATGCTTTGATTTGTTTGTTTGGGTTCTCGGTGTTCCACACCAAGTCATTGACGACCAAGATGCCATCATCAGTCAGTAGCTTTCTCCACTGCTTTAACGCCTTCTGAACACCCATGATGTACGCACTACCTTCAGACCAAATTAGGTCGAACGACTTCGCCTCAAATGGTAAATCCATCATGCTTGCACATACCGTTTTTAGGTTGCTTTCTAAGCCAAGAGCCTGTGCTTGCTGAATCAGAATATCCAAGCTTGGTTGATCATTGTCTAACGCTGTTATTTGCACGTCCGTTTGATATTCAACTAAGGCTTTCGCCAACACCTTAGTCGCGATGCCTTTACCACAGCCGATCTCAAGCACGTGTTTAGGTGAAAACGGAACTTGCGACATCGCCGCTAAAGTATCTTCAGCCGTTCCAGGCCCTAAGCGCTCTAAACCCTCAAAGATCGCACCAAAATCAGCCATGTATTGATCATGTTCATTCATATCTTTCGATAACCACTTCAATCGCAAAGCCTGTTTCTCATCAAAGCCCTGCTTAATTAACCAATCGAGGTGTGCATCTGGCGCAAGCTTATCCATCGACTCATGCCACTCTTCTAAGCCACTTTCACCTAGCATTGCGGCTAATAGGTCACGTGACCGCTGTTTTTGAACAAGCTCTTCGTCCAATTGTTTCAGGCGATTTTCCAACAAACTACGTTCTATTTTTGCATCTAAGCAGGCTTGGCACTCTTTAAGTGTCAACCCACCCGCTTGCAGTTGCTGTAACAAGCGAACACGTTGCAAGTCCTTCTCAGAGTAGAAACGATACCCATTGTTCTGACGTTGAGCTTCAATCAAGCCTAGCTTACCGTAATACAACAATGTTGAGCGACTCAGCCCAACTAATTCCGCCAGTTCAGAGATACGATACATGTACTTCCCCTCTCATTTCGGTAGCAAAGATAAACTATGAAGTTGTAGTCAGGTCAACAACCTTTTAGAGATTTTTCTCGTCTTTTCCTTGTTCAGATTCAAATTGGTAAAGCGATCTGAGCGTATCTTTTAACCACAGAATAAGGGGATTGTAGGCGTTGCGTTTATGCCAGATCATGGTGAAGGGGATCAGCAGCTTGTTAGCATTTTCTTCATCTAAAGGGATGGGTAAGCAGGTAAGGTTAGGGTGAAGTTGATCTATATAACGTCGACAATAATTGGGCGCGACAGTCATCATGGTGTGATTGGGTTGAGCCGCCATAAACAAAGATTGCTCGAAGCCTGCAAGCGTAAGGGCGATATTTCGCTCTACCTTCAAGTCGGTAAGCACTTCATCCAACGCCCATGTTTCGCTTTTTTCCCACACAATATTGATATGAGAGTATTTGAGGAATGCCTCAAGATTCCACTCATCCTGTATGGCTGGGTGATCTTTTCTTAGATACACGACGGGCAAATCATGGAACAAGATCTCGAAATCGATGAAGTACGGCAGCGCGTCTAGAGATTCTTTCGAACGCGGATGGCTTTCTCGCCCTGAAAAACCAATATCAGATTCACCACGCACGATAGAGTCTATAGAGTCATAGTCCCAATTTCGTATTTTGATCTTTGCATCAGGATAGCGTTGATACACGCTTTGCGTCAGCTCGTTAAGCATGATCAGTGACAGAGGGGATTCGGCCTCTAGATTCAAACGCACATCTTTGGGCGCATCGTCGCCGCGAGTCGTGAGGATTTGACTGCCAATCTGCAGCCAGTCTTGAAGATCTTTCACCATACTTAGCGCAAGTGGTGTCGGTGTTAAACCTCTTGGTGTTTTCACAAACAGAGGATCATCGAACCAATCTCGAAGCTTGGTCAGTGATTTACTCACCGTTGAAGGCGTGACGTTAAGCTTTTTGGCAGCTTTTGAAACACTCTGCTCTTGCAACAACAATTGCAGAGTGAACAATAAATTCAAATCAAGACGAGCTAGTGGCTTCTTCATAATCACTTTTAACTTGGGAAGGACCTACCCATAGTATTAGAGCAATACTGATAACTCCACCAGCAGCAAGTATAAATACCAACATATTCAATGCACTGAACCCGAGCACACCCATAAACCAGATAAACAATGCCGAGGTACACACCTGAGAAACGCCCAATATCGAACTCGCGACGCCTGCTCGTTGTGAATAGCAACTCAATGCTTGGCTCATTGCAACACCAAAACCTAGCGAGAAACCACCACACACAAAAGCAAAGCCTAACAGCGTGACATAATGCCCTAACCCACCATTAACCGACGCAAGCAATAAGACAGCCGCAATGACAAAACATATTTGAGATGTCAGCATCAAGCTTTTCTGCTTAAACACATTCAGGGCAAACGGCGCTGAAAACGACACCAACATGCTAACCAGTGCTGTGAGCGCCATAATATAAGAGTACTGACCACGGTCGAAGCCAAGCTCAGTCATGATCAACATTGGAGATACATTCACGTAAGTCAGAATCGCCGTCACACCTAAGCTAGTGATGATCACTCGACTGATAAATAAGGGATCTTTGAAGGTTTCGGTTGAAGTGGTGTGAGACACAGAAACTTTGGTCACTTCAGAATCTTGACCATTCGGCTTGGTTTCTCTTAGCACTAACACAGAGAGAAAACACACGATAACGCCCATACTCGCCATCGTCGTAAACAGGCTCGGCCAAGGATAAACAGTCATAATTAAGTGGCCAATCACGGGCGCAATCACTGGTACGATGCAGGTAATACCGTTCATCATCGACAGCACCTTGGCACGCTTTTGGTCGTCTAACACATCTCGCAAAATAGCGAATGCCACCACATAACATGAACCTGCACCTACACCTTGAAAAAAACGCACTGCAAGAAACGGTTCCGCGCTGGTCACAATCCCGCCTAACATCGAAGAGATAGCAAAGACAATCGCACCAAAAATCGCAACAGGCTTTCTTCCTACATTGTCGGCAAATTTACCAGCGAACAACATGGTGGTTGCCATACCTGCGAGATAGATGGAGAACGCGACATGAAGCTGCGCCTCTGAGGCATTTAGATCAGCAACGATTTGAGGCAAGCCCACCAAATACAAATCAATCGCCGTTGGATACAAGAGAACAAGCGCGAAACTACAAAACAAAAAACGATACATAACACCCCCACATAATTGGTGTGAGGATAATAAGATCGAAACGCCAAACGACCGAGTGGCATCTACGACAACAGATCTTTCCATTTACGACAAACCACCAGTATATAAACAAAGTAACATTCAAGGGTTCATAAAAAAGCAAGCATCTGAATTGATTTTGATGAAATTACAGCGCAGCCTAACCAGTGATAAATTAGCAAATTTTGAGCAGTCAGAAATTTACAGACGTTATTGAAACGCTAAAACAATTCAGAAAAGGCATACTTTAATCAGCCTCTCATATTCACTGTAAATTCCTGCTTAAATTTTTTAGAAAAATTCAAAAATAATTAGAAATTAACCCCTAACTTTACTGAGTAATTTGTTAGGCTTGGCAACAAATATTTACAATCCAACTAAAAATTAATTGGATACTTTGAGGTTGCTATCTTGAATATGAAATTATTCGGCAGTTCTTTGATTCTTTCAGGGACTGCATTAGGGGCTGGCATGCTTGCTATTCCCATGGTGTTGGCCCAATTTGGCTTCATGATCAGCTCAGTGCTGATGCTACTTATCTTTATCGGCACCACTTACTCTGCACTCCTATTAGCAGAAGCATGCACCAAAACCAAAGACAACACTGGCATGAGCAGTGTCGCTTACCTAACTTTGGGTAGCAAAGGTAAACACTTTATCAATGCACTCTTTTACCTGCTGCTGGTCTGCATGCTCATCGCTTATATCTTGGGCGTGGGTGACATCATCCATAAACTACTGCTCGACGTTGGCGTGAACATCTCTGCTTCTGCTGCTTATACGGTTTTCAGCCTATTGATGGGCGCTATCGTCGTCTCGGGTAAATCTTATATCGACAAACTGAACCGCGGACTGTTCATCTTGATGGTAGTCATGTTGTTTATCGTTATCGCATCATTATTTAGCAATATTCGTTTGGATTACCTGACGCAAACTAGCAACTACACAGCCAACGATGTGGTTCAATACAGCGCCGTTATCTTTACTAGCTTTGCCTCTATGGTGGTGATCCCATCACTGGTTATCTACAACCGAGAAGCGACTCAAAAGCAGATCCGCAATATGATTCTTTTAGGTTCTGTGATTCCACTCGTGTGCTACCTCACTTGGTTATTTGCGATTATCGGTAACCTTGGCACAGATGCGATCAGCCAGTTCCACAACATTTCAGAACTGATTTCAGCGTTTAGCGGACAGTCTGCTTGGTTGAAAGTAGTGATTGCACTGTTCTCAGCATTAGCTTTAGTGACCTCTTTCCTCGGCGTGTCGATGGCGCTGTATGACCAAAACAAAGATGCCGTTACCAACAACAAAGCGTTGGCTTATGCTCTAACCTTCATCTTACCTTTGGTATTAGCAGAGCTATTCGCTAGTCAATTTGTAAGCATGCTGGACTATGCAGGCATGGTGTTGGTGTTCCTAGCGATATGGGGCCCTCTAGCAATGGTGGTTAAGGTTCGTAGACCAGACTTCCCTCACCTACAAAGCGAAGGCAGCTATACTGCTGCCGGTGGAGACACCGCACTGATGGCGACATTCGGTTTTGGTGCTTTGATTTTCGTGTCTTGGTTTATGAGTTGATAGATACACAGCATCAACCGCTGCCGTGGTGATATGTACGTGGTCTTGAGTGGAGGCTAAACAAGTACTTCAAACTCACTCCAAAACACAAAAAGCCAGTGAGTACCTGATATTAACAGTAGGTACTCACTGGCTTTTTCATTATTTGCACATTATTACTGAGATTTAAAAAACGTTCTTATTGAGTTAAGTTATCAAGTAACTGCTCACATTGCGCTTTGAGCGATTTAAGTTCGCTTTCATTCATCTTAGATAGACAAAATATCTCTTCTGGGACAGTTTGTGCGCGCTCTTTGAGTTCAGTCCCTACCGGAGTTAACGTAATCACTCGCACTCGTTCATCTTCAGCACTACGTGTACGAAGCACATAACCTTTTGCTTCTAAACGCTTAAGTAATGGAGTCAAGGTTCCTGAATCTAAATGTGTTTTAGCGCCTAACGCTTTGACATTTATCTCTTGCTGCTCCCAAAGCACCATCATCACAATGTACTGTAAATAAGTAAGATCAAGCGCTTTCAGTAGAGGTTGATAAGCTCGGCTCATAGCATTTGAAGCACTGTAAAGCGCAAAGCACACCTGATTATCTAACTTTAGATATTCATCTTGATCGCTCACGATCACCTCGTCAATAAATTAAATTGCACACAATATACTTGCACACATATATTTGATCAATTAAGCTAACCTCAACATTAGATTGTGCGCAATTTAATTTTACACAATTATTTTAAGGACTAAGACAATGACAACACTCTACACAACTTCTGCTACTGCAACGGCGGGTCGTAACGGCCAAGTTTCTACTGATGACAACCTGCTTTCAGTAGCGTTGAGCTACCCTAAAGAGATGGGCGGAACAGGTGAAGCGACCAACCCAGAACAACTATTTGCTGCGGGTTACTCTGCGTGTTTCTCAAATGCTCTACTTCATGTAGCTAAAGAGATGAAAATCAAAATCGCATCAGCGCCAACGACTGCGACAGTGGGTATCGGACCAAATGAAAACGGTGGCTTTGCTTTAAATGTTGCTCTATCGATTGAACTGGATCTAGAGCAAGAACAAGCTGTGACGCTTGTGAAAACGGCGCACCAAGTTTGCCCTTACTCAAATGCGGTTCGTGGCAACATTGATGTGAAATTGTCGGTTAACGGACAAGCGCTTTAGTCTCAAGTCAAAGCCTGAAAGATACGCCAATAGAGATGTCTGTAGACGCCTAAAATTGAGTCTTATCCCTAAGTTACTTTGCTTTGAGCGAGTAACTTGGGGATTGTTCATTCGTTAATAGCGAATAAGCTTTACCAAAACAAATCGATACTCAGATCCCGTAACGCCGGATTGGCAGACACCGAAAATTGACATCGACATATTGCGATATCCTAGTTTCGAGGGTATATTTCACTTAAATCAGAAATAGCAGTCAAACACCATGTCAGACGTGAACGAAATTTTAAAGTCCATCAACAACCCTGTACGCCGAGATATTCTTCATTGGCTTAAGTCGCCTCAAGAGCACTTTAACTTAGAGAAACAACTCGTTGATACTGATGTTGAGGGGGTATGCGTTAGCATTATTCAGGAGAAGAGTGGCCTATCTCAATCTACCGTTTCTTCTTACCTCTCGAACCTACAGCGTGCAAAGTTAGTGACATCAAAACGCATTGGCTCGTGGACTTACTACAAGCGTAATGACGAATACATCGAGAAATTCCTAAAAGCGCTGTCTGATTCCCTATAGTTGAAAAGAACAAGAATCAACAGAACAACAGTTAGATAGCACGATGAAAACTGGATGGATTCACGCCATCCTTTATGACAAATATCATTTATTAAAAATTAACACATCGAGATTTTTAGATATCTAGTTATCTAACTATTTAATAATAATGATGCAGATACTAAAAATGCAGCGGAGCCGACAAACATGAACAAGTCCATTCAATCCTTTGACCCAAGTAACGGTGAACTCCTTGGCGAGGTAAACCAAACTTCAGCTGAAGAAGTCACTCAAACCATTCACAAAGCAAAAGCTGCACAAAAAGCATGGCGTCAACTCTCAATGAACGAGCGAGTGCGGACCATTATCAAAGCCTATCAACAACTTGATAAGTACGAAGAGTCCCTCTCACAGTTACTTGCTCGTGAAATGGGTAAAGACATTCGTCGCGCGACCGGAGAAGCAACTGGTGCGATCTACATGGGTCAGCACTATGCAGAAGATGCTCAACGTGCACTCAACACACGAAAATTGTCCGGTTCAACAGAGCTTCAATACCGCCCACTAGGTGTTGTCGGAGTTATATCTCCTTGGAACTACCCTGTGATGATGGCAAACAACCTCATTGTGCCAGCATTGGTCGCAGGCAATAGCGTGATTCTAAAACCTTCAGAAGAGACACCTCTCATCGCTGAAGCATTCTTTGGTGAACTGCAAAAACACTTACCAGAGAATGTCTTGACCGTGATGCAGGGCGATGGTGAAACAGGCAAGGCATTAGTCGAAGGCGACATTCAAATGATCGCGTTCACTGGCTCAAAAGCAACAGGCCAAGACATCATGAGACGTGCCGCAAGTAAGGTAAAACGCTTGGTCATGGAGCTAGGTGGCAAAGACCCAATGATTGTGATGCGTGATGCGAATCTAGAACAGGCCGCTCGCTTTGCCGTCGCGGGCAGCTTTGAGAACTCAGGGCAAATGTGTACTTCGATTGAACGTATCTATGTTGATGCTCGTATCGCAGAAAAATTTGAACAACGTGTCACCGAGATCGCCAACATGTACCAGATTGGCCCGTGGGATATGCCGAACGTCAATATCGGACCAATCATCAACGCGACACAACACGCTAAGATTGTCGAACAGCTAGAAGACGCGCAACAGAAAGGAGCCACTTTTCTTTTAGGCGGTTCTGAGCAACCCGAGCGTTATATCCGCCCTACGGTTATCACCGGAATGACAGCAGAAATGAAACTGGAAACAGAAGAGACTTTCGGTCCAGTTGTCGCGATCAGTCACTATTCCGACATTGAAGATGCGATTGAGCGAGCCAACGCCAGTGAGTACGGTCTAGGTGCTGTGGTCTTTGGAAACCAAGGCGTCAATGATGTTGCTGACGAACTTGATGCTGGCATGGTTGGCATTAATCAAGGACAAGGCGGCAGTGGTGATGCCCCGTGGGTTGGCGCGAAACAGAGTGGCCTTGGTTACCACGGATCGGTCGACGGGCACCGTCAGTTTGCACAAGTAAAAGTGGTTTCAAGATAGAGGTTGATGATGAATAACAAAGAAAATTTTTATGTCGTTCGACGCGAGTCAGGTACTCAGCGCAGTGACCTTCCCGTTTGGGCACCAAAGTCAGCAAACCCATTTGCACTTGATAAGAACGCTAACGCGGTATCACGCGCTGAAGTAAGCAATGTACCAGGTGCTTTTCAGTTACTCGATGTGCTACTCCCTGAAGAAGTTCAGCGCATACTCGATGGAGCCAACCAACTTGGCTTTACGGAAGATGCGGCCGTTTCTCTACCAAGAGAAGTTCGCCACAATCAGAATCTCAACTTGATCGCAGATAATGAAACTCTCGACGTTATTTGGAAGCGCTGCCAAGATCATTTCGTTGATAAATACGGCCACTTTGCTGGTGTGAAACCTTTGGGTATTAACGGTCGTTTCCGCTTTTATCGTTACGACGAAGGGGATTTCTTCAAGATGCACACCGATGGGTCATGGCCTGGCAGTCAGGTGGTGAATGAACAGCTAGTCGATGACGCATTTGGTGACCGCTGGAGCATGTACACATTCTTAATTCTATTGAGTGACGACTTCGTTGGCGGCGAAACTCAATTTATGGTTAATCGTAATGACCCGAGTAAGCCTGCTCGTCGTCAAGGGTATCATCAGGAGAACGTGAATATAGAATCAGTTAGAACACCAAGCGGCAGCGTGCTTTGTTTTCCTCACGGTACGCACCCCGCCCATTGTATTCACGGTTCAGCGCCGATACTTTCTGGGACGAAATACATTATTCGCACAGACGTACTATTCGAGCTCTAAGCGACTCTATTGGTCGTTTAACTCCTAAAAAATGTCCCGCACTAGGCGGGACATTTTTATATAAGATAGAAAGCTTCTAGCTCTGAGCTGTTAACTCTTAAACGTATTCGAGAGCTCTTTCAGTGATGCTGCCAGTTCGGCTTGCTCTTTGGCTGTCGCAGCAATTTGCGTTGCACCCGTCGTAGATTCTGTCGACTTCTGCTCCACTGCCACAACGTTCTGAGCAATATCTTGAGTCACTACCGCTTGCTCTTCGGTTGCAGTCGCAATCTGCTCTGTCATACTGAATATCTCGCTCACAGCGCCTGAAATATCTTGCAGCGTCTGCTCTACGCCTCGAGAGTCCTCAACCGCTCTTGAAGACATTTTCTTGCTATTATCAATTACATTAAACGCAGTTTGTACATCTGATTGTAGAGAGCTAATGAAGCCTTCAATCTCCGACGTAGATTCTTGGGTACGTTGTGCCAAAGTACGGACTTCATCTGCAACCACGGCAAAACCACGACCTTGCTCACCCGCTCGGGCTGCTTCAATTGCCGCGTTCAATGCCAGTAGATTAGTTTGCTCTGCTACCGACTTAATCACATCAATCACGCTGTTAATGTTGTTGCTGCTATCGTGAAGATGGGTAATTTTCTCAGCTAAGCCGTTAATCTCAGATGCCAAAGTTTCAATCGATTGGTAAGAGTGCTGAACCGTGCTCAAGCCTGCTTGTGATTGTTCATCAGCCAATTTAGCTGAGCTTGCTGTTTGCTGAGTTTTAGCCGCAACCTCGCTCACCGTTGCCGATAGCTCCTCTGTTGCTGTCGCAATCAAACCAATTTGGTCTTGTTGCTCAACCAAAGTGTTGGAGTTGTATTGGCAAGTTTGCGCCGTCTCTTCAGCTGCAGAAGCAAGTGTCAGGCTAGACTGAGACAAGCTGTCTATTACCTGAGAGAATTTTTCTAACGTTTCGTTGAGCGACGAAGAGATATGCCCTAGCTCACTCTCTCCCAAATACTTAGCTCTCACCGTTAGGTCATTATCATCACGAACAACAGAAAGCACTGAGGTTAGATTTTTTACTCGGAGCGTTAGGTCTGTAATCACTTTAAAGCTTACAAAGGTCGCAAAGAAAGTAATTGCAATAAATACCGCAATACTTGCGAACATCGCGGATTGAGCTTCACTCGCCTTGTTTTCAGTCAATGCGATAAGTGATTCAGCCAGTTGATTCTCCGTTTTCTTTAACTGAACAATACGAGAAGTTGATTGCGCGAACCAATACACAGGGTCTACATCAAAACCACTCATTTTTGATTCAGCCACATCACGAAGCTTCTCGACTTCCGCGACCGAACGGTCATTTAATTGTTGTTCAAAGAAGCGAACGTTGTCTGGGTTACCCAGAACTTCAAAGTTCGAGAAATACGTATTTTGCTCTGTCACCAAAGAGATGAATTTCACCAGCATACCCGGACCAAATTCATTTTTAGAAAAGGTGTTATTCAGCACAGCACGTTCAATACCCGCTCGCTCTTTACCTTGCAAGAAGTTGTAGTAAGCGATGGTTTCTGTGGTGATGGTAGCATCGGAACTTAGCTCAGCAATTAACGCCGATACACTCAGCAGCTTTGCATTAAGTTTGGTGTAATAAGCCAAAGCTTCAGAAAGCGGAATCGATTGAGAATCCACTCGATTGCGAATCGTTGTTATCTGATTAAGACTTTGGCTTATCTCTGTGTTCAGGCGGTTGATCTGTGGCAGGTTGATATTGGCAGACTGCCAGTAATCATTTCTTTGGTTGCGTCGGTTGTCGGCATTGGTTCTCTGTGCGGCTAATTCACTGACGAACTGGGTACCTTGAGAGCCAATAAAGCCAGCAGTCATGCCTCGCTCTTTTTGTAACTCATGCACTAATTCACTGTACACCACCGAAAGGCGTGTTAGTTGATTTAATGAGGACATTTCAGTCTTAGTTTCTACGCCTTTGGATATCGCAGAAACACTGAGCCAGAGAAACCCTAAGATCGGCAAAATAAGCAAAGCGATGATTTTTTGCTTAAAAGACATATCGGTTAATTTCATTTTTATTTCCTAGCGGCTAACGAATCTTTATTTGTCGTGTAATTAGACACACTTCTAAAACGGTGTACCTTTACTGAGATCATAATAATATTTAGTTTTATCAATTACCGTGCCATATCGGACGGTAATCAATAACGCTAGCATTTAACCTTACTGAATTCATTGACTTGTCTATAAAACTGTTAGCTATGCAACTTTATAAAACACAAAAAATGTACAACAACATTTTCCCGACGCAAGTGACTGAAAAATGACAGTTTTTAATAACCCTAAAGGGGTATTCGAGTGCCCACAATCCCCTCTGTATTCACTATATATTCAGCACCAACTATGTATAATGCCGGGCTCAAAAAGTTAAGAATTCAATTAACGTAGAAGTAGAATTAGAGGTTTTTATGGACTGTCCCGCTTGCGAAGAGCAAATCGGTTGGGAATGGGTAGAAGAGGCAGCAATCGAACCGAATGAGGAATTCGATTGCCCAGAGTGTGAAGAAACCTTGATGTATACCATCGATGAAGGCACCTATTACGGTGCGCAACATAAAACCGTAGAAGTGGTTGATGATTGATATAACTTTCTAAAAAATAACACGTGTTATTAACTCTCATGTTTTAGACCTTGGCAAAATAGTCAGAGTAAATGAACACCCTCTTTACTGGAACGAACGTTCAGCATAAAATATTAAATATATGTTCAGACCGATGAAGTAGATGTTATGGCCAAAACCGCAAAGTTCGATAGACAAGATGTTGTAGACAGAGCCACCAACCTGTATTGGGAAAAAGGCTTTCACGCGACTTCTATGCGCAACTTACAGGACGTAATTGATATGCGTCCGGGCAGCATTTACGCGACTTTTGGTAGCAAAGAAGGCTTGTTTAAAGAGACATTGGCTCGCTATACCGAACTCGGCATTCTCAATTTGAATCGCTTCCGCAGTGAGACAGGCTCTCCAATTAAAGCGCTCGAAAGCTTTATCAAACGCGCGGTGGTTGAATCTAAACAGAGTGCGCCTAACGGCATGTGTATGCTGGCTAAAACCGTAGCTGAACTGACGGATGAACACGCGGAATTGTTGGGCGAAGCAAAGAAATCACTCAAAATATTGGAAGGCGAGTTCGCCAAACTGATTGCCGAAGCGCAAGATTTAGGTGAGATAAGTAAAGATCGAGAACCCGCTCAACTTGCTCGCCACGTTCAGGTTCAAATTGCAGGGCTACGCACTTATGCAAAAACCTGCGATGACACAGAACTACTCAACTCAATGGTTGAAGACATCTTCAAGTACCACCCTTTTTAGCAGCTGAGCTTATATAAGCTCAAACCTACAAAAAGACGCCCAAGTATTACTATCAATACTTGGGCGTCTTTTTATTTATTTCTTTTCAGCCAATCTTAAAGCCGATTGCTTTTATGCTTTCCTCATAATCAACGCTTGCGCATTAAGCATCGCTTCCTTAGTGCTAACATCTAACGTTTTAACATTCGCAAAGCGTTCTACTTCTTTAATCGCTACATCGTGAGCGAAGATCACCAACCTCGCCCTTTCAATGTCTTTTGGTGTAATGCGATTACCAATCCCGTTGGCACCTTGTGTTTCGACTTTAATCCGAACCCCAAGGTGATGCGCTGCTTTTTCCAGAGACTTCGCTGCCAAGAAAGTGTGTGCAACTCCAGACGGACATGACGTAATCGCCAATACATCCGCTTGCCCCTCTTCCGTCACCGAACCACCCGCAAACTGATTCGAACTCGCCTCACCTTCGACCACGTTCTTTTTCAGTAGTATCACGATTAAAGCCGTAGTGAGCGCGCCCGCGAGTGTGCCAATAATGTAGCCAATCTTGCCATCAACAACTGGCAAAACAATCCAACCGCCCCATGGCGCATGGTTCACTACATGGAACATAAAGCCGACAACGTTACCGACAATGCCACCAGCCACGACTGCAGGAAGGACACGTGCAGGGTCAGCTGCGGCAAAAGGAATTGCGCCTTCGCTAATACCGATAATCCCCATGATGCCTGCGGCTTTGCCCGCTTCACGTTCGTCGCGCTTAAACTTCTTCGGTGATAGGAAAGTCGCCAGAGCCATACCGAGTGGCGGCGTACAAATCGCGATTCCAACACCACCCATCAACCAAGGTTGGGTATTCACCTGAGTTTGAGCAAATAGCGTTGCTACTTTATTGATCGGGCCGCCCATATCAAATGCCGTCATTGCACCTAAAATACTGCCGAGCACCACTTTTCCTGAACCAGCCATGCCCGTAAGCATTTGGTTCATCTCGAGCATCACTTGAGCAATTGGCGATCCAATCACCCACATCACTGCGCCACAGGTTACAAAGGTGCCGACAAGCGGGTAGATGAAGATAGAGCTCAGTGAGATCATGCTGTCTGGCAGTTTGATCTTCTTAAGTAAGTTGACAACAAAGCCCGCAAAGAAACCGACCACAATCGCACCAAGGAAGCCTGTGTTGTATTGATTGACGGCGACCCAAGAACCAATCATTCCGGGCGCTAAACCCGGTTTGTCGGCCATTGAATACGCGATGTAACCACCGAGTACAGCAGTAAACAGAGTCAAGCCAGCAATACCCATCTGCGCGATGTCAGCTAACACGCCATTCTCAGGTACGGCGCCATGTCCTGAAATCATGACTGACAAAGACAACAACACCCCACCAGCAACCACGAATGGAATCATGTGTGAGGTGCCGTATAACAAGTGTTCTTTGAGGCGATTAAGCGATTGCGCCCAAGGGCTGAGCGGCTCGACATAAACTTCCTGGTGGCTAGAGGCGTAGCTATCGAAAGATTCAGAATTGACTTCGAGAAACAGCTCTTGAGCTTCCTCGACTGACTCTACTGCCTTTAATTTTGTAACAAAGCCATCTTCGATTAATCTGGTCGAAATTTGAGCCAGCACCTCGATATGGTGGTCGTCGTTGTTGTCTGGTGAAGCGAGCATAAAGAACACATCCGACAGTTCGCCACCGTCTGCGCCATAATCGATGCCAGTTCGGCTAATGCCTACCGCAACAGCTGGCTTAGCAACAGCGGTACTTTTTGCATGTGGAATCGCAATACCATCATCAAAGCCAGTATTACCTATGGCTTCACGCTTCCATATGTCATCAAGGAATTCACTTTTATTAGAAAGCTTACCTGCACGATCGAGCAGTTCAACCAGCTCTTCAAATACCGCCTGTTTAGAGTCTGCTTGCAAATCTAAGCAAATAATCTCGGGCTCGATAATGTTGGTGATATCCATATGTTGCTCTGCCTCGCCTGAATTCAGACTGAAGTAATTAGGTTCTTCCAACCTAAATTAAAAATCGATGTTAATAGGATGAAAAGATTAGCGGTGTGCGGGCGATCATCATATAGGACGAAAGGTGCATTAACTGGATTATTGTAACCAAGAACTCAGAGTGTGACTTTCCCCTTGGAATAAAAAACGCCAATCCATAAAATCCACAGAACCCATAACAATATCGCCCCTCCTATACGTGAGCTTTCCATACACTACTTCCCACGTAAGATAGCTTTTTCAAGGTAGCTTATGTAACGTAACAGGGACGAGATTAAGCCGAGAATAATAATGAGAATTGTAGCGGTAACTGCGTGCCCTACAGGCATTGCGCACACTTATATGGCAGCTGATGCTCTAAATAAAACAGCCCCTAAATTCAATGTTTCAATCAAGGTTGAGACACAAGGCGCTATGGGTATCGAAAACTTGCTGACAGCCCAAGATATTACCCTCGCGGACAAAGTGTTGATCGTCTCTGATATCGACATCGAACAACCAAGCCGATTCGACCCAGCTAAAACCGTATTCATTCCCATGGAAGAAGTGTTATTGAGTGTCGATAAAGTCTTCATTAAGCATTGTCGAACTTAAACCTCTTATGAACGAATACCAGATCACCTTCTTCGTTGACAATCCTGCCGCGAACTCACACGTCGCACAGCCGCTTACTCGCTTAGCAAAAAAATTCAAAAGCAACATCCGCATTATCAACATCACTCAAAACCGAACGGCCGATCTCTCCAAATCTGTCGCAATGTTGCAAGTGGGTTTGCTTCGTGGTGATTTATGCCAGATAACCGCGGTAGGTATTGATGCAGAGCTGGCCTGTTTCGTTCTTAAAGATGTCATCGCTGAGCATTACGCCATGGTTGGCTCACAGGTGAACCATGAGTTCTCTAACGACTTAATCCAGCGCATGCCGCAGATATGTCCGCCTTGTGACATCAAATGGCATCATGCTAAAGCACAAACCCAACTGACCAAATTTGAGTGCTTAAAAGGGCTCGCTCACCTCGTTTATCCAGAAGATCCAGATGAACTGATTTTGGCTTTCATTAAACGAGAAGAACGCTCCTCTACCTGCGTGTCACCGGGGATCGCTCTGCCACATGTGATGTTTGAATCGACTCAAGATCTCTCGATTGCGGTCATCGTCAGTGACGACTCAATTGATTGGGCATCACGTATCGGCGAAGTACACGTGGCTATCGCTTTGGTGTTGCCAACTAAACCGCAGCGAGAACACATTATTGCAGCCACCAATTTGACACGAAATCTACTTCACGATCAGGTCAATGAACGTTTGCAAAAGACCCGAAGCAGCGTCGACCTACAAGCCCTATTGATGTACATCTCTTCACGTCTAATTTGATTACCAGCCCGTTAGATCTAGATTGATCCTCGATACTCTGTCGGTGTTCGTCCGGTGCGGTTTTTAAAAACTCGGCAGAAGTAGTTCACATCTTTAAAGCCACAACGTATCGAGACTTCATTGAGCTTAAAGTTATACTTCTTGAGCATGAACTTAGCGCGATCGACTCGGACACGAGTGATGTACTCGGCCAGCGTCATATGGCCCTGTTGACGGAACATTCGCGACAAGTGATTGGATGAAATGCTAAAGCGTGAGGCAATGCTGTCTCGGGTGATCTGGCGGTGGAAGTTCTCCTGAATGTAGATACAAATCCCTTGATACACATCTTGCACCCGGCTGTGAGACTTCTCGACAGGCGCATCTAACATCGTCTTACTGTATTGAAGCAGAGCTTGCAGCAATAACTCATCCATAGGCTGCTTGTTACTCTCGCGCGCCAATGAACTGAGTGCCTCAAGAATGTTATCAATCGCAAACCCAGATCGAGTCTGAATACTGTGCTTTTGGATATCGTAAAAGCTCTCTTCCCCTTTACGCTTACTCACCAAACTTAAACCAAGCTGACGACGACCAAACAACATACTCAACACTGAACAGTCAGTATCCCAGTTAGGTTTATTCCAACAGTTGGGGGGGATGAAAATTGCGTCTCCGGCTTTGGCAATAACGTTAGTGATCTTGCGATCATGACTCTCCATTTCATTGACATACTCTCCGTCTAGCACTAATTCCAAACGCGGAAAGTTCACCTGGTAGCTACACGCTGAAGGCGTGTGGAAATCTCCAGCAAACCAGATGTTGTGAAACGGTTCTCGCTCATTTAACACCGACGAGATTAAGTCATGAAATATCATTATTCGAACTCTTTTAAGCAGCAATAAGGCTACGGGAATAGATATACTCCTTAGTGAAACATAGCGCTATTGAGCAAAATCACAATTTGAGACCTAGGTTACAAAAATCCAGTAGTGGGAATAAATATCCAGTCTAAGGTCAGATTTAGAACACCGTTATCACGATAAGAAAATCAACCTAAACCCTTATCAACAAAAGCGTCCAAGCACGAAAAATCTTGTCAACACAGACCTAAAAACGCCCGTTCGACCGATCAAAATCACACTCCACTTATAACGCAACAATCATCCAGTAAATGCATTTTTTCTTCACTACAGAAGGCAAGCCGTAGATTCCAGAATACCCCTAACAAAATAAAAACAGAGTAGGGGTTCATTATGATCACAACATTGATCAACCAAGATTTGATTAAGCTTTCGCTTAGCGCCAATTCAAAAGAAGACGTATTTAAAGAGCTGATAGACGTGCTTTACGCACAAGGCAGAATCTCAGACAAAGCACAGTTTCTTACCGATATTAAAGCTCGCGAAGAACAAGGCAATACTGGGTTTGAGGAAGGCATCGCCCTACCACACGCGAAAAGTAGCGCGGTGATCAAACCTGCGGTTGTTATCGGCGTGCACAAAGAAGGGATCGAGTATGGCGCCGATGACGGTCAGCCTTCAAAACTGTTTTTTATGATTGCCTCTCCCGATGGCGGCGACAATCACCACATCGAAGTATTAGCAGAGCTTTCTTCAAAATTGATTGAAGAAGGTTTTATCGAAAACTTCATGAATGCCGACTCTGAGCAAGAAGCGTTAGAACTGCTACTTAGCAAACCTGAGCCTTCAGAAACTGAAACTAAGGTTGAGAAGCAAGGCTTCATCATTGGTGTAACCGGCTGCCCAGCAGGCGTTGCACACACTTACTTAGCAGCCGAAGCGCTAGAGAAAGGCGCGGCGGTTCTTGGTTACGACATCAAGGTTGAGACTAACGGTTCTATTGGTGTTAAAAACAACCCGACTCAAGAAGAGATCGAGCGTGCAGACGCGATTGTAGTGGCTTGTGACAAACAGGTCGACATGGCTCGCTTTGCCGGAAAACGCGTCATCAGCACCAACGTAAAAGCGCCAATCAAAGACGCGCAAGGCTTAATTCAACAAGCGCTCAATGCGCCAAGCTATCAAGCAGAACAAGCGCCGACCAATCAATCTGTTGTAGAGAAAGCGTCACAAGCACGTTCAGACCTTTACCGTTACTTGATGAATGGCGTATCTCACATGATCCCATTCGTGGTGACTGGCGGTCTTTTGATTGCCCTAGCACTAGCCATTGGTGGTGAGCCAAGTGAATCAGGCATGGCGATTCCTGCTGGCAGTATGTGGAACCAAATCCTAGAAGTGGGTGTGGTTGCTTTCACACTGATGATTCCAATCTTGGCTGGCTACATTGCTTACGCGATTGCCGACCGCCCTGCTCTAACACCTGGTTTGATTGGCGGTTGGATTGCCAACAACGGTTCTTTCTATGGCGCTGACGCAGGCACAGGCTTCATTGGCGCAATCATCGCAGGCCTATTAGTGGGGTACTTCGTTAAATGGATTACCTCGTTTAACTACCACAAATTCGTTCAACCACTTGTGCCTATCATGATCGCTCCTATCACGGGTTCTTTATTCATCGCGGGTCTGTTCATCTTTGTTATTGGCGCGCCTATCGCGGGGCTGATGGATGCTCTTACTGCCTTACTTACTAGCATGAGCACAGGCAACGTGGTTCTGCTTGGCATCGTACTGGGTGGCATGGCTGGCTTCGATATGGGTGGCCCATTCAACAAGGTGGCGTTCCTATTCTCGGTTGGCATGATTGCTAGCGGTCAAACTCAATTCATGGGTGCAATGGCGTGTGCAATTCCTGTGGCTCCACTCGGCATGGCTATCGCGACCAGACTTGGCCGTAAGTTCGACCTATTCGAATCTTCTGAAATTGAAGCAGGCAAAGCGGCCGGTGCAATGGGCTTGGTGGGTATATCTGAAGGTGCGATCCCTTTCGCGGCTCAAGACCCAATGTCGGTTATCCCTGCCAACGTACTTGGTTCAATGACCGCAGCGGTTATGGCGTTCTCATTCGGCATCACCAACAGCGTTGCTCACGGTGGCCCAGTGGTCGCTCTACTTGGCGCAATGAACTACCCAATGCTGGCACTTCTGTGCATGGCATCAGGTGCGGGCGTAACTGCGGTTACTTGTATCGCACTTAAAAATCTACGCAAAGCCAAGCTAACAACAGCAGCGGCTTAAGCCATTTCTACTCCAATGGCTTGAGCCCCTCTACCCTACTGTTTTTAGTAGCTAATAGTTTTTTAGGAACGAATAGAGCTCAAGCCATGTTTCCCTTCATGGTGATTTCGATGTCTAATTTTTCTTTAGCGAACGATTCGTTCGTACAACACTTTTTCTACCCTATGACCAACGTGATTCAAAACTACGCATGGGGTAGCCCTTCTTCGTTCAACCAACTGTTTGGCATTGATAACCAGTCTGGTGAGCCACAAGCAGAGATCTGGATGGGCGCCCACCCGAATGGTTGCTCAATGGTGAACGACAACGGGCAGCAGACCACATTATCGAGCTTGATTTCTAAAAACCTAAACCTGTTTTTAAGCGAGAAAGTTGCGAGTCGTTTTGGCGAGTTGCCATATCTATTCAAGGTATTAGCAGCAGAGAAAGCGCTGTCTGTTCAAGTTCACCCGAACAAGCAACAAGCGGAATCTGGATATGCTCTTGAAGAGCAGCAAGGTATTCCGATGACGGCAGGCAACCGCAACTACAAGGATCCCAATCACAAGCCAGAGCTGGTATATGCATTAACCGACTACACCGCGATGAATGGCTTTAGGTCGATCAACGAGATCCTTGAGCACTTCCATTACCTCGATATTCCAGAGCTGCATTCGATGGTCAATGACCTAGCGGGCGACCAAACTCCCAATGGATTAGCGAGCTTCTTCGCGAGCTTATTGTCTTTGCAAGGTGAACAAAAAGGCATGGCGCTGACCATGTTGCTAGTGAAGGCCAAGCTTTCAGATACACCTGTGTTTCAGTTGATTTCAGAACTGGAAGATCAATACCCAGGTGATGTCGGCCTATTCGCACCACTGCTATTGAACGTGATCACCCTAAAGCCGGGGCAAGCCATGTATCTAGATGCAGAAACACCCCACGCTTACATAAAAGGCACAGGCTTAGAGATCATGGCGAACTCAGACAATGTGTTGCGCGCTGGGTTGACACCTAAATACATGGACGTGAATGAGCTGGTTTCTTGTACTCGATTTAATGAAAAGCCTGCGGATAGATTATTGCTCAGCCCGATTGAGCAAGGTGATGTGATGGAATATCAAATTCCAGTCGAGGATTTTAAGTTCTCTATCGTGCAAAACTCACATCAGCGACAGATCACTACCGAAGGTGCCGAGATCCTATTGTCGCTTGACGAATCTATGGTGCTTACTCACCAGTGCGGCGAAACCTGTGTGATAGAGAAAGGCCAATCGGTTTTCATTCCGGCTTACGCAGAGAGCTACAAACTCGATTGCGTTGGACGCGTGGCGCGTGCTTACAGCTAGCTCTATCGAATAAGTAGCTCTCCCGAGTAAATACAAACACTGATCATGCCCTGCTTTGCGGGGCATTTTTGTTTCTGACGAAGCTTATTAGCGTGTCAAAAACATAATCAAGACGCCATCAAATATGACCCATCTCACACTGCATTAATGATGCAAATCACACTTAATTTTGCTGGATACAAATGTACAGTGAAGGGCTTTTATTTGCTATTTCGCGAAACGGGTCAATCCATTAACTTTAATTCAAGAACTTCAATAGTGAATGAGTTAATAAATGATCACACAGCTAACTAACGTCAACTTAATTAATAATAACCTTCAAGCGAATAATAAAAAAGAACTGTTTGAAGAATTGGCGGGCATGTTATTTGAGAACAACCGAATTAATTGCAAAGATACTTTCCTATCAGGTATTGAAATTCGTGAATCTCAAAGCATTACCTCGATGGACGGCATCGCTTACCCACACTCAAAAAGCAAGGCTGTCACTGAGCCAGCAATCGCTGTCGGTGTTAAGCGCGAAGGTATTGAGTATGGCGATGAAGACGGCATTAACCCTACGGTATTTTTTATGATTGCATCACCAGATAACGGTGCTGACCATCATATTTATGTACTACAAGAATTATTTGGAAAATTCAGTGATGAATTTATTCAAGATATCCATAACGCAAAAGACGAACATCAAATCCTTAATATTTTAATTAATTCATAAGGCGTAGAAAATTATGAGCACCCTAACAACTCAAGCTACGAATACCAATAATAAAAATAGTAGTAGCGACTTTAAAAAAATCCTTAGCACCATGAAAGGCCATCTGCTTTTCGGAACCTCACACATGCTGCCTTTCATCGTAGCCGGTGGTGTTCTGTTGGCCTTAGCGGTCATGGCATCAGGCAAAGGTGCGGTTCCAGCCGACGGTTTGCTGGCAGACATCTCTAATATCGGTATCAAAGGCCTTGTTCTTTTCCCAATCATTCTTGGCGGCTTTATTGGTTACTCAATTGCAGACAAACCAGCACTTGCTCCTGCGATGATCTCTTCTGGCATCATGGCTGACATGGGCGGCGGCTTCCTTGGTTGTATCGTGGCAGGCTTTATCGCCGGTGGCGTGGTGTTCCAACTTAAGAAGATTCCACTTTCTGCAAACATGACAGCGCTAGGTGCTTACTTCATCTACCCGCTTCTAGGTACATTAATCTCTGCAGGTATCGTACTGTGGGGCATCGGTGAGCCAATCAAACTGTTCATGGCTTCAATGAACGAGTTCCTAGCGTCAATGGCGGGTGCATCTAAGATGGTTCTGGGCACAATCCTTGGCGGTATGACGGCGTTTGATATGGGTGGCCCTATCAACAAAGTAGCGACCCTATTTGCTCAAACTCAAGTAGACACGCAACCGTGGCTAATGGGTGGCGTAGGCATCGCGATTTGTACTCCACCTCTAGGTATGGCATTAGCAACTTTCCTATTCAAAAACAAGTTCTCTAAACAAGAGCAAGAAGCAGGTAAAGCAGCAGCAATCATGGGTTCTATCGGTATCTCTGAGGGTGCTATCCCATTCGCGGCGAACGACCCTATGCGCGTTCTTCCTTCAATCGTTGCCGGTGGTATCGTTGGTTGTGTGTTTGGCTTCATGACAGACGTTTTACTGCACGCACCTTGGGGTGGCTTAATCACAGCACCAGTATCAAGCAACATCCCAATGTATGTAGTGGGTATTGCACTTGGCTCACTAACTACAGCGGTTATCGTTGGCTTCTGGAAACCAGTGGCGGTTGAGACTGAAGAAGATGCTGTTGAAGCGCCAGTACAAGCTCAAGCAGCACCTGTAGCCGGCGAAGGCGAGTACGACATCGTAGCCGTAACATGTTGCCCTTCTGGTGTTGCACACACCTTCATGGCAGCAAAAGCACTAGAGAAAGCAGGCCTAGCGGCTGGTCTTAAAATTAAAGTAGAAACACAAGGTCAAAACGGTATTCAAAACCGCATTACCGACCTAGATGTAGCAAACGCGAAACTGGTTATCTTGGCTCACGATATTCAAGTGAAAGACGCTCACCGCTTTGCTAACGCGAACGTCATTGAATGCTCAACGAAGGAAGCAATGAAGAAAGCCGCGACTATGGTGGCTATCTAAAACCTGAAACAAGTTAGAAGATAAAATTACTACCCCCTAGTAACTAAAATCCCCATTCGTTTTGTCAGCGAATGGGGATTTTTCATTTATATAATGTTCAATACTTTTTATTGCTTGATATAAAGATCCTTAGAATAGATGCGCCCTTCCACGTTGTTCTTCGCAAAGCCGCCAACACTTGGTCGCACTAGGCGAGCCTGCATGTAGTAATAGATTGGTGCGATAGGCATATCTTCTGCCAGCAACTGCTCTGCTTGGTCATAGAAACCTTGTCGATCTTGTTCGCTGGTTGCTGCCAATGCGCTGTCCATTGCTGCGTCATACTTGTCGTTATTATAACGAGCAAAGTTACCCGAAGAGCCAGAACGCAACAGGCTCAAGAAGGTCGATGCTTCGTTATAATCACCACACCAAGAGGCACGCATTACATCAAAATCACCTTGGCGACGCGACACCAAGTAAGACTTCCACTCTTGGTTTTCGAGTTCAACTTGTGCGCCTAGGTTACCTTTCAGCATGGAAGCGATAGCCACTGCAATCGACTTATTCGACTCACTGGTGTTGTAGAGCAGTTTGAAATCCAATGGGTTAGACGCATCGTAGCCCGCTTCTTTCAGAAGCTCTTTTGCTTTTTGGTCGCGTTCTTGCTGAGTCCACGTGCTGTATTCAGGTTGTGTCGCATCAAAACCAGCCGTGTACTCATGAGCAAAGGTATAAGCCGGTAGGTTGCCGACCTGAGTGACACCATTAGTGATCACGTCACGCATCATTGAATACGAGACCGCTTTACGGACTCGCGCATCATCGAATGGAGGTCGCGTGGTATTGAATGCGTAGTAGTAAGTACACAGTAGAGGCACTGCGGTAAACGCATCTTGGTATTTAGTTTTAAGCTGCTGCGCCATGTGAGTCGGCACATCAGACGTAATATCGACCTCGCCCACCGCATAACGGTTAATTGAGGCATTCTGATTCTCGAAAGGAATATAAGTCACTTCCGTTAAGTGCGTATCTGAACTGTCCCAATATTTCGGATTCTTCTTAAGCTCAATACGTTCGTTCACCACCCACTCATCTAAAACAAACGCGCCGTTCCCAACAAACTGCTTAGGATCGCTCCACGGTTTGTCGCTACTTTCTAAGGCTGTTTTGTGCACTGGCATCATAGATGTATGACCCGTCATCGCCACAAAGTAAGGCACTTTGCTATCAAGTTCGAACTTCACCGAGTGTTTATCGACAGCTGAGATCCCTAGCTCTTCAATCGGCTTTTTGCCTTCTGCAACATCGGCAATGTTGTTAATTTTAGTGAGTTTGAGGTACCACACATTTGGCGATGCTGTTTTAGGATCGACCGCGCGTCTTATCGCATACACGAAATCATCGGCCGTCACCGGATCGCCATTCGACCATTGCGCGTCTTTACGAAGGTGAAATACAAAGGTCTGGTTGTCTTCGGTTTCCCAAGACTGTGCAACACCCGGAGTAATGTTGCCATCACGGTCTTGAATCACTAAACCTTCAAACAAGTCACGCAGTATGTGCATTTCAGGAAGGCCTTCTGCCTTCGCAGGATCAAGGGTCGCGGCTTCTGCGTCATTGGCGCGAACTAAGTGTTGGTCTTTTGCTAGTGAAACACCAGCAGGTAAGGTTTCAGCAACGGCTGTCACTGCTATAAAAGGGGTCAGTAAAGATGAAATGAGTAAAGCCGTTGAATGTTTTTTAAAATCCATGTTTGTTTGCTCTCCTAGCCTATCTTTGAAGCAAGTAATAAAATTAACAATGTGACGGTTGACGAGTTTTAACGCTATGGTTTATTTAAAGACGTTCATCTAATGGACTTAGTTAATGGTAAATATAGCCAATAGTGAATACTTGATAGTACTTGATCAATCAGGAGATTAAGGTGAGTTTAATTCCAAGAACGGAAAGAGCTGCGTTTTCAGTAAAGCCGCTGTCATATGGAAAATCGGTGCTCGGTGCACCTTTGCTCTATTTCCCCGCGCAAATAGAAAGCGAACCTCGCGGATTGATTTTAGCGGGCACACACGGTGATGAAACCGCGTCTATTGCAGGTTTGTCTTGTGCGCTAAGAAGCCTGCCAGCCGCCAACTTACGTCACGATGTGATCTTGTCGATGAACCCAGACGGCAATCAGCTAGGTACCCGTGCCAACGCTAATCAAGTCGACCTAAACCGAGCCTTTCCAACGCAAAACTGGACAGAAAACGGCACCGTCTATCGCTGGAGTTCTCACACCCCAGTTAGAGATGTGAAAGTGAAAACGGGGCAAGCAAACCAACTTGAACCAGAAGTGCAATCGCTCATCAACCTCATTGAGCAGCGCCAACCTAAATTCGTCATATCTTTCCACGAACCACTCGCAATGGTCGACGACCCCGAACAATCGAAACTTGCCACTTGGCTAGGCAAACAGTTCAACCTACCGCTCGTTGAAGACGTCGACTACGAAACCCCTGGCTCATTCGGCACCTGGTGCCAAGAAAGAGACCTACCGTGTATTACCGTAGAACTGCCCCCAATTTCCGCGGATTTGGCTATCGAGCAGTATTTGGATGCGTTTGTGGCGGTGTTGGGGGGGCGAATGATTAGACAATTCTAAGTTAGGTAATCCAAGAGCCGCTTAGTTTTCAGATACTCATTGCTTTTCCAAACGGACTCTATTATCCAGAAACTCGCAACGAGTTCCGCGAATTCTATACAGGATCACTTTTGAGATACGGGCTTATATCTGTTTTCATGCATAATTGTATGAGTAGGCTCACAATGACCAATTTTCACAGTACGATCGGTACATACTATGCGTTAATGATACTTAGCTCACCTATATAGCGTTTACAGTTAAAGAAGAATCACAATACACTTCCATCAATCCAATCTAGCCTCTTTTTAACGTGACGGTTAAAGTGGTTCCGTCTTTTTTTGTTGAAGAAAAGCTTACATCTCCCCCTTGAGCCAAAGCTGACAACTTAGCGGAATACGTCCCAAGCCCCGTACCCTTTTCCTTACCGTGAGTGATGAATTTATCAAAAAATCGAGCTTGAACTTTTGCAGGGATTACACCTTCATTGTGAATATGAAATACGACATGGTCCTCAACTTGTTCTGAGGTGATTGTAATTTCACTACCCGCTGTCGATGCCTCAATCGCATTGGCGATCAAGTTGTTAAAGAGATTAAAACACAACACTTGATTCCCAAGAAAACTTACTACTTTTGCAATATGGTACCTGATAAATACATTGTTCTTTTTACATTTACCTTTTTGGCCATAGAGGATTTTATTGAAAAACTCTAAAGCGTTGATAGAAAGTAACTCTCGTTCAGTACTATTATTTTCAAGTTGATGAATGATCATTTGCTGATCGATCATATCTTTCATGGTGCAGGCAGACTCGGAAATGAAATCAATCTCCTGCTGTGAGTAAGATTGCTTGTCTTGTAATGAGTCAACAGCCGACATAATGACAGACAGCGGATTTTTGAGATCATGGTGTGTGATACGTTCCATGTCTTCTTTAAGGCGCATATTCTCAATCATCGTATCCAACTGTAAGGCCATTTTCTCTCGCTGCCTCACTTGTTCGATGTGAGTATCGATTCTGGCGCGGGTTATTTCAGGGGAAATTGGCTTAGCGATATAATCTACAGCGCCCATCGATAACCCTTTGATCACATCTTTTGTTTGAGACAATGCAGATATGAAAATAATTGGGATATGTTCAGTTAATGGGTTGTTTTTTAATTTCTCACACACCATTAGCCCATCCATTTCCGGCATCATGATATCTAGCAAAATTAAGTCTGGGAGCGTCTCTTTACTGCATATTTTTAATGCTTTCTCACCCGATAGGCACGCTTGAAGGCTGAAGTCCTTTTTTAGAAGCTCTGTAAGCACCGTGATGTTATTCGGCTCATCGTCCACGATCAGAATGCTGTATTTTGATTTAGCTACTTGTGATTGCTTCTCTTGCGCCGTGTTATGAGCGCTCGGAGTAAGTGCTGTTTTCGGTATAGGGGAGGAAAAGGCACGACCGATCTTCGTTTTCAATGATTTGATATTAAATGGTTTACTTAGGTATTCACTTACACCTGCCAATATTGCAGCTTTCACATCTTCTTGGTTAATGTTCGCAGTCACTATTATGAAAGGTGTATTTGACATCTTGTCTATTCGAACTGCCTCCAATAGTTCAAAACCGTTCATCTTGGGCATGTTCCAATCTGAAATAATCAAATCGATTTGATTATTTTCTACGAGGCTCAACGCTTCTAAACCATCCCTTGCAACAAGTACTCGCGCAAATCCAAGGCTATGAAGCATGCTTTTAATTATTTTTAGCATCGGTTGGTGATCATCCACAACAAGTACGGTCAACGAAGCGTACTGTTCGTTCCTAACATTCTGTACCGCTGGTAAAACCATGTGCCAAATTCCTTTTAATGTAGATACTGATTTATTTAATGCGTATTAGTGGAGGTTGTTAATTTTTACACTTAATCTTCTTGGTCAGAAAACTCTATAGCGACTTGATTGAACCTCTCAGCAACAGCAAGAAAGCACTCAACAAGCAGGGGCTCAAAGTGAGCTCCTTTCCCTTCGGTGATGATGCTGACTGCTTTATCATGGGAGAAGGCCGGCTTATATACACGCTTACTGATCAGGGCATCATAAACGTCAGCTACCGCCATTATCCTTGCTGAAAGGGGAATGTTCTCTCCTGCAAGACCTTCTGGGTAGCCAGAGCCGTCCCATTTCTCTTGATGAGAGTAAGCGATCTCCTTGGCGAAAATAAGGAAGTTATCGGCAGATTCGATGTACTTTTCTGCGGCCTCAAGCGCATCACGACCATACGTGGTATGGCGCTTCATTTCCTCAAACTCTTCATCAGTCAGCTTGCCCGGTTTGAGCAAAATGCTGTCAGCGACTCCAACTTTTCCAATATCGTGCAATGGCGCAGATTTATAGAGTGATGTTATGACATCTGGGGTCAATAGTAGTTTGTACTTTTCGTGCTTGGCTGCTTCTTGTGCCAACACCTTTACATAGCGTTGTGTCCGTCTTATGTGATTGCCGGTTTCTGGATCTCTAGACTCGGCTAACGCACCCATTGCAACCATCGCGACATCCTGTAACTCTGACAGCTGAGAAGTTCGCTCAATCACACGCTCTTCAAGTAATTCATTCTGACGTTCCAGAAAGACTTTAGCGGCTTGCAAAGCCAAATGGTTTTTAACTCGCTCTTTAAGTATGGGCGGGCTAATAGGTTTAGCTATGTAATCGACTGCCCCGAGTGATAGCCCTTTAGTCTCATCATCCTCTTGGGATTTTGCCGTTAGAAATATGATTGGAATATCTTTGGTCTCTGGTTGTGATTTTAAGGTTTCACAAACTTCATACCCATCCATTTCCGGCATCATGATATCTAGCAGAATTAAATCGGGTTTCATCTTGGCAATTATCTTTAGGGCAAGCTTTCCGCTTGTGGCAGCTTGCACTAAGTAATCTTGCGAGAGTACCCCTTTAACAACATCAATATTGGCCAACGTATCATCTACTGCCAAAATAGTTTGCTTGTCTTGTACCGACATTTATCACTCCAAATTTGTCTTGCGAGTTGCAATTCCTTTTGCTCCCATTTTGAAGGAGCTCGTCTTTTTACTTAGAATGCAAGGCGATCAGTTTATCGATCTGTTCTTCTCCGAGATCGAAGTCGTACTGGTTGACGGCTTCTCTTATCTCTTCCAATGCTTCATAGGTAGCAGAGGCCAATTCAAACTCCAACAGGTTGTCGACAGCATCAACAACCGTTGAGTCAAAATTATCAATCTGGGCCTTAATCTCAATGAGGAGAGCGAGAAGTGTCGAATTATCAAGTTCGGGCTTTGCGCTCTGCTGATGGTGCTCCTCAATGTCGTTCTGCGTATGTTGGTCGTGTTGAATGGTGGAAATCATCTGAGTAAGCATCACCTCACATTGTTCAAAAAGATCCTCTAAAACATCAGGTGTAATCTCTGTACCGTTTTCTATTCTTTCATTAAAGAGAAGCTCAAGCTTTTCAGCTGGTGGCACAACGAACTCAACCCCTAATGTTGCCGCCACCCCTTTCAACGTGTGCGCACTCAATACCGCGCTTTGGTAGTCTTCTTTATCAATCGCGCTACGCATGCGAACTACAGCATCAGCCTCCGTGACTGCAACTTTCGACAGGGCCTCACGATAGGTTTTCACTCTTCCGCCCATTCTCGCAAGTGCGGCTTCGACATTAAATTCAGGTAAGTTAAGGGCAGATTCATGGCTCCCTTCTAAAGCGTCCTTGTTAACCACAAGAACCTTCCCGGTAGGCGTTACCCACTGAGTCAATGTGTTGTACACATCCTGAGGGTTAATAGGTTTAGGTAGGTGGTCATTCATGCCTGCTGCCAGACATTTTTCCTTGTCGCCACTCATAGCATTTGCTGTCATAGCAATAATAGGTAGGTCACGATTCTTTCCGTTTTCTCGAATTAATCGAGTGGCTGTATACCCATCCATAACTGGCATTTGGATATCCATTAATACAGCGTCGAACTCTTTATTCTCAATAAGTTCGACAGCTATCTTGCCATTATTTGCAACGGTAACGGTTAAGCCAGCAAGCTCAAGGAGCTCAAGAGCTATTTGTTGGTTAATCTCGTTATCTTCCACTAATAGAATTTCTGCGCCAACAATAGTCTGTGTCAGCGAAGTATCTAAATTTGGGCTCCTTGATTGCGCCTCAGCGGTTCGCTCCCCACCCATTACACGCTGAATAGTGTCGAGTAAAGTCGAGGCGCTTACTGGCTTGGTTATTGAGGACGCAAGATTGATGTGTTTCGCCTCTTTTAGCATCTCATCGCGGTCGTATGCGGTCACCATGACAAATTTAGGCGGGGTCGATAAACTATCGTCATCAAGGATATGTTCACCTAACTCGATACCGTTCATGTTCGGCATTTTCCAATCAGAAAGCACGAGGCGATATGGTTGGCCGTTTTGTTCAGCACTGGCTAATTTACTCAGAGCTTCATCTCCAGATATCGCTAAATCTGGCTTAAACCCCAAGCTCTCAGCGATATTAAACAGAATTTCTCTTGCCGCTAAGCTGTCATCAACGATTAGAACAGGCAAACCAGATAAGTTGGTCGGCTGAGGTGCGCTCACTAATTTCTCTTTAGCCACCCCGAAAGTAGCGGTAAAGTAAAATTGACTTCCTTTTCCAGCGATACTCTCAACCCATATTTCACCCTGCATTAATTCAGTTAGTTTTTTACAGATTGTTAAGCCCAACCCGGTACCACCGTACTTTCGCGTCGTAGATGCGTCGGCTTGGCTAAATGACTTGAACAAGCGGCTTATCTGCTCTTCATTCATACCAATCCCAGTGTCACTAACTGAAAACTCAATGGTGATGTTACGGTCGTTTTGAGCTAACTTTCTGGCTTTGATTATAACTTCACCTTGATCGGTGAATTTGATGGAGTTATTCGCTAGGTTGATAAGGATTTGACCTAACCGTAATGAATCGCCAACTAAGTTGAGAGGCAATTCAGGGTCAATATCAACCAGTAGCTCTAACGATTTCTTCTGGCTCTTATGGGAGGTTATCTGCACTAAGTGGTCGACAGTATCTTCTAAATTAAAGACTACTGCTTCTAGATCTAACTTGCCTGCTTCTATTTTTGAAAAATCCAAGATGTCGTTGATTATCCCGAGTAGAGAATCGGCCGAGCTGTATATTTTATTGATATAGTCGGCTTGTTTTCTGGTTAAGTCTGTTTGTAAGGCGAGGTAGCTCATACCAATGATCGCATTCATTGGGGTACGAATCTCATGACTCATATTTGCAAGGAAATCACTCTTGGCTCTTGTCGCTTCATCCGCTATTTTAACCGCTATCTCGAGCTGTCGTGAATTCTCCTTTTCTTTACTAATATCAATGAAATTACCCACCATCCCAGCTGGTTTGTTATCGCTATCAGTAAAGCCAGAAACCCAATAAAGGGTGTCATGTATCTCACCATCAGAGAAAGGAATTTTCATCTCTCTTTTGATAGTTTTTTGTTCAGCGATAACAGATTCATCTTCCGCTTGATAAGCGAGTCTGTCTTCTTCAGGTAGGTATGTTAGTTCTGTAACCTTTAGACCAACAAGATCCTCAGATTTCACGCCGAATGTATTTTCATAGGCAGTGTTAAACCCTTGAAATCTTGAGTCAGCATCTTTGTAAAAAAGTGGAATAGGTACAGAATCGATCAATTTTTGTTGAAAAATCGTCCGCTCAGAGATTAAATATTCAAGCTCTTCATGGGAACGCATCAGCGCTTTCGTTGCTCTGCTGCCAATTTGCAAAGTAAATAATGTTCCCCCAAAAATGAGAACAAGAGCAGTGAGTAAAATAGTCCAAATGGTGTAACGAAAAATACTAACAACTTCATAAGCTTCATCTAGGTCAATTTCGGCTGCGATACCCATGTTAAGAGTGTTATCCCAAAACCAACTACCCACAACGTCTACACCACGATAATCTCGGTAACCCGTAAAGTTAGAACCTGTCCTCCCATTTGAGATTTGATTTGCCATATATGTCAGTGACCAGTCAGAATCCTGCTCGACCTTTTTATTTCCAGCTAACAAGTTTTTTCCAGGATCTCTAATCTGAACATTCAACGATGCTCTTTCATTCGGCTTAAGAATACCAACCGTTCTTAAATCATTTTCAAATCGGATATTCGACAATAAAGTACCCGATTTATCAATGGCATATGTTTCACCACTCCTACCAACAAAGCCAGCATTCAGGATCGATGAGAAAACGCCTTCAAGATTTACACGCCTCGTAATTACAGCAATAACCTCACCTTGTTCATTTAAGACGGGGGCAGCAAAAAACATGGTAGAAGGTCTTTTCTTTGCTTGGTTTATGTTGTTTTCATGCAGTAATACATCTGAGCGCATAGGAGGTAAGAACATGCTTTCACCGAGAAAAACCCTCTCAAGTAGATCTGGTCGTAGCTTATTGATGAAGTTTTCTGTCCCTATGTTGGAGTCACGACGCGAAGCTAGGCTAATTCTATCTGGAGAGATAACAAAAAAACCGATACTTTCAGAATCTGATTCTCTCGATTTAAAGAACTGACGAATTTTGGTTTGGTAATCGCTGTTCAATAAAGATTTAGTATCATTGGGTTCTTTTAAGATGCCCTGTATCAGACTTGTAAGTTCTTTATTCTGACCAAAGCGAGCAAGACTATTTAGTTCAAATTTTATCCAATTATGTAAGCGATGCTGAGTAGTCGATAGAAGAGTATTGATGTTATATTGGGTTGAGGCTATATGTTTATCTTCTGCATAACGCTCCGCATAAAAAGCCGCTGTAATAAGTAGAATAGACAATATACCTAGGCCGGTTATAACCGACTTTTTGAAATAAACAGAGTTAAACACTTGGGCTAGGTCGCTTTCCGATTTTTTCAAAACTAACGACGTCATTACTGTACCAATAACGAATAGTAAGATTCCCGAGAGTAGACCAAATCCGATGATATAGTCTAAATTTGAGGTTTCAGTGGTGCTTTTCTCTGACTCCAACCAGTTGTTATTTGAGCTCATTAGATCCTTAGTTTCTAATGAATCAAGCCCCTTTTGTAGGATATTATGGAGTAGTGGTTCATTTTTAGTACTGTACATGTGCAAGGATGGTGGGAAGATAACGTCTTCATCTATTACTCGAAGATCTGAAATGTTATTCGACCCTATATAATGGTCCATTGAAACTTGTGCATCCAATAAAGCCTCGACCTCTCCTGACCTTACTTTGCTTACAGACTCTTCAAGGTTCGATGTCTCAACGATTTCTAGGTTTGGGTAAAGTGCTCTCACCTTTTCTAGCGTCGTGTAGCCGCTGACAACTGCCACTCTGGCTTTAGAAAGGCTAGCGTTGGAATTAAGGTGGGTATTGCTGTCTTTTACATAAAACAGTTCTCTCACCATAAAGTAAGGAGAAGTGAAGTACCCATAGTCCTTTCGATCTTCCATGAAGTAGGCATCAGGGAGGAGATCTATCTTTCTGGCTTTGAATTTATCTAAAAGAACTCCCCAGTCATCCAAAATATACTCTGTTTTTAACCCAGACTTATCAATGATTTCATTAAGTATCTCACCACTCAAACCAGCCGGTGTCCTATCATCATTCATTAACAGGATAGGTGGCCAATGTTCAATACCAACACGCACTGTATTATTTTCAACCCACTCTTGCTCTTCTTTGGTTAAATTCAATGGGTTTGAGTTAATTGTACTCTTTTCGAAATGAACGGAGGCTAAGTCCAAGTAGACATTTAAGAGGTTTGAGAACTTTTCTTTTAAATCGTTGTAATTACCGCCAGACACGATAGCAATAGCGTCATCTCGGTTGTTATTCGTCGCCGCTTTAATCGCTTCAGTTTCCAGATCAATAAGGGCCTGATTAATATCGATTAACTGACTTACAACACCAGAGTTCCCCTCAATGTGAGTTGTCAGCAACTGATAAATTAATTTGTCGATCTGCGGTTCGTAGGTTTCGTAACGGTCTAGCCATTTTCTATCGCCAGAGAAAATAAAATTGATAATTGAAGAGGTCATTACCTCATCAAAATACCGCAGCTCTATCACGAGTGCATTGATTTCATCTGCAGAGTAACTTGTGAAAGCTTCACGGCTTTCATTCGACGAAATGGACTGCTGCCCCACGCTAGCTGGGCTAAACGACATTGTCAAAAACAATGAGATGATAAAAAAATTACAAACAAATTTCATGACTAATCCATTACTCGAGAAATTAATAATTACAGTTAGGCAGGATAGTGTACTGCTCCCAGTCATCATATAATAAACATTTAATGTCGCATACATAAGATGTGACATTAATGAAGCTATCAAGGCTGTATTTTGGTATCCGCACTATGAACCCACGGGGCGATATTGCTAACAATATATTCTGTGATGGCGGTCAGTGAAATCACAAGACAAGGGCTTTTGAAGAGTTAACGCTTATTAACATTAATCATTGGGGCAAGATTGGTGTCTTTGTGAATCAAAAAGTCATGGACACCCCATTCTCACAATGGCTGATTGAGGTTATTCAAGAGGAGATCGAAGCTCTCTACTAAATGAATATAATCGGGTCAGAGTCAATCTAGTGTAATTGGATCAGTCCTTTTCAATACTTTTGTTTTCATAGTTCGATTAGTTGGTCTGATACTCTAACTAGCCTATTTGACTTAAATTGATAACTCTAAGTATGGCAAACATACTGCATCCAACAAATGAGAAATGATTATCCTAAACAGTTTTGGGGCAGAATGTATGGTACGCCCCATT
>NZ_MCZZ01000125.1:0-14277 GCF_002875705.1 Vibrio sp. 10N.261.45.E2
GGTGTTGTAGCTAAAATCTTCGCTTAATAGCATTTAGATTTTTGCACACTCTTCATTAGAAGAGCACGCATCTGAAAAGGGGAGCTTCGGCTTCCCTTTTGTTTTATCTAAAGAAAGTTCATATCTCATTTATCCCCCCCCCTTCTTCATGTAAAGCTAATCTCCAATAAATTCCGATTATTTTTCCAACACCACTTGCATACTAAAGTGTGATCTGTATAATACATCGCACTGGCTAACGCTGGTTGTGAACCAATGAGCACTGAGGAGTAGGTCTTACCTAGTAATGTATACTCAGCTTATGTTCGCGGTTAATAAAAATAGTAAACTTTTTGTTTGCTTCAAAAGTTAACTGACAATGCGTCCTAATTTTGGATGCTACGGTTTCACATAAATCAATCGGCATTCTCTCGTTTTATCGGGTTTGAGTGGCGATATTGTTTGTGTAATTTTTAATAATTGGAGCTCTGTCTCATGCAGAACCAACGTATTCGTATCCGCCTTAAAGCGTTTGATTACAAGCTAATCGATGCTTCAACTGCGGAAATCGTTGAAACAGCAAAACGTACTGGCGCACAGGTTCGTGGTCCTATTCCACTTCCTACTCGTAAAGAGCGTTTCACTGTTCTTACCTCTCCACACGTCAACAAAGATGCACGTGATCAGTACGAAATCCGTACTCACAAGCGTTTGATCGACATCGTTGAGCCAACAGATAAAACTGTTGATGCTCTAATGCGTCTTGATCTTGCAGCTGGCGTTGATGTTCAAATCAGCCTAGGTTAAGGGAGATAAGAATAATGATTGGTCTAGTCGGACGTAAAGTGGGTATGACCCGCGTATTTACTGAAGAAGGCGTTTCTATCCCAGTAACTGTTGTTGAGGTTGAAGCGAACCGTATTTCTCAAGTTAAAACTCTTGAGACAGACGGCTACGCAGCAATCCAAGTAACTACTGGTGCTAAGAAAGCTAACCGTGTAACTAAACCTGAAGCTGGTCACTTCGCGAAAGCGGGTGTAGAAGCAGGTCGCGGTCTTTGGGAATTCCGTTTAGAAAACGGCGAAGAATTTGAAGTTGGCGCTGAGCTAAACGTAGAACTTTTCAACGAAATTAAAAAAGTAGACGTTACTGGTACATCTAAAGGTAAAGGCTTCCAAGGCGCTATCAAGCGTTGGAACTTCTCTACTCAAGATATGACTCACGGTAACTCTTTGTCTCACCGCGCACCGGGTTCAATTGGCCAATGTCAAACTCCAGGCCGCGTGTTTAAAGGCAAGAAAATGGCAGGTCACATGGGTGCTGAGCGTGTAACGACTCAAAACCTAGAGATCGTACGTGTTGACGCTGAGCGCAATCTACTCCTTATTAAAGGTGCAGTACCGGGCTCAACAGGCGGAAACGTGATCGTAAAACCTGCTGTTAAAGCATAACGTCTAGGAGTAAGTAATGGAATTGATGGTTAAAGGTGCTGATGCACTAACTGTTTCCGAGACTACTTTCGGACGTGACTTCAACGAAGCTCTTGTACACCAAGTAGTTGTTGCATATGCAGCAGGTGCTCGTCAAGGTACTCGTGCTCAAAAGACTCGTTCTGAAGTATCTGGCGGTGGCGCTAAGCCATGGCGTCAAAAAGGTACTGGCCGCGCACGTGCTGGTACAATTCGTAGCCCAATCTGGCGTACAGGTGGTGTTACTTTTGCTGCGAAACCACAAGATCACAGCCAAAAAGTAAACAAAAAAATGTACCGCGGTGCTATGAAGAGCATTCTTTCTGAGCTAGTTCGTCAAGAGCGTTTAATCGTTGTTGATAACTTCTCTGTAGAAGCACCAAAAACAAAAGAACTTGTAGCTAAGCTTAAAGAGCTTGAGCTAAGCGACGTTCTGATTGTGACTGGCGAAGTAGATGAAAATCTATTCTTAGCTGCTCGTAACCTATACAAAGTAGATGCACGTGATGTTGCTGGTGTTGATCCAGTATCACTAATCGCTTTCGACAAGGTTCTAATGACTGCTGACGCAGTTAAGCAAGTTGAGGAGATGCTAGCATGATCACTGAAGAGCGTATCTTAAAAGTTCTACGTGCTCCGCACATCTCTGAAAAAGCAACTATGGCAGCTGAGAAAGCGAACACTATCGTTTTCAAAGTAGCTAAAGATGCAACTAAGAAAGAGATCAAAGCAGCTGTAGAAAAGCTATTTGAAGTTGAAGTTAAGTCTGTAAATACTCTTGTATTAAAGGGTAAGACCAAACGTCAAGGTATGCGTGAAGGCCGTCGTTCAGACGTTAAGAAAGCCTACGTTACTTTGAAAGAAGGTCAAGATCTTGACTTCGTTGGCGGCGCGGAATAACAGGAGTAGTAAAAATGGCTATTGTTAAATGTAAGCCGACTTCCCCTGGTCGTCGTCACGTCGTTAAAGTTGTTAACGCTGACCTACACAAGGGTAAGCCATACGCACCACTTCTAGAGAAAAACTCTAAGAACGGTGGTCGTAACAACAACGGTCGTATTACAGTACGTCACATCGGCGGTGGTCACAAGCACCACTACCGTGTAATTGACTTCAAACGTACTAAAGATGGCATCCCAGCGAAAGTTGAGCGTCTAGAATACGATCCAAACCGTAGTGCTAACATCGCTCTAGTTCTGTACGCAGACGGTGAGCGTCGTTACATCATTGCACCTAAAGGTGTTAACGCAGGCGACCAGATTCAATCTGGCGTAGATGCTGCAATCAAAGCAGGTAACACTCTGCCGATGCGCAACATCCCAGTAGGTTCTACTGTACACTGTGTTGAACTTAAGCCTGGTAAAGGTGCTCAACTAGCTCGTTCGGCTGGTGCTTATGCTCAAATCATCGCTCGCGATGGTGCATACGTAACTATCCGTCTACGTTCTGGTGAGATGCGCAAAGTTCTTTCTGAAGGTCGTGCAACGATCGGTGAAGTTGGTAACTCTGAGCATATGCTACGTGAACTTGGTAAAGCTGGTGCTTCACGCTGGCGCGGCGTACGTCCAACCGTACGTGGTGTAGTAATGAACCCGGTGGATCACCCACATGGTGGTGGTGAAGGCCGCACATCTGGTGGTCGTCACCCAGTTTCTCCTTGGGGCGTTCCTACTAAGGGCTTCAAGACTCGTAAGAACAAGCGCACTGACAAGTACATCGTACGTCGTCGCACTAAATAATTTATAAAGAGGAATCGCCATGCCACGTTCTCTCAAGAAAGGTCCTTTTATTGACCTACACTTGCTGAAGAAGGTAGAGAAAGCGGTGGAAAGCGGAGACAAAAAGCCTATTAAGACTTGGTCCCGTCGCTCAATGATCATCCCAACAATGATTGGTTTGACCATCGCTGTCCATAATGGTCGTCAGCACGTTCCAGTTTTCGTTACCGAAGAAATGATCGGTCACAAACTGGGCGAATTTGCACCAACTCGTACTTATCGCGGTCATGCTGCAGATAAGAAAGCTAAGAAGAAATAAGGAGTAGATGATGGAAGCTTTAGCTAAACATAACTTTGCTCGTATTTCTCCACAGAAAGCTCGCTTAGTTGCAGACCAAATTCGCGGTAAGTCGGTAGACCAAGCTCTAGAAATTCTAACTTTCAGCAACAAAAAAGCTGCTGTTTTAGTTAAGAAGGTTCTTGAGTCAGCTATCGCTAACGCGGAACATAACGAAGGTGCAGATATCGACGATCTAAATGTCGCTAAAATCTTCGTAGATGAGGGCCCTATCATGAAGCGTATTATGCCTCGTGCTAAAGGTCGTGCGGATCGTATCTTGAAGCGTTCAAGCCACATCACTATTGTTGTAGCAGATCGCTAAAGACTAGGAGAGTAAGCAATGGGTCAGAAAGTACATCCTAATGGTATTCGTCTTGGCATCGTTAAGCCTTGGAATGCTACATGGTTTGCTAATACCAACGAATTCGCTGACAACCTAGACGGCGACTTCAAGGTACGTCAGTTCCTTACAAAGGAACTACAAAAAGCATCATTATCTCGTATCGTTATCGAGCGTCCAGCTAAGAGCATCCGTGTGACTATTCACACTGCTCGTCCTGGCGTTGTTATCGGTAAGAAAGGTGAAGACGTAGAGAAGCTACGCGCAGCTGTAGCTAAAATCGCAGGTGTACCAGCGCAAATTAACATCGCTGAAGTACGTAAGCCTGAGCTAGATGGTCAGCTTGTAGCTGATAGCATCGCGTCTCAACTAGAGCGTCGTGTTATGTTCCGTCGTGCAATGAAGCGTGCGGTACAAAATGCTATGCGTCTAGGCGCTAAAGGCATCAAAGTACAAGTAGGCGGCCGTCTTGGCGGTGCTGAAATCGCACGTTCTGAGTGGTACCGTGAAGGCCGTGTGCCTCTACACACTCTACGTGCAGACATTGATTACGCAACTTCTTCGGCTCACACTCAATACGGTGTGATCGGCATTAAAGTTTGGATCTTCAAAGGTGAGATTCTAGGCGGTATGCCAGCTGCTAACGCAGTAGAGCCAAAAGGCGATAAGCCTAAGAAGCAGCGTAAAGGCCGTAAGTAAGGAGTCGAACGATGCTACAACCAAAACGTACTAAGTTCCGCAAGGTTATGACTGGTCGTAACCGTGGTCTAGCTAAAGGTACTGAAGTAAGCTTCGGCGAATTCGGTCTTAAAGCTGTTGGCCGTGGTCGTCTGACTGCACGTCAAATCGAAGCGGCACGTCGTGCTATGACACGTCACATTAAGCGTCAAGGTCAAATCTGGATTCGTGTATTCCCAGACAAGCCAATTACTGAAAAGCCTCTTGAAGTTCGTCAAGGTAAAGGTAAAGGTTCAGTTGCGTACTGGGTTGCTCAAATCCAACCAGGCAAAGTTATGTACGAGATGAATGGCGTACCTGAAGAGTTGGCACGTGAAGCGTTCCGCCTAGCGGCACGTAAACTGCCTGTTAAAACTACTTTTGTAACTAAGCAGGTGATGTGATGAAAGCACAAGATCTACGCGAAAAGAACGTTGAAGAGCTTAACGCTGAGCTATTGAATTTGCTACGTGAACAGTTCAACTTGCGCATGCAAGCTGCAACTGGTCAACTACAACAAACTCATACTCTAAAAGCTGTACGCCGTGACATCGCACGTGTGAAAACTGTTTTGACTGAAAAGGCAGGCGCATAATGAGCGAAACTAACCGCATCCAGCAAGGCCGTGTAGTAAGCGACAAGATGGACAAGTCTATCGTTGTTGCTATTGAACGCACTGTAAAACACCCAATTTACGGTAAGTTCATCAAACGCACGACTAAAGTACACGCACACGACGAAGACAACACTTGTGGCCTAGGCGACAAAGTTGAAATCGCTGAGTGTCGTCCTCTGTCTAAGACTAAGTCTTGGACATTGGTTAAAGTTCTAGAAAAAGCGAAGATTTAATCTTTGTAATTCTATAACTTATAAGCGGCTCCAAATTATTTTTTGGAGCCGCTTGTTTTTTGTCTACCCAATTTAAAAAAAGGGTGGTACAATTCGCGTCCCTTTTAAAGAGGCAGCCCGACCCGAGAGGGTCTAGTTTTAATATTTAGCGGAGCACTAACAATGATCCAGATGCAAAGTACACTTGACGCAGCAGATAACTCTGGCGCGCGCAAGGTAATGTGTATTAAGGTTCTGGGTGGCTCTCACCGCCGTTATGCACATATCGGTGACGTCATCAAGGTTACAGTGAAGGAAGCGATTCCTCGCGGTAAAGTAAAAAAAGGTGATGTTCTGAAGGCGGTAGTAGTGCGCACCCGTAAAGGCGTTCGTCGCCCAGACGGTTCTGTCATTCGCTTCGACAGTAATGCTTGTGTATTGTTAAATGACACTACTGAGCAACCAGTCGGCACACGTATCTTTGGTCCTGTGACTCGTGAACTTCGTAACGCGAAATTCATGAAGATTGTATCACTAGCACCTGAAGTTCTGTAAGGAGCGGCAATATGGCAGCTAAAATCCGTCGTAATGACGAAGTAATCATTCTTGCTGGTAAAGATAAAGGCAAGAAAGGTAAAGTAACTAAGGTTCTGACAACTGGTAAAGTTATCGTTGAAGGCATCAACCTTGTTAAGAAACACCAAAAGCCGGTTCCGGCTCTAGGTCAACAAGGTGGCATCGTTGAACAAGAAGCAGCTATTGATGCTTCTAACGTTGCTGTTTTTAACGCGGCTACTGGTAAAGCAGACCGTATCGGTTTCCGTATCGAAGATGGCAAGAAAGTTCGTTTCTTCAAATCTAACGGCGAAACTGTTTCTAACTAATTAGAAGTAATTTGGAGTTCTACTATGGCGAAACTGCATGATTACTACAAGTCGTCTGTAGTCGCTGAGCTTACCAAAGAGTTCAGCTACACAAGCGTCATGCAAGTCCCTAGGATTGAGAAAATCACCCTAAACATGGGCGTTGGTGAAGCAATCAACGATAAGAAACTGCTAGAAAACGCAGCAGCTGATATGGCAACGATCTCTGGTCAAAAGCCACTTATCACTAAAGCGCGTAAATCTGTAGCTGGTTTCAAAATTCGTGAAGGCTACCCAATTGGTTGTAAAGTAACCTTGCGTGGTGAGCGCATGTGGGAATTTTTAGAGCGTTTAATCTCTATCGCACTTCCACGTGTACGTGATTTCCGTGGTGTTAGCGCTAAGTCTTTTGACGGTCGCGGTAACTACAGCATGGGCGTTCGCGAGCAAATCATCTTTCCGGAAATCGACTACGATAAAGTCGATCGTGTCCGCGGTCTTGATATCACTATCACGACTTCTGCGGGTTCCGATGAGGAAGGCCGAGCTCTGCTGGCTGCCTTTAACTTCCCATTCCGTAAGTAAGGGTAGGGTTACTGTTATGGCTAAACAATCAATGAAAGCACGTGAAGCTAAACGTGCAAAACTAGTAGCTAAGTTCGCTGAAAAGCGTTCTGCGCTAAAAGTTATCATTAGCGATGTAAACGCATCTGAAGAAGATCGTTGGAATGCGGTTCTTAAACTGCAATCTCTTCCACGTGATTCAAGTGCATCACGTCAGCGCAACCGTTGCAACCAAACTGGTCGTCCACACGGTTACCTACGTAAATTCGGTCTAAGCCGCATTAAGGTTCGTGAAGCTTGCATGAAAGGCGAGATTCCGGGTCTTCGTAAGGCTAGCTGGTAATTGCCACTTAATCATTTGGAGTAAATCTTATGAGCATGCAAGATCCGATTTCGGATATGCTGACCCGAGTTCGTAACGGTCAGGCAGCAAACAAAGTTGCTGTAAAAATGCCTTCTTCAAAGCTTAAAGTTGCAATTGCTGCATTACTTAAAGCTGAAGGTTACATCGTAGACTTCGCTGTTAACAGCGAAGCAAAACCTGAGCTAGAAGTTACTCTTAAGTACTTCCAAGCTAAACCTGTAATCGAGCAAATCAAGCGCGTATCACGTCCTGGTCTAAGAGTTTATAAAAATAAAGACTCTTTACCTACAGTGATGGGTGGTCTTGGTATTGCAGTTGTTTCTACTTCCAAGGGTCTGATGTCTGACCGTGCTGCTCGTAAAGCAGGTCTTGGCGGTGAAATCATCTGTTACGTAGCTTAAGGAGTAGATTATGTCTCGTGTTGCTAAAGCACCTGTCGCTATTCCAGCTGGCGTAGAGGTGAAACTAAACGGCCAAGAAGTTACTGTAAAAGGTAGCAAAGGTGAGCTTACTCGCGTTCTTAACAGCGCCGTAGTTATTGCACAGGAAGAAAACAACCTAACTTTCGGTCCGAAAGAAGGTGTTACTAACGCATGGGCACAAGCTGGTACAGCTCGCGCTCTAGTTAATAACATGGTTGTGGGTGTTACTGAGGGCTTCACTAAGAAGCTAACTCTTAAGGGTGTTGGTTACCGTGCTGCTATGAAAGGCAACTCTGTAGCTCTAACTCTTGGTTTTTCTCACCCAGTAGAGCACGCTCTACCTGAAGGTATTAAAGCTGAGTGCCCTAGCCAAACTGAGATCATCATTACTGGTTGCGATAAGCAAGTAGTAGGTCAAGTTGCGGCTGACATTCGTTCTTACCGTGCTCCTGAGCCTTACAAAGGTAAAGGTGTTCGTTACGCAGATGAAAATGTGCGTACTAAAGAAGCTAAGAAGAAGTAAGGTATCACTATGGATAAGAAAGCATCTCGCATCCGTCGTGCTACACGTGCACGTCGTAAGATTGCAGAACTTGGTGCAACTCGCCTGGTAGTACACCGTACTCCTCGCCATGTTTACGCACAAGTTATCGCGGCAAACGGCTCTGAGGTTATCGCAGCTGCTTCTACTGTAGAAAAAGCGATCCGTGAGCAAGTTAAGAACACTGGTAACGTTGATGCAGCTAAAGCAGTTGGTAAAGCTGTTGCTGAGCGCGCTCTTGAAAAAGGCGTAGCTTCAGTTGCATTTGATCGTTCTGGTTTCCAATACCACGGTCGAGTAGCGGCGCTAGCAGAATCTGCTCGCGAAGCTGGTCTGAAATTCTAAGGTAGGGTTGGAAGATGGCTAAAGAACAACAACAAGCTAATGATTTGCAAGAAAAGCTGATCGCTGTTAACCGTGTATCTAAGACGGTTAAAGGTGGTCGAATCATGAGCTTTACTGCACTAACAGTAGTTGGTGACGGTAACGGTCGCGTAGGTTTCGGTTACGGCAAAGCTCGTGAAGTACCTGCTGCGATTCAAAAAGCAATGGAAAAAGCGCGCCGTAACATGGTTACAGTATCGCTAAACGAAGGCACTCTTCACCACCCGGTGAAAGGTCGTCATTCGGGCTCTAAAGTTTACATGCAGCCAGCTGCAGAAGGTACAGGTGTTATTGCCGGTGGTGCAATGCGTGCTGTACTTGAAGTTGCGGGCGTACATAACGTACTTTCTAAAGCATACGGTTCAACGAACCCGATCAACATCGTTCGTGCAACGATTGGTGCTCTAGTAGACGTTAAGTCACCAGAAATGGTTGCTGCTAAACGTGGTCTAACTGTTGAATCTATTTCGGAGTAAGCACACGATGGCAACTATTAAAGTAACTCAAACTAAAAGCTCAATTGGTCGCCTACCTAAGCACAAAGCGTGTCTTAAAGGTCTAGGTCTTCGTCGCATCAACCATACAGTAGAACTTGAAGATACACCGTGCGTACGCGGTATGATCAACAAGGTTTACTACATGGTTAAGATTGAGGAGTAATCAGAATGCGTTTGAATACTCTATCACCGGCTGCTGGCTCTAAACCTTCTAAGAAGCGTGTAGGTCGTGGTATCGGTTCTGGCCTTGGTAAAACAGGTGGCCGCGGTCACAAAGGTCAAAAGTCACGTTCTGGCGGCTCTGTTCGTCCAGGTTTTGAAGGCGGTCAAATGCCTCTAAAACAACGTCTACCTAAATTCGGTTTCACTTCTCGTAAGAGCCTAGTGTCTGCTGAAGTTCGTCTAGCTGAGCTAGCGAAAGTAACAGGTGACGTAGTTGATCTTAACAGCCTTAAAGCTGCTAACGTTATCACTAAGAACATCGAATTCGTTAAGATCGTTCTTTCTGGTGACCTAAGCAAAGCTGTGACTGTTAAAGGTCTACGCGTGACTAAAGGCGCTAAAGCTGCAATCGAAGCTGCAGGCGGTAAAATCGAGGAATAATCTCGAGGAACGAGGTACAGATGGCTAAGAAACCAGGACAAGATTTTCGTAGTGCTCAGAGCGGCTTAAGTGAACTAAAGTCGCGCTTATTATTCGTAATTGGTGCACTTTTAGTATTCCGAGCCGGCTCTTTTGTGCCGATCCCTGGTATTGACGCAGCTGTACTTGCCGATTTGTTCGATCAGCAAAAAGGTACCATCGTTGAAATGTTTAACATGTTCTCCGGTGGTGCTCTTGAGCGTGCATCTATATTAGCATTGGGTATCATGCCGTACATTTCGGCATCGATCGTAGTCCAATTGTTAACTGTAGTTCATCCAGCGTTAGCGGAACTCAAGAAAGAGGGTGAAGCAGGCCGTCGTAAGATAAGCCAATATACACGCTACGGCACGCTTGTACTTGCAACATTCCAAGCTATTGGTATCGCAACAGGCTTACCAAACATGGTCGACAATCTGGTTGTTATCAACCAAACCATGTTTACGCTTATTGCTACCGTGAGTTTAGTAACTGGTACCATGTTCTTAATGTGGTTAGGTGAACAAATCACTGAGCGAGGAATCGGTAATGGTATTTCCATTCTGATTTTTGCAGGTATTGTTGCTGGATTGCCTTCTGCAATCGGTCAAACAATCGAGCAAGCGCGTCAAGGTGAATTGCATGTGCTTCTTCTGCTGTTGATTGCTGTATTGTCTTTTGCTGTTATCTACTTCGTAGTTTTCATGGAACGTGGTCAACGTCGTATCGTCGTTAACTATGCTAAACGTCAACAAGGTCGTAAGGTTTTTGCAGCACAAAGCTCTCACTTGCCTCTTAAGATTAATATGGCAGGTGTTATTCCAGCGATTTTCGCATCAAGTATTATTTTGTTCCCAGGAACATTAGCACAGTGGTTTGGTCAAAATGGTGAAAGCAGCGCGTTCGGTTGGTTAACTGACGTGTCATTAGCTCTTAGCCCAGGTCAACCTCTGTATGTAATGCTTTATGCAGCAGCTATAATCTTCTTCTGTTTCTTCTATACAGCGTTGGTGTTTAACCCACGTGAAACAGCTGATAATTTGAAGAAGTCTGGTGCATTCGTACCCGGTATCCGCCCAGGTGAGCAGACAGCGAAATATATCGATAAAGTGATGACTAGACTAACCCTTGCGGGCGCTCTATACATTACTTTTATATGTCTGATTCCTGAGTTCATGATGGTCGCGTGGAACGTTCGTTTCTACTTCGGCGGCACATCACTACTAATCGTAGTGGTAGTTATCATGGATTTCATGGCACAGGTACAGACTCATCTGATGTCACAACAGTATGATTCTGTGTTAAAGAAAGCGAATCTGAAGGGTTACGGCCGTTAATTCGGTGGTAACAATTTCGATTCCATTTACGGAGTTTAGCAATGAAAGTTCGTGCTTCCGTTAAAAAAATCTGCCGTAACTGTAAAGTTATCAAGCGTAACGGTGTCGTTCGCGTGATTTGCAGTGAGCCAAAGCATAAGCAACGCCAAGGCTAATTAGCAGAAATTTTTACTTGAAATACAAGGTAGAGTCGAGTATATTCCTCGGCCTACCTTTTGCGTGCAAAAGAAGTAGTATGCCGCAGCGTATCCATAACGGGCTTTGCTGCGGATAATTCTTTTATGAACCCCTTAGGAGTGAATAATGGCCCGTATAGCCGGCATTAACATTCCTGATCATAAGCATTCTGTAATTGCACTTACTGCAATCTACGGTATTGGTAAAACTCGCTCTCAAGCTATTTTAGCTGAAGTGGGTATTGCTGAAGATGCTAAGATCAGTGAACTAACTGAAGAGCAGATCGATCAACTGCGTGATGGTGTAGCTAAGTACACTGTAGAAGGTGATCTACGTCGTGAAGTATCGATGAACATCAAGCGTCTTATGGACCTTGGCTGTTACCGCGGTCTTCGTCATCGTCGCAGTCTACCACTACGTGGACAGCGTACTAAAACCAACGCTCGCACCCGTAAGGGTCCGCGCAAGCCGATCAAGAAATAGTCGGATAAGGTAGAGTACAATGGCAAAACAACCAACTCGCGCGCGTAAGCGCGTACGCAAGCAAGTAGCTGATGGCGTAGCGCACATTCATGCTTCTTTCAACAACACAATCGTAACTATCACTGACCGTCAAGGCAACGCTCTTGCATGGGCTACAGCAGGTGGTTCAGGTTTCCGTGGTTCTCGTAAATCTACTCCGTTCGCAGCACAAGTTGCAGCTGAGCGTTGTGGTGAAATGGCTAAAGAATATGGCCTAAAGAACTTGGAAGTTATGGTTAAGGGTCCAGGTCCAGGTCGCGAATCTACTGTTCGTGCACTGAACGCTGCTGGTTTCCGTATCACTAACATTGTTGATGCGACACCAATCCCTCATAACGGTTGTCGTCCACCTAAGAAACGTCGCGTTTAAGTTTCGTTTCTAGGAATATTGGAGAAAGATCATGGCAAGATATTTGGGTCCTAAGCTGAAGCTTAGCCGTCGCGAAGGTACTGACTTATTCCTTAAGTCTGGTGTCCGTGCGATCGATACCAAGTGTAAAATTGATAACGCACCAGGTGTACACGGCGCTCGTCGCGGTCGTCTATCTGAGTATGGCGTTCAGCTTCGTGAGAAGCAAAAAGTTCGTCGTATCTACGGCGTTCTAGAAAAACAATTCCGCAACTACTACAAAGAAGCTGCACGTCTTAAAGGCAACACGGGTGCAAACCTGCTTCAGCTTCTTGAAGGTCGTCTTGATAACGTAGTTTACCGTATGGGCTTTGGCGCTACTCGTGCTGAATCTCGTCAACTAGTTAGCCACAAGTCTATCCTAGTTAACGGTAAAGTTGTAAACGTTCCTTCTTTCAAAGTAGCGGCAAACGACGTTGTTTCTATCCGCGAGAAAGCTAAACAGCAATCTCGTATTAAAGCGGCTCTAGAAGTTGCTGAACAACGTGAAAAGCCAACTTGGATTGAAGTAGATGCTGGCAAAATGGAAGGTACATTCAAGCGTATGCCTGAGCGTTCTGACCTATCAGCTGACATCAATGAACACTTGATCGTCGAACTTTACTCTAAGTAAGGTTAAAAAAAGAGAGGACACAATGCAGGGTTCTGTAACAGAATTTCTTAAGCCGCGTCTTGTTGACATTGAACAGATCAATACGACACACGCGAAAGTAACTCTTGAGCCATTAGAGCGCGGTTTCGGCCACACTCTAGGTAATGCTCTTCGCCGCATTCTTCTATCTTCTATGCCGGGTTGTGCCGTAACAGAAGTTGAAATTGAAGGTGTGCTACACGAATACAGCACTAAAGAAGGCGTTCAGGAAGATATCCTGGAAATCCTTCTAAACCTTAAAGGTTTGGCTGTACGCGTTGCTGAAGGCAAAGATGAAGTGTTTATTACACTGAACAAATCAGGCTCAGGCCCTGTTGTTGCAGGTGACATCACCCACGATGGTGATGTAGAGATCGCTAACCCTGAGCACGTAATTTGTCACCTTACGGATGACAACGCTGAGATCGCTATGCGTATCAAAGTAGAACGTGGTCGTGGTTACGTTCCAGCTTCAGCTCGTATCCATACTGAAGAAGATGAGCGTCCAATCGGTCGTCTACTAGTTGACGCTACTTACAGCCCGGTTGATAAAATCGCTTACGCTGTAGAAGCGGCACGTGTAGAACAACGTACTGACTTAGACAAGCTTGTTATCGATATGGAAACGAACGGTACTCTAGAACCTGAGGAAGCAATCCGTCGTGCAGCTACTATTTTAGCTGAACAACTGGATGTGTTCGTAGATCTTCGTGATGTACGTGTACCTGAGGAGAAGGAAGAGAAGCCAGAATTCGATCCTATCCTACTACGTCCTGTAGACGATCTTGAACTAACAGTTCGCTCTGCTAACTGTTTGAAAGCAGAAGCGATTCACTACATCGGTGATCTTGTACAGCGCACTGAGGTTGAGCTACTTAAAACGCCAAACCTTGGTAAGAAATCTCTTACAGAGATTAAAGATGTGCTTGCTTCACGTGGTCTTTCTCTAGGCATGCGTCTAGAAAACTGGCCACCAGCGTCAATCGCTGAAGATTAATCGAAAAGTTAGAAGGATTAGGTCATGCGCCATCGTAAAAGTGGTCGTCAACTCAACCGCAACAGCAGTCATCGCAAAGCGATGTTCAGCAACATGGCTAGCTCTCTTGTTCGTCACGAAGTTATCAAAACTACCGTGCCAAAAGCAAAAGAACTACGTCGCGTAATTGAGCCATTGATTACCCTAGCTAAGACAGACAGTGTTGCTAACCGTCGTCTTGCATTTGCTCGCACTCGTGATAACGAAGTTGTAGCAAAACTATTTAATGAACTAGGCCCGCGTTTCGCGGCTCGCCAAGGTGGTTACACTCGCATTCTTAAATGTGGTTTCCGTACTGGTGATAAAGCTCCAATGGCTTACATTGAGCTTGTAGACCGCCCAGCTGCTGAAGAAGCTGCTGAGTAATCTATACTAGATTCTTAATACAAAAAGCCGAGCATTAGCTCGGCTTTTTTGTATCTGTCGAATCTGACAACAAATAAAATTGCACCATGATGTTTGGCATTTTTCTTGTCTTCTCTGCTATATTTTTCAACAATATCTCGTATCTCGTATCT
>NZ_MCZZ01000125.1:14892-45510 GCF_002875705.1 Vibrio sp. 10N.261.45.E2
TCGTATCTCGTATCTCGTACACTTTTCTTGTGGGCACAAAAAAGAGCACCGAAGTGCCCTTATCAAATATTTAAGCTCGCTAGTAAGAATTAACGATTATTGCCATATAGCTGAAAGTGAATCCATCAAGCCGCTCGTTGCACCTTGAGATTGAAGTGCTTGGAGAATGATTGGTGCAAATGTCGACACCATCGATGAGTCCATACCGAGACTAGAAAAGGCACTTTCAACCGCGCCTTGTGAGTTTAGTAGTGATGATAGGCCTGTAGACTTGAGGCTCGACATTCCAGGAATAAGTGTCGCAAGTTCTTTATTGTCGGCTGTGCCAAGAGAGTTTTGTGCGAGAGCCAACATTGAACCGATACCGCCAATCGCTTGATCGCTAGTTACAGATGCTTGGTCAGCAACAGTATCTGCAAGAGGTGTTGTTTCATTTTGTTGAGACCACATATTAACCGCTGCCATTAGTGCGGTTTGTGATAGTTGGGAATAGTTGGCATCTGATGATGAACTGGTTTGTTCAGAGTCGCTAGTGCTAGCGCAAGAAACAACAGCAAGGCTGCTTAAAACTGTGATAAGTACTTTCTTCATTATTCGTCCTTAAGTAATAAAGTAATTTACTCTTTCACTATAAACGAAAAACGGCGATGTAGTGACATCGCCGTTGCATTATTTTAATTTTATTTGCCTATAGTATTTTGTTTTACTAAAGGTTTTTATAAAAATTAAAGAATAGCTAGAAGTTCTACTTCAAATACTAGAGCAGCAAATGGTGGGATTGCAGCACCTGCGCCACGCTCACCGTATGCTAGATCTTGAGGGATGTATAGCTTCCACTTAGAACCAACAGGCATCATTTGTAGAGCTTGTACCCAACCTTGAATTACGCCAGTTACTGGGAATTCAGCTGGTTGACCGCGAGATACAGAGCTGTCGAAAACAGTACCGTCAGTTAGCTCGCCGTGGTAGTGAACGCGTACTTGCTTGTCTGCTGTTGGGATTTCGCCAGTACCTTCAGTTAGTACTTCGTACTGAAGACCAGACTCAAGAACTGTTACTTCTGAACGAAGAGCGTTGTCAGCTAGGAAAGCTTCGCCGTCAGCAGCAGCAGCTTTAGCCAGTTCTTGACGTGCAGCTTCACCGCGAGTGTGTAGCTCTTGTAGTGCGTTGTTGATTTCGTCAACTTCGATAGCTGGCATGTCACCAACTAGAGCTGTTGCGATACCAGCAGCGATTGCGTCAACGTTTAGGCCTTCAAGACCAGAACCAGCAAGTTGTTGGCCCATTTGCAGACCGATACCGTAGCTAGCTTTTTGCTCTACAGTTTCAAATTTTACTTCAGACATGAAAAGTCACTCTTTTTGTCAGTACGAAAAGGGTAAGAATACCAGTATTAGCAGCGTGAAGAAACGGCTAGACCCTGATCACTTGCGCTTTACCGTGCCCAAATCACAGCCATGTCAATTTTCTCGCTTTGGGCCTTGTTGTGACGGAAAGATCTATACTGTTGGTACTTTGGTTTTTATACTGTAGTTATTCAATGTATAGGACGCAGTGGTATGAATCGTCGTCAAAAGAAAAAACAGAAAGTTGACCACTTAGCAGAATTCAAGGATCGACTGAATCAGGTCAAAGAGAAATTGAGTTCGATCGATGTGAAGAAAATGAAAACCTCGACAGCGCAAACTTGGGGGTCATTGCCGAAGTTACACCAAAGACTGTTGATGGTGATTTCTCCGATCGTACTGATATTACTTTTTGTGCCGCTACCAGAACCTAAAGTAGACACTACTCCAACAACATCGCGTGTCGAACTTGAAATAAACACTGTTGGCTTAAGCGAGCAGCAAAATACCAAGAGCAGTTCATCTGAATCGAGCAACAATAATTGGCAAGAGTACCTCGTCAAGCAAGGTGATACGCTAGCGCAGGTTTTCCGAAACAACGATCTACCCTTGTCTGACTTGAATGCGTTAGTACGTATTGAAGGAGCTGATAAGCCACTAAGCCAGATCCGCAAAGGTCAGCTTGTTCGTTTTAAACTTGCTGAAACTGGGCAGTTGGACATTCTTCAGCTAGAGAAAGGCGACACTTCGGTAATGTTCTTCCGCTTATCAGATGGTGGTTTTGGTCGCAGTAAGTAAAAGAACCTGAGTTAAAGTACTTTACCAGGCACAGGTAGACGATAAGAAAGAGCTAAGCACTAGCTCTTTTTTTTGGTCGCTTAAAAGGGGCCAATGGCAAGATGATAAGCATAATTCCGATAAAGGTTAATGTATCTGGAATCTCATCGAACCATATTGCGCCGATTAGTGCGACAAACACTAATCCTGAATACTCAGCCAAGGCAATTTGGCTAGAGTGTGCTTTTTGGTAGGCAGCAACAGCAAGACCGTTATAGCTCAATATGAGTGTTGCACTTAGGGCTATGTATCCTAGGTGCTCTATAGAAACGGGTTGCCAGTATAAGAAGCACAATAACAAGGATGCAGGAATAGAGAATACGGTTGTCCACCACAGCGTCGTGACGACGGTCTGCTCGCTAGGAAGTTTTCTTACCAGTACATTAAATAGTGCGAGGGTAAGTGCTGTACCCAAAGCGAACAGTGCTGCCCAATGAAATTGAGATGGCCTCAAGACAATTAATGCACCAACAAAACCTATGGTCGTGGCGATAACCTTGCCGAGTGCCGGTTGCTCTTTGAGTAGAAGCATAGAGAGTGGCAACATCAGTAAAGGCGCGACATAAAATACTGCGTTGGCGGTTGCCAAAGACAAATGCGTGATGGCGACGACCATACATCCACTACCAATTAAGATCAGCTGACCGCGGATAAAGGTGACTTTAGCTTGTTGTAAGCGGCGTTGCTCTTTGCTTTGCTGTAGCCACAATGGCGTAATGAGCAACAGAGATATCAACTGTCGGAAAAAAATGTACTGAAGCGGCGGTACTTCTCCATTCAATAACTTCACTGCTACGTCAGAGAGCGAGGCAAACAAGTTACCTGCAACCAACAATAGAATACCGGCAGTGATATTCGTCATTATTTTTCTAATCTCATGTCTATATGAGGAATGTCATCTTCGAGGTACATATCTGAGATCGTCTTGAAGCCGTGGCTAGCATAGAAGCTTTCTAGGTGCTGCTGTGCACCAATGTCGATGGTCGTGTTTGGCCAAAGATCTTCACAACGAGTTAGCGCTTCTTTTATCAATTGATGCCCTAAACCGCCACCTCTCGCTGATTGTTTGGTTGCTACTCGGCCGATGCTTGTATTGTCGTAAGATGTGCCAGGTGGTAATAAGCGTGCACACGCTATCAACTCTTCACCCACATAGCCAAGCAGGTGCTCAACACCCGCGAGTGTGTCTTTACCGTCAAGCTCTGGATAAGGGCAGGTTTGCTCAACCACAAATACATCGATTCGCAATTTAAGTAGTTGATAAAGCTGATGTGTTGAAAGTTCAGAAAAGGGAATTGAGTGCCAAGTGATCATGTTTACATCCAGAGGTTATCGATGCTCTGAATGTACTATGTGCGATGATTGTTGGCATTAACTATTGTTAATTCGACCTTTAATTCTGCTAAGGCTGATCGCGGTTATTCCTAAATAAGCGGCAATTTGATTATCGTTTAGACGCTGTTCAAGGTCTGGATAGTGTTCGCAGAAAAGCTGGTAACGTTGCTCTGGGGTGTAGAGCAGCATGAAGCGCTCTTTGTTTTCTTTATGCATCAGTTGAGTTTCTAAAAGCTTTAAATACAAAGGATTATTTGATGCACGCCACTCGATAACGGCATTCATTGGCAGTTCTAACATGGTGATGGGCGTCAGTGTTTCTAGTAGGTAAGGGGACGCTTGGTTTTTTATCAGACTCTCAAAGCCGATGATCCAATCTTGTTCCCAGTAGAACTCTTTGCTGTACTGTTTGCCTTCATCGGTGAGGTAACAGGCATGGCATAAGCCCTCCAGCACAAAGTAGATTGAACTCGCCATCTCTCCTTGATTGATAAGGACGTGTCTTGTTGGCAGCTCAAGCGGCTTTGCGACGGCGAGTAGAGAATCAATCTGACTTTCTGAGAAGTCGAAGCTTTGTAGTTGTTCGATAAAAGAGGTGTGCATGGAAATAACCTAACCCAAATAAGTGCCGAAATCATCGCACTTATTTGGGTGTAGGTACAGAGCGGGCGAAATCAGCGCCGCGCGTGTTGCTCTAGATAGTCTTGGGCAAGCTCTCGGCCCATGTACTTACCTAAGGTCTTCAATGGTACCTTCTTAAGGTTCACGACAATCAAACCATCCAAGGCATCATTAAATGATGGGTCGACGTTAAAGCAAACCAACTTCCCGTTCATCCCTAGGTATTGGCGCAATAACACAGGTAGGCCTTTACCTTGCTCCATACGAGCTAATACTTTAGAAAGCAGAGGCACGCTCGCCAGTGACGACAAGAGATGATTCTGCCAGAACACATGACTACTGGTATTGAGTGGTGAAGAAGGGGAAACCAGATTGGCCTTTTCCTCATCGTAGTGGTGGATCGATAAGGTGGTCGCGATCAACAGGCGCGCATTGTGGCTGTAATCATTACTGATACTGACCGGGCCAAATAGATGAGTGTATTGAGGGTGACGAGACACAAAGGTCGCAATGCCTTTCCACAATAGTAACAGTGAGTTCAGACTCTTTTGATATGGCTTACTCACTACGGAACGGCCAAGCTCAATACTGCTTTCTAACGTATCGATAAACTCTTGGTTGTAGTTGAACAGGCTACGAGAGTAGAGCTGATCAAGTCCGTGCTCTGAGATGAGTTTGTCGACCATACCGAGTCGATACGCGCCGACCAGTTCTGCCTTGGCTTTATTCCATACAAACAGTTGATGGTAATAAAGATCATACTCGTCCAAATCACAGGCAAGCCCGCTGCCTTCACCAACTTCTCTAAAGCTTTCTTCTCTGATTCGACCAATTTCACGCATTAAGTTTGGAATAGATTGGCTTGGCGTGCAGTAGACCTCGAAGTCCCCTTGCTCAAATAACTTCATCTCTTCAGGCAGAGAATCGACCTCTATTGCCAACACTTCTGACGGAATAGGCGCAATCACTTGAGTATCAAAAGAGGGTGCGTGGATTGGCGTACTCGGACTATCTTGTTGACTCATTAGGTAGGTATTGAGCCGCAGGTAGTTGACGATATCCATTTCTTTTTCAAAAGATTTTATCTCTGAATACGGAATCGATGCTCCAATCGAGATAGAGATAGTCGTTGCCTGTTTATTAAGAAGTTCACGACCGAGTAGAGCGGTTCTTAATAGTGGATGAACTCGCCCAGCTTGGTAGAAAAGCTCGCTGTTTTTGCCATTGATAAAGATAGGCACCGTGGTTGCTTGGTGACGTTTGACGAACTTCGCGACTGATTTGCTCCATTCGATGTCTGTTAGTGTTTTTGCCCCTTTACGGTAACTTGATACTTCACCTGCTGGAAACACAATTAATAACCCACCAGCGGCCAAGTGACTATTGGCATCTCTAATGGCTTTGGCATTGGTGCGTTTCGATTCTTTACCATTAAACACATCAATGCCAATGAAAAGATCATCCAGTTCAGGCAGTCGCTTGAGCAACTCATTCGCTAACACCTTCACATCCTTTCTGACTGATCCTACGAGATCAGCAAGGATCACACCTTCAATTGCTCCAAGTGGATGGTTGGCTACAATCACTACAGGCCCTTCTTCTGGGATATTCTCTGTGGTGCCCGATGCAACCGAGTAGTCGATATTGAGCGCCGATAGAGTGTAATTCATGAATTCGAAGCTAGATAACTCGTTTTGTCGATTTTGATAGAGTCGGTCTAGCTTAGATAGCCCAGTTGCCCACTCGACAACAGACTCACCTAAACCAAAAGGCGTGTAACGTGGTAAACGAAAAGGACTATCAATCATAATGAAGCTACCTTATTTAATCAGCTGCGGCCAAGCTTTATCAGCTTGTTGAATGTGCTGTGCACGGTCTTGCTCCCAAGTGGTTTGAATCTCTTGGTCGTAGTTAAGATAAAGTTTGTCATCAACTATGGTCCAATACTGTGGGTCGCCTGGTGCGAAGTCGTTTTTGGCAGAAACAGCCCATGCGCAATAACCACCATATTGAGGGGCATATTTTTCAGGATTATTAACAAATAAAGTCAGATTCTTTTCAGAAGAGAAATACCAGTCCGCGCCTCTGTACTCTGTGCTGAACTTCTTACTCCCTTCAACTGGCTTCCCTGAAGTGAAATAAGCAACGGTATCGTAGCCATCGAGTGCCTTACTGCTAAAGAAGCCGGTATAGATTTCATCGGCAGCAAATACGTATGGGCTAACAAGTAGCAGAACCATGGTTAATAGTTTTCTCATGATGGACTCCATCTATAGATTGATTGCAGGTGATAAATCAAAGGTAAAGCGCTGCTGATTTATCTGGCATGGTTTAATGGGTTCACATGGCGAGCCTGGTGCATAAAACATCGAGGCTTGACCGTGCAGATTACGTAAATGGGTAAAGCTGACTGTGTGTGCGTCTTCACGATGCATACAAGTTGCTAAATGGGGCTGCTCACTGTGATGGTGAGAATGAAACTGCAGTAAATTCTGTTGATTCTTACCTGTTGCCATTAGCTGATCGTATTTGGCTTGTCGGTAGGCTTGCACTCGCGCTAAATCAACACCGGATGAGAATAGTGGTGAGTCGGTTTCCACTATTTTCTGTTGAATGCCATCCCACATGTAGGCGATAACCAAACCATTGTATTGAGTTAGGTTTGGTGCAAAAGCCAGTAAGGTAAACGGGGCAAAAGAGTTCAGGTCTAGCTTATGAAATGCTTCAGAAAGCTGACTGATATTACGACTTGAGGATAGGCTTTTAAGTAACAAACCACGGCTGACCAAAGGGCCGACTGGAACGATGCCTTGATAATTATTGAGTAAGCATAGCGAAAGCCCAAACTCGTTAATGCTTATCCAGCTACCACCGCCCGTTGGGTCGAGTGGCATGATGATATCGACACCGCTGACTCGATATTGCTTCGGTGGCATCGCCAATGCGCGGGTCTTTTGTTCATCACGATTAAAAAAGACTTGATAACCATTTTCTTCAAGTAGCCAAGATACTGAACACATGATTATTGCTCCCTCAGATAGCTACTGGTGGTTGGGGCATAACCAAAGGTGTTGCAGGTTTCAATATCTAGGAAGGTGGTGATTACTTTGATCATCGCATAATGATGATTGGCATGCAGGGCGGCAAAGGTGACCTCTCTTTCAAGCGTTGAAGGCAGACTTGTAAACACCTGATCGTCCATCGAAACCTCAGTTTGGATCATGATAGGCGCTTCGAGATCGTTGCGGTCTAATCGTTCAAGCCAGTTGATCACATAGTGGATCTCTTTTGCCGCGATTGAGCGATCGTATTCGACAGGGTGACCACGACGACGAGTGTTGTAATCAACGGTCGCGTTCTCTTTTAAAATTAGCGCATGAAAAAGATCGAGCGTGTGGCGAGTATGCTCACCAATAGAGCTTGTGACGTGCGGCTTCGCTCGTGTCAGGTAGTCGCTGTCAGAAATCGCTAATAGAAACTCTAAACCCTGATTCAATATCTCTACCGCTCCCTTGATACTAGGAGAGAAAGACGTGAGGGCGCTCGGTTGGGCTATGGGGTTCATTCATGATCCTCGTACAAAGTTAATCGGTGGTCGGATATTGTTGAACAAGGCGTCGCTCTTCTTGCCACGCGTTAAATAAGCTCTTAAAAGAAGGAGGTTGATGGCCTCTTTGTTTTTGTTGAGCACCAATATCAAAAAGAATGCGGTATTGCAGAAGTAGAGTAGAAAATATCTCTCGCAGTGGTGTGTTTCGGTCCCAGATATGTCCGGCCTCGCTGCTTGCGCCATTGACCTCAAGAATCGTGAAATCCTCGCCGTTCATTAGGCTGTGCATGTCTTTAAACTTGACGTCGAGTCGACCAAAGTGGAAACCATCGAAGTCGTCGAAGATTTCGTCTAAACGTTCGGTTAAAGCTTGAGTAATGTACTGATTGCCGTCTCGGAAGATACAGCCGCGGCTATGACTACCTGCGAAGGCAAGTTGGAACTCTTCGCCCTCTGCGAGCACTTGATCCAATTTATCTTCATGCCTTGGCAGATAGAGGTGGCTGAGCTGCCCAGCACGCGGGCTATTTTCAATTAACTGCTTGAGTGTCGACTTGCCATCACCCATCACCATTGGCGCATATTTGAGTGTGATCGAGATGATCTCGCCTTGCTTTTTATTTGGGTAGCGAACATAGAAAACACCCGCTTCGGCTTGATAAGGCGCCTTTTCTTGCAATAGAAAGCGAGCATTATTTGGGAAAGATTCAACATACTGCTCAAGTTGCTCTTGTGTGTTGATCAGCTTAACGCCAACACCCCGACAACCAAGATCCGGTTTAGCCACAATCGGGAAATCGAGATCCGACTGTATGAGTGCGCTGCGCGCATCTTCGGCTTGTTTCTTACTGTTGAGATCCGTTTTAGTGAGGGTGATAAACGGTGAGATCCAACGCTGACTTGAAGATCCGGCAAGGCTTAATATCTCGTGTTTTGACTCGCCGACCATACCACTGAGTTTGATACTCGGATTGGCGATGAGCGGTAGCGCCCAGTCAAAGTGCCGTAACCCTTGCATCAGGCTTTGAATGACGACTGGAGTGTAGAAGAACCATGTCGGAAGAAACTCATAAGGAGAGACACTACGCGCGGTATCTTTTTCAAGCAGAGGCATGCCTGCATTAATTTGATGTGCGGGAATGATGTGAATATCTTGCGGTGAACTCATGATAATCCTCTAGAGTAGGTTTTATTCATTAGTCGATTGCCGATAAACAGCAAAGCGATGGCACACGGAATGACGATCCATTGATATTCAGAGGCTTGCAGCCACGCTGATGTCCCTAAATAGTAGATGGCAGAGAAGACAATGCCAGTCCAGAGCGCTGTGGCACTGATCACGGCAAACAAGAAAGTAGGCAGCGGGATGGCGAAAAATCCACTCAGGGTAAAACCAACGGTACGCAGCCCTGGAATAAAGCGGATGACAAAAAGGCTGCTGAATGCGTTTTGACGTAATTTGGTACGAAGCATACGAAAGTATCTGTTAGTGAGGGCCTTGTATCGAACGCCTCTGAAATAACGCCCTGATTTCCCAAGGTAATAGAGGCCAAGGTCCCCGGTGGCTATGCCGATGAAAATCGCAAGCAATGCATATTGAGGAAGAATGAGTCCTTGCGTGGCTAAACCGGCAGCAGTCACAATCGCAAGATCTTCAAGCAGGTAAGAAAGCGCGATGATGCCAAGCATCAGCCATAGCAGCGACTCCTCTCCTGAATGTAACCATGCTTGAATGCTCTCGACGGTGCTCATCAAATGTCCTTATCTATCCTATAGATGAATGGCTTATTGGCCATTCATTGAGTGTAGTAAAATAAATAGACACGAGGAGCAGAGAAAAACTTACAGACAATTCCCGCTTTTTTGTGTTGATTGGGTGCAATGGGGAGGTTGAGGTGTACGGTTTCGGTTCAGAATTAGAGGACGTTAAAAGATCATGAACGCAGGAAATTGGACTGAATATTGAGAAGAAAAGAAAAAGGCTGAGTCGTTAAACTCAGCCTTTTAGAAGGTTAACTATGGATTACTTAAGTAGTTTATTTAGTTAGGTCAATTTGGTAAACCGCGAAACCAACATCGTCAGTCGCAACACGTTTCATTGGGTATTGACCCTTCTCTTTGATGAACTGTGCCGCTTTCTCACTTGGCGACGTTTCAAAGCGGATATCTAGCTTTTTATCCGTTTTGATTGGCGCAAATGACCAGTTGTTGTCAGCTGTTGGGCTCACTTGGCCTTGCTCTTTGCTTACGTGAGAGATGTAGTTTGCAAGTACAGTACGGTTCTCATCTGGTGCATCAAATGCGATGAAGTCTTCACCTGTACCTGGGAATTTAGCACTGTATGCACGGTAGTTGTTGGTCGCGATCAGGAAGTCTTGCTTCATGTCGATTGGCTTACCTTGGTAAGTTAGACCAACAATACGTTGTGAGTTAGGGTTAACCACTTTACAGTTTGCATCGTATTTCGCAGGTTGAGTTACGTCGATTTGGTAATCAACACCATCGATAACATCGAAGTTGTAAGTACGGAAGTTATCCCACTCGATCAACGATTGTGGGGCAGTTGAGTTAACGTCGATCTGGTTGAATTGACCAGCAGAACACTCAAGCCACTCTTTTACTTCGTGACCCGTTACCTTCATCGCAACTAGCGTGTTCGGGTATAGGTACAAGTCAGCTGCGTTACGGAAAGTTAGTTGACCAGATTCAACTTCAGTGAAGTTAGCTGGGTCATTCTTACGGCCGCCCGCTTTGAATGGTGCCGCTGCTGAAAGTACTGGTGTGCCATCTAGGTCTGGGTCACCTTGGATGAATTGCTCAACGTAATCTTTTTGTGCAAGGTTAACGATCTGTACTGTTGGATCGTCTTGTACTAGAGACAGGAAGCTGTACATCACGTCATCTGCTTTACCAATAGGTTGGTTCACAAAATCACGAGTACCTTGGTGATCTTTTTCTAGCGCTGTTACGATGCCTTCATCCGCTGCAGCCAGTGATTTCTTCTCGATCTTGTCGTAGATAGGGCGTGCTTCAGATTGGCCTTTAACCACTTCCCACTTACCGTCTTTTTGTGCAAGTGTTAGGTCCATAACACCTACGTGGCTACCCCAGCGACCTGGCATTACTGCCGCAACACCATTCATGGTGCCGTTTTCGTTGTCAACTCCTTGGATGTTGTCGAATCCTTTACCAGGGAATACCGCGTGAGAGTGGCCGAATGCGATAGCATCAATGCCCTCTACTTCAGAAAGGTAAAGCGTAGAGTTTTCTTCGCCAGCTTTGTATGGGTCTTGAGATACGCCAGAGTGAGGGATAGCAACAATAACGTCTGCACCTTCAGCCTTCATTTGAGGCACTAACTCATTCGCAGTTTCAATGATGTCGCGAGCAGTAACTTTACCTTCAAGATTCTTCTTATCCCACGTCATGATTTGTGGTGGAACGAAACCGATGTAACCCACTTGGATTTCATGCTCTACGCCTGCTGTATCTTCAAACGTGTGTGTCTTGATGATGTAAGGCGTGAAGTAGTGCTCGTTCGTTTCTGCGTCGTAAACGTTAGCACTGATGTATGGGAAATCAGCGTCGTTGATAGATTCTTCTAGGAATTCAAGACCGTAGTTGAATTCGTGGTTACCGATGTTTGCTGCATCGTAGCTTAGTTGGTTCATTGCTTTGTATGCAGGGTGAACTTCACCTGCAACGATGCCTTTGTCTGCCATGTAGTCACCCATTGGGCTACCTTGTAGCAAGTCACCGTTATCAACTAATACGCTGTTTGTTACTTCGTTTTGAGCTTCTTTTACTAAAGTTGCAGTACGTGCTAAACCAATTTTCTTCGATGGCTTGTCTTTGTAGTAATCGTAATCCATTAGGTTGGTATGGATGTCCGTTGTCTCTACGACACGTAGTTTAATCACTTCATCGGTATCTGGTGTTGTTGTACAGCCTGCTAGAGTCAAGCCAAGACCTGCAAGTACAGCCAATGACAAAGGTTTCATTGCAACTTTCATTTTGTAGCTCCAAAGTGGATAGTAGAAAATTCGTTGCGTAATGTAACAAAATGGAATGAAACAATGATTACAACGAATGTTAATTCGTGACTTAGATCGATTACTTTATGGTGTTCTGCAAGACGCCTCCCAAACCTGCTCAATCAATGCACAATTGAAATCGATAAGATTAGTCCATTCATTTCACCTGCTTATCTATAAATTTAATCCCTTATCAGCTTTTCGAATAAAAAATGAAATTTTAGAATTTCCAGTAATATGAGAGGCTCGTCATAATGCCTATATCAAGGACGTATCAGGCAGATGAATAGCAAGGATAGCTCAAAACGAAGCTTCTGTTTTCTTCTAGTGCCAATACTCCCATTCACTCAAGTGGATGAGTTAAATCCCTTGCTTGGCAAGACCAAGTAATGAATTGCTCGTAACGCGAGCCTTAAAGGAAGCACTGAAATGGACCAAGAACGTTTAACCCACCTAAAACAGCTAGAAGCGGAAAGTATTCATATTATCCGTGAAGTGGCGGCTGAGTTTGATAACCCAGTGATGATGTACTCCATCGGTAAAGATTCTTCTGTGATGCTTCATTTAGCTCGCAAAGCGTTTTACCCAGGCAAGATTCCATTTCCACTATTACATGTTGATACGGATTGGAAATTCCGCGAGATGATTGAGTTTCGTGACCGCACAGCAGAAAAGTACGGTTTTGACCTTTTGGTACATAAGAACCCTGAAGGTATCGAGATGGGTTGTAGCCCATTCGTACATGGCTCTTCGAAGCATACAGACATCATGAAAACTCAGGGTCTTAAGCAGGCGTTAAACAAGTATGGGTTCGATGCGGCTTTCGGTGGCGCCCGTCGTGATGAAGAGAAATCTCGAGCGAAAGAGCGTGTGTACTCTTTCCGTGATAAGAACCACACGTGGGATCCAAAGAACCAGCGTCCAGAGCTTTGGCACACCTACAACGGTCAGGTGAATAAGGGCGAAAGCATCCGTGTATTCCCTCTATCAAACTGGACTGAGCTGGATATTTGGCAATACATCTATCTAGAGAGCATCGATATTGTTCCACTTTACCTTTCAGACAAGCGTCCAGTTGTGGAGCGTGATGGCATGTTGATCATGGTTGATGATGACCGTATGGAGCTGCAAGAAGGTGAAGTGATTGAAGAGAAAAGCGTTCGTTTTCGTACTTTAGGCTGTTACCCACTAACCGGAGCGGTTGAATCTGAGGCGAATACGCTAACAGGCATTATTGAAGAGATGCTGGTGGCGACGTCTAGTGAGCGTCAAGGTCGAGCGATTGACCATGATCAGTCGGGCTCTATGGAGCTGAAAAAGCGCCAAGGTTATTTCTAAAAATCTAAGGAAAGAAAAATGAATAGTGCAGTAGAAGCCGAATTGGCTGAACTAGGGATTGAAGGTTATCTAAGTCAGCATCAGCATAAATCTATGCTTAGATTTTTAACTTGTGGCTCGGTAGATGACGGTAAAAGTACGTTAATCGGCCGCTTGCTCCATGATACAAAACAGATTTATGAAGATCAGCTAGCAGCAGTTCACTCGGATAGCCAACGAGTGGGTACTACAGGTGAGAAGCCTGACCTGGCACTGCTTGTTGATGGCTTGCAGGCTGAACGTGAGCAAGGCATCACCATCGATGTCGCTTACCGCTACTTCTCGACGCAAAAACGTAAATTCATTATTGCTGATACCCCTGGGCATGAGCAGTACACGCGCAACATGGCAACAGGCGCTTCAACGTGTGATCTGGCTGTGATCTTGATTGATGCTCGTAAGGGCGTTCTCGATCAAACACGTCGTCACTCGTTTATTTCTAACCTGCTTGGTTTGAAGCATTTCATCGTTGCAGTCAACAAGATGGATCTCGTGGAATATTCACAAGATCGTTTTGAAGAGATTCGCGATGAATACCTAGAGTTTGCTGAAAATCTAGAAGGCGAAACTAACATTCAGATCTTGCCAGTTTCGGCACTTGAGGGCATCAACGTTGCTGCGCCAAGTAAAGAGCTAGCATGGTTCGAAGGCCCATCCCTACTAGAAGTGTTAGAGAACGTCGACATTGACCAAAAGCGTTCTGCGGGTGAATTCCGTTTCCCTGTGCAGTACGTGAATCGTCCGAACTTAGACTTCCGTGGCTTTGCTGGCACGGTGGCTTCTGGTCGTGTGAGTGTTGGTGATGAAATCAAAGCACTGCCATCAGGCAAAACTTCTAAGGTTGCACGCATTGTGACTTTTGATGGTGATTTGGAATCTGCGCAAGCGGGCTTAGCAGTAACGCTGACCCTTGAAGACGAGATCGATATCAGCCGTGGTGATTTGATTGTGCTGGAAAACGCTCAGATTGAATCGACTAACCATGTATTAGCTGACATCGTGTGGATGACTGAACAACCACTGCAACCGGGCAAAGCTTACGACATCAAGATCGCTGGCAAGAAAACGGTAGGTCAGGTTGAAACGGTTCGTCACCAATACGACATCAACAACCTATCGACCCACGCAGTGGATGAGTTGCCATTGAATGGTATTGGTTTATGTGAATGGTCATTGAACGAGACTGTCGCGCTGGATAAGTACCGTGAAAGTGCCGATACCGGTGGTTTCATCGTGATCGACCGTCTAACTAACGTAACGGTTGGTGCGGGTTTGATTCGAGACCGTTTGGACTCTGTTGAGCAGCAAGTCGGTAACTTCTCTGCATTTGAACTTGAGTTTAATGCTTTGGTTCGCAAGCACTTCCCTCATTGGGATGCCAAAGATTTAAGCCAGCTACTGAAGTCATAACGACCAAGTAACAGCTTATTGAATCAGGCGGAAACCGACCGTTTCCGCCATAAAGGACGGGTATATGTGGCAACAAGGATTTGTATTAGCGATTTTGCTCGGCATCATTACTTGCCTGCTCGTTACCCGTATTAAGCCAAGTTTTATCTTTGCTGGCGCGGCGTTCATTGCTTTCATGGGCGGCATGATCGACCTGTCGAGCTTAGCCAACAACTTCACGAACTCCTCGTTACTGACTTTAATTCTTCTGATCCTCGCATCGAGTGCGTTGGAGAAAACTCGCTTAATCAGCTGGGTTAGCCGCAATATCTCTGAAGGTAGGCTAGGTACCGTAGTTGCGAAGTTGGGTATTTCCACAGCGCTACTTTCTTCTTTTACTAATAATACGGCGGTGGTTGTCTCTTTGATCGGGGCGATCAAACGTAATCAACAACACGCGCCATCTAAGTTACTTATTCCTTTGTCATACGCCGCTATCTTGGGTGGAACACTGACATTGATCGGCACCTCAACCAACTTGATCATCAATAGCTTTGTTGAAGATGCTGGACTACCGAGCTTAAACTTTTTCACACCCACTTTGATCGGTTTAGCGGTTTTGGTCGGTGGTGTGTTGATCCTTATTCCTCTCAGCTACTTTCTACCTAGTTACGATGATGGATCTCAAGATGATCTGCCTTACTTCTTAGAAGCCAGAGTAGAGCCCGGTTCGCCGTTAGTTGGACGCAGTGTGAGTGAGAACAACCTAAGAGCCTTGAGAAAACTGTTCTTAGCGGAAGTGATTCGCGACGGTAAAACCACGGCGTCGATTGACCCTGATTTTATTCTTCAAGCTCGTGACCGATTGCTGTTTTGTGGTGATGTCGAGAGCGTGGCAACACTGCAAGAAATTCAAGGACTGACTCTGTTTGGTCAGCACCACTTAAATGGCCAGAGCTTTGTTGAAGTGGTGGTGAGCTCATCGGCAAGCTTCTGTAACAAAACCCTGAAAACCAGCCAATTTAGAGACCGTTTCGATGCAGTTGTGGTCGCTATTCGTCGTGGTCATGAACGCCTAGAGGGTGGCCTTGGAAACATCACTCTCACGGCTGGTGATACCTTAATTTTAGTACCCGGTAAACGCTTTGAAGAACAGCGCCAACAACACAATAAAGAGTTTGTGTTGATGAATGACTTGGATTCGAGTGCCAAGCTTGATGCCGATAAATCGACATTTGTGTTGCTCGGCTTTGCTAGCGTGATTGGTTTAGCCCTTGTCGACGCAGTACCGATTATCAAAGGCTTAGCTGGTTTTCTACTGTTGCTGGTGGCATTTGGCGTGGTACAGCTGGGTGAGCTCCGCCGCCGTTTCCCGGTTGATATTGTGGTGATCGTGGGCTCAGCTCTGTCTATTGCTCAACTGATGATTTCATCGGGTTTGTCTGAGCGTATGGGGCTGATGTTTATGGAAGCCTTTAATGGCTGGGGCGTGTTCGGTGCGTTAGTCGCGACCTATTTCATGACCTTGGTTCTGACAGAGTTGGTGACCAACAATGCGGCTGCAGCACTCTCATTTCCGATTGGCTACAGCATGGCTGTCGGCTATGGCGTCGACCCTATGCCGTTCATTATGGCGGTTCTGTTTGGCGCGAGTGCGAGCTTTATTTCGCCATATGGTTATCAAACCAACTTACTTGTTTATAGCGTAGGTAATTACCATTTAACGGATTATCTACGTATCGGCATTCCAATCTCGATTGTTTATTCGGGTTTGGTGCTGACTCTAATTCCTTATTTTTTCCCATTTTAATGCTGTTTATTTAAAGGACTAATTATGACCGCAGTACTCAAACCTAAAGATGAGAATGTTGTGTGGCATCAACACTCGATTGATAAAACATTTCGCGCGGATCTGAAATCACAAAAGCCAGCTGTGCTCTGGTTTACGGGGCTATCTGGTTCTGGTAAATCGACAGTTGCTGGAGCATTAGAAAATCGCTTGGCACAGCTTGGTTACCATACTTACTTATTGGATGGCGACAATGTGCGTCATGGATTATGTAGTGACCTTGGTTTCTCCGAGCAAGACCGTCGAGAGAATATCCGTCGTATTGGTGAGTTAGCTAAGCTAATGGCTGATGCAGGCTTGATCGTGTTGTCAGCCTTTATTTCTCCGCATCAAGCGGAAAGACAGTTGGTACGTGATTTAATGCCGGAAGGTGAATTCCTTGAGGTGTTCGTCAATACGCCATTAGAGGTGTGCGAACAGCGTGATCCTAAAGGTTTGTATAAGAAAGCACGCGCAGGAGAAATCCCGAACTTCACCGGTATTAGTTCAGTGTACGAAGCGCCTCAGAACCCTGAGATTGATCTACCCGCAGGTGAGAAGACACTCGATGAATTGGTCGAGCTGTGTATTGATGCGTTAGAGAAGCGTAATATTTTAGCCAATTGAGATCGCTGGTATGACTAAGGCTGCCCACTTACTTATCGGCTTATTCATGACTGATAAGTAGTACAGCCTTGGTTTACCGAGACAAGAAACCCGTCCTCTAGATTCTCTTATCCTGTCCAATATTCCTCACTTTTTATACCGTCTATTCTTTGCACCGTCGATTGACTAGACGGTGTAATTCACACTACTTTTCACTTCTGTTTGTACTGTGAATTTTTGGCTCAATAGCGCAATCAATTGGTCGTAATACTGCATGTTGGGCTTGTTACCAAGCAAGGTACAAAGTTCATTGCCTGTAGGGCTGAATCGATAGTAAACCAGCTTCACGCCTTTTGATAATGGTGCCAGTGACATGCTCTTACCTTGATAAGTCAGGTGCAGTGCTGGATCGAAATCAATCTCACCAGACTCTAACTCTGTGCCCAGAATAATGCCGAGTTCAATTAAATGAAGCAGGCTAGAGTAGGGCAGGTTGTGCCCACCAAGGTTGATGGTGTTGGTGGTGTCTCTTTTACCAAAGCTGAATAACCCAGCATGAGATTTAAAACCAAGTAATAGCTTTCTGCTGTTGTCGCTACCAAAACTACAACCGAGTGAAGCCGCTCTCTGTAGGGTTAGCGCTTCTTTTGGTGTCATATCTTTTAAGATCTGCAGCGCTTTCATCGACGTCGAGCCTGGGTTGGTGACTTCTCGTTTCAGCACTTGAGCCCATAGTCTCTGCATCGATGTATTGTGGATCTCTTGTGCCATATCGAAGAAACGGTATAGCCAGTCCTGATCTGGGTCTCCAGCTGCTTCATCCTTACATGAAGAGTGTGCCAACTTTAGAATCTGCTCTAGGTTTTTTTGGCGAAGCTCTCTACGTTTTTTCTCTCGCAATAGTGCCCGTTCGATAAGCGTATTCTCAGCTTTATCGTTTGGCTTTGCACTATGACTAATTAAGGAATCGAGGCCGAAGCTTTGTGCGATGTGCAGCATTCTACTGGCACTATCGGCGATATGAGGCTTTTTTTCATGCTTGTGCTGTGTGTCGCTAGCATGCTCAATGATCACTGGCTGTTTGATTTCTGACATAAGAGTACCGTTAGGAGACGACTCAATACCAATCGTAGTAAATAACTGCTCACCCTAGCTTGTTAAAACGCTCGATAGCTGCGTTAGAATTTTGATTGTAGAATAACTACTTATCAAAACTATTTATTGAAAGAGCTTCCTTGTTCTCAAGCCTTTTTCCTACGCTATTTCTGAACACTTACTTATTGTGATTGGTATAACTATCTAAAATGTAACTCTTTATCTTATTGGTGGCTAGATTTTGCGTGCAGAGTTGAAGGTTTCAACAAAATTTTACTTTTGCTAATGATAATAAAATGTTAAATTTGTTGTAATTCTCAAGGAGGAGTTATGAATCAAGTCAATGATAACAAGCTGAAGAAACAGCTTAGTATAGGGTTATTACTCGCGACTTATGTTGCTGTTCTAGCTTACTTATCTAATTACATCGCGTAATTTAGAAGAAAATTATCGTTATTAAACTGTTATTGAATGTTCTCACTCATTCAGTGATGGTAGCTCGTCCCTGAGCCACCCTTCTAGCGACTACATGTCGTCGTATTCTTCAATCGCAGTACCTTCAATCAGATAACCTGTTTGTGCTAAGTCGTGGCTTATCGACTCAGTTTTCAGCGTACCGACTAAATAAATTACATCCCATAACTGCTGTATTGGTGCACCTTTCGGGAACTTCACGTAGATGATTTGGTTCGGTGGCGGCGGTGGCACGTGGATACATGCGCCAAAGTATGGAACCAGTAGAAATTCAGTGATCATATTCTCATCACCTTCCAATGGAATCACAAAGCCAGGAATCTTCACTGTGCTGCCATTCAGTTCTGGGCGAACAGCGCCAAGTGTCGATTGTTGAGGTTTGTCCATACTGTTGTGGTCAACCATCGGCATACCAAATGAATCTAGTTGAGCGCGCTCTGATTCTGGAATCAAATCAATCCATTCAAGTGTTAAGACCGATTCGTCATTCTGAGTGGTTTCAGCGTGAGCTGTACTGATAAATGGGAACATAAGTAGCCCAAGTATCAGTAGGAATTTGCGTTGCATCGTAGGTTCCTATTTTAGATTCGAATCGTCATGCCATCAGACAATGACTGGCGGTAAGCCCTGAAAGCGGGAATAAAGCCGATAATGATTCCGGCAACTTGTACCAGCAGAAGCAGTTTCCACTCATGAGGTGTGATTGCGGATATCGAGATGTTGATACCATAACTTTGTTGCACAATAGGAGCAACCACTGCGATTAGCGCAAACAACACCGCAACGCCTAATGTAATGCCAAGGAAGGTTAGCGCACTGGCTTCACTGATCAGTAAACCAAACACATGACGAGGTCTTGCGCCCATCGCACGCAAAATAGCCATCTCTCGACGCCTTTCTTGCAAACTAGTGAGTAGGCTGCTGAGCATGCCTAATAAACCCGCGACAACAACAAACCCTGAAACAATCAGCAGTGCTTGCTCTGCCACAGCCATCATTCCCCACAGTTCGTGAAGCGCAATACCCGGCATGATGGCGCTCAAAGGTTCCTGGCGGTAGTTATTGATTTCTCGTTGCAATGCGAAGGTTTGAATCTTCGAGTTGAGTCCGAGCATCATGGCAGTGATTTGTTGAGGTTGGAAATCAAAAGTCTTTAATGTTTCTGCATCCGGCGTGTGTCCTAGGTTAGCACCTGACTCCCAACCAACGTGAATTGCTTCGATCGCTTCTAACGATACGTGTACCGTTTTGTCTACTGGTGTTCCGGTTGGGGCCAGTATTCCCACTATCTTGAAGGGCAGATTATCATGGCGGCTAAACGCAACATCACTGATACCGTGCGCGAGAATAATTTGATCACCAATTTTGTAATCTAACTTCTTCGCTACATCAGCACCAATGACGACATCAAATAACTGGTTGAACTCTTTACCCTGCTGAAAAGTAAGTGGTTGCTTACTTCCATAGCGGTAATTTTCAAAGTAACTGTGATTTGTACCCATCACACGGAAGCCTTTATGCGAATCACCCAATGAGATTGGGATAGCCCACTTTACCGCTTTATGTTGGCTAAATTCTTCATAGCTTTTCCAGTCGATGTTGTTGGTTGCATTACCGATTCTAAATACTGAATAAAGCAGCAGGTTTACCTGACCAGAGCGACCACCGACGATAAGGTCTGTACCTGAGATCGTATTGGCAAAGCTGCTCTTGGCTTCGGTTCTAACACGTTCTACACCGAGCAATAGGATGACTGATACCGCCACGGTGAGAATAGTGAGAATGGCCGTGGCTTTACGGTTGAGTACACTTTTTAAGGCTAAGTGAGTAATTACTTTCATACGACAACCTTAGCTTGATTAACGGTTTTTAAATCTATGGTTCGAGTAAACAGTTTTTCTAATGTTGGATCGTGACTAACAAAGATTAGAGTCGAACCCGCTTGATTCGCTTGTTCTAGCAACAGCTCGATAAAGGCTTCTCGGTTGTCATGATCCAAAGCCGAGGTTGGCTCGTCGGCGATGATGATTTTTGGTTGGCCGATCAAAGCACGAGCAGCAGCGACACGTTGTTGCTGACCAATACTCAACTCGGTTACAGGTTTATCCATTAAGGCTTGAGGTAGCTTTAATCGAAGTAATAACTCTCGAGCCGTTTCTTGTAAGCTTTTCTGGCTTTCAACGACTTGCTGTTTACGAATCTTTGAAAACTGACAAGGAAGCGTAACGTTGTCGATGACTGACAAGTAAGGAAGAAGGTTAAATTGTTGGAAAATATAACCAATATGATCAGCTCTAAATTTGTCTCTCTGACGAGGAGTGAGCTGTGTGAGGTCTTGATCTAGAATAGAGACTTCACCTTGCTCGGCTTGGTTGATTCCAGTCAACATCCCTAACAATGTTGATTTTCCACAACCACTTGGCCCTTTTATAAAAAGGTGCTCTTGGGCTTGGATGTGCAGAGATGGGATCTCTAGCGTTGGTGGTAATTCAGGCTTCCAACGAAAGCTGATATTTTCGAGTTTGACCACAAGTGATGATCTGTCAGAAGACATGCTAGCTCCAATAATTAAAGCGGTGTATCTACTGGACAGCAATTTGAAACATTAATTCCCCAGAACAACACACCGATTTGAACAGCCAAGTAAGTGATTGCTTACCTGGCTGTTTGTTTTACGTTTAATTCGATCTAGGACTGATTAGAATCGGAAACTAATACGCTCTGCGTTAAGTATTTCTTGTACTTGAGCTGTGTCTGTAAGTAAGTTCACAGTCATTTTTTCTGTATTGCTGAACTTAGAGAACCATTGAGTGCTAACTGTGTCTAGCTTAGCAACATCTGAACACTGGTAATGGTACTCAACAGTGAATTCACCGTGGCCACCTTTAGAGTGGTCATGGCCTTCATGGTCGTGGTGATCGTGTTCAGCATGGTCATGGCCTTTGTGGTCGTCATGATCGTGCTCAGCGTGGTCATGGTCTTTGTGGTCGTCATGATCGTGTTCAGCATGGTCATGGCCTTCATGGTCATCATGATCGGCCTCTAGGGTGTTCGCCACTGACTTGAACTTCAGAGTACAGCTCGCATTGTTAAAACTAAACAGCTCTTCAGGCTTATTTAATTGCGCGATAGCTTGTTCAAACACTTTCTTTTGCTCATCGGTTTCTGGAGCATGCTCAAAGCCAACCACATCCGCACCAGGAGCTGTTACTTCTACAAGCAGTTCTTGTCCATCTTGCGCGATGTTTACTTCAACTTGACCATGTACGTGTGCTTCATGAGAGCGGAATTTTTCGTTAGCTAAAACGTTAGTAGAGACAGTCATGCCGATAACAACGGCTAAAATAGTAGGTTTCATGTTTTTTCCTGAATAAAGGTTAATTAAAAGGTAGTGGTATTTAAGCGATCTTTACAGGAGGTGAGCGAGCTAAATACGCGAAATATAGTCGCTGTAGTGAAGTTACTGACTCTGTGATAGCGACAGTAAACTCCGAATGGAACTCTGGAATCTGTGGTAGTGAGTGGGCAGTGATGAACTGACTAAGCGAAAATAACTCACAGTGATGCGAAGTGTGGTGTTCTGGGTGAATATCCACAATATGTGTTGCGGCTAACATGCTTAGCATGAGCATCAGGCCCAGCAAAAAGCAGGTTTTGCGTTTCACATTGTTAGGTGTGTTTTGCCACATCAGGATGATTAACCACAGAATAAAAAAAGGATACTGTTACAATATAACAATATCCTTTGATAAGGTCTCGAAAAAGAGGTGAATATCTGATTAAAGATTCGCTTTAATCAATTCAATAACTTGTGCGACTTCCGATTCGCCAAGTGCGCCTTCTTTCACGAACAAGATTTTACCTTGCTTGTCTTGCACGATAATCGCTGAGCTCTCTTCTTTTAGAGCCCATGATGAAGCAACGGCTCCGTCTTCATCTAAAACCATAGAAGACCATGGGAATTCTTCTTTGCTGCTTTCGGCAGAGGACTTAACAAAAGACCCAGTACCCCAAATCGCATCATCTTGGTTGATAATGGTGGTGGTTTGGTAACTGTCTTCTGAAAACTTCGATGCTGTAATTGCTGCCATCAGCGGTGCGTTGAGCTCTTTAGAGCTGCTGCGGCCAGCGATAGCTTGAACAACGCGAACTTTACCCAGAAGATCATTGGTTTCCCAAGCTTGATATCCAGTATTTCCGTCGTTGAGAACAATTTCACCATAGTTACTAACATCGACGGCAGGCAGGGTAGCACCTACTGTTAGGTTATGAGCATTGGCGAAGAGTGGAGAGGCTGCGGCTAAAAAAGCCAGTAGAGTTTTGTTTTTCATTATATTTTTGTTCCGCTTATTGGTTTGCACTGGAAGTATAATATGAAATTTGAAAAATGCCTCTTTAACTTTTTTATCGTACGATGTAGAAATAAGTTGCAGGCTTGTTACCAGAAGGTATAATGCATCAATATCGAGATGAACAATAGATTATCTTGCTGTTTGCTAAAGGAATTAGCGATTTAATGTGCTTTGAATAGTGATCCTATTCAGGTATGTGACTGTAGTACTCAAAGGGAATTGAGGTTGTATTATGTTAAGAAAATTTTCTACTTACCGTCCACATCAGGTGGCGCGTTTCGTTAAAGTCCTGTTCAAAGGCCAGTTTGCTATTGAAGGTGTTGGTGAGTTTCGCTTCGACCAAGGCAAGGTGCTGCTTCCTGAAGTTTCAGACAAGAAAAAACTCACTGTTTTTAAAGAAGTTAACGGCACGATTGCTGCGTTACCGGTTTAACTGACTTTTATTGTGTTGTAGTGCTTCAAATAGATTAGTAATGAAAAGGGCTTCCTAGTGGAAGCCCTTTTTAATGCGTGTTGTTCTTGTTGGTATGTCGAGCTGCACTTTATTGTGACGGGAAGCAGACGCCTGTCCCACCCAATCCACAATAACCATTTGGGTTTTTAGCTAAATATTGCTGGTGGTATGTTTCTGCGAAAAAATATTTCCCAGCAGGCAGAACTTCCGTCGTGATCTCGTTGCCTAATGATTCAGTCATTGCTCGTTGATATTCACGTTTAGAATGCTCAGCGATAGATTGTTGTTCTTCACTGAATGTGTAGATCGCGGAACGGTACTGAGTGCCTAAATCGTTACCTTGGCGCATCCCTTGAGTTGGGTCATGACGTTCCCAAAAAGTTTCTAGTATGCGAGCTAGTGATGTTTGTGCACTGTCAAAAATGACACGAACGACTTCGGTATGACCGGTTTGCCCGGTACAGACTTGTTCATAAGTTGGGTTGATTGTGTATCCGCCAGCGTAACCAACGGATGTCGAAATCACACCATCCAATTGCCAAAACAGACGCTCAGCTCCCCAGAAGCACCCCATACCAAGTAGGACTTCTTGTTGGGAACCTATAGGAGCATCGAGTAGGTTTGTTTGATTGACGAAGTGATGCTCAGTAATTCGGATTGGATCAGCATTCCCCGGTAATGCGGTTGCTGCAGAAACCAGTTGTTGTTTGTTTAGCATGTTATATTCCTTTTCGCATACGTTTACCGCGTTGGCTTTCCTGACTTTAGGTGCATATTAACTGTTGGTTTATATTGAATAAGTCTTTAAATTAGACCGTGTTATTCCAGGATTTATTACAGACTCAATGCCTTTTTAGCGGTATTATTTCTTTTCACTTATTAACGTATTGATAACTTCTTCACCAATTAAACATGATAAGAAAAACTTTACTAGTTCTGATTGGCACTCTATTGTCATCGACGCTCGCTTTCGCTGACGTTTCCCTTGAGATTGAAGGGCTTGATGGAGCGCTAGAGGATAATGTAGATGCTTATCTGAGCGCTGTCCCTGAAGAAGAATATGCGGTGTCGTTAAGGTTCCAATCTCGCTTGGAATCTATGATCAAAGAAGCTCTGAATGCGTTGGGCTATTACCAACCTAGCATCACTTTCTCTCACTCTGAAGATGACTCTGAATTGACTGTAACAGTCGACCGAGGAGAACCAGTTGTTATTTACACTTCAGATATCGTTTTGACTGGCGAAGCCAAAGATGACCCTGACTTTTTGGCCTTGATCGCTAAGAGCAAGCTGTCTAAAGGTTCGATTCTGAACCATGGTAATTATGATTCTTTGAAATCGTCAATCCGCAACCTTGGCTTGGCGAAGGGCTACTTCGATGGTGCGTATGATCTTAGTAAGTTAGAAGTTGCTCCTGAATTAAATCGCGCTTACATTCGCCTTCACTATAATAGTGGTATCCGCTATCACTTCGGCACAACCACAGTGACGGGCAGTCAAATTGAAGATGACAAAGTTCAATCTCTCAAGCCATTTGAAGATGGCGAACCTTACTCAATTACTAAAGTTGGCGAGTACAACCAAAACCTGTCTAATACCGATTGGTTTTCTTCGGTCTTTGTTGAACCGGACTTAAGCCAATTAGGCGAAGGTCGAGAAATCCCGATGAAGGTCAGCCTTGCTCCGCAAGCTCGTAATCAAATCGAAACGGGTATTGGTGTATCAACAGACCTTGGTGTAAAAGGCACTCTCAAATGGAAAAAACCTTGGGTTAACGACCAAGGTCATAGCTTCAATAGTAGTTTGTCGATTTCTAAGCCTGAACAGACGATCACCGCCACTTATAAAATCCCATTGGATGACGTACTTAATGACTATTATCAAGTTAAGTACGGTATGAAGAATTTAGATAACCGTGATACCAAGAGTTTGGAATCAAACCTTGCCTTAGAAAGATATTGGCGCCTGGATAACGGCTGGCAACGCACGGTGTTCATTCGATACTTGGTCGAAAACTATGAACAAGGTTTGCAAGATGATTTAGCGCAATTTGTGTTGCCGGGTATCTCTTTCTCACGAACTCGAACGCGAGGCGGTTCGATGCCGATGTGGGGCGACAAACAAACCATAATGTTTGAAGCGGGTGATGATACCTTATTGTCGGAAACCAAGGTGGTACGCTTTCAAGGACAAACAGCTTGGATCAGAAGTATCGGTAACAACCACCGTGGTCTAACCCGCCTACAGTTTGGTGGTAACTTTGCGGACGAATTTGACAAGCTTTCTCCCTCACTGAGGTTCTTCGCCGGTGGTGACAACAGTATCCGTGGTTATGGGTACGAATCGATTTCTCCTCGCGATGAAAGTGGCGCATTGACCGGTGCAAAATTCATTGCTACCAGCTCATTTGAATACCAATACCGCTTAGTCGGAAATTGGTGGGGCGCAGCCTTCTACGATATTGGTGATGCATTTAATGATACGCCAGAATGGAAACACGGTACTGGTGTCGGGGTTCGGTGGGCATCGCCTGTCGGCCCAGTGAGTTTAGATTTTGCTTGGGGTCTAGATGCGAAGAAAGGCGATGAGTTCCAACTGCACTTTAGTTTAGGACCTGAATTATGATCAAAGTGATGGGCAAATGCATTAAGTGGACATCGATCTCATTGACGTCTATTTTGCTGCTGTTGATAGCCCTGCTAGGTTTTGTTTTGTTCACCAATCCAGGGTTGAACACCGTGTTGTGGGGCGCTGAAAAAGCATTGCCACAGCTTAAAGTAGAAAGCACTAAAGGTGCACTTTTCCCAAGTTTTACGCTTAATAATGTCCAGTTCAAAGATGATAGCCTTCATATCGATACCAAGGTTGAAAAATTGGCATTGGCTATCAACCCTCGCTGTCTGCTCGACCCTAAGTTGTGTGTCGATCGTTTAGCTATTCAAGGGTTGGATTTTGCATTTACTGAGCTGCCTCTAGCGTCACCAGAAGAAGCTGAGCCTACTCCACCTGTAATATCGGTAAAAACACCGCTGCCAATCGTAATCAATCGTATCGCTTTATCTGATATCAAGTTGAATATTTTAGGCCACGAAATTGAATGGAGCCTATTCTCTACCGCTTTGACTATGCAAGGCGAAAAGCTGACGGTATCTCCAACCTTATTCAATGATCTCAAGGTCAAACTCGCGGAGTCGGCAGAAGAGCCGCAAGCTGAAGCTGTTGAGCCCGAGACAACCGTTAAAACTGCTATCGAATTACCCGAAGTCTGGATTCCTTTAAAGGTTGTCCTAGAGCGCTTTGATTTAAATCGCTTCACTTTAGAGCAAGAGACCCCCATTGTTGTGAACCACCTTGGGCTCGAAGCACGAGCTGGTGGGCACACAGTAGACGTTTCAACCCTTGAACTCGATACGCCACAAGTAAACGCGAACCTAGCGACGAAGGTTGAACTTAAAGATGGTTACCCGTTGGAGCTTTCTTTAGATGCGTTAGTGAACGAAACCGACCTTGCTGGGCAAAAACTATCATTGAAAGCGCAAGGGAGCGTGGCCAAGCTCAACCTGGATTCTCAGTTCTCTGAGCTGATTGAGGCGAAGTTGTCTGGGGACATTCAACCCTTAGAGCCGACTCTACCATTTGATCTCCTTTTAGAGGGTGGCCAAGCACAGTGGCCCCTTACTGGAAAAAGTAATTACCAAGCGGTAATTAAGAAGTTTAAGGCCGATGGCTCATTAGATGGTTTCAATGTACAGCTTATCGGTGAAGCTGATGGTAAGGAGATTCCTGAGTTATCCATTGATTTACAAGGGAAAGGCACGACTGAGCAGATTGAGCTCGAGCGTCTAAAATTGAACACATTAGGCGGTGAACTTAACGGTGTCGTTAAAGCGAACTGGAAGAATCTTGTTAATTGGCAAGCTGATGTGACACTCAAAGATATTCAACCGGGTCTGCAGTGGCCAGAAGCTGAGGGTAACATTAGCGGAAGCATCGTTACCTCGGGTGAGCTGACAGAAGCGGGGGGCTGGGCGATCGAGCTGCCTAAGTTAGATATTGAAGGGATCTTGCGAGAATACCCTCTGGATATCGAAGGTCAGTTGTCAGCGTCGGATCTCAGTGCGAGCGGTGAACCAAAACTGAAAACCAGCGGCTTGAGCTTGGCTCACGGTGTTAACTCGATTAAGGCTCAGGGTGAGCTTGATAAGCAATGGGACATGGGCGTTGAGATTTTCTTCCCTGAACTTGTAAAAAGTGTCCCTGATTTGAAAGGAAAAGTGATCGGCAATATCCAACTTAGTGGCCCAACGAAAGAGCCGGAGATCGATCTCGCTCTCAATGTGGATAAGGTCGATTGGAATAACGAAGCAACACTGGAATCCTTGTCTCTCAATGGTTCTGTTGTTCCTTTGCCATTGCCCGAAGCTCAAGCCGATCTTGAACTAAAAGCTAAGAACCTAACTTATCAAGATCAAAACGTAGAAAGCATTGACTTGACGATAAGTGGCGGAGAGAAGAAACACACTGTGACTTTAGATGTCATATCTGACATCGTGTCGACCAGTTTGGCTATCTCTGGTGAATTGATTCAAAAGCCTTCTCTTATTTGGGATGGTTCGTTAGACCGAGTCAAAATCACCACTCAACAAGGTCCTTGGGTATTAGAGCAACCCGTCGCAATAAAGGCGGATGTTGATAAACAGTTTGCCGATGTTCAAGCGCACTGTTGGAAACAATCGGGTTCGAGTGTGTGTTTAGATGAAGACGTTCGTGCCGGAAAATCAGGTGAGGTAAAGCTTGCCATCAACCAATTCGATTTTGCTCAGATTAAAGCCTTTGTGCCTAAAGAGACGCAACTGCAGGGCTTAGTCAACGCGACTGCTCATGCCAAGTGGTCTGAACAAGGCGAGCCAGAGGTGACGGTAAGCGTTGATATGCCTAAAGGTCAGGTTGTTCAACAAGTGGGTGAGCCAATTACCCTAGGTTGGGAGAGTGTTGCATTGAATGCCCAGCTGAAAGATAACAAGCTGGATGCTGACTTTAAGCTGGATGTTTCAGACAATGGTGACTTGTCTGGTACGGTGTCATTACCTGATATTCTTGCCGAAGACAAAATGGTAGACGCAGCTATTAAGCTGACCACGTTCCATCTCGATTTCTTACAGCCAATTCTTGGTGAGTACAGCCTATTAAAAGCCGACCTTGAGAGTGACCTTCAAGTCAAAGGTTCTTTAATGCACCCTCAAGTCTTTGGTCGATTCTCTGTTGATGGTATTCAAGTTAAAGGTGACGTAACACCTGTTGATGTGAAAGATGGTCACATAGACCTCGACTTTGATGGTTATAGCGCAAAACTGGATGCGAATGTCGAAACCCCTGATGGTCATCTTGATATTGAGGGGAGCGGAGATTGGCAAGATCTTCAAGCATGGCGCTCTAATGTGAGAGTTTTTGCTGATGAGTTGATGGTTGATATTCCGCCGATGGTTAAAGTTAAAGTCGTGCCTGATATGACTATTGATGTCACCCCCGAGCTAGCCAAAATCACCGGTGATATTGCACTACCTTGGGGACGCATTGTTGTCGAAGATTTACCACCTTCTGCGGTTGGCGTGTCTTCTGATCAAGTTCTTTTGAATAAAGATCTTGAACCAGAAAACGAGGACACGATCCCATTCAATGTGATGACGAATATTAATATCTCTATTGGTGATGACTTTAAACTGTCTGCCTTCGGCCTCGAAGGTGATTTGGTCGGTAAGCTCAACGTGGCTCAAAAAGACCAAGGTCCATTTATTACAGGGGAAGTGAACATCGTCGATGGTACTTATCAATCATTCGGACAAGATCTCTTGATCGAAGAGGGTAAGATTCTAATGAATGGACCTCCAGATCAGCCATATGTCGCCATCAATGCGATTCGTAACCCTGATAATACTCAGGATGATGTGACCGCAGGTATTCGAGTGACAGGCCCAGCAACAGAGCCGACTATCGAGATTTATTCTGATCCAGCGATGCCGCAAGCCAACGCGTTATCTTATATTTTGCGTGGCCAAGATATCGATGGCGAATCAAGCGGCTCAATGACGACCACCTTAATCGGTTTGAGTCTGGCGAAGAGTGGTAAGGTTGTTGGTGAAATCGGTGAAGCCTTTGGTGTACAAGATTTGCAATTGGATACTGCAGGCTCTGGCGATGATTCTCAAGTGACGGTAAGTGGCTACATTCTTCCAGGCTTACAGGTGAAGTATGGTGTGGGTATATTCAATTCGTTGGGTGAGTTTACGGTTCGTTATCGATTGATGCAGGACCTCTATGTTGAAGCGGTGTCTGGCCTAGATAGTGCCGTTGACCTTCTGTATCAATTTGAATTTGAGTAGGGCAATTTGGATTCGAGTTGCTTTGGTCTCATCCATTGTAGATCGTAAATAGAAAGGCTCATGGAGGGCGTATGCAGCATCTTGTTTTTGTTTATGGAACATTGAGGCAAGGTCAGTCCAATCATCACTATTTGAAGGGCTGCGATTTACTTGGGCGGTTTGATACATCAGAGGAATACGCACTTTTTGATTTAGGTGCCTATCCGGCGATGATTTTTGGAAAGAAAAGTGTCGCTGGCGAGGTCTATATCATTAACGACGAAGTTTTGGCGTCGCTCGATCGGCTAGAAGATGTGCCTGTTGAGTATCGTCGCGAGCAAATAGAGACTATATTTGGATTAGCATGGGTATATTTGTATCAGCTTGATCTAACAGCTAATAAAGAAATACTTTCGGGTGACTGGTGTAAGCGGAACAACCCGCTATAGTGAATGAACTACTGGAAGCTTTCTGACGTAATAGCTAATAGTCTTAATGTACAGGCTAGTCTTTTCCATCAGGAGGAAATTATGAAATATCTATTATTGGTGTTATCCATAATGCTATTTGGTTGTGCGCAAACCCCGCCACCCACATCAATGAACACGACCGATTGGCAGAGCTTTGGCGAAGAAATGGCGCTAAAAGGAAAAACTAAACAGACAGAAGCTAGTTTGGCTGAAGCTGCTGCTTCACCATCCATTGATGCAGATTTGTATGCGGCATACGGTCAAGGCTATGAAGTGGGTAAAACTCAGTATTGTTCTCAAAATCCAAGAGCGTTAGGTCGACGTGGCGAGACCTATCTTGGCATTTGCGACGACATAGATAAATGGTTCCGTTTTAACTACGAACGAGGCGCTGAATCCAAATATAGTGTTCGATAATTCAGTGATTGTTTAACTAAGTGAACAACAAAAAGCCAGCATGTGAATGCTGGCTTTTTTAAGGTTCATCGCGG
>NZ_MCZZ01000126.1 GCF_002875705.1 Vibrio sp. 10N.261.45.E2
CGCCATAAACCTTAAGGCCAGTAGCATCAATGGCTAGATGCTGTATCGCTCCTCTCGTTTTAGTCTTAAATGAAACCTCAACTTGCTTGGCTCTACGACTGATGCAGGTGTAATGCGGACAACTTAACGGTACATGGGTTAGCCTAAATATCGAGTCGATAAATCCTTGAAGCGCTCTCAATGGCATAGAAAAAACTCGTTTGACCATAAGTGCTGTCGTAATAGCTAAATCACTGAACCGACGTGGCCTCCCGCGCTTATTCTGTTTGCTTTGCGTCCACCCACTTATTGCTTCTTCATCAATCCAAAAGGTCAGAGAACCACGGTTTATTAAGGCTTTGTTGTATTGCGTCCAGTTAGTTGTTTTGTAACGAGGTTTAGGCATAGAGCTTCGAGAGAGAGAGTGGACGTAACTGATCAGATCGTAGGTTCTGGATTTAGTTCCAATGAATTACGCAACAAAGCCCGCTAATGCTGCAAGTATGGAAGATATTAATATCAGTGGTTTTGGTTCCGTAGGTATCGGCAAAGCGAACAATGATGTTAATTATGCGGGGTACACGAGTGAAAACCTTCAGTGGGAGCAAGAAACGCTTGCTGGTCTTCAGTTTGACTTCCAGGTGAATGAGAGAGCGAAATTCGTTACTCAGATCGTTGCGAACAGTCGCTATGATTACGAACCAAAGATCGAGATGGCTTATGCATCGTACGACTTTGATAGTTTTACAGCTCGCGCTGGTAAGTTGCGTTTGCCTCTGTTCTTCTATTCTGACTATACGGATCTAGGTTACGCATATCCTATGATTCGCCCGTCTCAAGAGCTATATGAAAACATCGTTCTAAAAAACTACACCGGTATTGATTTATTGATCCCTGTGGAGTTAGAAAATTCAAGCTTACTGATTCAACCTGTTGTTGGGGTCGGCACGATCGATGAAGACGATTCGATCGTTGGCGAAGTTAAGCTCGATAAATTGATGGGTTTAAGTGCGAACTGGAACGTCAACGATTTCACATTCCGCGGCTCTTACTTTGTCGCTGAGTCAAATCCATCTTGTGATTTTAAGACATCTTCTGATGTTTACTGCCAAATGGCTGAGATGTTGGATAGCAAAGACGGTCAGTTTATTTCACTTGGTGCGCAATATGATAACGGTGATTTAATCGCAAACATCGAAGGTGCGGATGTACAGCTTGATGGTGAGTTTTATGATTACCAATCTATTTCAACATTGATTGGTTATAGAGTGAATGAGTTTACCCCGTACTTTACTGTTAACTGGGTTGAAACAACAGATAACGAAGAGCGTGTGAATCTACCTTCTTCATCTCTAAGAGAAGCAATGAACTACGAGAGATTGTCTTATGCAGTTGGTTCTCGCTGGGATTTTGCTAAGAACATGTCGCTTAAAGTCGATGTGACTTATGTTGACTACAAAGGTACCAGCGGTGGCTTCCAAGAGAATATAGAAACTACCGCAAATCCATTCGTCGCAACGGGCAATTTCTTTGAAGATGATTCAATCTTGTATTCAGCTAAATTAGATTTCGTATTCTAAGGTATCAGTATGAAAAAGATACTTACGCTTATGGCAGCAACATTCATTTCGTTTAATGCTTCTGCAGGTATGGTTGTTATCGGCAATAGCGCAGGTGTTGACGCTTTATCGAGCGCGGATGTGAAAAAATTATTCATGGGTAAATCAAACCAACTGGGTAATGGTAGCAAAGCGCAAATTGTAGAACTTGTTGATGGTGCCGCTGGTCGTATTGCTTTCCATGAAGTAGCAACGGGACGCTCTGAATCTCAACTGCAATCAGCGTGGGCTCGTTTGGTATTTACTGGTAAAGCAGAAGCCCCTGTTCAAGTTGCAGATTACAGCGCCGTTATTAATCACGTTTCTTCAAACGCCAATGCTATTGGTTATGTTGACGAATCTGCGTTGAGTGGTGATGTGAAAGTACTGTTTAAGTACTAACTGTTTTCTCTTAAGAAACGGCAATTCAAACAATAAAAGCCCGGTAACTGATTGGTTACCGGGCTTCATATTTTTGTGTGGTTAAATCTAGGATGACATTGGTTTTAGGTTTAATCTCTCATAGTCAATATCAATACTGCAGCTAGAGCCAAGAATGCCGTCATCATTAAGAACACATCATTGTAAGCCATGATGGCAGCGTCACGTTGCATTGTTCCAAGTAAGCTTGCTTGCGCTTGTTGCATCGCAGTTGCGGCATCACTTCCTGACTGAATAAAAAACGCTTGTTGCTGCTGAAGCGTTTGCCAACCTAGTTGACTCACTGAAGGCAACGATTCTTTAATGTGAGCCAAATGCTCACGCGTTTTGTTGTCGAGTAGCGTAGCGATTATCGCGATACTGAAAGCACCGCCCAAGTTTCGCATTACGTTGGTTAAGGTTGATGCGTCTGGCGTGTCCATTTTGCTGATGTTTTTCATTGCCACCAAAGACAGCGGCACCATGATAAACGGGCTACCAATAGCACGTAGAACCATAGATAAAATCAGCTGTTGGCCACCAAAGTCGATCGTCATATGTGTATTCACATAACAACTTAAACCAAACATCGCGAAACCAAAGGTCACCAAGTATTTAGGCTTAACGACTTGAGTTAGTTTGGGTACGATTGGGAAGATTAACAGTTGTGGGAAACCCATCCACATCAGTACTTCACCAATTTCCATCGCGTTATATTGCTGAATTTGAGTGAGGTACATTGGTAACACATAAATAGAGCCAAGCAGTGCCATACCGAGAATCAAATAGGCGATACAAGACATCGCAAACTGTCCATTTCGCAATAGCCGCAAGTTGACCAGTGGTTTTTTGTGTTGGATCTCGTTTATCACGAAATAAACCAAACTCACCGCAGACACAATACTCAAGCCAACGATAAAGCTCGAGCTGAACCACTCTTCACGGTTACCTTCTTCTAATACGACTTCTAAACAACCTAACCCCAAGGCCATGGTTCCGATACCGAACCAATCGGCTTTTTTAAGCGTACCAAGGTCAAGCTTTTCGTCGTCTAAGCCATATCGGATCATGGTGATCACAAGCAAAGCCGGTGGAATATTGATGTAGAAGATATAGTGCCACGAGAAATTCTCCGTCAGCCAGCCACCGAATGTTGGGCCGATCGATGGAGCGAAGGTTGCGGTTACACCAAATAAGGCCATACCTACAGCGCGTTTGTTGATTGGCAGCAGCTGAATAACCAGTGAGAATGCGAGTGGGATTAAAGCACCACCACTAAAACCTTGCATCGCACGGAACACGATCATCGAGGTCATGTTCCATGAGAATGAACACAACAAAGATGAAATTGTGAAGATTGCTGTGGTCCACGTTAAATAACGGCGTTTACCAAGTGCTTTTGAAAGCCAACCACTGAGCGGTATAGCGATCATTTCTGCGACTAGGTAAGAGGTCGAAATCCACGAGCTTTCATCCAAGGTAGCCGAAAGCGCACCTTGAATATCTTTCAGAGACGAGTTGGTGATCTGGATATCCAAGATCGCCATAAACGCGCCAATTAGACCACCAAACAGAGCTATCCAATGGCGTCTTGGTACCTCGTTCTCTTCATTGGTAGGGGTTATAACCGCAGCGCTACTCATGATTAGCCTCGTTTATCGATTGTCGCAACGACAGATAAACCAGGAAGCAATCGGCCTTTGAGATCTTTTTGATCTGGAATGGTAATTTTTACAGGCACACGTTGAACGATTTTAGTGAAGTTACCTGTTGCGTTCTCTGGTGGTAGTAGGGCGAATTTCGCTCCAGTAGCAGGAGAGAAACTATCAACGACGCCTTCAAGAGGTTGTCCTGGGAATGCATCCAACTCTACTTCCACACTCTGACCTTTATGAATCCCGCTTAGCTGTGTTTCTTTGAAGTTTGCTTCGATCCACACTTGATTATTTGGCACCAAACTCATAAGCGGAGCACCTGCTTGAATCAATAAGCCTTCACGAACACTGCGTTTACCAATTACGCCGTCTGCAGGGGCGTATACTTTGGTGTAATCTAGGTTAAGCTGAGCTTGCTCTTGAAGCGCTCTGGCTTCAGTTACTGACGCTTTTGCTTGTTCGATTTCGCTCGCTATAACGACCAACTGATCATTGGTTGCGACGAGGTTTGCTTTTGCTTCTTCTAAGTCCGCTTGAGTCACTTTTTGTTGTGCAACCATGCTGTCGACTTCATCTTGCGAAGCGTAATTACGTTTCAACAAGCTGCGAGAGCGAACAACTTGTTGAATGGCACGTTCGTATTCAGCTTCAGCAGAATCGACACCACTTTTGGCTTGGTTGATTTTGCTACGTTGTAACGTTTCTTGTGCCATTAAATTTTTAACGTCTGATTGCACGACGCTTAAATGGGCGTTTGCTTGAGCGAGTGCTGACTGGTAATCACGATCATCGATTTGAACTAACAAATCACCTTCTTTAACCGATTGGTTGTCGCTTACGTAAGACTTAAAGATATAGCCAGAGACCTTAGGGCTAATATTAGTGATGTCGCCTTGTAGGTAGGCATTATCAGTAGATTCAAAGTACTGGCCATAGCCGTACCAATATCCAGCACCGGCCAAACCCAATGACAGCATGATCGCAGTTGCAATAAGCGGAGCTTTTTTACGTTTTTTTGTGCTTACTGTTTGCGAAGTGGTGTTGTTCTCTGTCATTTTTATTTCTCATTTTGTTTTTATTTAGATGTAACGAATTGTAAATGAATTCGATTGATTGATAAGATAGGAATAAAGGGAAACACTGTTGCAAAAATCTAACTAATAGAGCTTTGGGAGAAGTACGATGGACTTAAACGCTGTCACTGTTTTTACGCAAGTGGTTGATTGTGGGAGCTTCACACACGCAGCTGAAGCATTGAACATGACCAAGTCGACCGTCAGCCGAAAGCTTGACGAGTTGGAACAGCATTTAGGTGTGAGATTGATCACTCGTTCGACACGAAGTTTAATCTTAACGCCAGAGGGTAAACGCTTTTATCAGTCGAGCATGCAGATGCAAGAGATCATGAACCAAGCCGAGTTAGAGGTTTCTGCCAATCAGGATTTGATTCGAGGGCCGCTCAATGTTGTTTTGCCTGTGGAGTTGGGGCATCAAGTGTTGGCGACTTACATTCATAGTTTCCTTTTAGAGCACCCACATGTGTCGATGAATTTAGAGTTAACCAACCGAGAAGTCGACATCATCGGTGAAGGGATAGACTTATACGCGCAAATCGGTGAATTGGTTGATTCCAATTTAGTTTCTCGATACTTAACCAACTCGATGCGCGCTTTGGTGGCGAGCCCTGACTATTTAGAGCAGTTCGGTGAGATCTCATCACCCGATGACCTTAAACCGCCATTCAGAATGATTGAAGTGGTGAACAAAGCCGCACGTTTACCCAAGTGGCATTTGCAATTGGAAGGCGGTGAGTCGGTTTTGATCGATCTGCCGTGTCAGTTGCGGGTGAATACCATCACTGCATGTTTAACGGCGTGTGTTGATGGGCTTGGCTTGGCAGTGCTTCCGGAGTTCATTTGTCGCGAGCACTTCAAAACAGGCAAGTTGATTCGTTTATTGCCGGAATATCAGATGCCAGAAGTTTCTGTAAGCCTTGTGTATGCCGACAGGCAGCTGATGCCGAAACGTAAGAAAGTCTTTATCGATTATCTACTGACTGCCTTTCAAAATAGGAAGCAAAAGCAACTGGGTCATTCTTAGCGATTTAATCAGTGCTTAGGTTTCCTATTTTTCGTTATTGTCTAAACGTATCGACGTTAACGGTAGCTGGGCTGCCAGTCGATGACCTGTGTATTCGCGAGTATAGCTTTGACCGACAGGGCCGCAATATTGATATCATTGTGACGAAACACTTTGTTGGAGAAGTTCGCAATGATCTTACTCCCGTCACTGAACTCAGTTTGTTGAATATCGCCATTTTTGTCTAACCAGTCGAAATCGACCAACTGCTTATCCCATAACTGCTTGTGCATCGGTTCAAAGCCATCTTGATAGTGCTTCAATGCCTTAAGCCTTGGGCTTGAACTTGATAAAGCCTCATCTCTGGTTAAATGAACCATCGCTGGCGTGTTGTACAGCATGGCAGTTAGATCGCGATTTGCTTGTACATTGGTGAACTTAAGACTATCTGAATGCCAATGGTGCGTGTTGATCACTTCATCATGGAAAACCGCTTGGTACAGCGGGATTCGATATTGAGGCAAAAACAGTAGTGACCTGTAGGGCTCTTTAACCTCGGCAGGTTTAAAGAAGAAGTCGGGCTTGTGGTCTGGATACCAACGGCCTAAGTAAAAGGGAGACTGACGATTCTCTTTCATGTCTTTATCTGTCCAACCAAATCCAACCGTTTCTAAGCCATGTGCAAACACAATGCCCTTTGTCGTCGGGGCATTGCCATCTTCAGAACCAAGCAACAAATTTGGTTGGTCACTTAGCCACTGCATTCGCTTATTGAAGGCAACGAGCATCTGTGACTCACTGGTATTATCACGGTAATCTTCACGTGCCATTGCAGTTGCATCAACATCTAAGAACAAGCTGTCGAAGTTACCGAATCTCATAATGTCTTGAGCACGCTGCTTTACGTAATCTAAATGACAATTCGGGTTTAAATAAAAACCGTTCCCTCGAAACCCTTTTTTTAAGCTGCCATCTGACAACTCAATGGCACAACTCTGACGCATCGGCTCTGGCAATTGAGCGGTTAGCCAGTTGTCGTTCAGCTTGGCAGGAATGGCTGTGTTGTAAGAGTCGTAGGTACCGACGAGGTATCCGGACTGTTTTGCCTGAGTAACAGCGTTAGGTTGATAAAATGCTGGCATCCAGTTGTCGAACCCGAGCCAAAGTTTGTTTAATCCTGCCTTATTCAGATTGGCGACCATATCTGAAGACAGCGCTTGTCCCCAAGTGTCTGACGAGTTTAAGTATGGGGAGGCGTGTTCAACCAACCAATTTTTCTTATTTTGTGCTGCCTTGTATTGTGCTTTTATGGTGTTGTTTTCTAGTGTCGGTTTATCAACAGGAAATAGTTCCTGCAATGACTGGCTGATAGAGTCCAACAATAGTTGTTTGTGGTGCTGACTGAACCAACCTTTGCCCTTGGAGAGTGATGAAAGCTCTTTTTTCGCTTCCGCAGAAACACTGAGTTTAGAATTCTCTAAATACCACGCTTTTAATCCCCACCAGTCACTGACATCTTGGATGCTCAATGGATCTTTACCAAACAGGTAAACGTGGCTAGCGCCGATTAGCTTACTCACATCTGGGTTGCGCTTTTGTTTGGCAACCAGTGTTTCAGAATAGTCATTTTCGATGCGCCATTCGCGATAGTGTTTTGCTCCATCTAACCATGAGTCACTAAGGGTGATATGAACGACAAAAGGCTGCGATTGATTGAGCATCGTAAATTGGTGTGATGCTTTCATGTCAATTTTGGTTTTTGAATGAGAAGAGGTATCTGAGGCTGCATCTGAAAAGAGCAGTTGATTATTGGTCGCATTAACCATCTGATAGCTAATGAAGCGGTTGTTTTGCTGCACCGTCCAAAAAGGTATCTTTAGATCTTGAGTGGTGTTGCTTCCAGAATGGTTGCCTACGAGATAGTTTGCCCAAAGCTTGTTATCAGTAGGTATACGCATGCCTTCGCTAAAGGGTAGAAATAGTGTCTGAGTTTGTTTTTCAGCAAGATCAAACCACGCCAACTTAATGGGTTCGTTTCGTTTTACCTGAATATTCGAAGGTAAGCTGAACTGAAAAGTGAGCTGGTCTTGATTAAGCTCTGCTTCAACGTCTATCCCACTAGGCACTAAGGTCCAAGTTGCGATTCTTGCTGAGCCAGTTTTATCGGAAAAGCCAATGACAAGATTGGTCGCTCTCTGCGGTTGGCTATCAACGGTGAGAGCACCGCTGTTTACACTTAAGCCGTTCCAATCTATCTCTAAAGTATTTGATGAAATAGAGACAGTATTGTTGGTAGTGGTGGTGTTTGCGTTGTTGCTAATACTGTTTCCACTAAAGTTGTTGTTACTGGTGAGCGTGAATTGGCTCGCTTGTGTATTGGATGAAAACAAGCAAGTTGTAGTTAAAGCCAGAATGGCAAAAGTAGAAAGATTGAGTGGGTGACGTACGCTGAGCATATCTAGATTCCGTAAAGGGTAAGTACGGTTATTACATCCAAGTAGCGTTAGTGCTTTGTCACCTATATGTCTCTATTTTCTATTTTCTATTTGGATTTACTGGTGTTCATTTAGAAAGGCACCGCGACTCGCTGTACATATTGGACTTCAATAGCACCTTGATATTCAAACACCTCAACCGAAGCACTCAAATGTTTGGCTATAGCTCCTAGTGGACTTTCTGTGGGAACGGGTGCTTGCGTTGTTTTGATTGGCACTTTGTAACCTAATAGCTTGTAGTTTTCATCAAACCATTGCCAACTCACATTAGCGTCAGGGCAGCTGTCGATTACCTTTGGAGGTGAGAGGACGATATGCGGCTCGCTGAGTTTACTTTCGAGCGTTAACCATCGATTGCTGTCATTTAAAGCGACAACAATGGGGTAGTGGTTTGAACCTATTTTTAATTGATAGACACCAGATTCGGGTTTGACGAACATTTCATTGGTTTCAATCTCTTGATACTCATTATTGGAAGCGAGTTGCCCTTCGAGAAGGACTTTGCCTTTAGGCGATACTAGAGAAATAGCCTGGTTTTCTGAGGCTTTGCTGAGCTGTTCTGCAGACACTTTAATTTGATAACCGTGCGAAGACAGGCCATAGCGTCGAATAAAGCTCACTTGAATGTGGTGTTTGGGCTCAGCACTTTGTTTTAGTGAGGTTCCACATTGAGTTTGGTTTAAGATCTCTTGTTTGACCGGCAGCCAAAGCTCACTATCTAGTGTTTGTTGATTGAGTGCGATTTGAAGCTCTTGCCACGCAACTTGAGGTTGGTCATCAAGCAGCGATTGATAGGTGTGCTGTAATGGCGTGTCGGTAAACCAAGCCGCATGACTTACGAATGGTAATGTGCAGAGCAGTGCGGTCAATGAAGTGACTCTCATTATAATTCTCCAGCCAAGCGGTAACCAACGCCGCGGTGTGTTTCGATATTTAACGTTGGTAATTTCTGACGCAAGCGCAGTATGTGATTATCAATAGTTCGGGTACTAGGAAAAGCTTGATAACCCCAAATTTTATTGAGTAACTCATCTCGGTGAAACACACGGCTTTGGTTCTGAACAAACAATACCAATAGCTGAAACTCTTTAGGTTTTAATGTGATTGGGCTTTCGTCCAGATAAGCGATTCGCTCCGACAAGTTGATTTGGATGTTGGCGTAATTTAAGTGGCTAACACCTAACGGACGAAGCTGAGTAATGACGCGAGCGAGTAATTCATCGTTAGAAAATGGCTTAGTGACGTAATCTTTAGCGCCCGCCATTAACCCTTCAACGCGTTGCTGAACTTCTACTTTAGCGGTTAACACAATCACAGGCAGCGCTTTGAGGAGCAACCAATTTGGAAGGTGTTGCAAGCTGTCGCCGTCTTCAAGCTGTCGGTCTAGTATCACCAGATCGGCTCGAAACCATTGCTTGCTGGCACTCTCTGAATCCTTAGCCCAAAGGCATTGGTAACCATTGGACTCAAAGAAGCTGACGAGCCCTTGTCCAAGCAGATGGTCGTCTTCAATCAGCAGTAGGGTGTTCATAAGCAATTTCCAAAATACAGCGGGTAGGATTACGAAGAATAATGAGGCGGCCATTCGCTTGTTGCATCAAGTGTTCGACAATAGTCAGGCCAATGCCCATGTTATCTTGTTTGTGCGCTTCACTTGGTGTGATACGGGATATGATTCGTTGTATCGGCGAAGGGAAGTGCCCCTCGTCTTGCACTTCAATCGTCAGCTTGTCTCCGAGTTCGGCCTTTACCAAAACCTCACCTTTACCGTGTTGTTTAGCATTCTTGATTAGATTATCCAAGCAGATGGTTAGCCAGTAATAAGGCAAGTTGAGTTCAACTTCACGCGCTTCACATTGATAAGAAATATTGTGTTTATCACATACATGGTCGAGCCACTCTTCTAATGATGCGTTTTGCTTTAACAAAGGTTCTGACTGATCCGAACTTAAGTACACTTTGCTGTTTTCGGTGAGCTGAGAGAGCCTTTGATAGTCAGATATTAAGCGCCAAACCGCACTTTGAGTCTCATCAGAAAAGTCATCGTAGCGATTTCGGAACATCTCGACGGTCAAGCCTAGGCTAGTAATGGGCGTGCGCAGCTCATGAGTAAGAAGCTGTAAAACGAACTGCCTCTCTTTGCGCTGTTTTGTTCTTAGGTATAAGGCTCTACCGAGCCCGGAAAGCAACGTTAACAGCAATAAAAAGATCAATGTTTTCATGACCAGGTTGTCATTGCTAAGCTCGCTTAAGCACAAATTGCTGTAACGAAAAGAGCAGGTTTCACCCGTTAATGATAGCCCTTGCTGTTCTGCGATAGGTTGCCAAACATCTAAGGGAATGGCTTTCCAGCCTTGTTCACCACTTAACCAAAGTACATCGTCTTGCTGCCAAGCGCGGTACCCATTGAGTAGTGCTTCTCTGCCTTGAGCGGATAGTGCTGCTAGCTTGGAATATAAAGGGTGTTGAGGGTTGGTAATACTCAAAAATGGGCGAATTTGCTCGCCTACGTCTGGGTAAGTTGCCAAATAACGATCAGCAAAACTTCCACCGGCGGGGTGTTGTTTGGAATGCGCTGCAAACCAAATGGAATCCAATGCTTGTTGCTGACAAAAAGCGAGTTCGAACTCGATGGCATCATCTAATGAAGAGTTATTGCTTTCAATCGCTTGGCAATGATCTTGTATGGAAGCTAACGCTGCGATGTCGTCCCAACTGAATTGGTTGAAATCGGGATAGCGACTACTTTCATGAAGCAGAACTTTCGGATACTGAGCCAACGCTTGTTGAGAAACCAAGATTGGGGATGATTGCCAGCTCAGTTGATACAGGGTTTGCCACTTGTCTTGCAAACTTTGGGCATTGGCTAGCATAGGGAGCCAAAGAGTCAAACAAAGGGCTAATGTCAGCCTGCGCATCCAGTTACTCTCGTTAAAAGTTGTTGGGGTGAGTCTAAAGAGTTTTCGACGAGATTTGTAACCTGAATGTCAACAAGTGTTCCTTTAACAACAAATTGTCGAGTGGGTCATGCTTTTAAATAATAAAGTAAAAATACAGTAAGTATCATCTGTTTGGGTTAAATTAGATAATTGTGTACTTATTGTCATTATCGAGTGGGTGGAGAGGACTATACTGGGCTCATACCTAACAAGAGGAACCATCATGAAACTATTCATCAAATCAGTATTGGCAATCAGTGTTTTGGCTGCAGGCTCTGCTCAGGCATTTGAACTCACGAGTAACGATATTCAAGAAGGTCATCCAATGGCGAAGACGTTTGAATATTCTAGCTGGGGTTGTGACGGCGATAACCTATCACCACAATTGATGTGGAAAGACGCACCGGCAGGTACTAAAAGCTTCGCGATTACAGCCTACGACCCGGATGCACCAACCGAAAGCGGTTTTTGGCACTGGGTAGCGTTCGATATTCCTGCAACAGTGAACGAGTTACCTCGTGGTGTCGATATCTCTAAAGTTGGTGGCAAAGAAGGTCGCATTGATTACGGAACAGTTGGTTTCGGTGGCGCTTGTCCTCCTGAAAAAGATGGCATGCACCGTTACCAATTCACGGTTTGGGCATTACCAACGGATAAACTTGACCTAGACGAAAATACACCATCGGCTGTGGTTGGGTTCACGTTGAACAGCATGGCTTTAGACAAAGCGAAACTTACCGCAACCTATACACGTTAATAACCTATGTAGGTTAAAAGCTGATACAAGTACATAATAAGTAAGGGGGATGAGATGAATCATCAATATCAAGTGACGATATTTCGTGCAGAGCAGTTACAAAAACTGCGTAATGTGAGGATTCTATCCCCTAGTATCATTCAGATCATTTCAGGTAGTAAGCGACTGTTTTGGAAAGATTCAGCGGCCGAGCTTTCACATTCTGAGCTGCTATTGTGCGAGGCATCCGCTTCATTAAGCTTTGAGAATATGCCTCAGAAAGGTCGTTTCTTGTCTCGAGTATTCAGCTTTCAACTCCAACCTTCTCAGGCGATGCTTGATCTAAGTGAAGAGCGTTCGAATGACCTAGGGTTGCCCACCGTGCAAGCCGATCGAAACTTACAAGATTCTCTCAACGCTCTGTTTTCGTTTGATACGCAAAGCATGAGCAAAGAGACTCAACAGTTTTGGTTGCAGGGCTTATACCAGCAATTAGCTGAAAAAGGGGTGTTGCATCGATTGTTTGCCAGTGCCAACGTCTCGTTTAGCCAAAAGCTCAGCCATTATCTTTCACATGCACCCGATGAGAAGCACCCGTTAGAGTCGGTGGCGGATCAATTCGCGATGAGCCGAGCGACACTGATTCGAAAGCTCAAGCTGGAAGGTATGCAATATCGTGAAGTGTTGGCTGAAGTTAGGTTGAGTCACGCGCTTTATCTGATGCAAAACGGCCAACAGAATGTGGCGATGTTGGCTCAGTCTTGCGGTTACCAATCGGAAGGGCGTTTTAGTCAGCGCTTTAAAGGTAAATTTGGCTTGTCGCGAAGCGAGTACATTAAAACTGTTACCACCAATGGCGTCGCAAGAATGTAGTCACTTTGACTCACAAAGGCTAGGATGTAGGTCATTGAATCATCTCACAAATACCGTTCTAATAGGCTTATAACCAAGTGATTGAACGAGAGCAGAACGCTCAATATTAGATAAGGCAACCCATGGCTGTATTAAACAATTATTCTGACTTGAACATCGATGCGCTTACCAGTAACTTTCCGCTGCTGAAAAACTTGATCGCGCTTGAAGAGGTAAATTGGTTTAACCCCAAGATCACAACACTCCAAGAGGGGTTACCTTATGTAGGTTTGGACAAGAAAGACATCAACGATGCGAGCTTGAGGCTGCAAAGGTTTGCTCCTTATCTAGCCAAGGCGTTTCCTGAAACTCAAGTGACCAATGGCATCATCGAGTCTGAGCTTATTGATATTCCATCGATGAAATCAGCATTAGAAGCGCATTATCAGCAGCCTATCAAAGGACGCTTGATGATGAAGAAAGATAGCCATTTGCCGATTTCAGGTTCAATCAAAGCGCGTGGCGGTATTTATGAAGTGCTAACGCATGCCGAAAAGCTGGCGATTGAAGCTGGGTTACTGTGTGAGAGTGATGACTACAGCAAGTTGCTCGAACCTGAATTTCGTGACTTCTTCCAACAATACAGCATTGCAGTAGGTTCAACGGGTAATCTAGGTATGTCGATCGGTATCATGAGTGCAAAATTGGGCTTTACGGTCTCTGTTCACATGTCGGCAGACGCGAGAGCTTGGAAGAAAAGCAAACTTCGTGAACATGGGGTCAACGTTGTTGAATATGAACAAGATTATGGCGTTGCAGTGGAACAAGGGCGTAAAGAGGCAGAGCAAGACCCACGATGCTTTTTCATTGATGATGAAAACTCGCAAACCCTGTTCCTCGGCTACTCAGTGGCAGGGCAAAGGCTCAAACAGCAGTTTGAACAACAACACATTTCAGTGGATAAAGAACACCCACTATTTGTTTACTTGCCATGTGGAGTAGGTGGTGGACCCGGTGGTGTGGCATTTGGCTTGAAGATGGCTTTTGGTAACCATGTTCATTGTATTTTTGCTGAGCCGACCCATTCTCCTTGTATGTTGCTCGGTGTTCACACTGGGTTGCATGATGAGATTGCGGTGCAAGATCTTGGTATCGATAACTTAACAGCTGCGGATGGTTTGGCGGTGGGCCGAGCATCGGGCTTTGTCGGTCGTGCGATGGAGCGCTTGCTTGATGGTTATTACACATTAACCGATGAACGCATGTATCGATTGTTAGGCGAACTGAACCAAGCAGAGGGCATTCAACTTGAGCCGTCAGCATTAGCGGGTATGCCGGGTGCGATTCATGTTGAGCAAAATAGTGAATACCTTGCTCGTCTAGAAGTTGATGAGTCGATGCTAGCGAATGCAACACACCTTGTCTGGGCGACTGGCGGAGGCATGGTGCCATCACAAGAAATGGCAGCGTACTTAGCTAAGTCATCGGTTTAACCCTAGAGCTGTTAAAACGATAAGTCATGATAGAAGAGTGTTGTTTATCGCTTGAACACACTCTTTCTCACCTCTAACCCCCCACCGTAATTCAAACAATAACTTGCGCAGATCGTTATCCCAAACACACATTTTATAAATTAAGCTTCTTAGATGTTCTAACTATCAGTTAGGTTGAGTGGCATTCAACTTGATAGGGATTGAGCAATGCAAACGGATAAAGTGAACCAGACAAGACACATCAACACACCAGAAAAATTACTACAGCGCTTAGATGCGATTGGGGGATCTTTGGAAGCATCGGGTAAGGCTCATGCTTTACTGGGGTTGGGCTCAGTGGGTATTGAAACGGAACGGCTTGATCAGTATTCAGATGTCGATTTTTTCGCGATAGTACAAGCTGGACACAAGCAGTATTTCTTAGACAGTTTGCATTGGCTATCTGATATTCACCCAATCGACTACGCAGTGAGAAATACCGTCGATGGCTATAAGGTCCTGTACGCTGACGGAATCTTTTGTGAGTTTGCAGTGTTTGAACCCCACGAATTAGCGCATATCCCATTTGCAGAAGGGCGCATAGTTTGGCAGCAACCTGAATTTGATACTCAGTGCTGTATCCCACCCCAAAAGGCGGAGGCAGAGGCCAATTCGCAAGAGTGGATCATAGGCGAAGCACTTACCAATCTTTATGTGGGTATGTCTCGTTATAACCGAGGTGAAAAGCTGTCGGGCAGTCGGTTTGTTCAATCTTACGCTCTCGATCGTTTAATTGATCTTGTGGATCAAATTGAACAGTCTGAGCCTGAATTCGTTGATGAATTTATGTCGGATAGAAGGTTGGAAGCGCGCTTTCCTAAATTTGCCCAACTGCTACCAAACTTTACCCAAGGTTACGAGCGTACTGCTGAGTCTGCTCTTGCTCAACTAGCGTTCCTCAACACTCATTTTACGGTCAATCAAGCCATGTGTGACCGAATCACTGAACTGTGTTTAGGTAAAGATTAGGGCTGCAACTAGAAAGTAATGAAGGAGCGTTTACAAGAGATGCTTCGTCCTATTCGTGAAGTAAGAGCTGAGCTATTGAGTAATAAAGAACAGCTTATCGAAACAAGAATCTAATATTCAATAACATAACTGTATGTAAATAAAGTCAATTGAGTTGAATGGTAACTGCAATTATTTATAAAATCGACCTTTATAAATGGAACTGAGGTTGCTATTGCAAAGTACGATCTTAGATACCAGCATTCAAATCATGGTAACCAAATGAAAATTAACGCTTTATTTCCTGCTCTATTTTCGGCTTTGGCTTTAATGTCTGGCTGCTCAGATGTGGTCAGCGATGAGTACTCGACTTATGCGCAAGCGAAAGACGAGCGCTTGTTTGACAGAGGTTGGTTACCCGACATTTTGCCTGAAGCTACCGTGAAGATTGAAGTGAATAACGATCTGGATGCTAATACTTCAGAAGGAAGCTTCATCATCAACCAGTCAGCATTGTCTGAATTTATTGGCCAACTAAAGCCGGCTGAATCTAACAATCAATTTCAATTTGTCGATGGCGACAATGTTTGGGTGTTCAAGGTAGGTGATGATAATTTAGTTTCCTACACGCTCAATAAGCGCGAAGGCTAAGTTAAGCAATTTCAACCTACATGTCTTTAACTAGTTATTAGCTATGCGTCATGTAGGTTGTCGAATGAGGTTATTGACCTAACTGTGTTAAGCCATCGCCCAATAAACCTTTATCACTCTAAGTTACAGGAAGGACAGAATGGAAATTAGTCAGTTGGATCACTTGGTATTAACCGTGAGTGATTTACAAGTTACGGTCGACTTTTATCAGCGGGTGCTTGGAATGAAGCCTATTGAATTTGGCGAGGGCAGGTTGGCGTTGTCATTTGGGACGCAGAAAATCAATTTACACCTCAGTGGTAACGAGTTCGAACCAAAGGCAAGGTGTGTACAGGTCGGTAGTGCAGACCTCTGCTTTGTTACCAATATACCAATTGCTGAGGTAGCCGAACATATTCAAGCGCAAAACGTCTTGATAGAAGAAGGCCCTGTGCCGCGAACCGGTGCAATGGGAAAAATAGTTTCTGTTTATATTCGAGATCCTGACGGTAACCTGATTGAAATCTCGAATTATTAGGCTTAAGCACTCAATCCGTACTTTTTTGTTTACTCTTTCAAAGCACGATTTTTCGTGTCTACTCCGCTTATCACTGGATGTCATCAGCCAAATAAAATACAATCGAACAATGTTTTATTAATTCGTGCTTTATCATTATGATGAGAAATTTACTCATATTCATCGTTAGCCTGTTTTTCTTAACAGCTTGTTCTTCCACGAGTAATCATCAGTTAGACGACGAAACATTGAGTACAGAAGACACTATGTCTAAAAGTGTAGAGGAAGAGAGTATTCTCGAGACCTCAACGGATGCAAATGCTGAGACCAGCGTCGAACCTTCTCAAGTAGTTGCGACGGAAACAACCGAAAGCGATGCTAAGAGTGACGGTGAAAAAGGCATCGGAAGCTATTTTATCCGCCATAACAAACCGACTAAGACCGTGATTAAGTCGCTAGAAGGCGTGACAGATGCATTGAACGTGATGACGTTTGGGATATTTGCCACGGGTAACGGTTAAGCTATTTATAAAGAGCGCTAACCCAATAGATAGAACAAAACGTGAAGGCGAACCAAGTGTTCGCCTTTTTTGATCTTCTAACTTGGGCATCTTTCTACCTAATCATCGTGTTCACTTCTCTGGGTATTTGAGTCATGCGGCGGTCAATGAAAATAGGAAATTATTAGTTCTGGAAGGGACTAGCCGAATTTACCCTGTTTGACTTGTTATATGCATCAAGGGTTCTAATACTCATCCCAAAGTAAGTAGTGAAATCTGATCTTGCAGAGACAAGACTTATATTCACTTATGAGCATAGTAAAATGCTTGCTGTAAAGTTCGTTTAGGTTAGTTATCAATATTCTAGGGAAGAGATATGAAGAATAAGAGTGTGTTTTTAAGTGTCGCGATGGTGATGTTGTCAGCTCAAGCAAATGCATCAGATGCGAACCATGAGTCTGTATCCGACGGTGTTATTGCGGAACAAAGAGCGAAGCTTTCTGAAAATACCCAAGGGCAAGGCTTTGGTCCTCAGGCGCCACGAGATCTAGGTTCATTGGAAGGTACAAATACCAGACTGTTTTCGGATGCCCCTGATTCTACAGCGATGAACTTATGTAATATCCACTTTCATAAAAACGCCGAGCATAAAGGCGGCGAGTTTACCCAATACGCTGGCAACGGTGATGGCAAGGGGTTCCAGAGCGGTTTCAAATATACAGGCAAGCTGAGTGCTGCTGAGCTAAAACCATTTGAGAGCAAGGTTTGTCCGAGCGATCACGGATCGTTGCATTCGGGCGATACCATTGAAGTTCACTATGTTTATTCAACGGCGCAAGTTGAACCGGGTGAAACACTGGGCGCTTGTTTTAACGATGCCATTACCAACCCGCAACTGCGTGTCGAAACCCAAGTTTACGTATTAGTGAATGACGACAAAGCACTCGACTTTGAAGCATTGGCTGAGCACTCAAAAGTGAATGGCTTACACCAAGCACCAAACATTCCTCAAAATACGGGGTCAGCGATTCAATATGCAGGTTCTACAACGGGTCCTGGTTACAATGAGCAAGGTTCACCTTTCCAAGTCACCTGGAGCGTCCGTCCACAAGTAGCGAAAGTAAACATTGCGACTGTGGGTAGCTGGTGTGAAGGGAACGACTTCAACGAAGATCACGCCCACGGTGTGAGAAACTTGGTGGTTAACCCTGAGTTGTTATCGCCTATTCGTAACGACTAGGCGATTCTGAAGAATAAAATGATCAAGGCGAGCCAATAGGTTCGCCTTTTTATTTCGACAAGTGTTTTGTCAGTGATATCGCTCGTGATGCCATCGGTGAACGTCTAGCTCTTTCTCTCTTTCTCTCTTTGTCTACCTTTCCTGCTTATGCGGTTCCAACTCGCCTGTCGCTATAAGCGTATGCTCTGATCTCATGTGCTCGTACTTTCAATTTTGGATGAGTTTTGTCCGTCATACTGAATTGTTTGTATTTTAAAATCGTCCATATAATGACCCCATCTTAAAGAAACAAACTAACTTACTTTGATATATAGAGGTCATTATGAACACTTCAACACTTACTACTAAAGCTCAATTCGAAAACGGCACCATGTTCGAAACTGGTGAAGAAATGCTTTACGTCCTACAACTTAACGGCAGCTGGTATGAGATGGGCAAGCAGTACGGAAACTTGTCAAAAGAGCACATGCAAGCGATGTATGATGTTATTGTTCAGCCTGAATTTGACAAAGGGTTGATCAGTCAAAAAGAAGCGTTCGAATTATTTGGCACTCGTGTTTTTGCAGCACTGTCTTTGCGTCGCAAGCAATACTTCCAAGGTGTAGCAGATGGTTTAGGCTGGCCACTGGAAAAAGTTATCGTGCTAGACCAAAGTGGTCCAATGGCGATTTATCTTGGAAAGCTTCACTCATTCTCTGGTTGTTCTTCGCTAGCGACTTGGGGTGAAAGTACGGTAGATGGCCATGCGGTTGTTGGTCGTAATATGGACTGGAATGAATTGTTCCTAGATTTCCCAATCTATGCAACGGTTTATAATCCTACAGATGGTTCGAATGCATTAGTTAATGTGAGCTGGCCTGGTTGGCAATGGATGGTTACCGGTTTCAACGACAAAGGTGTGTATACCGATCTGCATGACGGCACATCAATGGGCGGTAATATTGTATCGGTCGAGAAACCATCGTTCTTAAACTCAGTTGTCGATTACATGGCGGAGTCTGATTCAATCGAGGCTCTTAGCTCACGCTTCCAAGCGTCACGTACTGATATTGCGGCAATCTGGATGTTAGCGGATAAAAGTGGTCAAGCATGTGCTTACGAGAACACGATTCAAGAAAACAGACAGCGTGTTAACGATAAAGACGCTAGTTCGTTTGTGACTGTCAATACGTTCTTAAACCCTGATTGGGGTTTGGGTATTCGTGAAACTCAAAGCTTTTCACTAAAACGCCTTGATAACTTAAATGCACGCCATGATGACCTGCGCGGTCAGATTGATGCCGAGGAAATGCGTAATATCTTTGATTTGCCACTGTACAACGAAGATGGCAGCTTCAGAGAAAATGGTGGTGTGACTAAGCCAACTAATCAAGATGTGGACTTAACTAACTACCAAGTTGTAGCGGACCTAAATGAACTGCAAATGTGGGTGAAACTGCCTGCACTTGGCAGCGATACCAACTGGGCTCATATTGATGTGAAGTCTTTGTTTAACAACAAGTAAATATACTATTCAATGAATAAGGCTAATGTGTTTTATAAGCACATTAGCCTTCTTTTGTTTAGGCTGTAGACCAACAATTCGATATCAATCAATGCAACACTGGCTTTAGTGCTTCTAACTCGACGGGTTCTGCAGTGCAATAAAGCGTTCGACGTAAGCATCCGTTGCTATCATGATCGACTTCTTCACTTCCATGATTTGCTTTGAGTGTGGATTCCATAGCGCAAACGAAAACTTCATCCCCATCTTCAATTGATCCAACTCCAATGCTTTTAAGCTTTCAGTTACATAGGGTGATTCAGATAACACCTTAGGTAACCAAGCCCAACCGAGTTCGTCCTGAACCAGTTTTATAACTAAGGCAAGCTGATCAACTTCTTCATGTATCGCCGATACTAAGAGCTTGTCTTTGAGGCCTTCCTCTTTAAATGCACTTAAAACAAATTGACGAGTGCTGCGTAACGCGGTTAACGCTTCAGTCGGCGAAAGTTGGGATAGCTTGCCTCCTTTCTTCACAAACGGCAAAAACTCGATGTGACCAATAAAGGTCGAGTCCTTGCTGTACATTGCTTTGCCTTTGTCGATCATGACCAAGCCAAAGTGAATATCACCACTTGCTAAGCCTTGTTCAATCTGGCTCTTTGTTCTCACCAAGAAGTTAACCTTCATGTTTGGAAAGTCTTGGTCGAGTTGGGCTCGTATGGATGAGAGTAGGCGGTGTGGAGTCATACTTGGGTAGGCAAAGTTGATGCTTTCCAGCCCACCGTAAGAGAGGCTAAGCGCGATGTTATCGAATATACGAGATTGCTCTATCGCAGACTTAGCGTAGTGGTAAAGAAGTTTGCCATCTTCAGTAGGTTCTACCGTACGACCTATACGTTCGAATAGTTCGACAGCCAGCACATCCTCAAGGTTATTGATGACTTGGCCAGTGGTTGTACGGTGTTTGTTTAATCGGGCAGCAGCCTTGCTGAATGAGCGTTCTTCGTAAACGGTCACGAAGGCGAGTAACTGTTCAATACTAAAGTTCATACGTTGTACTCAATTGTTAGTCATTAAGTATAACGTATCAGATATTTGTAGGATTAGGTAATTCATATGCCCAACTATGATGCGTATCGTAGTTAGGCATACCTGATTTTTTAGAAGGGAAGTTGGAGCGCGGCGGTAAAAGAGTGTGTTACTGATAGGGAGTGATTTCGATATCAATCATCTGATAACCCGTATCGGCAACATCTGTCGAGGTATCTTTCGTTCTCAGGGTTCCCGTCAAATAGACCGTATCCCATAACCCTTGTGCGCTGACATCTTTAGGGGAGTTTACGTAAATGATTTGATTGGTCGGCGGTGGTGGTACGTGTATGCAGGCACCGTAATAAGGAACCAACAAAAACTCACTCGCGATCTTATCATCACCTTCAAGTGGAATGATGAATCCAGGAATCTTGACTCGTTGCCCATCAAGCTCGTTCCTCACTGAGCCTAGTTTATTTTGTTCTGGCATATCCCAAGAATGTTCGGCTAAGAAAGGTTGTGATGCTTCTTTGATCATGGCTTGCTCTTGCACTGGGACAAGATCAATCCAGTCTATTTCCTTGGTTTTTGCGTGAACGGAGAACGCACTAAAAATAGCGACTGACAGTCCGAGTGTTGCTGTTAGCTTTTTCATGATGCCTCTTTAAAATCTTTGCGGGAGTGGGGATGTAGGAGATATTAAAGCGGTGTGGATCATCAAACGAATCACCAATGATGGATCGAACACGTCACTACTGTGATTTTTCATTGGCAGTTTAGGAACAATCAGTAGACCAACTGAACCTGTTTTTTTGGACGTGTTACATCCGTCCAAGTGAAGTTTTAGATAGAGCATTTCCATTCAATAATATCGGTGTACGGAAGCCAGGGCGAACAGTTCGCTCATTCATAGGAGGGTGATAATTAAACTTACACAGGTATATATGATGAATAGGCGCAAACAACTATCTTTATCTCTTCTTTCAATTGTAGCGACAGCCCCTTTATTAACAGCTACGCCTTTGTTCGCTGCAGAGTCTGAGCCGAACCCTTCAGACTTAACGGAAACAAGCACTTCAGCGTACTTTGGTATGAGTAACCAAGGTGCTCTAAAGGGATCAATATCTGGAGATTTTCATTTTGATAATGGGCAAACAGGTATGCTGACTGTCGAAGGGACGATGACTAAAGAAGGAAAATATTCTGACAGTCGAGTTCAGTATTTCCATGTTTTCTCAACAGACAACCAAGTTGTTCCAAGAGCAGCTCTATCGCTCGATGTTATCGATAACTCGATGTTTACTTCAGCATCGTTGGGTGGAGTCGCTGCGATCGATACAGGGGTTAAAGGACTGCAGTTATTCCCACGCTTAGGTGTGTTAGCTGGTGAATATTCTGATGCGTCAGTTTTGTCGTTTCATGCTGATAAGAAAGAAGCGATCGGTGGATCTGCCGCTTTCTATATGATGTATCAGTTGGGTGAAGATGGTACTTATATTGGCGCATGGCCAGAGTACAATTATTTAAACGGTGATATCGAAACGTCGATGCTTAAATCAACATTAATGATTGCAACGCCTTTCTCTAACGATAAAACGCGATGGGGTCAGCTGAGAGTTGATAACACCACGGGTTACATGCAGTCCCAAACTCGTTCTATTGATATTGACGATACGGTTGTCTGGGCTAACTACAAATTCTATTTCTAACTTTTAATGTATATCCGGAAAGGCAGCGCAAATAGCGCTGCTTTTTTTGTTTTGGTGCGAATTAACTGATTCGCTTAATCCACTCGCATTCCCGCAAGTTTAAGAAAGCTTAATCATCTCAAAAATACTCTGACTGAGGTAAGCCGTCGCTAGATGTAGGTTCTTAATAATATCAATGAGTTAATAATCTTTGATGTGATTTGGATGAGTTTAATCCGTCCTATGTGATTTAGCTGACTGGCAAAGTTCATCAATAATGTGAATCAAAGAGGCGGACAACGCTACTTAGTTTACTTATTTATCTTTGGAGTCAACATTATGAACAAGCAAATCAAAGCTACTCAAATCAAGCGTACAGCTTTAGCAATGCTGGTGGCAATGTCACCAAGTGTCTTCGCTTATGACCTAGTCATCATGAATGGTCGCGTTATGGACCCTGAAACAGGCTATGACCAAGTTGCCAACGTAGCGGTTGAAGATGGCAAGATCGTTGCTATCACAGGCGATGCGATTGAGGGCGATAAAACGATTGATGCTGAAGGTTTGGTTGTCGCACCTGGCTTTATTGATACTCACTCACACGTTGTTGCGATTCCAATCATGCAAAAACTCCAGCTACGCAGTGGTGTTACGACGCCATTGGCTCTTGAGGTTGGCGCGTATCCTGTGAGTGATTGGTACAAACGATTGGAAGGTCGTTCGCAAACGAACTTTGGCGCTAGCGTGTCATCAGCAGGTATTCGTACAAAAGTTTTCAACGACGATTACCACTCACGCACGGGCTCGATGATCAACGATATTTTTGATTCTGAAGAGACAAAAGCGTCGAAGGTTACTGGTGAGGCGATGACTGAGATCGCATCAAGAGAGCAGATAGATACGATTTCTGAGATGGTCGACAAAGAACTAAAAGACGGCGGTTTAGGTATCGGTGTACCAGTGGGTTACATGTCTAAAGCGGCAACGACTATTGAAACCAAAGAATGGCAGAGAATTGCGGGTGAATACGGTGTCCCAACATTTTTACACGGTCGATTCTCAAGTCAACTGCCACCAACATCGGGCTTAATTGGCATTGAAGAAATGTTGTCTGGAGTAGGTGTTTATGGTGGTGGTTTGTTGGTTCAACACATGCACCAACAAACCCTCAATGAGACACCTGCGGCACTTAAGATGCTGGACGATGCAAAAGCAAAAGGCATGAACGTTGCGGCAGAGATCTACCCATATAACTACGGTGCAACGATCGCAGCGGCTGACTACCTAGAGCCTACAAACTACCAACGTAATATGGCACGAGATTACTCAGACATTATTGAAACAGAAACAATGAAGCCTCTAACTAAAGAGCGATACGAGCAATTGCTGAAAGAGAACCCTCAAGCGAGTGTTATGTTTTACGGTGCAACGGATCAAGACCTTAAAAACGCATTGGCTCATGAGTCGACACTTGTTGGTAGTGATGCTTTCCCTCTAATGAAAGAGAACGGAATGATGGCTTACAGCTGGAATACATCTTATGAAGGACTACAAGGCCACCCAAGAGCTGCAGGAACTCAAGCGCGAGTATTGAAAATGGTTCGTGAAGACAACTTGATGCCACTGATGTCTGCGGTTTCAAAAGTGTCTTACATGCCAGCGAAGTTCTTGCAAGACAATGGAATCAACCAAATGAGTCAAAAGGGTCGTATTCAAGTGGGTGCTGATGCTGATATTACGATGTTTGATCCAGAAACGGTAACGGATAACTCGACGCTTAAAGAGCCAGGTTTGCCATCAACAGGTATTCCGTATGTTGTGGTTAACGGAACGATAGTGGTGGAAGACTCTAAAGTGCTACCCAATGTTTACCCGGGTAAAGCTGTGCGTAATAGCTTTACCAAATAAACTTACCTAAATAAAAGCTCATAAAAGCAGGCGCGACAACTTCGGTTTTGTGTCTGTTTTTGTCATCAAATTCGCATCTAAAGGGCAATCATATGTTCGTAACAACGGCGGCACTCATAAATACTATCTCTGTTTTAGGCACCGCAGCTTTCGCGTTCTCAGCAGTATTGGCAGCGAGCGAAAAAAAGACGGATATTTTCACGGTAGCAGTATTGGGTGTGGTCACGGCCGTAGGGGGGGGAAGCACACGCGATGTACTGCTCAACGTGACCGTGTTTTGGTCTGAGGAACTGTATTATGTCTGGATCGCGATTATGAGCAGCTTGATCGGTTTTATCTGTGTTTCGTTTTTAAAGAAACGTTGGTTTTATACGATTAACCTTTATGTTGATGCTGTTGCTATCGCCATGTTTGCGATTCAAGGAACTGAAAAAGCATGGAGCTTAGGCTTCGGGCTACCGCTAGGCCCAATCATGTTGGGTATTATTACTGCGGTAGGAGGCGGGGTGATTAGGGATGTATTGATTCAACGTCCAACATTACTGTTATCAAAAGAGCTTTATGCAATCCCGGTAGCGTTAGGGTGTACGTTACATGCCACTGCACTGGCTTTGTTGCCACAACATACCGACATCAGCGCAATTGTCTCGATTGTTCTTGTCATTTACATACGTCATTTGGCGATTAGCAAGCAACTTGCTGTTCCCAAATGGGCGGCATTGAATCCTGCTTAAAATCAGCTTTCGTTTTATTTCATCGGTATTGTTTGTTTTCTTTACTCGACTCAAGAATGCATGATACGTTCATGATCAATTGTGTCGGGTTATAGATAAGGAAGTCCAATGTCATTAGAAGGGGCTGTTACATTCTTTATTGCCATGTTTATATTTGGTATTACTCCGGGGCCTGGTGTATTTGCCATTTTAGCTCGTGCTATGGTTCAAGGATGGCGAAAGTGCGTCTCTCTTTCGTTAGGCATGATATGCAGTGATCTAATTTATCTTACACTTGCCTGTTTTGGTCTGGCGACAATTGCCGAGAATTGGTCGTTTGCATTTGAAGTGATTCGCTACGTTGGTGCGGCCTATTTGATTTACCTAGGCTACAAGATGTTTAAGAGCCTGCCAGAAGTGCAGGGGTCAGCAGAACTCGTAGCCAAACAGAGTCAGAAATCCGAACTCGCGAGTTTCGCGCAAGGCTTTTTAATCTCAGCATCAAACCCAAAAGTGATCCTGTTCTATATTTCGTTTCTGCCAACTTTCATTGACCTGACGGTTCTGCGTTCACAAGATATCGTCTTGGTTTCCGTTTTAGCATTTGTTGCTTTGATGTCTGGTGTAATGTTGATTGCTTTTGGGGCGGGTAGGATGGCAAGTTTGCTTAAAACGCCACGCGCACATAAAAAACTAAATCAAAGTGCTGGTGGAATTATGATTGCGGCTGGCTCATATTTGGCGATAAATCGATAGACATAGCTTGTTAAGCTCGATTCTTTAAACACGACTCTTTAAACAAGAAGGCGAACTCAATGGTTCGCCTTTTCGTTATAGCACCAACTAGAAGCGAGAATATTAAGCACTCCTAGGTAAACGGTTTACGCCAAGCCCTAACATTCCACAAGATGCCAGTTCTCTGGTTCAATACGCGAAATCGACTCTTTATTAAAATGTAATGATTAAGCTACGACTTTACTTATTAATCAGATTTCCAAGTGCAGGTTCTGTGTTGAATTTGTTTGTATGTTAAGAAACCGTGATTAACATACGTCTTTCGTATGATTTAGCTAAAGTTATCGAGATTTTGACAGATAAAGAATTAGTGGGGAGCTCTAACACGAGATAAAACGTGTGAGCTTTGGTTTCAGTTTTTGAAACCTTTAGAGAACTTTTAACAAACTTGCGTCGAGACAACCTAAATGAAGAAAACAATCCTATTTGCCGTTTTTATTATGTTTGGCATTGCCGTCGCTGCGAGTATGGCGTCAACTTATTTCATTTCAAGCGAAAAAATTGATGAGATAATATTGAACAAATCGCAAGTTCAAGCTGAATTCTTGGCTGGAAATGCGGGGTATATCTTAGAGAATTCGGACAATCCAGTTCAAGATTTACAAAAGCTGGTGGGTGAGCTGAAACAGCGATCTGATGTCACTTATGCCATTGTTATTGATAGTAACGTAAGTGCTATTGCTCACAGCGACAAAAACAAACTGAATAAAGTTTATGAAGATAGCTATACCGTTAAAGGCGCAACCCAAGGCGTCCAACAGTATTCAAAATGGTACGCTGATGTTCAACAAGTCTGGGTGTTTGACATCATGGCACCTATCTACGTCAACGGTGAGCTGTACGGTACTTTTGATATCGGTATTCCTATCACAGAGGTTAGCCAAGCAACGAATGGCATTATTAGCTACCAGCTCGCTTCAATGGTTTTCATTTTTGTTGTTTGTCTCGTTGTTCTATCACTTCTTCTTAGCAAACTGATGCAACCTCTCTTGGTATTGAAAAATACATTGCATGATATTTCTGAAGGCGATGGTGATCTATCAGTACGTTTGCCAATTAAAGGGAATGACGAAGTCGCTCAAATCTCATCGGCTTTCAATGTGTTCGTTGGCAAGGTGCACGAGATAATTACGCAAACAGTGAATACTGGTGTCGAATTAAATAGCACAGCTATTGGGCTTCGTGAACAGTCGCAGCAAGCATTGCAAAGAGGGCAAGAACAGAACGAACAAACCATGTTGGTCGTGACGTCTATGAATGAAATGATTGCCACGGTTAATGAAATTGCATCTAGCGCGGCTGGTGCTGCAAGCGCGGCAAACATGGCGGCGAGTGAAACTCAAGAAGGTCATAAGACGATTGAGAAGACCACGACCTCAATCTCGAACCTTGAAGCCGAGATGAATAGTGCTTCTGACATCATTGTTAGCCTTGCTGACAATACTCAGTCAATCGGTACTATTCTTGATGTTATTCGAGGTATCTCAGAGCAAACAAACTTGCTTGCTCTGAACGCTGCAATTGAAGCTGCCCGTGCTGGTGAGGCTGGCCGAGGCTTTGCTGTCGTTGCTGATGAAGTTCGTAACCTAGCGACAAAAACAGCACAGTCGACCGATGAAATTGACACTATGATCAACCAACTTCAAACCGAAGCTAAGAATGCTGTTAGCTCGATGAGTAATAGTAAGAACCTAATTGAAGAGGGTACGACTGAAACTGAAATGGCTCGCCAAGCTTTGGAAAAAATTTCAACGCAAGTTTTGGCTATTCTCGATATTAATACGCAAGTCGCAACGGCAACGGAGCAGCAATCGGCGGTAGCGAATGAAATTAATATGAATATGGATACGGTTAATAGCTCAGTCAAAAACGGTTTGAGCGCCAGTGAGAAGTTAGAGCAATCAAGCCAGCAGTTGGCAGAGTTGTCACAAGTTCTCGATCGTTATGTCGGTTCATTTAAAATCTAGAATTCCCAACATATCTCATTAAGAGATGTGTTGAGCTTCCAGTAATTTAATAGCGCTTATGTCATACATGAGCGCTATTTTTTTGCGATATGCCGACGCAGATACTCCGATAGAGCGCAACAGAAATGAAGAATGTACCTGCAGTGTAATATCGAAAATTTGACCTATTTAGAACAACGCGATCGAATAAGGCAGTGACAGCAGGCACTTACTTTTATTCCCGCATGCGTAAGGTCAAAAAATCGACTAAACAACAGCTCTGATGCGACACATAAGGTGTTCCGCCTCTCATCACGATGTATAGTTATTGATAGTTCATTCAGTAATTGTATCTGTAGTTGTCAGTTGATGTGGGTGTTATGAAGAAAAACGGATTTACTTTAATGGAATTAATCATTGTCATCGTGATACTTGGAGTCTTGGCCGTTACAGCAGCTCCGAGGTTTCTTAATATCCAAGAGTCAGCGAGAGAAGCGGTACTTGAAGGTGTTGCGGGTGCAATGGAAGGGGTTATCACGCAGGTGACTTCTAAAGCCATTATTGTTGGGCTTAACCCGGACGCAACAAACCCAGGTGATCAGAGCAACTATGTAATTGATTTTGGCATTGGTAGCGTTGAAGTAGATTGGGGGACGCTTTGCCCTGAAAGCCGAGGGGAATCAGGGGATAAATTGAAGATGCTCGATTTCCTTACCTTGTCAGATGAGGACAGCTTAACGTCTGACTTTGCCAATAGGTATACAGTAGTTGGCTATGAATACCCGTTTACCACTGGAGATCTTGGCGGGGCGATAATAGAAGATCTTCCATCTGGTTGTTATGTTCTCTATGATTCTTTTGGTGGTAGAACAAGTGGAGATACATGCCCAGCTGATGGTTGTGTATGTACAGTTCAAGTAGTTAACGATGATTGTTAAACCAAGCACATCATCTGGTTTATAGAAATTCAATAAAAAAGCGCGTTATTGCCGAGTAGCAATAACGCGCTTTTTTCTACTAGCTTATTTGCCTATCTTAGTTTGCCAATGGAGCACTTGCTGGTGGCAAGTCACGTTTCTTAATCACGTGTCGTAAGCGAATTAACATCAGCGTCGCTGAAACGCTCAAGCCCGTCAGAATACCAATCCAAAAGCCTTCTTCACCCATTGCTGGAACAATGTGGTCTGTTAAGCCTAACACCATACCTAATGGTAGTGCTAAGCCCCAGTATGAAGCGATAGCTAAGATCATCGGGATCTTAGTGTCTTTATAGCCACGCAGTGCGCCGTTAGCAGACGTTTGCAATGCATCGCTGAATTGGTACATCGCCGTAAAGGTCAACAATACTGCTGCTGTTGCGCTAATTGCAGGGTCGGTGGTGTAAAGCCTAATGATCCACTCAGGGAACAGCAGGAACATCGCAACTGAAAGCAACGAAATTAACGCTGCAACCAAGATGCCGACTTTGCTGCGTTCAATTGCGCCTAGTTCGTCTTTCTCTCCTAATGCATGTCCAACACGAATCGTAATACCGAACGAGATACTCATCGGAATCACGTAAGTCAGGCTCGAAATGTTAAGTGCAATTTGCGCGGCTGCCACGTTCTCTGCACCAATACGACCAATCATCAACGCGATAACCGCAAAGATACTGCCGCACACCGCGATATTCATTCCGATAGGTAAACCTAATCTTAGAAGGTGAAGCATCTCTTTTGCTTTTGGCTTAGCGTCTGCAAAGCTGATGATGGTTTTGTAGTAGTGATGACCTTTAATGTAGGAATACAGCATTCCCGACATTAGCCAATACACTAAGCTTGTCGCCCAGCCACAACCCACCGCACCCATTTCAGGGAAACCAAACTTACCGTAGATAAGCACGTAGTTGACTGGAATATTAATCAGCAAACCAATTACCGAAATGATCATCGGTACTTTGGTGTTGTTCATACCTTCACAGAAGCCGTTCAAGGTGTAGAACAGGGCAATCCCCGGCACACCAAAGGCTAGGGCAAACGCATAGTCACTGCCAATTGGAATGATCTCAGCGGCTACACCAATCCATTCTAAGATCGGCTTCGCACTCACTAAATAAGCGATGAGTAATACGCTAGCAATTAATGCCAACCAAACCATCTGGAAGAATTCAACAGAGATACTTTGAAAGTCACGGGCACCGCGGTGATAAGCGACAACAGGCGTTAACGCCATAATCACGCCACGTAGCAACAGCAACACAGGAATCCAAAGGCTAGTGCCGAGTGCAATAGCGGCGAGGTCGGCAGGGCTTACTTGGCCAGCCATTGTCGTATCGACAAATCCCATCGCTTGGGTAGCTATTTGAGTCAAAATGATTGGAACCGAAAGATGCATAAGCGCACCCGATTCACGAGTAAAAGGACGAAATTTCGTTAGCATGGAAGTTCACAACACCAATATAAATACACGAATGATGGCAGGATGGCCGGTGTGCATTTTAGGATGTGCCCCGTTGGGCGGGCGACAATATAAACACCTTACCGTATAGGGTCAAGCATTGGATTTATAGAGTTTCACTTGCTCCGAAATACGGATAGGTTCTGATGGCCAAAACACAGCGCCAACGCACGTAAGTTAATGATTTAGTGGGAATCACACTAGGCAGATAAATTCTATATTTGCCACGATAATCACTAAGGTCGCGGTATAAGTGATTGTTATGGATACATAAAGACTAGTACAATTGGTGGCATAACTAACTAGGTATAAATATTCTGTATAAGAACTGTTAATTGGCATGAGGTAATACAATGAGTTGCAAACTGTGCGGAGAAGACAGTGTGCTGCAAAAATCCCATATAATCCCTAAATCGTACTTAAGAGGTTTAAAAAAGGGTGGAGGTCAATTGGTGTCTGTCGTATGCGATGATTCAACAGCCCCTAAAAAAATCAATTCAGATCCTAAAGAAAAGCTATTGTGTCGAAAGTGCGAACAATTTTTGAGTGACAACTATGAAAAATATGGGACGCGGCTGTTTAAAAGTAGTCGAGGCGTTAAAAAAGCTAGAAACTACGTTGAGTTCAATGGCTTTAAGTATACAGAATATTATCTGTTTCTAATTAGTATTCTTTGGCGTGCTTCGGTTTCATCATTAGATGAATTTTCTGGTGTTCAATTACAAGATAAATTTGAAAGTATCTTAGCTTCGTCTATAAGAAATAAATCTATTAAACTACAAACATCTTTGCGGCTTGATCATTTCATTCGTATATCTGTGCTTCGGGTCGTTGACTCAAAAAATGGTATTAGTGATGACGTTATACGCAGTATCCTGTTGCATTTTGGTGTAGAACATGGTGAAACTGCGCAAGATGGTATGGTTTATTACTTCATGATTAGTGGCTTCTTAATCTGTTACTTTTTTAGCGTAGGTAAAGACATTCACGATGTGCGTACGAAGCGCATTGGGGGGCAGTTAGTGAATCGTCCACAAATTAAAATTCCTAAAGTTGAATTGAGTGACTTAAAGCAAGTACATGATGGTTTTAAGGTTGTTCATGAAAAGGCTCAATCGCATACGTTGTAAAACGGTTTTAGCAACAATATCAACTTGGCGCTATCCATTACACCTTTAAACCTAGCGCCGTATAAGCTTCTCACTGCCACAAAGCCAGCAGAAACACAAAAAGCCCAATCCCAAGCGTGACTTTCAAAAATAAGCCAAGAGGAGCTCCACCTTTTGGCGTTTTATTGCAACATCCCATAATTGTTTCCTCATTCATCGTTGGATTCATTTCACCTTAAACCTTTCCCTTACGGTAAGGTCAATGCATTTGTTGACGTTGAATTTCAGAAAACAAAAAGGCGAACCATTTGGTTCGCCTTTGTTATGTTTAGTTGCTTAGCGCCACTACGAATTAGTCTTCGTAGTTATCGATGCTTGGGCAAGAACAGATTAGGTTACGGTCGCCGTATACGTTGTCTACACGGTTAACTGTTGGCCAGTACTTCGAGTTCTTCGTTGCTTTCGATGGGAAGCAAGCCAGTTCGCGAGAGTAAGGGCGATCCCATTCTGCGCCTGAAAGGTCAACTTGAGTGTGCGGCGCGTTTACTAGAGGGTTGTTGTCTAGTGGCCATTCACCCGCTTTCACTGCTGCCATTTCGTGACGGATTGCGATCATCGCTTCACAGAAACGGTCTAGCTCTTCTAAATCTTCTGATTCAGTTGGCTCTACCATTAGTGTGCCAGCTACTGGGAAAGACATAGTCGGCGCGTGGAAACCGAAGTCCATTAGACGCTTAGCAATATCTTCTTCGCTGATGCCTGTCTCTTCTTTAAGCGGGCGAATATCGATAATACATTCGTGTGCTACGCGGCCATTCGTGCCACGGTAAAGAACAGGGTAGTGAGGACGTAGTTTTTCCATCACGTAGTTCGCATTCAGAATTGCAACTTTAGTCGCGTCTGTTAGGCCAGGTTCGCCCATCATTGCGATGTAAGCCCAAGAGATCGGTAGAATTGAAGCACTACCTAAATCTGCTGCTGATACCGCGTAGTCAGAACCTTGTACTCCGTTTTCGATGTGACCCGGTAGGAAAGGTGCTAGGTGCGATTTAACACCGATAGGACCCATACCCGGACCGCCACCACCGTGTGGGATACAGAATGTTTTGTGTAGGTTCAAGTGAGATACGTCTGAACCGATGAAGCCAGGTGAAGTTAGACCTACTTGAGCGTTCATGTTCGCGCCGTCTAGGTAAACCTGACCGCCCGCTGCGTGAACTTGTTCACACACTTCTTTCACTTGCTCTTCGTATACGCCGTGCGTAGAAGGGTAAGTGATCATGATGCTTGATAGGTTGTCTTTGTGCTTCTCGATTTTCGCTGCTAGGTCTGTCATGTCGATGTTGCCATCTTCATCACACTTAACAACCACTACCTTCATAGAAACCATAGATGCTGTTGCAGGGTTAGTACCGTGCGCAGAGCTAGGAATCAGACAAACGTTACGGTGACCTTCACCGCGGCTTGCGTGGTAACGTTGAATCGCGATTAGACCTGCGTATTCGCCAGATGCACCAGAGTTAGGCTGTAGTGAGAAATCGTCGTAACCAGTGATTTCACATAGCTTCTCTTTAAGATCCTTCGCTAGCGCTGTGTAACCAGCCGCTTGCTCTAGAGGCGCAAATGGGTGAATTGAACCAAACTCAGGCCATGTTACTGGGATCATCTCTGCAGCAGCGTTCAGCTTCATCGTACAGCTGCCCAGTGGGATCATGCCGTGCGTTAGTGAGAAGTCTTTGTTCTCAAGCTGTTTTAGGTAACGCATCATTTGCGTTTCGCTGTGGTGCGTATTGAATACTGGGTGAGTTAGGAACTCTGATTCACGACGGCAGTTTTCTGGAATTGCTGCAAACTCGTTTGATGCAATGTCAGAAGATAGTGCTTGAATGTCTTCTTTCACGTCGAAGATTGCGAACAGTGCGTTCACGTCGTCGATCGTTGTTGTTTCATCTAAGCTGATACCGATCTTACCTTTAAGAAGGCGAAGGTTGATGTCTTCTGCTTGCGCTTTCGCGTACAGTGCATCTGTCTTTTCTTCAGAGTTGATCGTGATGGTATCGAAGAAGCTGTTGTTTGTTAGCTCGTAACCTGCTTTAGTCAGACCAGCCGCAAGGATAGCCGTCATGTGGTGTGTACGACGAGCAATAGTACGTAGGCCTTCTGCACCGTGGTAAACCGCGTAGAAGGATGCCATGTTTGCTAGAAGAGCTTGAGCTGTACAGATGTTCGATGTCGCTTTCTCGCGGCGGATGTGTTGCTCACGAGTTTGCATTGCCATACGTAGCGCTTGGTTACCGTGCGTATCGATAGAAACACCGATTACACGACCTGGCATTGTACGCTTGTGCTTTTCACGAGTTGCCATGAATGCAGCGTGTGGACCGCCGTAACCCATAGGAACACCGAAACGTTGCGCTGAACCGATGACTACGTCTGCGCCCATTTCGCCAGCTGGCTTAAGTAGAGCTGAAGCGAGTAGGTCAGTAGCAACTGTAACTAATGTTTTGTTAGCTTGAGCTTTAGCAATGACGTCGGTTAGGTCACGAACTTCACCTGTTGTACCAGGGTATTGAACTAGTGCACCAAATACGTCTTGCTCTGGAAGTGTTTCAAGAGCACCAACCATGACTTCAAAACCGATGTACTCAGCACGAGTTTTAACAACTTCTAGTGTTTGAGGGTGAACATCGTCAGCAACGAAGAATACTTTGCTCTTGCTTTTACCAGCACGCTTACACAGTGTCATTGCTTCGCCAGCCGCTGTCGCTTCATCAAGAAGAGACGCGTTTGCGATTTCCATACCCGTTAGGTCCATTACCATTTGTTGGTAATTCAGCAGAGCTTCAAGACGACCTTGAGAAATCTCTGGTTGGTATGGTGTGTAAGCTGTGTACCAGCCTGGGTTCTCTAAAACGTTACGTAGAATAACGTTTGGAGTGAATGTGTTGTAGTAGCCTTGGCCAATGAAAGTACGTTTCACTTGGTTTAGGTTAGCGATCTCTTTAAGAGAGGTCAGCATGTCCATTTCGCTCAGTGGCGCAGCAAGTGTCATTGGTTTTTCAAGACGGATTTGTGCAGGAACCGTTTCGTCGATCAGTGCATCTAAGCTAGTCGCGTTGATCGCTTCAAGCATTTTTTGCTGGTCTGCTTTATTCGGGCCGTTATGACGAGCAACGAACTCGTTTTGCGTACCTAAGTCTTTCAGTAATTGGCTTTGAAGTAATTCAGTCATGATATGTTCTACTTTCTCTCTGGAGCCGTGAGCTAGCCCCTAAAATTAAGCTGCTCCAAAAGAGCAGCTTTATCGTAATGAGGTTACCTATTAGTCTTCTTCGATAGAGCTTAGGTATTCTTCCGCATCTTTAAGGTTGTTTAGTTCAGACGCATCAGACATCTTCACTTTAACAATCCAACCACCTTCATAAGGTTCTTCGTTGATTAGCTCTGGGCTATCTTCTAGTTCTTCGTTGATTTCTACGATTTCGCCAGATATTGGTGCGTAGATATCAGAAGCAGCTTTTACTGATTCAACTAGAGAGAAGCTTTCGCCAGCTTCAATTTCGTCGTCAGTGTCAGGCAGGTCAACAAACACAACGTCACCTAGCATCTCTTGAGCGTGCTCAGAAATACCGATAGTTACAGTACCGTCACCGTTGTCTTTTACCCACTCGTGGCTGTCTGCAAACTTTAGTGTATTGTCCATTGCTTATTCTCCAAAAATTTATGAGGTTTTAATTTAAATCTTAAAAACGGTTTAACGGTAAAGAGGGAAGCGCTTGCAAAGCTCTTTAACTTGCTTGCGAACACGTTGCTCAACTTCAGCGTTGCCTTCAGGGCTTTCAACCAAGCCATCAAGAACATCACCGATCCATTCACCGATAAGTTTGAATTCTTCAGTGCCAAAACCACGACTGGTTCCAGCTGGCGTACCTAAACGAATGCCAGAAGTAATCATAGGCTTCTCTGAATCGAATGGTATGCCATTTTTGTTACATGTGATCCCTGCACGCTCTAATGCTTCTTCAGTTACGTTACCTTTCAAGCCCTTAGGACGAAGGTCAACCAGCATTAGGTGCGTGTCTGTTCCGCCAGTCACGATGTCACAACCGCGAGTTTGCAACACTTCAGCAAGAACTTTTGCGTTGTCGATCACTGAATCAATATAAGTATTAAATTCTGGGCCAAGTGCTTCGCCAAACGCCACTGCTTTAGCAGCGATAACGTGCATTAGTGGGCCGCCTTGTAGGCCAGGGAACACTGCAGAGTTGATCTTTTTGTTGATGCCTTCGTGGTTCGTAAGAATCATACCGCCGCGTGGGCCACGAAGTGTTTTGTGCGTTGTTGTGGTAACAACGTGTGCGTGTGGTAATGGGCTAGGGTGAGCACCTGTCGCGATAAGACCTGCGATGTGTGCCATATCGACCATTAGAATTGCACCAACTTCGTCAGCGATTTCACGGAATTTAGCGAAATCAATAACGCGTGGAATAGCACTACCACCGGCAATAATCATTTTAGGTTGGCTTTCGATTGCTAAAGCGCGAACCGCTTCGTAATCAATTTCTAGTGTGTCGCGGTCTACGCCGTATTGAACTGCGTTGAACCACTTACCAGACATTGCAGGACGAGCACCGTGAGTAAGGTGACCACCAGCGTCTAGCGACATGCCTAGGATAGTGTCACCAGGTTGAAGTAGCGCAAGTTTAACTGCACCGTTTGCTTGAGCGCCAGAGTGAGGTTGTACGTTTACGTATTCGCATTTGAACAGCTGCTTAGCGCGTTCGATTGCGATAGCTTCAACGGTATCTACGTGCTCACAACCACCATAGTAACGACGGCCTGGGTAGCCTTCTGCGTATTTGTTGGTTAGGCAGGTGCCTTGAGCTTGCATTACTGCTTTAGAAACGATGTTCTCAGAAGCAATAAGTTCGATTTGTTCGTTTTGACGAGTGTTCTCTGCTTGGATTCCAGCAAAGACTGCGTCGTCAGTCGCAGATAGGTTCGTAGAGAAAAAACTGTCTAAGCTATGGTTTTGGTAAGCGTTCATTGTCGAGACCTTTCATTAAGCTAATGGTGATTGTTTTTATAGTCCATTAGGTCTTACGTTGATTTCTGCATCGGTATCGTTTGCGCTATATAGGTATAAATAAACGTTAATTGCGTTTTAAATATACTCTTACAGCGTCTAAACGATCGTTGTAGGGGCAATGCAGCACGAATTGGTTCCCAAAAGTTCGGGTAAAAAACAGCTCTTACAAATGTTAAATCTATCATTTGTTGCAAGCTGAAGTAGCATCTCTTCATCTAACAAGTCGATAACATAGCCCCGATAAAATCAATTTTCAACAAAAATTTCCAATAGGAAACAACTTTTCTCGTTTTGCTACAGGGAGCACGCTTTATTTCTGTGTGTGCTCTTTAATCAACAAAGCGCTTCATGCAACAATGAAATTAATAGACAGGAAGTAAGAGATAAACGAGGGACCTATGTCAGAAGACATTTATGATGAGTACCCATCTTTAACGTTGGCGAAGGAAACGTTAGACCAGAATATAGAGCCACTTAAGCTTGGCCAGCGTATTAAGGATATCCGCGGCAAGCTTGGTATTACGCTAGAAGAGGCGAGCCAACGTACAGGTTTGGCGCGTTCTACGCTAAGTAAGATTGAGAATGAACAAATCTCGCCAACATTCCAAGCTATGCAGAAGTTGGCAATGGGTTTGCAGATTGATATGCCACAACTCTTTGAACCACCAAGGAAAAAAGTCGCAACAGGACGTCGTGACTTGACTAAAGCAGGCCAAGGTAAACCTCATCCAACACCGACTTATGAGCACGAACTGCTTGCGACTGAGCTTTCTAATAAGAAGATGATGCCGTTCAAAAGCCGCGTGAGAGCACGTACTTTTGAAGAGTATAACGATTGGGTGCGTCATGACGGCGAAGAGTTCCTAATGATCATCTCTGGTGATGTGATGTTCTATTCAGAATTCTACGAGCCTGTGCCCATGAGCGAAGGTGACAGCATGTATTATGATGCCAATATGGGCCACATGTTGATTTCCACTAGTGCAGAAGATGCGCTCATTTTGTGGGTGACTGCAAAATAAGTTAACAAAGTTAGAATTTCTTATAGTAAATGCAAACGTTTGCTTTTGTTTCTAACGTTAGCCAAATGACGCGATATTGATGTGAAAATCATCAATATCGCGTTTTTGTAGGTACCGAATAATTGTTTTTAAATTGTTAAATGTCACATTTTGAGCTGTTTTAATCTTGTTAAGGGTGTAAAACTCACGCAGCCTTGTTTATTATAGTGAACACGGTTTACTCATGTTGATTGAAGTTTACTGAAGTGAATTCTTAGAAAGTGAGTTGTATGGGATTTGTACAGATGTTGGTATTTATAACGCTAACAATATAAGCCTATATAAAAGACATCACTTTTTACTATCTACTGTTTCTGACGTTAATCCGTATCGTTAGAAGCGACTCTAAATAGAGATATAAGCGGCAGACTCGATTTTGGACAGTCTGCAACGCTTCATGGAGAATAAAATGACTCAAGAACACGCTAATCAAGACCTACTTAAAACACCACTGCATGCACTTCACGTTGAAGAGGGTGCGAAAATGGTTCCTTTCGCTGGATACGATATGCCAGTTCAGTACCCACTTGGTGTAAAGAAAGAGCACTTACACACTCGTGACGCTGCTGGTCTTTTTGATGTTTCTCACATGGGGCAACTTCGTCTACACGGTGAAAACGCTGCGGCTGTCTTAGAGTCTTTAGTTCCTGTAGATATTATCGATCTTCCTTCTGGTAAGCAGCGCTACGCGTTCTTTACTAATGAGCAGGGCGGCATCATGGATGACCTGATGGTTGCGAACCTAGGTGACCACCTATTTGTTGTTGTGAATGCGGCTTGTAAGACACAAGATATCGATCACCTAACGGCACATCTTCCTGCTGATGTAGAGATGGAAGTGATTGATGACCGTGCTCTATTAGCACTTCAAGGTCCTAAAGCGTCTGAAGTTCTAGCTCGTTTCCAACCAAGCGTTGCAGACATGCTGTTCATGGACGTTCAAAAAGTCGATATCGATGGTGTTGAATGCATCGTGAGCCGTAGTGGTTACACGGGTGAAGATGGCTACGAGATCTCTGTACCGAACGATCACGCAGAAGCTCTAGCACGTAAGCTAACGGCAGAAGCTGAAGTTGAGTGGATTGGCCTTGGTGCACGTGATTCACTTCGTCTTGAGTGTGGCCTATGTCTATACGGTCACGACCTAGATACAACGACGACTCCAGTAGAAGCTAGCCTTCTATGGGGCATTCAAAAGGTGCGTCGTACTGACGGTGAACGAGCAGGCGGTTTCGCTGGTGCTGATGTTATCCTTGAGCAAATCGCAACGAAAGACGTTCAACGTAAGCGTGTTGGCCTAGTGGGTCAAACTAAGGCTCCAGTACGTGAAGGCGCAGAGCTGTTTGATGCTGAAGACAACAAGATTGGTGTTGTAACAAGTGGCACGGCGGGTCCTAACGCTGGTAAGCCTGTATCAATGGCTTACGTTCGTACTGACTTAGCGGCTATCGGCACTGAAGTATTCGCTGAAGTTCGTGGTAAGAAACTACCAATGACAGTAGAAAAAATGCCATTCGTACCTCAACGCTACTACCGTGGCTAATCTCTTTTAAGATAAAGCACCAAGCTAAATGAAAGCCTATTGTTGGCCTCTCTAAATAGAGGGAATCAACGGTAGGCTTTTTGGTGGTTCATCGCGGCTTTCCG
>NZ_MCZZ01000127.1 GCF_002875705.1 Vibrio sp. 10N.261.45.E2
ATGAACCATAAAAAAGCCATAGCATGTTCGCTATGGCTTTCTTATTTCAATTTGATTACTTGGTTTGAGTATCCAGCATCACTTGCCAGTATTCACACTTTGCCAAGAACTCTTTTAAATAAAGCTCTGGGTTAGCGAGCTTCTCTCCGCCTTTAACGTCAGCTCCAGTCACACGCCAAAAACCACGAGTGACTAAGTTTCGATGATAAATAAAATCGTTGATTTCATTGGTCTGCAAAGGAAGTTGCTCACCAAACGCTTGTTCGTATCGGCTCAACGTCGAGGCTTGCTCGCTTGGCTTCTCTCTTAAAAAAGTATCCAAATCCAAACCTAATGACTGTTGCTGCTCTTTTGGTAGAGCTTTAGCTAATTTAGAGATAACACTAAACAGAGCCAACTCAACTTTTTGAGACGCTAATAACGACGCACCTAAAAGCGCATGTTCATTGGAAATGTGTTGCTCTGTTGATGAAACGGTTGCTGTTGTCACTGTGTTAACCTCAAATAATCATAACGGGTGTTACTGAACTGGATAGAGTCTTTTAATTAAGCTGGATCTTGAGCTTGTCATTAAGAAGAATCTTTTAGCTAAGCAGAGTCTTTCAACTAAGCAGAATCTTTTAGCAGAACGCGGTCAGCATCAATAATGGTGAAGCCCGATGCATCTTCATTCTTTTCAACTTGCACTAAACCTTTAAAACCAATCTGCGACAACTTCTGCGCAAGTTGATCCGGTGCTGTTTCAAAAACAACATTCATAAAAGGCAAAGACTCAGCATCAACAAAACCATGCTCGTTAAACAGCTCCATTGCTTGAGATAAATGGTCTGAGTCGGTTAATTCGATAATTTCTACAACTTCTTCCAACAACATTTTCGATTCCATATTCGCCAGAAAGTGACTGACACAAGCCGATTATCTTGCTTGCATACATCCCGATGCCCATAGACACCCCTTTAGTAGTAGGGAGATCATAACATATTAATAATCGTAAAATATGTTTTATTTTTCCTAAGCTATTGGGAATATTAGAAAACAATAGAAAATGGTGAAACATAAGCAACACCAATCGATATCATCGAGAACAACAACTCTAACTTGAGGTGATCAGGCGACCGTTACTTGAGAGTTGCTCGCTTCCACGATCGATTCCTTCAACAAGCCGGCATAGATACCATTGTGAGCCACCAGCTGTTGATGATTACCTTGCTCAACAATTTCACCCTTTTCCAACACCAAAATCGTGTCCGAGTGACGAACGGTACTTAAACGGTGTGCAATCGCAATCACTGTTTTTTCCTTGAAAAGGCGCTGCATTGCTTTTTGAATCAGGTCTTCGGTGATTGAGTCGACCGAACTGGTCGCCTCATCCAGCATCATCAATTGACCACCCTGCGCAACCGCTCGGGCGAATGAAATAAGCTGTGTTTGCCCCACAGACAGGTTGGCTCCATTTTTTTCCAAACAGAAATCATAACCTTGAGGGAGTTGTTCAATAAACTTATCGGCATAAACATAACGTGCCGCTTGCTCAACCTCAGTTCTAGATAAATGTGTCTTGCCCAATGCGATATTGAATTGGATGGTCTCTTCAAACAAGTGCACATCTTGCATCATCATTGAGAACAAATGAGCAGAGTCTTCGCTTGAGATCTGTGACAGCTCAATTCCATTCAACAGAATGCTGCCTTCATAATCTTGATAGGTTTTAGAGATCAAACGCAGAATCGTCGACTTGCCAGAGCCCGTCGAACCCACAAGTGCGATTTGATGCCCTTTCTCCAATACAAACGAGACATTCTTTAGAACGTATGGAGAATCGTCTTTGTAACGGAAGCTCACGTTCTTAAACTCAAGGCTCACAAACTGTTCTAGCTGTTTTTCAACCTTGTTAGAGGGCAGCAGATTACGTCCTTCCTCTTCAGTCGGCTCAACAAACAGCTCTTCAATATGATCAAACGCTGCAAATGAACTCTGAATTGAAGCGATCTGCGAAGTAAAGTCGCGGATAGGAACAAACACTTTCTCTAAGGTGTTGATGAACGCAATCAACACACCCAAGGTAAGTGCCCCTTCTATCACTTGCTCAGAGCCATACCAGATCATAACTGCGATGGTGATAGAGGTGATGCCAGAGATAAACGAGAACAAAATCGCATCGTATTTATTTATCTTCTTCTGCGCTTTTAAAAACTCATCGGTATAGCCTTGGTAGCGTTGTTCTACTTGCTTTTCCGCTCGATACATCTGAACGGTCTTCATACCAAATAAGACTTCTTGCAGAAAGCCAATACCGCGAGCGAGTGAAGAACGAGTGACCTTATATAGAGCGCGAAGTCGGTTTCTCACATACACCGTCAAGTACATCACTGGCGGCATGATAATCAATACAATCATCGTTAACTGCCAATCAATGAAGAACATCATCACCAAAAGAGCAATGGTATTAATGCTGTCTTTAACGAGTCCCACAACCGACTGAACGAACGTCTCGCCGATGGTTTCCAAGTCACTGGTTAGTCGTGAAAGCGTGACACCAATCGGTGTGTTATCAAAATAGCTGCGTGGGAGTTTAAGCACGCGAGCAAACAATACTGAGCGCATGTCAGTTATCGTATATTGCCCCGTTTTACGCAGGTTATATGAATAAGTGGTATCCACCACATAGCTCGCCACCAGCACGACAACGAGATAGAAGACGTACTCAAGCAATCCATCCATATCGCCATGACTCAGTTGTACATCGATCACTTGAATGATCAGCCAAGGGAACAACAAACTCGTGATAACAGAAAGAGGAAGCATCGCGATACCCAGAATCGCAGAGCCTTTGTATTTCTTAGCAAACTTAAAAAAGTGCTTGAGGTACTTGAGATCAACACCTTTTAACATGCTGCAGCCTCCGTTTCATTCTGCTGTAGTTGCCATGTATCGTAATAGTAATCACACGTTTTCAATAACGTGGCGTGGTCGCCCTTCGCGATCACTTTGCCTTCGTTCAACACGATGATTTCATCCATATATTCAAGGGCATTCACGCGGTGTGAAACCACAAGAACGGATTGGTTTTCCAAACGCTTAAACAAGCCTTCCAAGATTTTGCGTTCTGTTTCATAGTCAACAGCCGATAGCACGTTGTCCATGATGATCAGATCGGTGGGTTGTAATAAAGCGCGAGCAATACTCAAGCGCTGCTTCTGACCACCTGACAACATGATCCCTTTCTCACCAACCAAGGTTTGATCGCCATGTTCAAAACGAGTGACGTCACTGGCCAACTGGCTAAGCTCCAGTACTTCATCCACCTGACTCTTTGCCAAATCCGTATCTAAGCTACCAAAACGGATATTGTCTTCGACGGTTGCAGAAAACAGATAAGGGTCTTGAGTCACGGTTTTCACGTAACGGCGCAAGTCACTGCGCGAGAAGCTTGTGACATCTTTGTCGCCAAGGAAAATTGTACCTTTGGGTACGTCTAAATGGTGGTTCAAGCAGTTCACTAATGTCGTTTTTCCTGCGCCGATTCCACCTAATACACCCACTTTCTTACCTACTGGAATATCGAAGCTGATGTCATCGAGAATGACACGTTCTTCACCTGAATAGCTAAAGCTGAGGTTACGAACAGAAAACGTTTTTCCTTTGAGCAATTCAACATCTCGCTCAGACAGTTTGCTTTCATCAAGCTCTGGCACTTTGGCGTTAAGTATGGTTTGTGCACTTTGAATACCGACCATGCCACGCTGATAAATGGTCGCAATTCGGCCAAGCTGCATCAGCGGCATAGCGAGCAACACGGAGTAAGTTAGAAAAGCGGTTATCTCACCAAGTGTGAGTTCCTGCCTCATCAACATGAAACCACCCAGACCAAGAATGATAATTTTCATCAGGTCATTGGCATAATCGAGCACTGGCATAAAGAAGACTTGGATACGAGTGATCTTAAGACGACATTCAAGCAATAGCTGATTAAGCTTTTCAATTTCCGCCTTCACCCAAGGAGACATCTGTTGGCTCTTAATCAAATCAATCCCAGATAAGTAACTCATCAACTGAGCAGATAAGTTTTGTAGGCGTTTCATGTGCTCTAAATGCAACGTTTTCATACGCTTGAAACCCACACGGAAGATCACAAAAGCGATTGAGATAGGAATAATCGAATACAGTGTGAGTTCAGGCGATATGCGCCACATGTAAAGAGGCGTCAGCGACAAAGCAAGCAATGCATTGAAGAACTGCAAGAAACCGACACCAAACATCAGTCGAATACCACTAAGGTCATTATTGATAATCGAGATCAATCGACCTGAAGCAAAGCGTTCGTGAAAACTGCTCGGTAAGCGATTCAGCTTTTGTAAAAGGGTGCTTTTGAGCGCAGCCTCTGTAATTCGCCCCGGATTAAGCGCATAAATACGAGACAAAATCCTCACTACCACCATTGCAACCGACATACCAACGACAATCCAAACATAAGTTTGAAGCTGTTGGTGGCCTGTTGAAGAGGCATCATCAATCAAATCTATCGCCAATTGAATATAACGAGGGATCTCTACTTGTAACCAGTTGACGAGGAAAATGAACACAATCGCGAGTAAGTACGAGGTGCGATTCATGCGCAGGTAATGGGCAACAAACTGTCTTTTATTCATAGTATTCTTTGTTTAGGGCAGGCTCACAGCGAGATTTAGCGACATGACCGGGCAGTATAACTAGATAGGGCCATCGCTGAGGTAAAGATACATCAAAAACACTTAGTTGACAATATCAACCATATTTAATACTTGATTCCGATATGACATTTTCGCATTGCTAGAAAAAACTTTGCCGCCAAAAATGGCGGCAAGTATTTTACTGATTAAGAACGGTGGCTTTAAAGAACAACGTCTACCTGATCATTGTCGATGTCGATTGAACGTTTTACTTCGCTTCCCATTGCTGATGGATACCACACCTCAACCCAAACTTTATCGACATGGTTTGGAAGAAGCAGCGTTGTTGAGAAATCGCTACTGTCGTTAATTGGAACTCTCAATACTTGGGAGGTGTAATCGACGACATCATCGTTAAAATCAGTGTAAAGACTCATAAAGCCCCTTGAGCTTTGTGAGCTCGCAACATCCACAGTCACTTTCACTTCTCTCTCGGTTGAAAAATCAAAACCTTCGGGTATCGACAGCTCAACTGACTTCATTGCAGGAGCTACACTAGACGTCACTGTTGTATTGCTCACAGTCGTTCTGTTACCTGACGATGGCCCATTTGATGGTGGTGCAACAGAACTAGGTGTTGAAGCGGTTGAGCCACCACCACCTCCTCCACCACAAGCGGTAAGGAAGATGACAGTTACACTGGTTAGCATTAGGTTGGTTAATTTCATAAATCCTCCTTGATTAATCTTCAGTTGACCACGTTTTTTCAGAATTCGGGTTCTGATACCACGTTGGTTTCGAGGTACCACCAGAGGTCGCCCATTCGGCAAATTCTGGGTAAGCTTCACTGATATCGATGTACTCTGATGGATGATTCCAAGGAGATGAAATTAAGATACCCCAAGGCATGTTTTGTGTAGTTCGGTAGTACTTATCGCTAGATGGATCTGAATCGTCTTGTGCAATACCGTAGAAGTCACTGACTAACGTGCCACGTGACGTTGGTGGGAAATCGGCTGTATGGATTTCCAAGTCTTTACCCGGCGATGTAGCAAAACTATCACCGTGATATTGGCCTTCTCCCGGACCGAAGATGAACGGGTCAAAACCACTCAATGGCATCAGTGAACTTACTGTTGGCTCACTACCAGAAGCAAAAGGTAAAGAAATGCTGAATGTCATTTGGTCAGCTTCTAAACTTGGACTGCAAGAAGGGTTAGTGCGGTGGAACATACACTCGCCGTGAATCGGCAGATCATTTTTTAGATTCAACGAAGCAACCACTACAAGATCTCCACCTGGTGATGCTACGCTCTTATCCTCACCAGTAAATGGCGAAATATTAACTCTTGTCGCGCCATTCTTTTGCACTCGAGCCGTTTGAAGATCGATGTCTGACTCAGCAAAACCATCAAGCTTCCACCCCAAACCATTACCGTAAGAAGCGCCGTATGCCATTATGGTACCCGTAATATCCATTCGAAGTACGACATCGTCCTTACTTAAAATGGTTGTGCGGTAATAAACCACAACGTCATTTAGGTCGAAGTCACCCACTTCAGGCCAGTTATCCTCGAAAGCCGCGGTGTAGTAATTTGAGTGTTGAACTGTTGTGCCAGGATCAGTGACATTGAACACGTAGTCCTCAACTTCACCATCGCCAACGTAACCGTCGCTTGGAATATTAGGGCTACTCGCTAGACGGAATCGGGTTTGTACTGCACCAACGGCAGCATCGTCACCTACTCGAATCGGGACAACTTGACTTCCATCGACAACTGAATGGTTTTTCAAAATTTGCTCATCATCTTCAAATGAGCCATTCATATCCCAATCAGCCCAAGCTTGCAGGTAGCCGCTCCCCACAACATTGACATTAATCAGGCTGTCTAGGCCGATTTCCAGATTCGTCAACAATGCGACACCGTCATCATCGTTTCCACCAACATCTAAATCGTCACCGTTTGATGACGCGCCAGGTTGACCATCACTATCGGCATCAATACTAGCGCCTAAATACAAGGTCGAAGAGATAGCATGCTCAGCACCGTTGCTCGCTTGTAACGTCCCATAGCTATTAGGAGCATCACCAAAGTCGGATTCGTCTGAACTTTCAATAGGCGTAGTAAAGCCGGTCAAGTCCCAGTTTCCATCAAATGCTGAGAAAATCGGATTCGGAAAACTACTACTGCTGCTCGTGACTGTTTCAAATTGCAGCGTAACGATGGACGTATTTTTGTAGGTAAATTTAACCGCACCTGATGTGTCAGTTTCGGAATAGTTCGTACCAGGGCCTGTGAACAGCACCGATGTTCCATCAGCACTCTCTTCGGCAGTCAAACTCGCGCTAGCACCACCAAGCTGGTAACTGTAGAAACCTTCACTTTTAAATACTCTGACTTGCTCAGACTGAACAGGTTCACCATCAATGTCGTAACCGATCATATCGAACTCGGGCAACGTGTAAGGTTCAGAGAAGGTACCAGATAGGCTATCAGTCCCATCATAAAATTCGAAAGTGTAGATGAGCCCCGCAGAGCCCGCTGAATTAGTTTGATACAGGAAACCAATGTCTCCAGACGGCTGGGTTGAACCCTCTTTGTAATTTGGAGCATGAAACACAAAGGTAGCATCACCGAAAACGCTACTCGATACCTTGGCGTCAATGATCTTTCCATCGTGTGTACCAACGTTGAGAAAGTGCATTACTGCTCCATCGTAGGTTGAACCTGCCCATCCGCTGCTACCATTCGTAGACTCTATATGGTTGGAGAAGTCCAAATCCACCGACGTTGCGTAGGTTGGGACACTGACTGCTGCCGTCAGGAGATATATAACTTGCTTGTATTTCATAGTAAACCTCGACTTCTTCTTCGCATGAGCGATTTCCTTGAAAAGTACGTGAACTCTGAACGGCAAGTTAAAAATCTTAGTTAACCCTGAAACGAAACAATCTATATGTTCAATTATTGGTTTCGTGCCGATAAAGCGAGTCGCCTCAAGTAAAAAAGCAAAAGAGAAGCCAAGTTTTCATAAACTAAAAATAAAGTTTAACTCTATGAAAAATTAGGATTATTTTATTAATTTAAATTTCCAATGAGATTAATACGATCTTTTCTTCAAAATAAGAATCAAATTGATGGAAGGTCAGTCAACTTGAAAGACAGTGAGATCGAGCTGCGTTTAACGCTTTGTGGAAACGAAGTAGATTTGTTGAGAAAGTGGAGAAATATTGATTAAACACGCAAACTTTAGCGTTCAGAAAACGAACAGAAGTTAGGAAGTAAAAAGGTAGGAATTGTCATTCGCTATAGTTAGCAAAACTGTTTAAAAGTTGGTGAACTTTAAACAGTTTTAACAGTTCAAATCTTCAATTTTACTCGCTTATCTATACAAAGCTTTACCATAAACGAGCTATTTAATTGCAAGGTATTTGATGTGAAGAGCTAGGAGTTACAACATTTCTTTTGCGATTAGGTGGAGTAAAAAGGTTTCACGCTCAATACTCATCCCCTTCTTAGGGCTCTCTGCCATCGTCTTTTCGTTGTGAGCGATAGCTTCATGGATATTCATCCACACCGGTTTCATTCCGTTTTTCACTTCATAGTCTTCGTAGGCCGTTTCACCAAGCTCGCGATCAATTTTGCATGAGTAGCAGTAAGAGATCATATGCATTATATCTGCATCGTCTTTATACCAAGGGCGAAACTCTTCAAAAATACCGAACGGCTTGATGCTGTGGATATTCTTAGCGCCAGTCTCTTCTTCTAGCTCACGAACCATACCTGCGATCACATCTTCCCCTTCATCCAAACCACCACCGGGAATGGTGTAGTCGTGGTAACGCTCTGTATAAAGCATCAGAATATCTTCCCCATCTAACACAATGGCACGGGCAGCGTTACGCTTATAGACCGTTTTATTGTCTAGGTGATCGATATCAGGGTGGATGGTTGTTTTAAGGTGTCTCATGATTCTGACCGCTCTACTAAATTTGGCGGCATCATATCATAACCATCAATAGATTCGAGGTTCACAACCTCCAACAAGAGCTTATCGGACGGGGATGTTCCAACTGAACCTTGAATCAACTTAGCTTGATCTAGCACTCAAAAAGTAGTTAAACATGGAGAAATATCAACCTATTTCAATATCTTGACCAAATTAGAACAACCTTTTCTGAAATCTAAAATATACTAATTTCATAGAGCTTCTCATTTGGTTCTGTAGAACTTTAACGTATTTACTTATCGAGTTATCACGTAGGAGATAAACATGAAGAAAATTGGTTTGATGGCTGTATGTGCCGTTGTATTAGGCGGTTGTGCAAACGACTATGCAGAATATAGCGAAGGCCAACGTGTTTCAGTCGCTAATCCAGCAGCGGTTTATTGTGTTCAACAGGACGGTGAACTAGACACGGTTACTGAAAACAATCAACGTACAACTTACTGTGTATTCGATGACGGTGAGCGCATTGAACAGTGGGAGTACTACCGCAATAACCATGAGCAAGAAACTGAAAAGTAATCACTTCTCTTACAGGTTTCCAATCTCAAAGCTTTAAAGCCCTCCCCTAAAAACTCAATTATGTTACGTAAACTGCCTGCCATAAGGCAGCGGTTTACCGTACATATACACCAATTGAACACTGTTTTATTTCTGACACAGCTCTGACATTAGCCTAACTTAGGCCGATAGAATGCCCGCCTGTTACAAAATTTTACACATAGAATTATTATGAAAGTCCAATCAAAAACGAAAGAACAAACTCAAATGTCATTTGAACTGCCAGAGTTCACCCTTTCTCAGTCGACATCTCAAGTGATCTACAAACGCTGCCAAACCGCTCTCGTTGTTTTAGCTATTGGTATTGTCGCAAACCTTGCGCTTCGAATTGATTTCGTATTGTTGAATGGCAATCTTGGTGAGATCTCGGTGACCGAGATGCTACAACAGTTACTGCTTATTATCGCGTCTGGGTCTTTTGCTTATCTAGCAAGAGAGAAACGCGAAGTTAAGCATGCAGCTATGCTCATCAGTGCATTTTTCAGTGTGATGTTTATTCGTGAAATGGATTTTTGGTTTGACAAGATCGTACATGGCGCTTGGGTTGTCCCTGCCCTATTGGTTGCTGGTAGCGCAATCTTCTATGCGATTAAAAATGGTAAACGAACCATTGATCAGCTTGCACTTATTCTTGCTTCCCCACACATGAATCTACTCGTTACTGGTGTAATGCTACTGTTGGTGTTCTCTCGCCTATTTGGAATGGGCAGCTTCTGGCACAATGTCATGGGTGATGATTACGTTCGAGCGGTTAAAAACATCGCTGAAGAAGGCACTGAGCTTCTAGCTTACTGTCTGATTGCCTTTGCAAGTTTAAAGACCGTTATTGGCATCACGAGAAAGAAATAATCATCTATCGCCACCAGCGAGGCGTGTGATCCGATTCCGGATCTAAATAACGATTCAATAAAGTCAGGTTAGTATCTAGTAGAGCTAAGTATCCCCTGACTTTTTTTATGTCTGTACCCACTGACGTTTGCTGGATACAGCTCTCCAATACTGGGAGTAAAGTGTCTACAATTTCAAAGTTAGATGAACGCCCGACGAGTTCTTTTGCAGCTATCAGTGCTTCCAAAGACAGTCTTTCTGGCTCCCGCCTAACCAACTCCAAATCTCGCTTAAATACACCCGCACAAACACCTTCAAGATAGACTCGGTAGGTCGTCAGTACATCCATTAATAAAAACAACTGCCCTTGAGCACTTTCATGAGGGTATGGCACCGCAACATGAGCCTCTAGCTGAGGATCTATCTGTAAATCTACCCCAAGTTCTGAGCACTTCTCGACGAGGACCTTAAGTAAACCCTGTTCGTCCATTAGCGTTTGAATCTCAAATATGCGTTGTAAGTGATAGTCATTAGAAACGAAGGTCACCTGTACACTCTGTCCGCGAGTAAATAGCCCGCTTGCAATCATCTCTGAGGCCAAGTTTTGAATGTTCTCGACAGTGTTGGTTGAGTGCTGCTCAAGTAAAATAGCCCTTAAGGAAAACGGATGTTCACGTTGATTTTCGAGCTTTCTAAAATACTGATGCATTGCGTCCGCTTCAGAGAGAGTTTGTCCTTTTGTTACCCCACCACAAAATGCTACGGCAGTTTGCGGGCTCGACTCTTCTGCCAAAGGCTCTCCCAGATACTCAACTAAAGCATCAACTCGACTGATTCCTTCATCAGTCAATTTATTCTCATTAAGTCGCTTACCCAGCACAATAAGGAGGTGATTAATGCTCATTTTATGTTCAAGTCTCGTTTTGGCGGTTAGATGAAGTGAATTATGTATACAATACTTGTTAACAAAAGTATTTTGAAATTCTTATATGTTGCTCGCAATAATGCTCACTGTTGATAGCGACATCTTAGGTAATACGAGAATAGACGTGTCGCTTTTAAAGCAAACATAGCACGCTCTTGTATTTCATCGCCTTACGCTTGTTAACACGAGTCTCAACAAAAGAGGCGTTTCAAGCAAAGACGCAGCTCAATCGAAGAACTGTTTCACTCAAAGAAGTGCAACTCAATACAAATTTTACACAGAGTTCGTTCATCGAACCGTCTTCACAGGAAGTTACTATGCTGTCTATTTTTGATATCTACAAAATTGGGGTTGGGCCGTCCAGCTCCCACACAAATGGACCAATGATCGCTGGGTTTAACTTTACCCAAAAAATTGATGCTCAGCTTAAACAAGTGAATCGCATTCAAATCGACTTATACGGCTCGTTATCATTGACGGGTATTGGCCACCACACAGACAGAGCGACGTTGTTAGGTTTACTAGGTAACCGTCCTGACACCATAAAAATTACTAGCGCTAACCAAGCAATGCGCAAGGCAATTGAAGACAAGTCTCTATTGGTGAGCGGTAACCATGAAATTCATTTCGATGTAGAGAGCGACCTACTCTTCCACAAAACCAACCTACCCCTGCATGAAAACGGCATGACCATCTCTGCCTTTGACGAGAGTGGCAGCCTTCTGGATATGGAAACCTACTACTCGATTGGTGGTGGTTTTATCGCGACTGCTGATGAGCTTCAGAATGGCAAGCAAGAGTCAGAAACACAAGTTGAATTCCCTTTTACCTCTGCCGATCAATTGCTTGAATTATCTGACCAGAATGGACTGAGCCTTGGTGGCTTAGTCCTGCGCAACGAAGTGTCATTCCAAGGCATGGATGTGATTGACCAGAAAGCCGACCAAATTTGGAAGGTGATGTCTCTGTGTATGCAGCGTGGTTTTGACACCGAAGGTATTCTTGATGGCGGTCTAGAAGTAACACGTCGAGCACCAGCTCTTTTGAAAAAGCTTGAAGCAAATGCCGCCATTGAAAACGATCCAATGGAGATCATGGATTGGATTAACTTGTTTGCCTTTGCCGTGAGTGAAGAAAACGCTGCAGGTGGTCAGGTTGTAACATCACCAACCAACGGTGCTGCTGGAGTCATCCCTGCGGTCTTAATGTACTACCACCGCTTCATTAAAGAATTGGACACTAAACAGCTTAAAGACTTCTTGGCAGTGTCTGGTGCTATCGGCATCTTATACAAAACCAACGCTTCGATTTCTGGCGCAGAGGTGGGTTGTCAGGGTGAGGTTGGCGTATCTTCATCAATGGCTGCTGCAGGCTTAACTGCCCTACGTGGCGGTAGTAACGAGCAGATCTGTATTGCTGCTGAGATTGCGATGGAGCACTCACTTGGTATGACCTGCGACCCAATTGGCGGGCTTGTACAGGTGCCGTGTATTGAACGTAACGCTATGGGGGCGATGAAAGCCATCAACGCATCACGTATGGCGTTGAAGCGCACCAGCAAGTGTCTTATCTCGTTAGACAAGGTTATTGAAACCATGTACCAAACAGGTAAAGACATGAACAAGAAATACCGTGAAACGTCTCTTGGCGGCCTAGCCGTGATCCACATGGCACCACCGTGTGAATAACAGACAAGAACACGAGTGGAGAAAGCCTCTATAGAGACGGCATTCATGTAAACTTAGTTTTCAATATCTCAACAAAGCCAGCTGCCAAGCTGGCTTTTTTATTGGCAAGAATCCTACTGCTAATTGAAAGTGATACTTACTCAAAAGCATTTACCTTATGGCTCTCGCTAATTTTCCCTTTAATAGTTCATAACTTAGCCACAAATAAAGTCGGTTAATTTTTACACAGACACGCATCCACTAGCAAAATCTAATATTGCAAATATCATTCATGAGAAATATGAATGCACTCATAAGAAAAGATATATCGAGCAAAGTCCGGTTTGGGACACATGTTTCAGTTTATGTATTACCAGCAATGGTATTATAATTGGGTAATTACACTACATATTAATACTAATGTGAGAATAAAATAATGTGGAATAGATTAAACAAATCAATGATGTTCTGCCAAATGATGTTCGGACTTTCGTTCTATGGCGTCATGGTGATCTTGACTCGTTTCTTCCTTGAAGACCTTAACTACAATGAAGCCGACACCATGATGGTTGTTGGTGCGTTCTCTGCAATCGGACCACTGTTTGCTATTGCAGGTGGTTTCATCGCTGACAAATTCTTAGGTGCGTACCGTTCTTTAACCATCGCTTTTTTAGGATTCGCGAGCGGTTACGTTTTACTGGTACTTGGTGCTGCAGCAACTAATGTCCCGATGGCATTATGTGGTATTGCGTTAGCAAGTTATGCTCGTGGTTTGATGTCCCCTTCTTACCCAAGTCTTTACAAACGCACGTTCAAAACTCAAGAAGACTTTGAGAACTGCTACCCAATCAACTACTCAGTGAACAACATTGGTGCTCTGCTAGGCCAATACCTGTTCCCGATGCTGGTGCTTGTTGTTGGTTTCCACGGTGGTTTCCTTCTGTCTGCTGTTCTAGCGGGTGCTGCGCTTCTTATGATGATCTTTGTTCGCAAAGGCCTTGTTGAAGCAAGTGCGGAGATCGACCAACAACCAGTAAGCACTAAAAACTGGGCAGCGTTCCTTGGTCTTTCTGCCGCAATGATTGGCTTGGTTTTCTTCATGTTCTCTAACATGGATATTGGCCAAAACATCGTTTACGCAATTGGCGGTGCAGCGATCATCTACTTTGTCTCTTTGATGATGAAATCGAAGAAGTCAGATATGCTGAAAATGGGCACTATCTTAATCATCACATTCCTAACGACATGTTTCTTCGTGTACTACGGCCAAATGATGACTTCGATGACAATGGTAGCTATCAACACAATGCGTGGCGATCTATTCGGCTTCATCCCTGTTGCACCAGAAGCATCAATGGCGATGAACCCGCTATGGTGTATGGTTGCGGGCCCGATCATCGCGGGTATCTTCTCTAACCTAGAAAAGAAAAACATTAACTTCTCTACTGCAACCAAAGTAGGTTTCTCGTTCATCCTGACGGCTATCGCTTTCGGTATCCTTACGATGGCAGTAACAACAGTTGGTGATGATGTTCTGATCCGCCCAGAAGTATTCCTAGCGATTCACTTCTTCCTAGCGTTTGGTGAAGTGATTGTAGGTTCAATGGTTGTAGCCTTCATCCTGTCTGTTGCGCCTAAGCACATCGAGAACTTCTCTGTAAGTTTGTTCTCTGTTGCTATCGCACTGTCAGGTATTGTTGGTGCGGTATTCTCAACGTCTATTGCACTAGAAAAAGGTCAAGAAATCACACAAGAGATCGTGCAAACGGTTTACGGTGATTACTTCCAAATGCTGACTGTACTTGCGGTCGTGATGGTAGGTATCGCAATGGCTGCATCGTTCATTATTCGTAAGATGCTTGAAGCTGCGAAAGCCGCTGACGAAACGATTGAACTAGAACAAGCAAACAGCTAATTTTACTCATTTAACCACGTTTATCCTAAGAGCCCTTTAGTTTTCTAAAGGGCTCTTTTTTGTCGCTTCCGTTTCAGAATAGAATCTATCGCATCAATTTGGCTGTGCATGTGTAAATCAAAGTAAATGATAACTATTAGTATTGAGTGTTTTTTAGTTCAGGATTATGATGTCAGAATCAAAACCTAAGAGAACCTTATATGAGCAAGCCTAGCCCTATCACATTAACCGTTACTCAAACCTCAACAATTACTCCAAACATGCAGCGTCTAACGCTTAGCGGTGAGGGATTAAGTAAATACCCAACAGAATGTGCCGGTGGCTACATCAAGCTTTTATTCTCGCCACTTGGCACGACTGATTTAAGCCAACTGACTGAAGGCGAGCGCCCAACCATGCGCACTTACACTATTCGTCAGTACAACCCTGTAGAGCAGTGGATTGAGGTTGATTTCGTACGTCACATTACTACAGATTTACAATGTGGTTTTGCGGCTCGATGGGCAATGAACGCAAAAATCGGTGACACAGTTTCAGTGGCTGGCCCAGGTTTAATTCAAGGGTTAAACCTTGAGTCGGATTGGTTCTTCTTAGTTGCGGACATGACATCCCTACCTGCTCTTTCTGCAAAGGTAAAAACGCTTCCAGAAACGGCGACGGGGCACGCTGTCATTCAAATCAATTCCGCAGCAGATAAACAAACACTTGAAGCTCCTCAAGGAATCAAAGTAACTTGGTTGATTGAAGATGAAACCTCAGAATCACTTTCACAAACTGTGCGCAACATAGAATGGTTAGAAGGTCAGGTGTCAGTATGGACAGCGTGTGAGTTTGAAAGCATGCGTGAACTGAGACAATACTTCCGCAATGAAAAAGAAGTAGAAAAAGAGAACATCTACATCAGTAGTTATTGGAAGCGTGGCGTCACTGAAGATGGCCACAAAGTATTGAAACAGCAAGATGCTCAAACTTTAGCAGGTTAAGTCTTTAATTAAATACAGCTTCTTACTAGATAATTAGAAACGCCCTTAACGAAATTCGTATCGCTAAGAGCGTTTTAGTTTGAATCCGATGAAGAGCAAGGCTGAAATGTAAAATTAAATACTCTCACCCACTTCGATCTCATAACCGAGATCCAGCTTAGCCACCCATTCTTTATTACCTTGTAAACGCGCGACAACTTGTTGTGCAGCGACTTTACCAATCTGCTCCCTTGGTGTTACCACGGTCGCCAAACGAGGCGTCATCGCCACTGTAATGTCGTGTCCGTGGAAACCTGCAATCGCCATCTGCTCTGGTACTTGAATACCACGACGTACACATTCGTAGAAAGCACCGATTGCTAAATCATCGTTGGTACAGAAAATGCCATTCACTTCAGGGGACTTCTCTAGTAACTCACCAATCAGTTTCGCACCAAGAGTAAACGAGGACGCGTCTTCAGTTTGCAGTGTTACTGGCGCTTTGTCGGCTTCTTGCATCGCATGTTCGTATCCCGCCATTTTTAAGCGAGTTCGCTCATCCATACGAGCGGCTAAATAAGCTATATTGGTGCGTCCTCTGTCGAGCATGGTTTTGGTCATTGCCCTAGCCGCTTCGAAGTTATCAAAGCCGACGGCTTGTTCAATTCTTGGCGATACCGAGTCCATAATCTCAATCACAGGAATCGAAGCTGTCTGTAGCATCTTACGCGCTCTGTCGGTATGCACATTCTCAGATAGAATAATCGCATCCACATTGTATGAGAGCAGCGAAGCGATGCTTTGCTCTTCCAGTTCTGCGCTATAGCCATAGTGGGCAATCATGGTTTGATAGCCCGCAGGCGCGGTAACTTGTTCAATACCACGGATAACTTCGGCGAAAACTTGGTTAGTTAACGAGGGAACAAGAACACCGATAGCATTACTTTTAGCGTTGGAAAGGATGTCTGGTGCACGGTTAGGGATATAGCCCAGTTCATCGACTGCGGCGTTGATCTTGTCTCGTAGCGCTTCTGATACTTGAGAAGAATCTCTCAGACAGCGACTGACGGTCATTTTGGTGACACCAACTAAGTTGGCAACATCTTGTAATGTGGGACGTTTTCTCTTATTCGACATAGTATTTAATTGTTATAGTTATGAATTATGTTACTGGTAACAGTGTATCCAACTGACGTGGAATTTGAAGTCTAATTTAGTAAAATATTGATATAGCGTCATAAATACAAACGCCCTCAGTAGAGGGCGTTATTGATTATTTAAGCGTTAACTTTTACTTCTGTTCTTGGGGGCTGGCTCCAAGTGACATGGAATTTTTCAGCCTCATCTCTATCGACTCGCGAATAAGTGTGGGAGCCAAAATAGTCACGTTGCGCTTGCAATAAATTCGCTGGTAACACTTCACAACGCAACGAGTCAAAGTAGCTTAATGCTGAACTGATTCCCGGCATCGGCACACCATACAAAGCGGAATTAGCCACGGCAATACGCCAAGCAAGCTCACGCTCTTCCACTTGTTTGATGAAAGCCTCATCAAACAACAGGTTCGTGAGTTCGCGATTTTGTTGATAAGCCGACGTGATGCTTTGTAAAAAGGCCGCGCGAATAATACAACCCGCTCTCCAGATCTTGGCTATTTGAGTGAAGTCGAGATTCCAACCCTCCTTGTCTGACGCTGTTTTCAACAAATCAAAACCTTGAGCATAAACAGACAGCTTAGCGCAGTAGAGTGCGTCATGAAGCTCAGAGACGACCTCCACTTTATCCAACTGGCTGACATCCGCAATATTGCCTTTTAGAAGCTGCCCCCCTTGAATACGTTGTGATTTTTGACCACTCATCGCACGAGCATAAACTGCCTGTGCAATGGTTGGTGTTGGACAACCCTCTTGTAGACTATTAACAGCCGTCCACAGTCCAGTACCTTTCTGCCCGGCTTTATCTAGCACAACATCAACAAAAGGCTTCCCAGTAACAATATCGTCTTGCTGAAGAATGTCCGCGCTGATCTCCATTAGGTAGCTATTGAGAACACCGTTATTCCACTGTTCAAAGACTTGGCCAATCTCTCGAGCTGGCATTTCCAGAACATCACGCATGAACTGATACACTTCGCAGATGAGCTGCATATCGGCGTATTCAATGCCGTTATGCACCATTTTTACATAGTGCCCAGTGCCAGAGGGGCCAACATACGCAGCGCACGCTTCACCCGCTTCAAACTGAGCAACAGGCAAACCGTTCGCATCCACTTTCGCAGCAATCGCTTCCCACATCGGCTTCACATACTGCCATGCTGATGGGTCACCACTGGCCATCAGCGCAGGGCCAACACGCGCTCCTTCTTCACCACCAGACACTGCGGTACTGAAGAAACAAAGTTTACCTTTATAATTCTGTTCACGCGTCTCGGTATCAGTCCATAAGCTGTTACCTGTATCGATAACAATATCGTCGCTCTCCAAACCTGCATCAAGCAGATTATTCACGACGATATCGACAGGTTTCCCTGCAGGAACCGATAACGCGATAACACGTGGTTTCGCTAAGCCCTGTAATACATGTTCAAGGCTATTGCCTTTTGTGAACCGCCCTTTACCTTCAAACGTCTCATTGAGTTGCTTAGCTTCCGCACAAGCGCGATCAATGTTGTCGATGTTTAGATCGAAGCCTGCAACGTTAAAGCCGTTATCCAATAGGTTGAGTGCAAGGCTTTTACCCATCACTCCTAAACCAATCATCGCAATGTCATTTTTTGTCTGAGTCATGGTTTAGCCTATCTGTTTAATTTGTTTGAGTGCACTTTCTACTACCTGTTCGACATCTTGTGAGATATCAACAAACAACGCCTCGCGTTCATTCGGTTCAACCAAGGTTGCGAACTGGCTTTTCAACATTTCTTGACCATTAAAGTAATGGTTTTCACGCGCTTTATGGCGGTTCCAAATGGTGTCGAAGCTACCTTGTAGGTACACGATAACTAAGCCTTCATTGTTCCTTCTTAGAATATCGCGGTATTGCGGTTTCAGTGCCGAGCAAGCAATCACAGCACTTGGTTGTTCAATGTATTGCTTGTTGAGTGTTTCTAGCCACCCTTGACGGTCTTCGTCAGTCAGCGGAATACCTTTGCGCATTTTTTCTACATTGCTTTGCGGATGGAAGTCATCGCCATCAAAGAATTGGAGCTCTAAAGCCTGTGCAATACGGCTACCAATCAGGCTTTTTCCGCATCCAGATACGCCCATTACGAGTATTTTTTTGCTTTTCATAAGGCAAGCCTTCCCTAAGCCCCAACCAAAACTGGGGCTGACAATCGAATCTAATAGTTAAACTTGTGTTGCTGCTGGTCGGTTCCTGAACGTTAAATTTCGCTCTGGAACCTTCGTTGTTATTGCCACCAAAGCGCGAGCTGAGGGAAGATAATAACCAGTGCCAGAACTAATACTTGAAGTGCTATGAACGGCAGTAGTGAAGAGAAAATCTCACCTAAGCTGATGTCTTTCGGTGCTACCGATTTCAAGTAGAATGCCGCAGGGCCAAATGGAGGTGACAAGAAAGACACCTGCATGTTTAGACAGAACACAACACCAAACCAAACTGGGTCGAAACCAAGACCAGTAATGATTGGAACGAAGATTGGCATTGTTAGAAGTGCCACACCTACCCAGTCAAGGAACATACCTAGGACCAGCAAGATAGCCATCATGATTAGCAGTGTTACTGTTGCGTTGCCGCCACTGAGTGCAAGGATGGTTTCTTCAACAAAATCAATACCACCCATCAGGTTGTAGATACCAACCAGAGCACTTGCACCGATACCGATCCACATGATCATGCCGCAAGTACGCATTGTTGCGATGGCACTCTCTTTCAACATGTTGAAGTTCAGTTCACCACGGATTAGTGCACTGATCATGATACCAACCACACCTAAAGCAGACGCTTCTGTTACTGATGCGATACCTGTGTAGATACTGCCTAGAACCGTTGCGACTGATAGCAGTGGGAAGAACAGCGCCTTGAAATAGCTAGGCTGATTCGCGATGTCTTCCTCTGTTTCATCATCACTCGGAATAGGAGCAAGAGACGGATTTAGCTTACAACGAATCAATACATAGCCGATGTAACAACCCGCGAGGATAAAGGCTGGTAAGAAAGACGCTTTAAACAAATCACCAATTGATACACTCGCTTTCATGCCATAGATGATCAGTACGATACTTGGTGGAAGCATAGTGCCTAGCGCACCACCAGCACATGTTGTTCCGATCGCAAGCTTACGGTCATACCCTAAGCGAAGCATCTGTGGCAGAGCAAGAATACCAAGAAGAACGGTTTCTCCACCGATAACGCCTGACATTGAAGCCAATAGAACCGCAACTAATAATGTTTGTACCGCAACACCACCTCGAACCTTACGGCCGACAGATTTCATTGCATCAAACAAATCACGAGCAATGCCCGAACGGTCTAGTAAAGCAGCCATCAATACAAACATCGGTACTGCGAGGAACACATAACCAGAAGCAAAGCTGTAAGTGCGACTTGCGATCAAAGGTAATGCATCTGGGCCAAACCAGCACAGAGTGAAGAAGATCGCGACGAAGCCTGTTACGAACGCAAGCTGCATACCCGTTAGTAGTAAGCCAATCATCATAATCAGCATGAGCAAACTGCCCCATGCGATACCAATAGAAGATAAATCAAACATCGTCATTCTTCCTTAGACCCATCAACTCTTGGATTAGGTGCAATACAAACTGGACAACAAGAACACACAAAACGACAAAGATCAGGCCTTTCAGCAGCGCAGGATAAGGCGCGTTTAACACTGAGCCTGATGTTTCAAGGCGAAATTCGCCCCATGGTGCAAACCACGCTTCTTCTGCAGTGAAGTAAGCCGCGTAAGCAAGCATGCCAGCAAAAGCCAAACCAACAATGTGGTGAACAAGATTAAGATATTTACGTGTTTGGTTAGAGACTGAATCGTAGATAAGAACCACACGTACATGCTTATTCGCGGCAAAAGCATAAATGCCACCAATAATGAATAAAGAACCACCGATAAAAGAAGCTGTTTCATGTACCCATGTGGTCGGGGCATCAAATGCATAACGCATCACAACTTCGTAAAATGAAATCAATACAGTAAAGATAAACAGCCAGCTAACGAGATTACTGAACTTTATAATAAGACGATCAAGCACGTTTCTTGGCTGTTCGTCGTTTTCAGCTGGGGCGTGGGGGATTTTGTCTGTCATGGGCCAAATTTCCTGGGAGAATACGGGAGAGCAATGCCCTCCCCCGTCAGTAAGCTAAGTTTAAGTTACAGTAAGCCGTTTTCTTCTAGGAACACAGTCACTGAGTTATAAACTTTCTGTGCGTTATCAGAACGCTCTGCGAAGACTTTCCACTGACCTTTAGCGATTTCACGGAACTTCTTACGTTCTTCTTGAGACCAGTCGTGGATAGTGATTTCTGGGTTCGCTTGTGCTTCTTTAACTGCCGCTTGGTCAGCCATCTTCAGCTGAGTCGTCATGTCGTAAGAGAAGTCACGAACTGATGTTTGTAGAATTGTTTGTAGATCAGCAGGCATCTTGTCCCACTTCTTCTGAGAAACAGAGATATCGATCAACGGCAGCGAGTGGAAGCCAGGTTGAACTGGGTGTGTCGCAATGTCGTTCATGCCCGCTTTTTGATTGGTAGAAAATACCGTGTAGTCAGCAGCATCAATTACGCCCTTGCTTAGACCAGTAAAGACTTCAGAGCCAGGTAGGTTTACAGGTGTTGCACCTGCAGCGGCAAATACTTGTTGAACTAGACCTTCTGGTGCACGCAGTTTAAGACCTTTCAGATCATCAACACCGTCGATTGGCTTTTTAGAGATGAAAGACTCAACACCTGTTGTTGAAGCACCAACGAACTGAACACCGTAAGGCTTGTAAAGCTCAGTCATTAGCTCGTTACCACCACCGTAGTTCATGTACTGAAGCAGTTGTGTTGTGTCTGACCATGCGCCAACCATGTTGCCGATAAGGCCGAATGCTGGATCTTTACCAGAGAAGTAACCTGTTGCTGTGATATGACCATCAAGGATGCCCATCTTGATCGCGCCCAGCGTTTCCGTGTGTTTAACCACAGCGCCTACAGGCAGAAGGTCGATGTCGATACGTCCGTTAGACATCGTCTCTACACGCTCAGCCCACTTCTGCTGAACCTTGAAATTCAAATCACCAGATGGATCTGAAGATTGAATCTTAAGTTTAAAGTCTGCAGCCATTGCTGATGTAGCAAATAGGCCAGTGAGGGAAGCAGCAATCAGCGTTTTAGTCAGAGCTTTCATTTGGGTATCCTTATGAGTTTCACAGAGTCCGGTTTGTTGTTATATGTTACCGGTAACGTCGAGGTGGATATTACCGGTAACTTTACAGCCTTGTCTATGAGAAGGATCACATCTTTAACATTAGTAAAACGTTTGCTATCAATAAGAAAAATGTGATTTAAAAGTCACATTATACGTTGGAGGTGTGAATTAATTTCTTTTTAAGTCAGTGAGATAACTAAGCCTACAATAATAAAAGAGACGCCTACACCGCGAGTCGCGTGCCACTTTTCCTTTAAAAAGTAGATCCCCATCACTACGCCGAAGATGATGCTCACTTGCCTAAGTGCAACAACCAAACTGACGTTCTCTGTCATAGTCATCGCAAACAACACCAAGCCATAAGTTGATGCCATCATGATGCCAGCAAGTGTTGCTCTTTTGCGCAATAACCAAGCATTATAAAATTCGATGTTTTGATTCGACACGAGCAACCAAACACTCAGCGGAAGCACAATTGCCCAAAACTGAATGCCTAGATAGAAAATCGCGGTGTGCTTGTTAGTTATAACTGGTGTGCTCAAAGGATCGAGTAACAGAAGCGCTTCTTTATCAATGATGGAATAGCCCGTGGTACCTATTGCGGCGATTAGCGCCCACAACACGCCAAGGTTTAGGTAGGCCTTAAGCCTCAACTCAGAGAATTGCTTCAACGGGACAAACAAACAACCCAAGGTAATCAAGGTGAACCCAAGCCATTGATTAGGTGACAGCTCATAGCCTATCAACACCGTGCCTAAACCCACCATTAACACGGGCAGTGCTCTTGCCATTGGGTAAATCACGCCGATATCAGCCTGTTTATAGGCTGCGCCCAAGCCGATCAAATAGATGATTTGGCAGATCCCACTAAAGAAAACCAGTTGCCAAAATGGAAGTGAGATATTTAACAGGCCAACACTGTAAACATACCAAATCAAATATGGCGTCAATATCGCGGCAGCGGCAAAGCCAGAAGCAAGGAAAAAAGATGACCCTGAGCCTTGATTAGACTTACCTAGAACATTCCACCCCGCATGAAGCAGAGCCGAAACTATCACGATAACGATGGCGGAAAATTCCATTTCATTCCTAACTTATTGACTAATAAAAGCAGCCGTAGAAAACAGGGGATAAAAAAGGCCTCCAGATAAGAGACCTTTGATCATTCCAGTTGGGCAAATCCCCAAAGTGAGGTGTGCAAGTGTTCTAACGTTCGACTAACGCTCTAACTGCGCTATCGACTCGATACTGATCGCGTCATGACGCCAATACTCAATATCGCAGTCAATCAAATCGCCGTTTTGATTATAATTTACACGCTCTACCACCATTGCAGGAGAGCCCGAAGTCGCGCGCAATGCTTGCGCTGTTTCGCCCAGCAAGGATGTTGTACTCACGCGGTAACGGATCTTCTGATATACCACACCAAAGTGCTCGCGGTAGATGTCCGTCAGTGATTTAGATAAGTCGTAATCAAGCAAGTTAGGGAACAACTCTGGTCGAATGTAGTTGGTTACATACACAACAGGCCTGTCTTCAAGGTAACGAACTCTATCGACTCGATAAACGTCCGAGAAAGGTGGTAACTCTAGAAGCTTGGTCGCTTCCTTGGTTGCCAACATCCCTTTCGCTGCCACTAACTCAGTTTTCGGCTTACGATTCTGCGCCAGAGCCATATTAGTGAAGTTCAGTGTTTGTGTTGGGTCATAACGAAGCGGCTCGGGAGAGATAAACCATCCACGTCGGTCTTCCCGATAAATGCGCCCTTCCGCTTCAAGTGAAGACAAAGCTTCACGTAAGGTAACTCGGGTCGTATCAAACGATTCAGCCAGCTTACGTTCTGCAGGCAGCTTCTGTCGCGGTGTTAACATCCCCGATTCTATCTGCTCTACGATGACATCTTTGATTTTTACGTACTGCACTTAATTTCCTTTCATTCTTGTTCTTGTCGTCAGCCACTCCTTGGCCAACTGCAATATAAAATGGTTCGCTAGCGTTTGCGCCAAGCTTGGGTGCGCTTTTCGAATAACTTGTTGATTAGCATATGAATCAACTTCGCACTCGCCGCAGATATCATGATCATCACTGCCATGGCTGCTGCTGCCCCCGTTTGACCCGCATCGTCCATATTCAGCACTGAAACTGACGCTGGAATCGTATTGGTAGAATACAAGAATACTACCGCAGATGTCGTGGTAAGTGCATTAATAAACAAGTATGTCGCAATATCTAAAATCGCAGGCAGACAAACCGGCACCGTCACCTTAAAGAACAACTTGTATTGCGGTAAGTTCACCGAAGCCGCCGTTGCCTCAATTTCAGAAGGCAGCTGTTTCAATGCCGTTAATGCCGTCATGTGCCCTACAGTGTAATAGTGAACCACCGTATTGATTACCAAGAACGCCATCGTGCCATATAAGAAATTGAGTGGGTTACTCAAATCATTAAAGTAGAAGATATAGCCCAAACCCAACACCATACCCGGAACAGCCATCGGAACAACGCTGAGCATTTGCATTGCTTGACGAACAGGGCCGAAGGCGCGGCCTTTCTCAATGCAGTATGCCCCTAGGAAAATCAAAACCGTACCAATAATCGCAGTCCAAGCACCAAGCGTTAACGAGTTAAAGAATGGCGCCCAACCATAGGTACTCATTTCCGCAAAGTTGTAATTGTTTAGCGTTAGCGCCTTATTCCAAGGCCAGAAGGTGACCATAGAACCGTATATCGCCATACCCAGAACGATAACCACAGCAGCAGAGATGACAGTGCAATAAAGGAAACACAAGCCATCACGTAACGTGCTAGGTTCAGGTTGGTACGCGACAGAACGAGTATCAAACAAGCTCTTCTGCTTCTTTTGCACCCAGCGGTCAACGGTAAACGCAAGCAACGCAGGCAACAGCAACAAAATACTGGTCACAGCCCCCATAGAGAAGTTCTGTTGCCCCACCACTTGTTTAAAGATGTCAGTCGATAGAACGTTATAACTGCCACCAATCACCTTTGGCACACCAAAGTCGCAAACCACCAACGTAAACACAACGATCAAGGTGCTGATCAAACCGTATTTTGCCGCAGGTAACGTCACCATGAAGAAGGTTTTGAACGACGAGGTATTGAGTGCACGTGCTGCCTCATAAAGGCGAGCATCAGACGTTCTTAACGAGGTGGTCAGAATCATCAAGGCGTGTGGAAACGTCCAGAATATCAAGCCAAGTGATATACCAATCAAACCGTATACCGAGTTTCCACCGAGGATTTCTTTGGCGATACCTTGGTTGCCAAATAAGAAGATAAGACTGATAGCAGGGAGCAGAGACGGAGCAAGAATAGGCGCAGAACCCAGCACTTGAAAAAGCCCCTTGAAAGGCATGCATGAACGAGTCAACGCATAAGCATAACCAAATGCCAAAACACCAACGACAACCGTTACCAGCAAGCCGAGCGTAAAGGTGTTACCAACTGACTGCCACAGGCTTTGAGATGCAAAATACGTTGCGAAATTCTGTAAACCTACAAATTCTCCGTCTGCGTTCTGAACACTCTTTTTCAACATTGCCCACAGTGGCATCAGGATAAACAACGTCATGACCACAGACAAAAAGGCCAACAGCCCAAATAAAATTACGTTGTCCTTGCTTAACCGAGCCAGAAAAGGCTGTACTCGTTGTTGCACTAGCAGCTTAGATTGCATCATTTGAGTCGATTCCATGGTTGTTTACGCCGCCTCGTCTTTCATCACTTGCAGGCTTTTCGATGGATAAGCTCTAAGGCCTTCTTGATCAAACGCCACGTAACGAATATCACTGCGACGCAGCTTTAGTCGATTGAACTCTTTGACGGGTACATCAACGATGATCTCTTTCGCCGTTGAATCATGTTGCAATTGACACTCAACACGATAAAACGCCCCTAAGAATTCGCTTGATACAATTCTCACGGGTAAGGATTCACTAAAACGATCAACAAACTGAACTTGCTCTGGACGAACGGCAATATCAAACACGTCACCCAAATTTGGCGTAAGGTTATCTAAGCCAGGTAACGGCAGCATTGACTCAGCAATACGCATCTTGCCTTGCGCCGCAACAGAAGCTTGAATGAAGTTCATGCTGCCAACAAACTCAGCAACAAAACGGCTGACTGGTTTTTGGTAGATCTCTTGTGGAGCACCTACCTGCTCGATAACACCGTGATTCATCACCACAATGCGGTCGGCCATGGTTAGGGCTTCATCTTGATCGTGCGTCACCATAATAGTAGTGATCCCCAGCTTGCGTTGCAGTTGGCAGATCTCATCGCGCAAGTGTGTTCTTACCTTCGCATCCAATGCAGACAGTGGTTCATCCAGCAACAACAAGCCTGGAGACAGTGCCAATGCGCGAGCAAGAGCAACACGCTGCTGTTGTCCACCAGACAACTGATTCGGATACTTTTGGCCTGACGTTGGTAAGCCGATGGTTTCTAACCAAGACTCAACGGTCTCAAGGGCTTCTTTAGTCGACATGCCTTGGTTTTTCAGACCAATCGCAATGTTTTCTTCCACAGTAAGGTTGGGAAACAAAGCGTAAGATTGGAACACAATACCAAAGTCACGCTTTTCTGGGGGCAAAAAGGTCGTATCATTGCCGTTCTGCTCAATAGAGCCTGAAGTTGGTAAATCTAGGCCTGCAATCGCACGTAATAAGGTGGTTTTTCCACAGCCTGATGGGCCAAGGAAGCAGACGAACTCGCCTTTATCTATCGATAGGGAGATGTCTTTTAACGCTGTAAATTGGCCAAATTGCTTTACAACATTTTCAATATTCAAATAAGTTTGGTTGCTCATACTACAGCACTCTCTATGTGGTATATACCAAATTTAAACTGAGAATATTGCAGTTGAGTGACAAATTTATAGTAGCTAAATGACAGTTATATTGCAGATATAATAAGCATTAAAGATAAGTGTTCACTCAGCATAACGAGCCCTCCGAAACGATAAAAACTTACTTGAGGGCTGAGTTTATGTCTTAATTTAGATAACCAGATTAGCCTATGATTCCACCTTGTCGGCTTTACCCGCTGCGCCTGCGAGTTTGGATAATTGCTTATCGAGCCACAATGGCGTGTTACCCGAATCTTCCGCGTTCTCTTTTCTTCGTACCGCATCACGAACCATCATCGCACCTACCCAACGAAATGGCTCTGGTGGGAAGTGTCCTAATGGGCCTTTAGTTAAACCGCTTCGTGTCCAAGCATTGTCTATATCGAGTACCATTGCTGACAAAATCTTCCCGCCCATACGGGTTTGAGCAACGCCATTCCCTGAATAGCCGAGCCCATAATAGATGTTGCTTTGGCCTTTTAGATTACCGAAAAATGGCAATCCGGTGACCGAACGATCTGAGCCGCCCGACCAGTTGTAATCGAATTCACTTTGCTCCAACTTGGGGAACAGCTTTTGGAAAGATTGATTGAGAATTGGCAAGTAGTGAGTGGTTTGGTTAAACATGCTTTCAACTTGATTGGCAAACGAAAATTTATTACCACCTTTGCCCAACATGAGTCGTCCGTCCTGGGTATCTCGGTAGTAGTGGACAAAGATACGCGAATCCACCACCGCCGCGCCTTTCTCTGGGCCAAACTGCGTGAGCTTTTCAGGAATAGGCTTAGTCACCACCATGTCGGAAGAGACAACCACAATGCTGCGTTTGAACTCTTTAAAGTGATCAAGCATCCACGCATTGAGCGCCAAAATTACTTTATCCGCAAATACGGAACCGCCTTTGGTTTGAATTCGAGCTGGAGAGCCATAGTAGAGTGAGGTCATCTCTGTATTTTCGTGAATTTCGACACCCAGTTCGAGTGCGACTCGGCGCAAACCTCTAGCCAATAACGCAGGTTGTACACTGCCCGCAGCTTCTGAGTAATAACCCTCAATGTGGCGAGCAGACCCAGCTTTATCAGACAAAGAGTTGTCACACTTCTTCCAACTATTGATGCCTTGCTTGACCAACTCATTCACAACAGGCTCCATGCCACCCTTTTGAGCTTCATTGGTCGCTGTATAGTAAGTACCGCTTCGATATAAATGCGCGTCGATGTTATGTTCGCTACAGAAGGCTTCGATCTCGTATATAACCTTTTCTGATTCCTTAACCAACCATTTCGCTTGTTCTTTTCCGTAGAGCTTTTTCAACGTTGGATACTTAGTCGACCACGTCAGCATGCAACCGCCATTCGCGCCAGAAGCACCGCTACCACATAGGCCTTTTTCAATCACGACAACATGTTTTTCAGGTTGCTGCTGTTTGATTAGAATCGCCGTCCATAACCCTGTGTAACCACCGCCAACAATGGCGATACCACAGTTGACGTCTTTTGAGAGCGGCTTAGCCGAACCTAGCCCCGCATTGATGGTACCAAACTCTTGTTCCAACGCTTGCTTGAACCAATATGAATAGTGCTTTGTCATTTCTTGTACCTTACTTAAAACCTAAATGCATAAAATTAAAAAAGGAAGACCGAAGCCTTCCTTTACTGATTTCAAACTTCTAATGAACTGAATAGGTCGTCAGATTAAGATTTTGGCTCTGATTTAGCGTCAAACTTCTCAGACCATGTTTTAAGAACGTCGGCACGCTCGCTGCCCATGCGAGCGAAGTCCATTTTTGCCATGTTCTTTTCTACATTAGGGAAGTTCTCTGCTTTGCCTGTCACATCTTGGTGGCCAACAACTGGGTACATTTCGATGTAAAGCTCATTTGCTGCTTTAGAAATAGACCAATCAACAACGCGTTGTGCTGCATCAGAAGGCTTAACAAGGCCTACCGCTTCAGATTCCCAGCCGATACCTTCAGGCGTAATCACGGAAAGTGGCGCGCCTTGAGTTTTCAGCTTAGCACCACGGCTCGCCATAGAAATGCCTATAGCAACCTCCCCCATACCCGCTTGAACACATGGCTTAGAGCCTGAGTGTGTGTAGTGAGCGATGTTTTGGTCTAGCTTCTGCATGTAGTTCCAACCTTGGTCTTCACCCATGTTTTGTAGCCAAGCCGAAACCTGCATGTAGCCCGTACCAGAAGACGCTGGGTTTGGCATTGCAATGTGGCCTTTGTAGATAGGCTTGGTTAGGTCATCCCAAGACTTAGGTGCTGGTAGGTTCAATTGCTTAGCCACCACTTCGTTAAAGCAAACTGCATTGAAGAATGCATCGTTGCCATACCAAGCTTGAGTAGACTGTGGGTCGTTAAGGTTAGCGCGTAATGCTTCTACACCTTGAGGCGTGTACGGTTTAAGAATGCCCTCTTCCTTAAGCAGAGCCATTGAAGAGCCTGCAAGTCCCCAAACTACCTCTGCGCGAGGGTTGTTTTTCTCAGCCAATAATTTTGCCGTCATGATCCCAGTTGAATCACGAACCCATTTGATGTTGATGTCTGGGTTTTCACTTTCAAAGGCGTTTTTGTATTTCGCCAAGATGTCAGTTTCAAATGCGGTGTAAACCGTCACTTCCTGTGCTGCATAAGCATTGCCAGCCAGTAGAGTGACTAATGCTGCAAGTGATCCTTTCATAAAACGGTTTTTCATCATTTTCTCCAATCAGGCCCGGTGCCAAGGTTAGAAATTGCCAAGGTTAAAGTTGTTCAAGCTAGAAACCTCACCAAGAGGCGTCTATATCCATAAATTCATTTAGGTTGTTAGTACACGTCCTTTTATTGGTATGTACCAGTTTGCGAGTATTAACCTAATCGACTTTTATGACGGTTAAATGAACAAAAAATGGCAGTTTCGAGATCGGAAAATTTCTCAACAAAAATGACAAATTTGAATATTAAGCTTTTGTGAAAATAACGTTTGGGCTATTTACGACCGTTTAAATTGGTTGTTAAAGTAATCGCAAATATTGGTATAGTCCAAAATGAAAATCACGAGAATAGAACATGAGAAATGATTACTTATTACTGACACCTGGCCCACTATCTACTTCTGAAACCGTTCGCCAAGCGATGCTAAAAGACTGGTGTACTTGGGATGATGAATACAACAAAGACGTTGTTGAAGTGATTCGTAGCAAACTAGTCACTTTGGCGACTAAGCAAACGGGTTATACGAGCGTGCTCATGCAAGGTAGCGGCACCGCTTCAGTAGAAGCAACAATCGGTAGTGTTATCTCTAAGAGGGGTAAACTTCTTGTTGTTGACAACGGTGCATATGGTGCTCGTATTGCTCAAATCGCAGAATACTTAGACATTCCATGCCATGTCGTTTCCCCAGGTGAAACATCACAGCCTGACTTGAACGAAATGGAAACGGCATTGGCCATGGATTCAGGCATTACTCACGTTGCGATTGTGCACTGTGAGACCACCACTGGTATGCTGAATCCAATTGAAGATATTGCCAAATTGGCAAAACAGCACAACAAAACCGTCATTCTTGATGCTATGTCGAGCTTTGGTGGCATCCCTATGGATATTGCTGACTTAGGTATCGATTACATGATCAGTTCAGCAAACAAGTGTATTCAAGGTGTACCGGGGTTCGGCTTTGTTATTGCCAAGCAATCAGAACTGGAAAAGTGTAAAGGCCAAGCTCGCTCATTAAGCCTTGACCTGTTTGACCAGTGGCACTGCATGGAAAGCAACCATGGCAAATGGCGCTTCACCTCTCCGACTCATACAGTGCGCGCTTTCTACCAAGCTCTTCTTGAACTAGAACAGGAAGGTGGTATCGAAGCTCGTCATAATCGCTACCAAACCAACCAAACCACATTGGTTGCAGGCATGCGTTCTCTTGGCTTTGAACCACTACTTAATGATGATCTTCATTCACCTATCATTACCTCTTTCTATTCTCCAACTCATAGCGATTACCAATTTAAAGAGTTCTATGACCGTTTGAAAGAGCAAGGTTTTGTGATTTACCCGGGCAAGGTTTCAAACGCAGACTGCTTCCGCATTGGTAACATCGGTGAAGTGTATCCGTCAGATATTGAAGCCCTTATTGGAGCAGTGAAAAACGCTATGTACTGGGATATCAAATAATGACGACGACCAATCAAGACCCCGTTCTTAAGGCGACACACTTTCGAAGTGAAGGCGATGTGAACACCACGCCAGCCCGTGAAAAGTGGAATGAGTCGTTAAACGATGAGGCGACTCAAGCAATGTTAAAACGCGACTCAGACGTGTTTCTTCATCAAGCGATGTCAACACCTTGCCTAGACACGCTTGAAGCCGCTGAAGGCATCTACATTCAAGATGCGACGGGTAATAAGTATATGGACTTTCACGGCAACAATGTTCATCAGCTAGGTTATGGCCACCCACATATTATTAATAAAGTGACTCAGCAAATGGCGTCGTTGCCATTTTCACCACGTCGCTTCACCAATGAAACTGCAGTTCAGTGCGCTGAAAAGCTCACACAGATCTGCGGTGGTGGTTTGAATCGCGTGTTGTTTGCTCCGGGTGGTACATCGGTGATCGGTATGGCACTCAAACTGGCTCGACATGTCACCAACAACTTCAAAGTAGTGTCGCTATGGGATTCATTCCACGGCGCGTCACTGGATGCAATTTCAGTGGGTGGCGAAGCTTGTTTTCGTGAAGGTATGGGGCCGTTAATGGCAGGCGTAGAACGTATTCCACCAGCTGTCTCTTATCGTGGTGCTTTCCCGCTTCGCGGGCAAAGCTCAGACGATAACAATGAGACCGCATGTGATGTGCACTACGCCGATTACCTTGAGTATGTGATTGAAAAAGAAGGTGGCATTGGTGCTTTCATTGCCGAAGCCGTGCGTAACACAGACGTGCAAGTTCCAAGCAAAGCTTATTGGAAACGCATCCGTGAGATCTGTGACAAACACAACGTCATGTTGATCATTGATGACATTCCAAACGGTATGGGTCGCAGTGGCGAATGGTTTACACACCAAGCTTTTGATATCGAACCTGACATTCTTTGTATCGGTAAAGGTTTTGGCGGCGGCTTAGTACCAATCGCAGCTATGATCACTAAAGACAAATACAACACGGCAGCGCAAGTATCACTGGGGCACTACACACATGAGAAAAGCCCCATTGGCTGCGCGGCAGCACTGGCCACCATGGAAGTGATTGAGCAAGAAAATTTACTTGAAAAAGTCCAAGAGGACAGCACATTCGTGCATGAACAGCTGCTTCAAATGAAAGAGAAGTATCCAGTCATTGGTGACGTTCGCGGCATCGGCCTGCTATGGGGCGTGGAGTTGGTTACCGACCATATCACTAAAACCCGAGCATTCGATGAAGCAGAAGCAGTACTTTATCAATGTCTGAACGATGGCCTGAGTTTTAAGGTGTCACAAGGTAATGTGATTCAGTTGAGCCCACCATTGATCATCAGTCGCAGCGAACTAGAAATCGCTCTGTCTGTACTTGAAAATGCGATAGCAAAAGCCTGCAAAGACTTTGAATACCTTTAGTTCATTCTCTAAATCAACATTTAAACCAATAACCCAAAACAATCATTCGTCCTCCCAGAACTTTACAACGGGAGTGACACAAAAATAGGACACTCTTATGAACACAACATCACCTATCCAAGCGGTTATCTTTGACTGGGCTGGCACTATTGTTGATTTTGGATCGTTTGCTCCAACCAGCATCTTTGTTGAAGCATTCAAACAAGGTTTCGACTTTGACATCGACTTAGCTGAAGCTCGTGAACCTATGGGTATTGGTAAATGGGATCACATCCAAGCTGTGGGTCAAATCCCTGCGGTTGATGCTCGTTGGAAGGCTCAATTCGGACGCTCGATGACCAGTGAAGACGTTGATGCGATCTACGCGGCATTCATGCCTCTTCAGAAAGCAAAAGTAGCAGACCACGCTGCGCCAATTTTAAACGCGATTGAAGTAGTCAATAACCTAAAAGAAAAGAATGTAAAAATTGGCTCTTGTTCTGGTTACCCACGTGAAGTGATGGACGTACTGATTCCAGCGGCAGCAGATTACGGTTATCTTCCTGACAACGTAGTTGCAACTGACGACTTACCGCAAGGTGGTCGCCCAGCTCCATTCATGGCGCTTAAAAACGTGATTGACCTAGGTGTAACTGGCGTTGCTGCATGTGTAAAAGTAGATGACGCGGCACCAGGTATCGACGAAGGTCACAACGCAGGCATGTGGACGGTTGGACTTGTATTATCGGGGAACGAGGCAGGCTTAACCTATCAAGAATATTTAGATGCCGATGAAGCAACACTTGCAGCTGCACGTGAAAAAGCAAGCGTGAAGCTAAACAAATCAAACCCACACTACCTAATCGACACCATTGCAGACCTACCAGGTGTCATTGCAGATATTGAAAAGCGTTTGTTAGCCGGTGAGCGCCCATAACGGTAATCACCAAACATTCAGTACACATAAAAGAAACCTCGTATCACCTAAAAATGATACGAGGTTTCTTTATTTCCAACATTTGAGACAACAATTAATTGACAAAAACCTCTGTAAATAGCACCTTAAATATATAAATTACAACAACTTCATTGACCCCAATAAGCAACTAAACTAACAATATAACAATAATAGTACCAAGATAGGTTCGACCTGAAACTACGCCTGAACGACTTACTGTTGCAGTGTCCCAAACAATAAATCGCCGCTTTAAAGGCTAGTTCAGATAACAATAAGAGTTAATCCAAGGATAAGATTATGAAAAGACTGTCAAGAATCATGTGTGCTGTGGTAGCTGCTTCAGGTTTCGCTGCTGCTCCATCAATTGCCGCAACGACATACGTAGGCGCAAAAGTTGGCATGGGTTGGCTCGATAGCGCTTGTGTCGACAACATTGATTGTGAAGATGATTCAGTTGCGGGTGGTATTTACGGTGGTTACAACTTTACCGATAACATTGCTCTAGAATTAAATGCAGATTACTTAGGTGATTATGACACCAGCTTTAACTATAACGGAGCGACTCAAAGATACAGCGATTCTATCGTAGCCATTTCTTTGAGCCCAATGTACCGACTAGCGATTAAACAACAGTTTGATATATTCTTTAAAGCTGGTCCCGCTTACATCATGCACGATGACGAAGACGATGTTGTATTAGCACTAGGTATCGGTGCTGAGAAACAGCTATCCGACGACTGGGCACTTCGAGTTGAATACCAATACTTCGACGATTTTGACGATAAGATCATTCAAGACCTCAACTCTAACCTTGTTACCGTTGGTCTAAGCTACAATTTCGGTACAGGTAACACGACGGCGTCAGCCGCAACAGTAGCTGCTGCTGCCGTAACACAGGCTCCAGCTGAACCTATTGCAGAACCGGAAGCCGTTGTGGTTGAAGAAGAGACTGTTGTAATTAAAGCGCAAACAGAAAGCTTCTCGCAAGGTATGTTTGAGACAAACAGTACTGAATTGTCTACAGAAGGTAAAACAGCACTGACACCATTGGTAGAAGTGCTGCAAACTTACCCTCAATCATCAGTTAATGTTGTTGGTCACACCGATTCAACAGGCTCTGCTGAGTACAACATGATGATCTCTAAAAAACGAGCTGCCGCTGTAGCCGCATACATTGAAGAGCAAGGTATTGAAGCAGACCGTATTACGGCTACAGGTGAAGGTGAGGAAAACCCAGTAGCAACAAACGATACTGCTGAAGGTCGTGCGCAAAACCGTCGTGTTGACGCAACAATCCCAAGCTTCGAATACCAAGAAGAAGCGCAAATGGAAGAAGTTATTGTAGAAACGGCTGAATAATAGCACTCTACTCTAGTTAGAATACTAAAGGGCGGGACACTTTAAAGTGCCCCGCCCTTTTCTTTATCTGACTCTACTCATAAGCCGTAAGAATTAGCCTATCGCCAAAATATACAATCAGAAGGCTAAACGATTTCCCAACTGTGGGTCATCTCTACGCCAGCACCTAGCATTAAGCATACTGAACAGTATTTTTCTAATGAATCAGCACAAACCTTAGCAACAAGCTCAGGATCAAGGTGGTCACCCGTTACTTCGAAATGAATATTAATCACAGTGAAGATTTTTGGTGCTGTTTCACGACGTGTTGTTTCAAGCTTTGCGTTACAGCCTGTGATGTTCTGGCCTGCAGATTTCAAACCATCAACTACATCAACAGAACTACAACCACCAGCAGCCATTAACACCATTTCCATAGGGCTTGGAGCGGTAGCACCACCACTTCCATCCATAACGACAGAGTGACCTGATTGAGATTGACCAAGGAATTTAAAACCTTCGACCCATTTAACTTCTGCTTGCATGCTGTTCCTTAGATGTACGAAAAGCGTCATCATTAACTATTATTTTATATCAATGCCTACACCCTACTACTGGCAGCATTTATGAGCAAGATTTTCTAGGTAACACATTTTTTTTGTGAATGATGCAATTTTTTCCATCTTAAACCTGTCTCTATTCGTACATTCAAAATCGAATGAAAAGAACGTCAAGATGAGGTATCTATGAATAAATTATCTAAAATATTGGTATCACTCGTGGTTGCGCTACCACTGATTTCGCTGTTTGTAAGCCAGACTGGCACTGCCAATACAATGGATAAAACAGCAAATTCAGGTAAAAGTGAAATCGCGACACTGGCTGGTGGTTGTTTCTGGTGTACAGAATCCGACCTAGAAAAACTGACCGGCGTCACCGACGTTATCTCTGGGTACTCTGGTGGTGAATTAGAAAACCCAACCTACAAACAAGTGTCCTCAGGTAAGTCTGGTCACATCGAAGTGATCAACGTGACTTACAATCCTGATATTGTTAGTTATGAACAGGTTCTTGACCAATTCTTCAGACATATTGACCCAACTGATGACAAAGGCTCCTTCGTAGACCGCGGTCCACAGTATCGACCTGCTATTTTCTACCGTAACCAAGAGCAAAAAGCCGTAGCTCAGAACTTCATGATGGAGATCGACAAATCTCAGATTTTTGGTGAACCACTGAAAACAGAACTGATCGAATTTGAAAAATTCTGGCCAGCGGAAGACTATCACCAAGACTATTACAAAAAGAGTAAGGTTCGCTATAACTACTACCGCTATGCTTCGGGTCGTGACCAGTATCTAGATAAGATCTTCGGTGAGGATAGAAAAGAGAATCCGAAAACACTTCGTCAGATCATCGACAGCAAAAATGCGACTGCCAATGCTAAGACCTATGTCAAACCATCTGACGCAGAGATCAAAGCAAAACTCACCTCACTGCAGTACGATGTAACACAAGAAGATGCAACAGAGCGCCCATTTGACAACAAATACTGGGATAACAAACAGGAAGGTATTTACGTCGATATCGTAACGGGTGAGCCACTGTTCTCTTCAAAAGACAAATACAAATCAGGCACAGGCTGGCCAAGCTTTACACAGCCAATTAGCGAAGCTTATGTCGTAACAACGACCGACTACAAACTGATTTACCCAAGAACAGAGGTTCGAAGTAAGTTTGGTGATTCTCACCTAGGACATGTGTTTAAAGATGGTCCTAAACCAACAGGCTTACGTTACTGCATGAACTCAGCTGCAATGCGCTTTATCCCAGCAGATAAACTGGTTGAAGAAGGGTATGAAGAATACGTTGAAATGTTTCAGGGCTAAGTATTAAACAATTGACGCTAGATCTACCGCAAAGCCAGCATGTCGCTGGCTTTGCTTTCTCTAACTCGCAAACAAGTCGCTAATCCTAACCGGTTAGCACGGTATCTTCTGGATATTTGAGTAATGAAGGTTCTGGACGCGCCAACATGTAAGCTAAGGTCAAGGGACCTATCCGTCCAATCACCATAACCACAATCATGATGTATTTTCCTGGCTCAGTCAGATTCGCGGTTAAACCTGCTGTTAATCCCACCGTTGCAAAGGCTGAAATCACCTCAAACATCACTCGATCAAACGCCGCCTTTTCAGTCAGCATTAACAAAAACATTGCGGTGGTTAATAGCGCCCCACTTACCACAATAATGGCCAATGACTTTGTTACCGCTTGCCAAGTCACCGTACGCTTAAACATCACGACATGCTTTTTCTGACGTAGGAAAGTCCACGTTGCGACAAATGCGACCGCAAAGGTCGATACCTTAATACCACCACCAGTGGAAGTCGAACCAGCACCAATCAACATTAGTACTATCATCACCAATAATGCCGGTTGCGTATACTGAGACAAGTCCACACTGTTGAAACCAGCGGTACGAGCACTCGCCGATTGGAAAAATGCGGCTAACCACTGACCTTGTATAGAGAGGCCTTCCATCGTTGCTGAGTTATTCCTCTCCAATAACCAAAACATCACCGTACCCACCAACAACAAAGTTGGCGTTGCGGTCAGCATGATCTTGGTGTGCAGATGCAAGTGCTGGAAGCCTTTACGCCAGTTACTCGATAAGTCCCCCACTACCGTGAAGCCTAATCCACCAAAGATGAATAAACCCGCCAAAGTACAAATCACCAATGGATCATCAACAAAACTCATCATGCTGTCTGAGAACAGCGCGAAACCTGCGTTATTGAATGCAGATATAGCGTGAAAGAGTGCATAAAAGCTTCCCGTTGCCCATCCCATTTCTGGAACCCAACGGAAACAGAGCAATACAAACCCAACCAACTCCGCCACCAACGCAAAGATGATGATCTTCTTAACTAATTTGCGGAGATTGATCTTACGATCTTGACCCAACGCTTCCTTCGCCAATGCTTGTTGCTTGAGACTTAATCTAACGCCAAACATATAGAGCAGCACTGCAGACAGGGTCATCTGCCCTAAACCGCCGACTTGCATCAAAAACATCAGCAGTATTTTGCCCGCCAGAGTGAAATGTTCACCCGTATCGACAACACCCAAGCCTGTCACACTGATTGCGGATGTGGCAGTAAACAGCGCATCTGTAAAACTAAGTCCAGTTACAGAAAAGACTGGCAGCGTCAACAAGATTGCAGAAGGGATAAGAACACCTAAGAAACTCGTAAGGATAATCTTTGGCTCTGAGCCTTTGCGCGGCTTTTTATCTGTCTTGAGCGTGTAGAAAGTACCTTTTCGTTTCAACGAATTCATACGGTTACCTTATTACCAATTACTTATTACCAGTTACCAATTGCGTAGCTTTCTAGACAAGGTCTCTTTCGGCCCTGCAATGATCACCACATCACCGATCTCTAAACTGACATCAAGTTCAGGTGCTTTGGTTAGGTTCGGGCCGCGCTTGAAGCCAAGTACTTCAACCCCTACCTCTTTGCACAGCTTTAGGTCGCGAAGTTGCTTGCCTAAAAACTTTGAGCCAATAACGATTTCTGTCATCGCTAAGCCACTGCCAAGGTCGATAAATTCGAGAACGCGTCTGTCCAGCATCTTACGAGCAACACGAATACCCATATCTCGCTCCGGCATGATGATATGGTCAGCACCAATCTTAGAGAGGATCTTGCCGTGGAACTTATCATTCGCCTTAACCCAAACTGCTTTTGCTCCAGATTCTTTCACCACCAGCGTTGTGAGAATACTGGAGTTAACATCAGAGCCAATAGATACCATCACCATATCGTAATCGTCGAGTCTTAACTCTTTAACTGTCTCTTCGCTTGTACAGTTCGCAACAATCGCTTGTGAAACAAAAGCCGCCGCTTCTTTCACTCGCTCTTCATCAATATCGACGGCTAATACCTGTGCCCCAGAACTTTGCAGCTCTTTGCAAACAGATAAACCAAAACGCCCTAAACCGATAACTGCATATTGTTTGTCGCTCATTTGAAATCCTGTTTAGAAATTTTAATTACACGGGGTAGCTAAACCTACATTAGTTTCTAACTCAAAAAAAGTTAGTTCTGCAATAATAAGGTTATACTATTGTTATAATCGCTTGATTTATAAAGGTAGAGAACATCTCGAGTTTCTGCTAATTTCCAATTCATAATTTCTGCGGCAGCACACACAATGAATGAATTCTTAACCCAAGTACAAACCTACATCAATCAGAGCCATAGTGACTGGGCGAATAGCGTCCTATTCATCACTATTGCGAGTTTTTTAGCTTGGGTAGCTTGGCGAATTATCCACAATCGCTTAGAAGTTTTGGCACAAAGAACCCACTTCCACTGGGATGATTTGCTACTAGAGGCACTGAAAACTCCTGTCAGTACGTTACTTTGGTGTTGGCCCGCGACCGTTTCTATCGGATTAATTCTTCAAGATCAGTTTGGCAACGAAATCAATTGGTTAAAAACGCTCAAGCACATATTGATCATATGTACCTTCGTTTGGTTTACCTTACGAATGATCACTAATGCTGAAGCGTACGTCTTAGAGCAAAACAACAGAGATGAAACGACTGTACAGGCGATTGCAAAAGTCGCTCGTCTGTTCTTTATGGTCATGGGTGGCCTGACCATCATGCAGGCGTTCGGACTCAGTCTTTCCGGCTTACTGACCTTTGGTGGTGTAGGTGGTTTGATTGTCGGTTTGGCAGCAAAAGATCTGCTCTCGAATTTCTTTGGCGGTATGATGATTTACTTCGACCGCCCTTTTAAAGTCGGTGATTGGATTCGCTCTCCCGACCGTCAAATCGAAGGCACTGTCGAACGCATTGGCTGGCGCATGACCATTATTCGCACCTTCGACAAACGCCCGTTGTACGTACCAAATTCGGTATTCAGTAACATTGTGGTGGAAAACCCATCGCGAATGCTGAACCGCCGAATCAATGAAACCTTCGGGCTTCGTTACGAAGACGCGAGCAAGCTGGCTCTCATTGTTGATGACGTAAAAGCCATGCTTGAAACGCATCCAGATATCGATGCTAAACAAACACTCATCGTTAACTTTGATAAATTTGGTCCATCTACACTGAACTTCTTTATCTATACCTTCACCAAAACCGTCAACTGGGTTAGATACCACGAAGTTAAACAAGATGTTTTGCTGCAGGTGTTGACGATCATTCATAAGCATAATGCAGATATCGCGTTCCCAACACAAACACTCAAAATCGACCCACAAGGCTTTAGTGACGCTCAAGATATGGTTACTTCTAATCCAGCAGGTCACCAATAAGCAACTCCTCTGATGTTTATAGATAAGTAAGTGGGTTATCGATAATTAAAAAAGGTGAAGCGTGGTAACATGGGGCCAATATTTTAAGGCACCCAATTACCACGCTATGATTTTACCTGTCATTCTAGCCGGCGGCTCTGGTAGCCGCCTCTGGCCACTGTCTCGCGAGCTTTACCCTAAGCAATTCCTCAATATTGCTGGCGAGCAATCGATGCTTCAGCAAACCCTTTTGCGTTTGCATGGCCTTGAATCGCACTTAAGTGATACCGAGTGTGCTGCTCCCTTCATTATCTGTAACGAAGAACACCGCTTCATTACTGCGGAGCAAACCCGATCGGCTAACATCGAGCACAGTGGTATTTTGCTAGAACCTGTCGGCAGAAACACGGCGCCCGCCATCGCACTAGCAGCATTACAAGTCTTAAGCCACTCAAACAACAACCAACATAACGAACCAGATCCAATATTATTGGTACTGGCAGCCGATCATCACATCGCCAAAACGACCGAATTTCAACAAACGGTGGCGAGAGGCGTTGAATACGCGAAACAAGGTAAACTCGTCACATTTGGTATTACTCCGAGCGCACCCGAAACTGGCTATGGTTATATCAAGCAAGGAGAGCCTCTCTCCCAAAATGCTTATGCGATTGAATGTTTCGTTGAAAAGCCCGACCTAGCAACAGCAGAGCAGTACATTAATTCGGGACAATACCTATGGAACAGCGGTATGTTCATGTTTAGAGCATCACGCTACCTTGAAGAACTCGCCGAACACCACCCTGAGATATTAGCGGCTTGTAAGCTAGCTCTTGAGAAGCAAAGTACCGACCTCGACTTTATCCGCATTGACGCTGAAGCATTCAAAAGTAGCCCGAGCGACTCTATAGATTACGCTGTGATGGAAAAAACGTCACACGCTGCTGTGATTCCGATGGATGTTGGTTGGAATGACATTGGATCGTGGTCTGCTATTTGGGATGTCAGTGATAAGGATGAGCACAACAACGTCATTGAAGGCGATGTGTTGACTGTCGATTCTCAGCACAACTACATCCATGCTGAAAATAAACTGGTTGCGACTGTCGGTGTTGAAAACCTAATTATTGTCGAAACCAAAGACGCCATACTTGTCGCCAATAAGGACAATGTTCAGGGTGTGAAATCGATTGTCAGCCAGTTAAATCAAGCCGAACGCACAGAGCATGTCCATCACCGAGAAGTGTTTAGACCCTGGGGTAAATACGATGTAGTCGATATAGGCAAGCGCGACAAAGTTAAACGTATCACCGTAAAACCCGGTCATAAGTTGTCGTTACAAATGCACTACCACAGAGCGGAACATTGGGTTGTTGTGGCCGGCATCGCGAAGGTAACTAATAATGAAAAAACGTACCTAGTCGGGGAAGATCAATCCACTTACATTCCATTAGGTCACATTCATAACCTAGAGAATCCAGGGAGCATCCCACTCGAAATGATTGAAGTGCAAACAGGCAGTCATTTAAGTGAAAACGACATCATTCGATATCAAGACAGCTATGGGCGAGATGTGCTCAATCAACAAGTTCACTCATCTAAGCACAACCAAACAAAATAAAGCAGCCACAAATCGATGAAATCAACATTAGACCTTAGCTGCTTTAAGAACAACGATATCCGCGGCATCATTGGTCAACAAATCAATGAGCCGCTAGCCTATCTACTCGGCAAGGCATTTGGCGAATACGCACTGTCCGCCGCACCTAAAACCTCATTCGATGACTTGGTTCAGGTAGTCATTGGTCGTGATAACCGTGAAACGTCCCTTTCATTACAAGAGGCTATGACCAAAGGCTTAATCAAATCAGGGATAACCGTGATAGATCTAGGCTTGACAGGCACTGAAGAGGTCTACTTTGCGACTCGCCACCTAAAAGCAGTTGGCGGCGTTCAAATTACAGCAAGCCACAATCCAATCAATTACAACGGAATGAAATTGGTCGGTGTAGACGCAAGCCCGATAAGTAAAAACTGTGGTTTGGATGAAATCAAACAACGCATTGAAGTACTGAATCAAGAACTGAACAGCGGTTCAACTATCGGTCATGCACACCCCACTAACTCTAGTAGATCGACCAGTATTCTCGCTCCTTATGTAGACCATCTACTCTCCTATATTTCTCCGTCTAAGCTTTCACCAATGAAGATTGTGGTCAACGCAGGAAACGGCGTTGCAGGGCATGTCATTGATGCTTTAGAGAACAAGTTTAACAAACTCAGCGTCCCTATCACTTTCGTCAAGGTTCATCATACAGCCGATGGAAACTTCCCTAATGGTATTCCAAACCCATTGATTAGAGATAACCAAGCAGCCACTCGAGATGCCGTTTTAGGATACTCTGCCGACCTTGGAATTGCTTGGGATGGAGACTTCGACCGATGCTTTTTCTTTGATGAGAAAGGCAATTACATCGAGGGTTATTACATTGTCGGATTGCTTGCTGAAGCATTCTTGACTAAACAACCTAACGCGACTGTATTGCACGACATGCGCATGACATGGAACACGATTGAAGTCGCCAACACACATGGTGGCAAAGCGATTGGGATTAAAGCGGGACACGCACTTATCAAAGAGAAAATGCGTGAAACAAATGCCGTCTATGGTGGCGAAATGAGCGCACACCATTATTTTCGTGATTTCGGATATTGCGATTCAGGCATGATTCCTTGGTTACTGGTTATTGAACTGATGTCAAAAACTCAACAATCTCTTCACCAATTGACAAGTACCAGTATGCATAGATTCCCCTCTTCCGGAGAGATAAATCGCAGAGTTTCAGACCCCGAACAGGTCATGGCTTACGTGTTATCGCACTACCGAGATGATGCCATTGAGATCGATCATACAGACGGTATCAGTATGGACATGGGAACATGGCGTTTTAACTTAAGGCAATCGAATACAGAGCCATTGATACGTCTCAACGTAGAAACCAAGAAAGATAAAAATTTGTTGTCACGTAAAGTCGACGAGTTACTGTCTTTTATCATTTAAGAGTACAAGGTACTTCCGGTTTACAACTAAGAACCACAAAAAAGCCCTTACTAACGATTGCTAGTAAGGGCTTTCAGTTTTCAGTCGCTTAGTTATTGACTGTAATTAGCCTATTTGTTGCGGCGAGCTTCAACTGCACCTGCTAGTTGACGAAGTACAGCTTCAGTATCTTCCCAACCAATACAAGCATCAGTAATCGACTGACCGTATGTGGCAGCTTTACCGTCAACTAAGTCTTGGCGACCTTCAACTAAGTGAGATTCAATCATCACACCAAAAATAGCTTTGTCACCACCAGAGATCTGCGCGCTTACGTCATCAGACACGTTCATTTGGCGCTTGAACTGCTTAGAGCTGTTTGCGTGACTGAAGTCGATCATCACTTTTTGTGGAAGACCAGAAGCTTCTAGCTCCTCTTTGATCTTGCCAACATGTTCTGCGCTGTAGTTTGGCTCTTTACCACCACGTAGGATGATATGACAATCTGGGTTACCAGCCGTTTCAACGATAGCTGAGTGGCCGTATTTAGTTACCGACAAGAAGTGGTGAGAAGCGCTTGCAGAACGGATTGCGTCTGTTGCGATCTTGATGTTGCCATCAGTACCATTCTTAAAGCCAACTGGGCAAGATAGACCCGAAGCCAGTTCGCGGTGAACTTGAGATTCAGTAGTACGCGCACCAATTGCACCCCAACTGATTAAATCAGCAACGTATTGAGGCGTGATCATGTCTAGGAATTCGCTTGCGGTTGGCATTCCCATGTCAGTTAGGTCAAGCAGTAGCTTACGACCTAGTCGAAGACCATCATTTAGCTTGAACGTATCGTTCATGTACGGGTCATTGATTAGACCTTTCCAACCAACAGTTGTACGTGGCTTTTCAAAGTAAACGCGCATTACGATTTCAAGGTTATCGCCAAGCTCGTCGCGCAACACTTTCAAGCGCTTACCGTACTCAAGAGCGGCCTCTGTGTCATGAATAGAACATGGGCCTACAATAACAAGCAAGCGGTCATCGCTTTCTTCTAAAATATTGTGGATCGCTTTGCGGCTTTCAAAGGTTGTAGAAGAAGCAACTTCAGTCGCTGGAAACTTTTCTAAAACAGCAACAGGGGGTAATAACTCTTTTACTTTGTTAATTCTTACATCATCAGTCTGGAACATTGCTTACTTCTTCCTTTTTTCTATCCTTGAGCTGAATGTACGTTGTCTCACGTCACTTTCTATCAGCACTAATCTTCTTGTTCCCTGTAACTTAACTAGTAAAAACCCCAGTTTCAATCACTAATTGAAAATAAACGCAATTTTTTTTGTGTTTTATATTTATAACACCCTGTATATCATTATTTACACGCTATCGATTGCGTATTTTATAGGAAGGTAAGAAGAACCATCCTTCAAGTTTCATCATGCATGTAAAATTGGGTCGAACTCAAAAACAAAAAAACGGGCTATCATAGAGAATGCCCGTTTTATTATTTCGGTAGTCGCTTACTCTGCGATAGGCCATTCGATTGTAATATCAAACGAATTGATAGCTACTACCTCACCCAGCAAATTACCATCCTCGCCATTCCCATTGTCGTTATCACCAAAGCGAAGTATAAAGTTAGTGTTTAACTTCGTTCCTTCAGCAAGCCCTTTCACTTTTGTATCAAAGTAAGCAGCTTGAAAAGAGTCATAACTTGAATATACTTCTTGCCCTTCGTCTTCACGATGAGTTCGCTGAACAACTTGTCCTTTAAGCTGGCCAGAAACATATAACGAAAATGTTTCTGTCGCGTTCCAACCATCAAGGTAGATACTGATATAAGCATCTGAAGCGGCCTTATCCGAAAATGTATCAGAAACTTCTACATCTACATCAATAGATACCTGACCTAAAGTCGGTGCGTCGCCTTCCTTAGCCGGAAACTTGGTATCGGTATAAACCCAAAGTGGATTGTCAACGCTTGATTGACGGTTACCAGTAAATTCAATGTCTACACTATGGTTAGTATCATCGATTGAATCAAGGATTGTTCCACCAACCAACTGTTCTGAACTTAAAACAGGTGCTAACTCTTTAACCGTGTATTCTTTAACTGTAAACTGTAAATCACCTACATCATTATCGTCAGCAACACGAATAATAAAGTTAGTCTTAAACTTCAAACCATCTATTCGAGCATCCAACCTGTAATGACCATAATCTTTAACAAAATCAGCCTTACTTATACCCTGAGGCCCACCTTTAATATCTACATTACCATTTGGATAATAAACAACACGAACCAGTTCACCCGCCTCATCCAACAGGTAAATATCCATATGAGACTTAAAACTTTCCGGTACATCTAGAGAATAGCTAAAGTCGTACTGCTTCAATGTCTTCTCACCCGCCACAAACTGCACCTCTGGATACAACCAAGGTTCAGCTAAATCGTTCCTATTAAGGACCGTTTTGAATATACCAAACCCACTTTCATCAAAATGAACTAACTCAGCGTTATCAACCTGGGATGGCTTAATTACTGGCGCAACGGGAGTCGGAATAATCTCAATCGGATCCCCAAAATCTGGCGGAGTGATAATAATCTCACCTGACTTAGGATCAATTTTTAACTCACCAAGATTGAAATGCCTCATTGGTTCAAATTCAATAGTACTTGGAACAGACGCACCATTGAACGCGGTAATCAAAACGACCGCATCCTTATCAATATAACGGTAAGCATGCGTACCATAATCACTACCGATCGAACCCTCAATCTCACCAGAATAGGTTGCGCCAAAATTCTTTGATTCCTCACGAGTCTCAGTAATAGTTGAATGGTAAAAATCAATATCTTCACGGTCAGCAACAGTGAATGTCACGTAGGAATAGTCCTTATTATCCACATGAATCACTACATGCGTTTTGTCTGCCCCCAGGACCTCTTCACCTTCTACCAGGTAATATGAATAAAACTGATTGTATTCACCTTTCACAATTTTAGGTTCAATCTTAAAGGTCGCTTCACCAAAAACCTCAACATCCTGTATGCCATCAACAACAATATCGTTGATATCGTATGTATTCGTGCCGTACATATCCGTCACTACCAAACTGTAATCATTCGTTCGTACATAATGAACATTGCCATCAAGGTCCTTTACTGCACAAACATTATTATCGAACCCCTGCACACTAACGACTTTATCTTCAGGTAATTCAATATCCTTTAGACAAGTATTCGACAACGCGTTCATTTCGGTAATGTTAGCCATTGTTGCACCAACGGTAACCGTTCGAGCTTGTGACACTGGTGATTCTGGTGATGTCGAAGTTGAACTGTCATCACAGCCAACCAATACTAAATTTGCCGCTACCACTATTGAAGATAAACTTACTTTATTCATGTATTCCACTCGCAATTGGTACTAGTACTCATTGATAATAAAAAATTTAACCTTGAGCCTTTCCTCAACCAGAAAGCCGTCTTAGTCAACTGGGAAGCATATTAATTAGTACCAGTACCAATTGCAAGTGTTATTTGGTACTGGTACTAAAAGTTGTTTGTAACCAAGGAAATCTGTATGCTGTAGCTCACCAAACACTAATCGGTTGAATCTAATGGCGCGAATTACCGCTGAAGAAAGAAGGCAAAAAAAAGAAAGAATGGACGAGCGCATTGTTAAAATATTTCTTAACGAAGGCTGGTCATCAGTTACCTATGACCGTCTTGCCAAAGAGTTCAATGTCCGAAAGAGCAGCATCCAAGCTTATTACCCCAATAGTATTATGTTCGCCACAGCACTCCAAGGGGTGGTTTTCCCTATCCTCCTAGACATCCTAGACTTTGAAACAAAGGACAAATTTATTGATTCATGGATAACAGCTTATGAAGATCCCAATAACCATGTCTTTAGAGAAGTTATTGAGATGCTTCTACAGAACATTTTAAAGGATGGGACGAGTCCATATTCTCGTGGCGGTGTGCTCAGGTTAAAGCAACATTTAGCTCAAACAATTGGCGAGACTGAGGCAACCGAGGCTATAAAGTCAGTATTTGGCGAGTTAGTCTTTCGAAAAATGTTTGATTAAACCCCTCCTCTGTTCAAAAATCGCTACACGACTTTAGTTATAAACCTTTGGGGTGATTAAGCTTAAGTGGCTTGACGACACTATCAAGCCCTTCAATTTTCAGAGCAAGGCACAGCTTTAACAAGTCACCTAGCTCACCAGACGGGAATCCCTTCTTATCGAACCACAGCAGATATTCTTCAGGTAAATCAATCAATGTACGACCCGCATACTTTCCAAATGGCATCTGCATTCGAGCCAACTTAATCAGGTTCTCTTTCTCTAACATTATTCGGTCTTTCTATGCGTCATCTATGTTCTGTAGAGTATCACCTAAACGTTCAACCCAATAGTTGATCGCATCTTTGGCATCATCTAACGAATCAATCATAGTTGAAAAGTCTTTGTTGCCCGCTTCACGATCGATTGCAGCAAACAGTGGCGTACCATCTTGAGCATCACTGACCAATAACTCTACACTCGCACTCCCAACATTGGTGTGCTCGCCTGTTGCCACCTTAGAGATAGTAGACATCGCAAGACCAAACGGCAGAACACTGCTCGTCACAGCCAAAATAGGGTTTGGGGTTTCTACGTTACTTAGAGCGATACTCAAGCGTAACGTCTTGCCTGTTGGTTCATCGACAATCGTTTTATGAGGCGATATTTTATCTTCTAGGCGATTAACCATGTGAACGGTAAGCTCTTGAATATCTTGCTGATCTAACGAACCTTCTTCAGCAAGAACAAAGATTTGGTCGATCACTACTGAGTCATAGCCGTCCAACTTACCTTTTAAACGCTCTGCATCACGCAGGCCGATTCTGGCCCAAACTAAGTCAACACCACCATCCGGACCTGGCTGAAAATCTTCATAACTGGTGAATTTGGTTGCGGTTTTAATTGGACCGCCTGCACAACCAAACAAAAAAATGCTGGTTGCAACAAGCAAGAGAAGTTTAAAAGGTTTCATAGCGTACTTAAATTAAATAGAAGAACCCAATTAAGTATACCATACCCTATATCGAAAGATTGTAGAAAAAAGGGTTAAAACTCAGAGCTAGCTCTAAAATTAGTCATGTTGCACAGTGTGCGCATACTCTACAATCACCTGATTCCCTTCGATATAGGCATTTTGGATCTCACCATCGACACTCATTCTACTTTTCAGATAAACCACTTTAGGCCCTGATTCATTGCCTTCTTTAAGTGAAGGAAATACGTTCCTTGGCTCTAAATGAAGCAAACGACAAAAGTGACTCACGAATGACATGGTTAAAGGCGTCTCCCCTCTTAGCACTCTAGAGAAATCAAGTTGGTTCATTCCTAGCTTTTTTGAAAACTCCATCTGCGTAATCCGCATTCTCGATTTTTGTGACATCCATGTCTGATACAACGCGTCTCTGTCTAGTTCAGTGAATTCCATGACAACTCCTTTATATAATTCATACCAATTAATTGTCCGGCTTTTCATACATGGCGTGTCAGGGTTTGGTTAGTGGAAACCAAAGGTTTGGTTTTGATATGCGCGCAATTGTTGTACAGAACAAAACGCAATAACTCAAAACCATTCACAAAAGCGATTAGAGCAAATGCTTTCTTTATTTATATCAATAATTTATACGTTAACGAACTAAACATATAGCAAGTTAATTTGTATTAAGAATTAAAAGTTCGAGATTGGCATTCCACATTTCAATCTATTGATTCGCATTTATAAAACTGGTTGGCTACATTTCGCTTGCTCAAAGGCACTTCTGGCAAACTATTTGAAAGAATAGGACGCAAAGCCACCGGTCTGTCGACAAATATTCTGTCTATGATAGCGGGGCCGCCACTTAATAGAATTTAAGTGCAAATGCATGCCGGAGTGTTCTCTTTTTTGTCGGCCAAATACAGTAAGGACAAATAATGAAACAACTCCCAAAAAAATCACTCATCGCGTTATCGCTACTTAGCGTCAGCGGTGCTAGCTTCGGTCATGGTTATGTCTCTGCATACAACAATGGTGTAGCAGAAAGCCGTGTCGCACTATGTAAGTTTCCAGCGAGTGATACACAACAGAAAAACACCAACTGTGGTGGTATCCAATACGAACCTCAGAGTGTGGAAGGCCCTGAAGGCTTCCCTGAAGCCGGCCCTGTTGACGGAAAAATTGCCAGCGCCCAATCTTCTTTAGCAGCAGCACTAGATGAGCAAAAAGCAGATCGCTGGGTTAAACGCCCTATCAAGTCTGGCTCTCAATACTTTGAGTGGACGTTCACAGCGAACCACAAAACCCGCGATTGGAAATATTACATTACTCAACCAGACTGGAACCCAAACCAACCTTTGGCACGCAGCTCTTTTGATTTAACGCCATTCTGTGTTGTTGAAGGCAATATGGATCAACCACCAATGCAAGTAAGTCACTTATGTAATGTACCAGAGCGCGAAGGTTATCAAGTGATCCTTGCTGTGTGGGATGTGGGTGACACAGCTGCAGCTTTCTACAACGTTATTGATGTGAAGTTTGATGGCGACGGCCCTATCATTCCTGATTGGGATCAAGGCGGTCAAATCAACCCAACTCAAGACTTGAACATTGGTGATGCGGTTTACACTCGTGTGTTTGATCAATCTGGTGAGAATGCTTCATACAGCACTGAGTTGGTGATTGAGACCAAAGAGCAAGGTAAGGCAAACAACTGGTCTTACGCACTTGCCTCTAAGATCAATCAAGAGCAGACGCAAATCAAAGCAGGTCAATTGAACGACCAAGGTGATTTCGCACCAATTTACGGCACTAACCCTGTATATCTAAAAGCAGGCTCTGGCTTTAACAGTGTAGAGATCGGCTACAAGATCGATACTCCAGAACCAAAACATGAGCTGGAAGTAACAGGCCTAGAGCCAGAGTATATTATTGACGAGAGCCAACCTACTCAGCTTGATCTTACGTTAGCGGCAACAGGCGACATTCAAGCAGAACTGACCGTGTACAACCATCACCGTGAGGCACTTGCCTCTCAGAAATCAGAGCTAACCGATGGACAAGTTGAAGATATTCAACTGACACTTTCTAAGTCTGAAGCAGGCCACCATATGCTTGTGGTTGTGACGAAAGATGACCAAGGTAACTTAGTGGATCAGAACACGCTTGATTTCCACCTGATGGACGAGCAAACACCGCCACCTGCGGGCGATTACGACTTCGTATTCCCAGAAAGCATTGATTCTTACACAGCCGGTACTAAAGTACTAAGCAGCGATGGTGGCATTTATCAGTGTAAAGAGTTCCCATACTCTGGTTACTGTGTTCAATGGGCGCCAACAGCAACTCAGTACGAACCAGGTGTCGGTTCACACTGGCAAGATGCTTGGAACAAAGTGGACTAATGACTCACAGATACTCACTGTCTAGTAGGTGAGCTTGTGTAATTAGCCAGACAAAAACGGATGCTCAAAGCATCCGTTTTCTTATTCAACGACAGCAGAAATGTGGTTATCAAAGTAGATAATGGTCTGCCAACAAAGCAACAAACAAGATCATTAAATGATAAATAGAAAACTTAAAGGTCTTCATCGCCATATTAGGCTCATCACGATACTTAAGTACCCAAGCGTGATAAACAAACCCAGCGTTGAGCACCAATGAAGCGCTCAAATATATCCAACTACTCATGCCGACCAAAACAGGCAATATACACACTATGCTCAACAACAAGGTATACAGCAAAATCGAAGTCTTGGTGTATTCAATTCCATGGGTCACAGGCAGCATGGGAATGTTCACTTTGGCATACTCGTCACGACGATGAATTGCCAATGCCCAGAAGTGCGGAGGCGTCCAGATAAAAATAATCATCACCAACAACCAAGCGTTTGAGTGCAGTTCATTGGTGACCGCCGTCCACCCCAATAGTGGAGGCATTGCACCAGCTATCCCTGCAATTACTATGTTCTGCGGCGTCGCTCGCTTCAAGTACATGGTATAGATAACCGCATAACCCAATAAGCTCGCAAAGGTTAACCACGCCGTCAGTTGATTGACCCATACCACTAGCGTGGCGAAGCCGAGTAAACCGATACCCGCAGCAAAGCTGAACACGCGTACACTACTCAGCTCTCCAGATGGCAAAGGTCGTCGGTTTGTACGAGTCATCTGACCGTCGATTTTTTTGTCGATCAAGTGATTGAATGCAGCCGCTGAGCCCGCCATTAAACCTATCCCGATCATTCCGAACAAAGTTTGTTGTATAGGCAATCCATTCGGCACGGCCAAACACATCCCAACCAATGCCGTCAGCAACATCAAAGCCACGACTTTAGGCTTGGTCAGCGTTAAATAAACTTTCCAAGCAGCTTTGTTTTTTGCAGCCATTTCGTTGCTTAAAGCGATCTCATTGTTGGCTGCTATTTTATGACTTAAGGTTGCGTCTTGAACCACCACTTCATGCTGCGTTGACGTTCTACTGACCATGATTACCTCCTTGTAATACACTGTTCTTTGCCAAGCTCTCACTCGGTTTGCGTTGCCACACCACAAAATTGGTTACAACCATGCTGATGAGCAACATCGCCGCTACTAGGTTATGCAAAACCGCAACTGAGATTGGCAGGTGAAACCATACATTGCTGATCCCAAGGCTGATTTGAGTAAACAACACGATTGCGACAATCACGCTCAGTTTTTGGTGAGGCGATTGGCCAAAGTTCCATAGCTGATACACGATCATCAACACCGTTAACGTCGCCACAATAGCTCCAAACCTATGCATGACATGTATAGTCAGCCTTGCAGGGTACTCCAACACCCCAAACTCATAGTTGTCATGACCATGCTGTGCAAAGTCGAACGCATTTTTGAAATCGATATAGTCCACCCAGTTGCCTTCACAGATGGGCAATTGAGTACATACCAAAGCGGCATAGTTTGACGATGTCCAACCACCGAGTAGTATCTGCCCGACCACAATAAGTAATCCAAAGAGCGCCGAGACTTTAAGTGCTGAAGAATAGGAAGACTCACCAAAATGGGTTTGGAATTGAGATAGACGACAGTACAGCAGACACAGCAGCGACAATAGTGTGAAGCCCCCCATCAAATGCGCCATAACCACAACTGGCATCAATTTAAGGGTCACCGTCCACATTCCAAGCAAAGCCTGAAATATCACGGTCGCAGAGATAAGTAATGGAAGCCCAGCAGAAGTAATATTCTTCTTGATACACCAAGCGACTACAACAAAGATAAGAAGCCCTAATGAGCCAGCAAAGTAGCGGTGTATCATCTCTATCCAAGCTTTGTCTGCTTCGAAAGCACGTTCAGGAAAATGGAGGTTGGCTTGATTCACCGCTTGTGCATCCGAAGGAACAGTGATCTTACCGTAACACCCCGGCCAATCAGGACAGCCAAGACCAGCATCAGACAAGCGTGTATAAGCTCCGAGAACGATCACGGTAAGGGTTAACAAGATAGTTAACCTCATCACGAGCATCAGTAAATCAGGGGCTTTATTCTGCATCACTTATCTCCCTATACTTGTTCCCTTTCGCTGCTTACACTCGAGCGTTAGCGCCATCTGGCAAAGCCTAACAGCCCAAGCTTTTACACTACCCAACTCGTGACAGCTTAAGTAGCTTTCTTAAATCATGGATCATGCCTTTAGATTGACCAACTAGCTGCGACGGATCCGAAACGCTTTTGTACTCCATAACCAACTGCCCTAGAGGGTCAATAATGACAATGGAAGCCGGCGCAAACTCGGTGCTTAACTGATCACCACCAGCTAACAAAGACAGATCAGGCTTATCGAACGAACCCGATAACGAGTTACCTTCCGATACAAAAACAACGGCGGTTACTCTCTCTTTGTTTTTCCCTAACGCTAAGTAACTTTGATTCAAATAATGAAGCTGTTGTTCACACAAGCTTTCGCACTCCATCGGAGCGATATAACCCACAACCCAACCCTCTCCTGCCATGGGCAGCGCTATACCGAAATCCGCGAGTGTCGTTCTTGGTTCTACCAATTCGCCCGAGTTAGTCACACCAGAGGTATACCAGTTCTGCTCCAATACAGTTTTGGCAATAATTGCAGGCAAGGCAAAAATCAAAACTAATCCGAGTAATACCAAGCGCCCTTTAGTACGACGGCTTTTGAGCTCTGCCAGGTTTGGCTCGGTAATTTCCCTGTTCACTTGTGCTTGAGACTTATCCATCCTTGTTCTCCGTGATAGGTGGTGCTTTTAGGTACCGATAACCAATTAACAGCATCAAAAACAAAAGTACAGCTGCCATTACGAACCATTGAAACGAGTAACCAAAGTGCTTTTCAGATTTCATCGCCGTTGGTCGCCATAACAACTCATAAGGCCAAGAATCTAAGCTCTGAGGTTGAAAGACAAAGGGCAGCACTTCTTGCCCTGTGTACTGTGTTAACGCTGCTATGTTTAGGTTTTGGATTCTATTCGGTGTCGTATTTTCTAAACCCAACTCATTACTTAAAGGGTTAACTGAACGTGTGTACAAACGCCCTGACATGTTGGTTGGTAGTGTGATGCTTCCTAGTTGTGGAAGCTGTCTTCTGTCACTGCTTGCCGCAACAAACCCAAGATCGATCAACAATTTTTTTTCATCCACTAAGGACTGGTTTCCATCTTCAAAACGAATCGTACCCAACATGTAAATCACATACCCAACCGTTCCTTGGTTTATCTGGTTGTCTAACAAGAGTATCAAACCACTCGTATTTACTAATTCAACATCAGCCTTTAGCCCATTTAGGGTTTGAGGGGGCATTGACTCTTGACCAGATAAACTCAACTCTCGCAACTCAGAAATAACAACAGCCAAGGGTTGTGACGCTGCCTGTGCTCTCTCTGTTAATTGCTGTTCATAACGCAATTTCTCGTTACCACGATCGAGTTGCCACAAACCTAACTTGATTAAAGCGCCGACTGAAACCACAGTTAAAACAACCGCTATCCAAATACCTTTACTGCGGAACTTGTGTTCATCATCAATCAATCGGTTTGGAGTTATCACTATGGCGTCATCTACCTTTGTGTTGTTATTTAAAGTCGTATTAGTCGCTTTGTTGTTTTTTATCGCTTTCAATTTAATGAAAGGTCTAATCCAAATCGCCTCAGGCAAACACAATGGAAAAAAACTTAGTCACTTCTTGGGTCGTCGTGTGATGCTTTCAGCCATCGTGGTGCTGTTACTTTTACTGGCCCTAGCCTCTGGCGTCATCACTCCCAATCCACGACCTTATTAACCTATTCAAACTTGTGTAACTTTTAAAAACTTACTCTCCCAAGCTTGTCTTAAAGCAGTTCAGTATTCCGTTAGAGCACATAGACAAACACGAATAGGCCTAACCAAACCACATCAACAAAATGCCAATACCAACTACCGGCTTGAAACGCAAAGTGGTCTTTCGGCGTAAAATGATCCTTCGCCACCCTTGCCAACAAGACAATCAGAAAGATCGTCCCCAAGCAGACGTGCAAGCCATGGAACCCAGTCAGTAAGAAGAATGTGTTGCCATAGATACCTGATTGAAGAGTCAGCCCCATCTCTTGATAAGCGTGTAGGTACTCTTCAACTTGGAAGAACAGGAAGAAGCCCGCGAGAACAATGGTTATCTCCAACCAGACAATCAAAGCCATACGCTTGTTTTGTTCAAGACTGATATGTGCCATATGCAACGTCATAGAGGAAAGCAAAAGAATAATAGTGTTCTTAAGAGGGATTCCTTGCCAAGGCATGGCTTGTGTCGTTACGCCATCAGGGGTGGTGGTTAGCGGCCATATTGATTGGAACATCGGCCACAATACTTCATGAGTCATTTCATTGTTGCCCGCACCGCCAATCCAAGGCACAGAGATCATTCGAGCATAGAAAAGCGCGCCAAAGAAAGCACCAAAGAACATAATCTCAGAGAAGATAAACCAGCTCATTCCTTGTCTAAAAGAACGGGATATCTGCTCAGAATAGAGACCACTTAAGGATTCCGTTATCACGTTGCTAAACCAACCTGCGAGCATGTAAAGCAGCACAGCAAACCCGACTAATAACACCGCTTTGCCAAATACACCACCGGCGGCATCAGTACCCATGTGTTGCACCGTCAAGCCAGCACCAACCGCGACAAGAAACAGCGCAACGGCACCCACTAACGGCCAATGGCTTTGATGTGGAACGAAATACACTTCCTTTTTAGAACTCATCGCTCAACTCCTTTTGTTGATTCTGGTTCTGTAATATCTTAGTTACTTGCGAGCACATTAGGCTCAGGTTTATTGGCCGCAGCACCCACCTCATTCGTAATATTAAATAATGTATAAGAGAGCGTCAGCGTGTGTATCGATTCTGGAATATCGGGTTCAATGTAAAATATCAAACCCATTTCTGCGCTCTTGTGCCCGTCCAATGGCTGCTGATTAAAGCAAAAGCATTCCATTTTGTTGAAGTAAGTTGCGCCCATACCAGGAGACACCGACGGTACAGCTTGGCCAACCAATGTGGCCCCAGAAAGGTTTTTTGCAATGTAGTTAGTTTGAACTACCTCACCAGGATGAACCTCTAACACTCGAACCTCTGGTGAAAACTGCCATGGCATATCTGGATTGATGTGGGACATGAATTCAACTCGGACTTTACGAGAATAGTCGGGCTGCATTCCCTGAGGTTGAACTGCGGAAACAGTATTGGTTTTTCCATTGATCCCTAAAGCCTCACACATCACATCGTAGAGCGGTACCAAAGCGAAACCAAAGCCAAACATCGCCACCACGCTCAACACCAAGTAACCTGTCAGCTTTTTAGTCGAACGTTTGGATTGGTTATTATCCATATCGCTTTGCTTATCACTCATGATTCTATCCTTTAATCCACTTTAGGAGGATGAGTAAAGGTGTGGTGAGGCGCAGGGCTTGGTACTGTCCATTCAAGGCCTTCAGCTCTATCCCAAGGCTTGCTTGGAGCAGGCTCTCCCCCTCTCACGCACTTAATAGCTAGCCATAAGAAAATCAACTGAGACAACCCAAAGGCAAAGCCACCAATCGACACCACTTGGTTAACATCAGCAAACTGAATGGCGTAATCAGGAATACGACGCGGCATACCCGCTAGCCCTAAAAAGTGCATCGGGAAGAACAACACGTTGACTGAAATTACCGACGTCCAGAAGTGCCACAGGCTGAGCTTGTGATCGTACATATGCCCTGTCCACTTCGGCAACCAATAGTAAGCGGCGGCCATAATCGAGAACACGGCGCCTGTTACCAGAACATAGTGGAAGTGAGCCACAACAAAATAGGTGTCGTGATATTGGAAATCGGCTGGCACGATAGCGAGCATCAATCCAGACAACCCACCAATCGTGAACAAAACAATAAAGGCAATCGCAAATAGCATTGGGGTTTCAAAGGTTAAAGCCCCCCGCCACATGGTCGCCACCCAATTGAAGACTTTCACACCTGTCGGCACCGCTATCAACATGGTGCAATACATGAAGAACAGCTCGGCAAAGACTGGCATACCTGTTGTGAACATGTGGTGCGCCCAAACCAAAAACGACAACAATGCGATACTACAAGTCGCGTATACCATGGAATGATAGCCAAACAGACGCTTACCACTGAATGCAGGGATGATCGCCGAGACAATACCAAAAGACGGCAAAATCATGATGTACACTTCGGGGTGTCCAAAGAACCAGAATATGTGCTGAAACATCACAGGGTCCCCACCACCAGCGGCATCAAAGAAGCTTGTTCCAAAGTATTTGTCAGTTAATACCATGGTCACTGCACCCGCGAGAACAGGCATCACGGCTATCAACAAGAAAGCAGTAATCAACCAAGTCCATACGAACATCGGTAGCTTGAACCAAGTCATACCCGGCGCTCTCATGTTCACGATGGTCACGATCACGTTAATCGCGCCCATGATCGAGCTGATCCCCATAATATGAACTGAGAATACAAATAGCGCCGTGCTGTCTGGGCCGTAAGTTGTCGAAAGTGGCGCATAAAATGTCCAGCCAAAGCTCGGACCACCTCCCTCAGTAAACAAAGAACCGATTAAGATTAGAAAAGCAAAAGGCAAGATCCAGAAACTGAGGTTATTCATTCTCGGCAGCGCCATATCTGGAGCACCGATCATCATCGGGATCATCCAGTTAGCCAAACCCGTGAAAGCAGGCATTACTGCGCCAAACACCATGATTAAACCGTGGACTGTGGTCATCTGATTGAAGAAATCTGGCTCAACGAGTTGCAAACCCGGTTGGAATAGCTCAGCACGGATCACCATTGCCATGGCACCACCCGTTAAGAACATCGCAAAACTGAACCACAGATAAAGTGTACCGATGTCTTTATGATTGGTTGAGTACAGCCAACGCACCCAACCTTTAGGTGCCGCATGTGAGTCGTGATCATCAACAGGCAAATCATTATTGCCTAGTGTACCTTCCGCAGAATGGCTCAGTGCTTGGTCTTCTGCTGGAGCCGATTTCACCGGCTTATTGATTGGTGAACTCATAACTGCTCCTTAGCATCGTTTTGTGCTTCATCCATTAAGCCTTGCGTTGCATCCGTAGAACCTTGCGTTTCGTCCGTTGAACCTTGTTCGTCAGAAGCTTGTTCCCCGCCTTCTTGCTTGGCTTTATAAGCGTTCACATCTGAAGCCTGAACAATATCGCCAGTGTCATTACCCCAAGCGTTTCGTTGATAAGTCACTACCGCTGCGATCTCTTTCTCGGTTAACTGATTATCGAACGCTTGCATCGCGGTGCCGCCACGACCATAAACAATAGTGTCGATATGAACACCCACATCACCAAGTGCGATAGGGCTTCCTTTGATAGCAGGGAAAGCTCCGGGGATGCCCTCACCGTTTACTTGGTGACAAACCGCACATCGAGTTTTGTAGACCTCTTCACCGATCGTATTCAACTCTTCCAAAGAAAGTGACGCATCTAATGCATCTTTCGCGGCTTGTTGTTCGGCTATCGCCAACTCTTTTTGCTCCGCTAGCCATGCGTCGAATTCGGCTTCTTCCATGGCATGCACCACTATCGGCATGAAACCATGGGCACGACCACACAACTCTGCACACTGCCCTCGATAAACACCGGGTTCATCTATCTTTGTCCAAGCCTCGTTGATAAAGCCTGGAATCGTATCTTTCTTAACGGCAAACGCAGGCACCCACCATGAGTGAATCACATCGTCGGAAGTCATCAAGAAGCGGACTTTACGGTCAACAGGCAGTACGAGCGGCTTATCGACTTCTAGCAGGTAATGTGCGCCTTTCACTTCGATGCCTTCAATTTCTTTGTCGCTGGTCGCTAAAAGGCTGAAAAACTCGACATCCTCACCAAAATAGCTGTAATGCCATTTCCATTGTGATCCGGTGATTTTAACGGTCAGGTCTGACTGGGAGGTATCTTCCATCGCTATCAAGGTTTTAGTGGCAGGTATAGCCATGGCGATGAGGATAATAATAGGGATGATTGTCCAAAGAATTTCGACTTTCGTGCTTTCATGAAAATGGGCAGCAACTGCACCCTTCGATTTCCTGTGCCTCAAAATCGAATAAAACATGACACCAAATACAACAAAGGCAATCGCGCAGCAGATGTAGAAGATCAGCATATGAAGTTCATACACCTTACCACTGATCTCAGTGACGCCTTGAGTCATGTTGTAGTCGCTGCTTGCGTGCACTAAAAGCGAAACAAGAAGCAAAACAGAACTCTTCAAAAGCCACGTTAGCCTAACCAGTAATCGTTTCAAAAGATCTCTCCTTATCCTTCCTAATTGGACACTTGCGACCTAAATGTCGTTGCGAGCTGTATTTCATTACGAGCTACATGTCATTACGAGCTGAGCAACATTCTCTGTTGTTCCAGCTAATAATGAAAAGGCTGAATCTCAATCTACAACTCATACAAAGTTGCCTTCAAAAGGGCTACTGACCTCACATCAACCTAGAAACTAATACGGATCAAGAGTGTTAGAGGTTTCCATGAAAGATTCAAAAACGGCGAATTTGTTAAATTTTGTTATATTTATGTAAAAGGCTAGTTAGTGATATCCAATTGTTCAAGGTAAGTTTATTTACTAAACAGTCAATTATTTTATATCGAGTTTTACGATTGCTTTCATAGAAATGATAATCAATATCACTTAAATTAAGTCAACAGTAAGTCATACCGAAATTAAAAGGTTTAGTGATTATGCAAGATGCAATGAATTGGTTAGCGAGAGACCCAGACCCAAGAACTCGTGAAGAGTTTCAACACCTCATCGATGAGGGAATGCACGACGAACTTGAAGACCGCTTTACTCAACGATTAGAGTTCGGAACAGCGGGACTTAGAGGAAAAGTGGGATGTGGTCCAAATCGAATGAACCGTTTAGTTATACAGGAAACGGCAACCGGACTCGGCCACTACTTAATCGAACATGTCGCCAATGCTACTATTCGAGGCGTTGTGGTTGGCTATGACGGCCGCTTAGATTCAAAGCAATTCGCTATTGATACCGCTTCCGTACTCACCGCTTTAGGCATTAAGGTCTACCTAACCGCGAATGTCGCCGCTACCCCTATTGTTGCTTTCGGTATTGAGCATTTCAATGCAGCCGCAGCCGTTGTGGTTACTGCCAGCCACAACCCGCCAGAATACAATGGCTTCAAAGTGTACTGGGAGAATGGTGCTCAAATCATTCCTCCTCACGACGCGGGCATTGCTGCTGAAATTGATATCGCATCAACCAAGCCTATTCCTTTAATGAGCCTGAGCGATGCTGAAACACAAGGCAAGTTAGTGTGGTTGACTGAGGGCTATTACCAAACGTATCGCGCTGCGATCAACCAGAGCCCATATGTGAGTAATGAGATCGAATCGGCGAACACCACCATCACCTACACAGCAATGCATGGTGTGGGCGCGCAAATGGCTGAAGATCTTCTCCATGATTCTGGTTTCCATAAGGTATTCAGCGTTGCAGAACAAAGAGAGCCCGATGGTAACTTCCCAACCGTAAACTTCCCTAACCCGGAAGAAAAAGGGGCTATGGATCTTGTGGTTAAGCTAGCAAAGAGTGTCGATGCAGATATTGCTTGTGCCAATGACCCTGATGCAGACCGTTTTGCGGTTGCGGTCAGAACTGAAGATGACTCTTACAAAATGCTGACTGGCGATCAAGTGGGTGTGTTGTTTGCGCATTATTTGCTTTCAAAACCTCACACCAAAACCCAGTTAGTTGGCAACAGTATCGTCTCATCAACGCTACTTGAAAAAGTGGCTAAATCCCACGGGGCGACTTATTTCCAAACGCTGACTGGCTTCAAATGGTTAGCGAATATTGGCATGCAGTTAGAAGATGATCAGAACGAGTTCTTGTTCGCCTATGAAGAAGCACTAGGCTACACAATTGGTACTCAAGTACGAGACAAAGATGGGCTATCGGCTATTGTCGTGTTTGCTCAATTGGTTGAAGAGTTGAAATCTCAGGGCCGAACCGTTTGGGATCTCCTAGCTCAGATTTCATTTGAACATGGCGTTCACACCAACGCACAGCGAAGTATCGCACTAGACCCAGATTCACCATCGATTGGTTCGAGGCTAAGATCAGCACAACCTAAAGCAATCAACGGTGTCGCTATCTCTGTAATTGAAGATCTTCAATCTTCTTTGCGCTTCGTCATTGGTGGCAACACCGAAGCCATTAACTTACCCGCGAGTGACGTGCTCATCTACCACCTCGAAGACGGTTCACGCATTATCGTGAGACCTTCAGGCACTGAACCAAAAGTGAAAGTCTATTATGAGACAGTGACAAAGTTCGAAGGGACAGAAACGTACGAAGACACTCGTCTGCGCGGTGAGCAATACATGGATAAACTGATTGAACAACACCAACAAGAATTAAACTCATAGCGATTTAGCGTGTTCAGATGCAACGGTTAAAACTAAAAATGGACGCTCGAAGCGTCCATTTTTGTCTCAGCGGCTAATCGCTAGAATATGTCTGAATTGATTCGCCTAAGCAGTAAAGAAAGAAGACAACATCCAGATAGCTAACACGATGAAAACTCCGCCCATCACTTTCTGTTGATAGGTACGAAACTTAGCATTTTCTACAAGAGACTTACCAATTGTCCCCACTAAAGCCACCAGCAAAAAGTTGAACGTTAAGCCGAGAACATTCAATAACAAACCCAGAATAAGCATCTGCTCACCAGAAGTCGCTTCAATGTTCGTCGATACAAACTGAGGCAAAAACATCACAAAGAAAACCAGCGCTTTGGGATTAAGCAGGTTGCTGATTAGTGCTCGTTGGTAGTAGGCTTTTGCTGCAAAGTTATCGCTTAACTCAGGCGCCTTACCCTGTTCTGTTCGAAGGCAATCCCACCCCATTTTCAATAAGTAGGTACCGCCTAACAGATGAAGAGCATTTAGAGCGATTGGGCTCATCGCAATCAATGCTGAAACACCCATTGCTGCCAATACTGTCAGGATGATTCCAGAAGTTGCATTACCTAAACTTGCGAACACACCAACCTTGCGGCCGTAGCTCATACTCGAGCTCGCAATGAGTAACATATCAGGGCCAGGCAAAAGAAGAAGTGCAACAACAGCAGTCAGGTAAACAGGTAAGATGGCTAAGTCGATCATGGGGTTCAGTATTGATAAAAACGGAGGCGGATTTTATATCAATTACCAACACCCTTCCAGATGCAATTAGTTGTAAGTAGGATATATATTCGAATTAAAAACCAACTTTAACCACTGAAACCAATTTATTAACTAAACATAGCGTATTAATTAACTCGCTACCCACTCAATCTCAATCAAGGTCGTTTCACCACACTTTAGACGACCGAGGAAGATATCACCTCGATGCACCTCACCAACACCTTTGGGTGTACCTGTCATGACAACATCACCATCAAGCAAGGTCGTGTAAGAAGATAACTCTTCGAGGATAGTTTGTGGGGAATACAGCATCTGTGCAACGTGGCCTTTTTGAACGCGAACACAGTTAATAAACAGCTCCAGATTTAAGTCTGTGAGATCTAGGTTATCTGTTGGAACAAAGCGACTAAACACGGCTGAACCATCAAACGCTTTGGCGCGCTCCCAAGGCAGGCCTTTCTCTTTTAAGCTACTTTGCAATTCACGTTTGGTGAGATCTAACCCTAAACCTACTGCTGAGTATTGACCATTTTCAACGATGAAGCAGATTTCAGCTTCATAGTGCAGGGCTTCTTGGTGAAAAGAAGAGAGAGAGGACGATACGCTAGTACTGGGCTTATTAAACACCACCATAGCATCTGGAATCACGTTGTTGAGTTCTTCGATATGATCGACATAGTTACGTCCAACACACAACACTTTAGTTGGTGTTGCGGTTCGTTTCGAATTCATCAATTGTTCCTGCCCTACAACGCTGCTCATAGTTTATCCCTGAACTATTTATTGGAGTGCAGAGTTTAACGCATCATAAAAACAGAGTCTTCGACAACATGGTTACCAATATCTAAATTCTGATCTTTAGCTCAATTAAATGATTTAAATACTTTTATCCGAAGATCACGACATATAAGAGCTGATGAAATGAGCCATAGCTACGTAGATAAAATGAATGGCTGGGGAACATGAAGGAAAAGCTAGAACAGATGCGCATAAAACGAAAGAAGCCCTCTCAAACCAAAAGGCTTGAGAGGGCTTAGCATGGTGTCTAGGACAGTATCCTAAAAGGTAAACCTAAGGAGTAAACACTATGCTAAATAAGTCTGCGACTTATAGGTAGTAACGACCACCGATAGTCCACTTGTCATCAGTCTTACGACCGTTGTCGTCGTTTAGGTCGAACTGGTAACCAGCGTAACCAACGAACTTAGGCGTAAAGTTGTACTCAGTTTGAAGAGCCAGCTCTTCTCGAGTAGTAACTTTTGCATCACCTTTATCTTCACGACCTTCAACCATTTCATAGTTGATGATGAAGTTTAAGCTATTGTCTAGAGCGTAAGCAGCTAGTAGCTCGTATGCATCGCTCTCCACCATCAGGTCATTATATGTGTACTTGATAGTTTCAGCAGCGTTTAGATCTGAGCCAGAAATATTGTTCATGTACTCGTTAGATGCGTATACACCCGCTAGGTATAGACCTGTACCGTATGAACCATATGCCGCAGAAAATACGTGAGAAGAAGCTGTTTCATCGAAACCTGAAGCTTTGATATCGCCGGTGTTGTAACCGTAACCAAGCTTCGCGCCCATGATTTCGTAACCTACAGTCACTTGCGTTCGGTCTTTAACGTTTAGGTTAAAACCAACTGTTGCAGAAGCGTCAGTTTCACCAGTAGCGTCGGTTGCTGTTTCAGTAATGATATCTGAAACAGTTTGAGAACCCTGCCAGCCTAGACCGATAGTAATTTTACCCGCTTCACCTAGATCAAAACCGTTACGGTAAGAAACCATTTTGTCTGCGCGACCAGTACCGAACGCACCGTGGTTGTCGTAGATAAAGTCGTTCGCGAATGCGATTGGCATATCAGCAACACCCGCTACGTCATAGTAAGGAGCCCACTGAGTACCGACTACTGCGCGACCAAAGTCATCGTGAGTAAGACCTACGTAACCTAGACGAGTTGTAAACGTCTCTTCACCACCTTCAAGGTAGTTAAGTGCCCATTCGCCTTTAGCGTCAGCAGTAAAGCCGTTACTCAATTCTTGAGTAGCGTTAAAGTTGATACGTGGTGAGTTAGCACCTACATCTGTATCGCCATTCTCAGAGCCATTTAGGTTTACTGAAACGTGGCCGCCAACTGAGAATGTTGTGCCGTCTTCGTTGTAAAGTTCTACTGCAACTGCCTGTGTACCAAATACTGCACCAGAAATCGCTAGCGCTAAAAGTTTCTTATTCATTGTCATGTCCATTATGTAACTGGGTGAGTTATTCACTAACAACCTCGTACTTACGGAGAAGTTGTTACCTGCATTTAACAAGTAGGCAGACCGTAATATATGAATGACAAGAAAGTTGCATTAAAATATATAAAATAAAAAAAATAGCGCTATAAAAAACAAAAAAAATCAATCAAAAACAAGCAATTAAACAAGAAAGAACCAACAAAACCTTTCACAGTTAAAAACAAAAACTTTGATTATTTTTGATTTTTCAATCATAAAAAGAGCATTAAAAATCTAATTGAGAGATAACTCATCAGACCATCTAGAAACCAACCTTTAATCTTGAAACATTTTGTAACACCCAGAACGCACTTGAAATATTTAGCTTCGTGAAACAATTATCAATTGGAGCCAGAAAAAATCGCTCAACTGAAAGTTCACTAGAGAAAATACAAAAAAGGGCAACCAATCAACGACTGGTTGCCCTTAATAATTCACCATTGGACTTTTATTTGAAGCAAACCTCAGCCCAACGAGCTAAGCCTGCGGTTACTGAACCGAAGTAATTACCACTCACAATAGGTACGTTCGGTACAGCTTGTTGTACGGCTTCACGAAGTATCAGTGAACGAGCTGAGCCGCCCGTCATGTAGATTACATCTGGCTTTTTCTGGCCTTGTTGAATCGCTTCTTTAACCAACTCAATCATCTTAGACTTCGGTGTTTCAATCGCTTCAACCATCTGTTCGACTGAGATATCCACCTCGACCAGTTCGGAGGCAACATTAATCGCAGCACGATATTGAGAGGATTCTGCCAGCGCAATCTTGGCTTCTTCCGCTCTACGCACAATACCGTAACCCAAGGTGTCGTGATAAACCTTCATCAAACGCTCTAGCTTTTGAGGCTCTGACGCTTCTTTACGAAGTAATTTTAGTGCTGCTAGGTTCTCGCGAGAATAGAAGTTCTTTTGCGCTTCAACATTATTGATCGCAATTGGGTTCCAGAATTGAGTCAGTGGCATATCGATACCCGAAATACCTTTGCTACCCATACCAAAAGGTGACATCAGTTGTTTGAACGCAAGATAGATATCGAGGTCATTCCCCCCTACCCTTTGCCCACTGTGTGCCAACAAGCTCTGGGTACGATCCGCTTTGCCAGACCAGGTTGGTCCCATTTCTAACAATGAGCAATCAGTGGTACCACCACCAATATCGACAACCAATACCGTTTGGTTTTCAGTCAAAGTGCTTTCGTAGTCAAGACCGGCGGCTACTGGCTCAAATTGAAAAGCGATATCAAGGAGACCTGCACGCTTAGCTGCGCGAGACAGTATGTCTTCAGCTTGTCTGTTCGCCTCTTCACCACCTCGACCGTGGAAGTTAATTGGTCGGCCAATGACGGCTTGCTTGATCTGTTCTTGAGTCGTGAGTTCAGCTTGGTGTTTGATGTTCGCCATCATGGCGCACACCAAATCTTCGAAAAAGCTCACCTGAACATCATGCAGTCCACTTGCACCAAGAAACGACTTTGGAGACTTAACATAATAAACATCGCGAGGATCTTCTAAATATAAGTCTAACGCTGCCTGACCAAAGGCCATGTCTTCTGGCACTAGGTCGATGCTCTCTTCTCTATTCAGTGCAATTGCACGTCGTAGTACTTGCTCACCTATCGCATCACTCGGCTTAATATTCAAGTGACGAAATAGGTGTTCAGAGACGCTTTCACGAGTAGGAGCAAAAACGGTTGAGGGAATATAGTGGTTGTTACCTTCTAGCGGTAACAGGCTTGGCTCTCCATTAACCATCGCCGCGACAGAACAGTTCGCTGTTCCATAATCAAATCCAATAAACATAATATCCCCCACTCAACAAAAGGGGCGAGATGCTACATGAAAAGCCTTGAAATTACGAGGTCATTTACTTTTTTGCTTGGTCATTTTTCGGTTTGATGACTCTTAATAGGCAAACAAATATGCTACATTTCAGCCCAAATGAATCACAGGTTAGATAAATGAAAACACCTTGCCGAGCGGCTTGTAAAAATAATGGCGGAATGTGCAGCGGCTGCTTTCGAACAATGGACGAAATTATAGGTTGGAAAGGCTTATCTGAAGATGAGCGAGTATCCATCATGGATAACCTGAGTGGTGCGAGTTCGACTCACCAATGTCCTGAGTGCAATGAGCCCGCTCAATGTGATATCAGCGCGGGCAAAGAGACATGTTGGTGTTTTGATTTAGAAAAACGGGACACAAGCAATATTCCAAAGGCTGGCGTTTGTATGTGCCGCAAATGCTTGTCTGCTTTGCCTATTCAGTAGTTTAGAACCTATCCAGCAAGTTTTGAGATGGTTCAAACATATACAAAAAAGCGAGAGGTTAAACTCTCGCTTTAAAATACAGCATTAAGTTTCGACTTAATCGCGACTCGCTCGGTTAGTATCTACTTCGCTTTTACAATCAGCGCAGGCTCAGAAAACTGGATACCGCTCCAGCCATGAACCATGAAGTTACGAATATTTTGATGGTCAGTGTTCTCAGGAAAACCTAGCACGTCGTTACGGTAAAATTGACCAAAACAAGCAAGTGTTTGCTCTGGTGATAACCCTTGTTCTAAGCCAAAGGCAAAAATCTTACACGAACCATTATTCTGCCCTGCTGCATTCACGACCTCACCATTGCGAAATTCGCTCTCAGAAAAATCATAATGAGCTTCGATCACTTGCATTGTATCTTCAAATCGCACGGTTTCTGGGGTTTCAGCCAGAGTATTCAATAAGGTTTCCAGTTCCATTTACTACTTCTCCATTACGTATATATCTGTCAGCAGTGTATCTTGTTTTATGGCAAGAGTAAGCCGTTGTTTACTTTGAACAACGATTCATTTTTTTGTTGTAGAATGCTAATTACTTCAATGAAACTAATGACATAGTTTTATCAGGACGTTATATTATTTTATCAAACGATTAACATTGTTCAGTAACGAATATGCATAAAGATAAAAACCTAGAACTGTTTAGATACCTTAGACCTGGTACAAAAACAGCAGGTGTATTGGAATTTGGCCCAGACGACTCAATCCAGATCAGTACACTTTATATCGGACACAAAGAAGAGCAGTATCTTATCCTTGAACTTTCACAGAAAGCGACAGAAGCACTGACGCTAAGAAAGCTCACAAACGTGGATATTATTGTTCGTGCGATTACCGACACCGAACTTGGGCACATTGTTGCGTTCAAAACCAATGTATTGGCTCATATCACTTCCCCAGCACATCTTATCTTCCTTCGTCCACCCTCAAATTTTGCGACCAAGCCTATTCGCGAACACGAAAGGTATAAGGTACGACTCAGCTGTGAAGTCACCTTTGATACTTTGTCACTAGATGCCACTCTGGTTGATTTTTCAGCATCAGGCTGTGGTATCTATCTTACGCAGCAGTCAGATATCGATGTGGGTTGTAAGATAAAAGTCAATTCCGACTTGAATGAGTACTTAGATGACGCTTTGATCTACAAAGTGGTGAGTAAGAAGAGGCAAAGACAAGGCTGGCTGTTAGGTATCCAATTTCCTGAACATCTAGATATGAGTGATGAGTTAAAAACACTGCTGTTGGAACAAGCCTTTGTCGCTGGCTCTATATAAAGACAGGTTCAACAGAGTTTGTTAAACGACACCTTATGATTCACGCTTCTTCAATTGAGTCGCTAAAAGAGCGCTAAGCCAAAGCCTAGTGCTCGATATCATTCCAGTGTGAGTTTTTGAAGTGAACAAACGCTTGGTGCAGCGACTCTTCTTTTATCGGTTTTACGATGACGTAATTCGCCCCAGCAGCCATAAAGCTGTCTCTCGTTGACTCTTGAGCATCAGCGGTACACGCATAAATTGGGGCTGAGACACCAATCTCATCTCTGAGTTGCTGAGTAGTTTCAACACCACCAAGATTAGGAAGTTGGTTATCCATCAAGATCAGGTCATAGGTTATCTTCTGAGCCAACTCTATCGCTTCTAAGCCGTCTTTTGCCCAAGTGACGACCATGCCATATTTTTTGCAAAAAGCCTGCGCAATAAAAGCGTTGGTGTGATTATCTTCCACCAGAAGCACCTTCAATGGCCGGCTAAACAAAGCCTCAGGTTTGACTTCAGACTGTTGCTTAGCATCGACTAACAAAGGTTTGGCATGCGCAACCACTGGGATTTCTATCGTGAACTCTGATCCCTGATCTATCACGCTACGGACTTGAATGTCCCCTTCCAACATATCGACCAGGTTTTTGACAATCGTAAGCCCTAAACCAGTACCCCCATACTCACGTGTAGTGGTATCTTCTGCTTGAACAAAAGGTTCAAAAACCGCGTCAATTTTGCTTTCATCGATACCAATCCCGGTATCTTTCACTCGAACGATCAAGCTTGCGTGTTCGGTGTTAAAGATAGTCTCAAGCTCAAAGCTAACGGAGATATTGCCCTGATGAGTGAACTTAAGGGCATTGCTCAGAAGATTAAACATGATCTGGTTAAGGCGCACTTGGTCGGTGTTGATTTCAATGTCATCAACCAAGTGATTCACGATGATAAATTCGACCGATTTATCTTCACACAGCGGACGATAGATGCTGTCTAAGGTATTCACTAACTCCCCGAGTTGGAAGTCTTTCTTTTGAATATTGAACTGTCCTTGCTCAATCTTTGAGAAATCTAAGATATCGTTGAGTACCGCCAGTAAATGTTCCGCACTATTACACAAAACATCTACCTGATCGCGGTTGTTTCCGCTGTGGATAGAGCGCTTCAATAACTGAGACACTCCAAGAATACCGTTGAGTGGCGTGCGAATTTCATGACTCATCTTAGCCAAGAAGTCGGCACGAACATTCGCAAGATGTTCTGCTTCTTCTCTTGCTCGATCAGCCTGTCGTTCCGCATCGATAAGCTTAGTAATATCTTGTCCTTGAACCACCACTCCTGTGATGCAGTGTTCTACGCTGATTGCAGACATATTCCAACGAAACACCTTTTCACCAATGGGCACGTTAATGCCCGTCAGTTTAGAGCCTTGAACCACCATTTGAATATTAGGCAGCATACGATGCTCAAACTCTTGAGCGATTGAACCATAGTTGTCATCGGCATCAAATAGCGCCATACGAGCAGCAGGGTTCATCTGAATCAAGTCGCCTTTTTCGGACCAAACCAAGATAGGTGAATGAGCAAAGTTAAAGAGGTCTTGGAACTTTTGATTCTGTTCTGATAAGCGCTCAAAGGTATCTTCAAGGGTACAACCGATATGATGGAATTCAAAAATATTAGAGCCATCAAACTTGTTGTACTCTTCGCCATCACTAGCAGAGCGAGTGAAATCCATCAGCTTATCTAGCTCAGCAGCAACCCTTCTCTGAATCCAAGTTCGCGCAAAGAAAGACATCAATATGATCACCACAACCACTACGATGATCGCACGCTGATAATTTTCTTCTAACGCTATGAAATTATTGTTCTTTTGAACAGCTCGAATGATTAAAGGGGTTTCAACAGCATTGATTTTAATCGTTGCTATGGTGACAAAATGACTAGGCAACTGTTCGTCAACTTGATAATTGAGGATATCAGTCATGGTATAGCTTTCATCACCACTGAATGTTGATGTCACAGGAGTTCCATGCGCTTCAATAACGATATTTTCGCAGTTACTGCCTTGTTGGATTGATTCGGCTAACGAGAAGTTATTATCAAGCACTATAACAATATAGAGCTGACCAAGAACCTCCCCGGTAGCGTTATCAACAATGGGAGTTCGGCGAGCCAACAAGTGACGCTTACCTATATCTGTCCTTAATTTGATGAAATGCCAATTACTGCTGAACGAAACCTCATCAGAAATATGCGTTAAGCTGGACTCATCCAAGCCATAAAATTGACTATTGCCATCCTCCCACACTAAACCATCATGAGTAGAGACAAACCGTAAATCAGGTGCGTGATCAGGTTCGCGTTGGTCAACGCCAAAGAAAAAGTAGCTCAGAGCTTCATCGTTACCCGTATCAAAATACTCTCTGAGAGTTGCGCTGTGTGAGCTACTATCTTGATGGATTTGCAGCACCGACAAACGATAATCAAACATGTTTTGGATCAGGCTTGAGGTTTGCTTAACTGTCCGATTGGTCTCTTGTTTTACGATACTACTGCTGGTTTCATAATTATGAATAAGCACGCCAAGTGCCATCACGCCTATCACTAAAATAACGATACGCGTAATGAGTCTAGCTAAAGTGTTTCTGGGTGTACTGGCGTAGCTTTTCTTCATTATTGACCTGAGTACCTAAATGCTCGCTGTTTTAGTTCAGAAATACGTTCTGGAGAATCTTCTTTGGTCACAATTTCAAATTCACCCGAGTAAACGGTAGGCACTTCCAAGCCGGCTAGATCCCACTTAATCGCCTCTGCCATCGCAATGCCCGTATCGTCGTTCATACGCATGACAGTAACATCTAAGTCGCCCCTTGCAATGGCTTCAAGTTCGGCAGAACCGCCTCCCCAACCATTTACTAAGATGTCTCGACCTGATTCACTAATGGCTTCCGCCGCACCCAAAGCGACATCGGTTGAGCATGCATAGATAAAGTCTAGATCCTTATCGCTCTCTATGCTGATTTTAGCCGCTTGGTAGCCACTGTCTTTGCTTGATTTTGTATAGAACGAAGATTTAAGCGTAAAGTTGGTATCCGTATTCACTTCATGGATAAAGGTGTCTCCACGCGCATCACTGATATAACCTTGCGAATAATATAAAACAGAATAATTACTGTCTGGTTTACTTACTTGTTTAAAATAGTCTGCCAATTTTAAGCTGCCTGTCGCATGATCAAAACCCACATACATAAATGGCTGTCTATCTGCCCAGGCACGAACTGGCGTGGTGATATTCTGTAAAATCAACTTAGTATCTGTTGAGGTCAATACGTGCTCAATAAACTTGCGGTGGCGCGTGGTGTCTAGCGTAAAAATCAAGTAATCCGTTTTATTCTCAATAGCTTCTTGCAGAGAAATACTCTGCTGCGTGAGATCGGCATTAATACGGGTAAATACTTGATTTATTTGATAACGAATCTTCAGCTTATCGAGACGCGTCTCAAAAGCTTGAATGTTGCGAATCCAATAGTCAGAGATCTGTTGACCCGGATACACAACTGAAATCGTGATCGGCTCGTCTTGAATTCTTCTCAATGGCACAGGGTGATTTTGCACAGCCTCAACCATTTTATCGGTCAGTGCTTTTTGCTCTGGAAAATTGGAAAGATAATCTTGGTATTCCCAGTACCCATTGAGGACATGAGTACCATGGGAGAGAGCGGACGCAGAAAATACGGCAAGTCCAAACAACATCAGTAAACGTTTCATATTTTTCTCGTTTTATATGAGCTACTTTGGCTCATTTTTTAACCTAGCATGACACCATCTCTTCGTATGGCTGATGGATATTATGTAGGACAACGATGATAAATGATAGCGTCTAACACTAATTAGAACGACATTCTAAATGAGCGATATGTTAATTTGGAATGGAGATTAAGACAAACGAGTTAAAACGTGAATCAAAGCCACTAAGATTAAGATTTATTAGCTTTTAAATTCAATGATTTAACTACATTCATTGTGGTCATTTTCATTATTGAGATTTAATCAATAACAAACGTTTTGGCTATGAATTATGAGACTTCGATATATTGAATTTTGTCTTTTTGCCACTCAATAATCAGTTTGAGTGATACCAGTTTTTCTTTGCGGGATTTAGGTAATTGTTTGATCGCGTATTCGGTTTTCAACGCCTCACTTTTAGAACCAACACCAAAGCTCCAAACTAGCTTAAGTGGGCCTTTACCTTTTAAAGCTTTAGCACCTTTACCAGTTTGATGTTGTTCAAATCGACGTTCCAGATTATTCGTCACGCCACAGTATAGAGCGTTGTGACGATTGCGGATCAAGTACACAACCCAATCCGCATTTTTATCAGCGTTTGACATCTAAAGCAGTGATTCAACCAGAGCTTTAAGCTCAGCCACTTCAGCTCGTAGGCTTGCTACTTCCGACTCAAGTTCTTCAAACTTTTCACTCGTTGCTGAGGGTGCAGCCGCGCTTACTGATGCCGTCGCAAACGCTTCAACATCCACTTCACCGCTCAATAAGTGCTGGTAACGTGATTCACGTTTGCCAGCTTCGCGTGGGAGCTTAACCACCAACGCACCTGCTTCTCTTGCAGCGAGCTTCTCTAATGTTGCTTCGACTTCTTTCACATCACTAAAGTTTGCAAGGCGACCCGTTCGAGTACGAAGTTCTCCGGGTGTTTGCGCGCCGCGAAGCAGCATGCAACAGATGATCGCGCGCTCTTGCTCTGTAAACTGCAGATCACCGAACTCAGTATTGCAGAAACGATGCTGATACTTATTAACACGGCTATTGAAGCTGCTTTCATCGCTCACCATGCGACGTCCTATCAAACCATCAACCGCATCTAAAACGTCTGACTCAGAAAGAGAGAGAACAGGCTCACGGTTACTCTTTTGATTACATGCCGTTGTTAAGCTGTTCAGTGTCAGTGGGTAATGATCGGGAGTAGTGACTTCTTTCTCGATCAAGCAGCCGATAATTCTCGCTTCAATTGGGGAAAGTACTGTGTTCATCGTTTTTCCTTTTTATTATTTTGATAATTCCATCTCAACACTTAACAATACAGTGACTAGTGTTCAGACAAAATTGGTACTCGTTTCTTTCTGCCCTGTTCATCAATCATTATGATCTTAGAACGGTTTAGCTCTATTTCCACGACTTCCAAATAAGTACGCTCTTGTACATACGCATCACGAAGCTTGTTTTGCTCTGCTGAGGGTTCAGTGACATTGTCGTCCAAATCTTCGTTTTCCAATTGTTGTTGATTCATTTCACATTTCGTATCAATGCAGTATCTACATGGGATACTAACTTGAACGGTAAGATAAAAACAATCACACATCAGCGAGAGTGACGAATAATTAAACAACCTTACTTTTGCTTTGATCTAAAGACTGTTACATCATCAATTGATGTGCTTTAATCAGAACCAGACAACGTATTTGACGAATAGGAAAAGGAATCTATGAGCAGCGTATTTGAAATTGTTAACCAAGCACGACGTAAGAACAAACTTAAGTGTGAACTTTTAGACAACGAAAAGAAAGTTCGTGACAACCGTAAGCGTGTCGACCTTCTTGATAACCTACTTGATTACATCAAGCCAGAGATGACTCACGACGAGATCCTAGGCATTATCAAAAATATGAAAGCTGACTACGAAGACCGTGTTGATGATCACATCATCAAGAGCGCTGAGATTTCTAAAGCTCGCCGTGACATCAGCCGTCGCATTCGTGAACTGACAGAAGAAGACAAGCAAATCCAAGGTAAGAAGTAATCTTACAAAGTTGAATAACTTGTTTAGTAACCCACTCTTTGTAGTGGGTTTTTTTGTACCTAAATTCTAGCGTCTATACTTAAGCGTACTTAAATAAACACGTGAAACTGAACAGCTATAAAACACTGAACTACTATATAAAACAGAGCAACAGCAAGAAGAAATATAACTAGGTGAACATCAGCGATGGAGAGACCTTATGTATGCAAGTATTCTGATTACCTTAGCCTTATCAACCGCACAACCCTACCCTGAAGAATTTGAACGACTGTATACCGAAGAAACAGAAATTACTTATGACGATCTCGTTGTAGACGTTCATGGCTACAAAGTTCCGACCCGTTCAGCCTTTAGAGGTTGGATGCTGCTAAATCACGCAGAAGATAAGTTGAAAGAAATCGGCCAGCAACTCAAAGAGGCTGGCATTACACAAAGTATGCCCCTGCATCTCATTTTGCTGCAAGGGACAGACTGGGCAATGAGCAACACCACCTTATTTACTCTTCCTGATAAGAAAAATGTACCCAACATGATCAAGACATTGAAGTACATTCAACAATACATAGAGCCTGAAATCGGCGTCGTTATTCCCGTATCAGGTGAACGTTCTAAGCTCTACAACCAACAAGCTGGCGGAGCACTGCGAAGTAAGCACTTAGAGTTCTGCGCCTTAGATCTTGTACCTGCTAATGACATCACGCGCGAAGATCTGCATGTGAAGCTCAAAAAGATTCATTCGGAATTTGGGCAAAAGAATAACGTTGGGCTGGGATTATATTCTGGTGTTCGGTTCCACATCGATACGTGTGGGTTTAGACAATGGTAAACAACACTATAGAGTCATATAGACACTCAATTATCAAGTGTCATTTAGACTTAATAAATAAGAAATCTTCCATAAACAACTGATTACAAATGAAAATATAACTGGAACGCTAATTGCTATTAATAACAAGTATCATAATTATTAATAGCAATTAGGAATTCAATATGAAGACGATGCCTCAACGCTTTCAAACTCTGCTTTCTGTTTCAAACTTCACTCTAGCTGTCACGGCCTTGCTTATGCTACTCAGTATTATTGTCGCTTATCCACTGGCCGATCATTTCTCACTGCCAATTCAAATCGTCGCCCACATCAGTACCATCTTGGTCGCAGCTCTGTTAAAAATCAGCTATGTCGGTCGCTGCCTTGCACAATACAACCTTGGGTTAGAAGTTCGTTAACTCGCACAGCGCTAGCCTTGGTACTAGAACGCCTAGACAATATCAAGGCTACTGAAAAGGTCATACAGCTGGTGAGATTTATACGGTTTCGGTAAGTAGGCGTTCATGCCAGCTTCAAAACAATCTTTGATGTCTTCTTCTAGAACACTGGCGGTTAAAGCAATGATGGGTAATGGTGTGATTTGCTGATCAGCTTCCCATTGACGAATCGCACGAGTTGCCGTTATACCATCCATAACAGGCATCATGCAGTCCATTAAGATGGCATCAAACTGAGCACCTTGCGTGATCACATCCACGGCTTCTTGGCCATTACTGGCAATCAAATATTCATAGCCAGCTTGTTCAAGGAAGAAGCTCGCAATTTTTTGATTCATCAGGTTATCTTCAACAATCAAAATGCGTCGATTTAGAGAACGAACCTCTTCATCTTGTACTTCCACTTGAGGGGGTTGTTCTTCGCCCACATCAAGAGACAGTAAACTGTTTAAAAAACGTCGCCCTAAGAATGGTAATGTGTGGGTCGAGTGAACCGTTTCTGTGATGAGGTTGGTTTTAAACAAGTGATGCTGACACACGATGACGCGTTCAAGAGGGTATAATGCCTGCAACGTAGCAAGATCTTTCTCCATCGAGTGATGCAAGGTATGACAATAAAGTATGAAGTCGCTTTCTTTCACACTGTGTGCAAGCCCAGAAATGGATGAAACAACATTAGCTCGAATATTCAAACGCTCACACTCTTTCACAAGTTGGTCGAGATAATTGAAAGAGTTCGAGATGATCGTCGCTCGGCTCAGATTCTCGAAAGTTTGAACGGGGGCTTCTACAACATCGACATACAAGCAAAAAGTGAACGTTGAGCCTTCGCCTTTCACTGAACGCGCGGTAATATAGCCCCCCATCAAATCAACGAGCTGTCGACAAATCGCAAGCCCCAGCCCCGTACCACCAAATTGCCGCGTAATGCTGCCATCTTCTTGGGTGAAAGGTTCAAATATGGACTCTAGCTTCTCCGGTTCAATACCAATCCCGGTGTCAGATACACTGCATTCAAGCTTACCTCTGCCCAAAGACATGGGTGTATACGCAATGTCCGTAGTAATCGTGCCCTTGGACGTAAACTTGATGGCATTAGAAAGCAGATTGGTCAATACCTGTCTCACGCGGTACTCATCGAAAAACAGTTGTGGTGGCGTTTGATAATCGATATTGATGTCGAGCTCGATATCCTTACTTATCGCTTTCGACTGAATCACACTTACGGAGTCATAGACCGCCTCTCGCAAATCAGCATTGTGTGGTGACAACATCAAGTTACCCGACTCGATTTTAGACAGGTCAAGAATATCATTAAGTAGAACCAGTAAAGAGTGAGAAGAAGATTCGATATCTCCCAGCACTTCTTGTTGATTTGGGCTCAGTTGGCTTTGAGATAAGATCTCAGCCATGCCAATAATACCGTTAAGCGGTGTGCGTATTTCATGTGACATATTCGCTAAGAATGCGCTTTTGGCTTTATTAGCAGAAATTGCATCTTCTTTTGCTGTTATTAACTCTTTATTGTGGATGTAGTTACGCTCCATCACTCGATTTAAAGTTTCAGTGAACTCGGCAAGTTCATCGTTCCCTTGAATATGAATCACCTTCGGCTGACCATAGCTATCAGCGCATTCTGATACGCCTTTCAAGATAATCGATAGGTTTCTGTTTAAGCGTAGAGACGTAGCTACCCCAAGCCACATCAAGACACCAGAAGCGGCCAGTATCAGCAATGTCATGATCAAGGTTTGCCTTTTCTGTAAGGCGATGTTCTTTGTCAGCTCAAACTGTATTTGATTGGTGTAAGCGCTAATCGCTTTAGAAATCGCCCGCTTTTTAAGCTCTAAGCTTTTTAAATGTTGATATATTTCGGGTGATGAGAAATCACCTTTGAGAATTCGAGATGTGAATTTGTCTTGGAATTCATCTTTGGCCACTGCGTTTAATAACTGTCTAATGTTTGGAGAACGAGTATCCGAACGAAAAAACGTATCTAAAAGTTGCTGCTGCCTCTCTAGAGCCCCAACATAACTGAGCATAAATTGGTTTTTAAACTCTGGAGAGCGATACAAACTGAAGCTCAACCACGCTTCTCTCTGAGTCCAAAACACATAATGGGTAAGGTTAATAAACACCGCATCAGCTTGAGCTATATTGTCATCAACTAACACCATGCGATATTCAGAGAGTTCCATGAGCACGTCTTTTAACAAGTCGAAAGCGCGCTCTGTCAATTGCCTGCTGTCTGCGGTTTCTCGTGAGCTTGCAAGGCTCATCAACACCTTTTCTAATTCAGATAACTGAGGTTCAATACTCCAATTGCCCTCGAACTGTTGAAGCCGCTTTCCATACTGAGTGAGTCTATCTAGCTCCGATTGCAGTGTTAGAAGTAACTGACCTTTCTCAGGGGAATCATTAGACAGCACCAACCATCGATAAGCATCACTTGAAACCGTATTAAAAGATTGAAGCGCTTCAACCTTAATACGCGTTGTTTCAAGGTGATTCATCTTCTCATCGTTCTTAAACACTTCATTCACTGTAAACCCAAACATAATGAGTACAGAAACCGTGGAAAGAAAAATAAGACGCCATCTAATTGACAGATTTATCATTTTTATAACTACTCCCTTCCCGAAAGTAATTGACCTAGCCCAAATTAAGAATAGGACATTAACAGGATGTTATTGATCAAATTGGATATGAACAAACGATACTCTGAGCTCAGAACGAAAAATTAGAGTCAAAGAGCATCCAGAACAGACCTTAAAAACGATAATGTCGACTTAAATAAGTGAAGTTTATAAAAATTAGCTTTACGCGAGGAAGGCTTCTACAAATGAGATTTAGGCGAGCAAGGTTTAAATAAGCAAGATAAAAACAAAAGCCACTACATCAAGTTATTATTATCCGCATAACAAGTGAACCGCCACTTTTCACGGCTCAACTAAACGGCGAATAATGACGCTACGCACTGAAAAGTCGATGATTAGGCTGAAATTGTGACATCTAATCGTTTGCGTGGTGCACTTTTCACACTCAAACTAGGCTTATTCAAAGGTCGAACAAGGTTACTCGTTGATTCTCTTATTTTTCGTTTACTGTTTACGTGTAACTTGAGTTAATGATCACATCTTTAATGTTCAACATAACCTTTATTACACATCATATTTTGAATTGAGTATTTTTTGGTGAAAAATAAGTGCTACAGATTGTTAAAGTCAATAGTCTTTATCGACGTTCAAATCTTGATTTACGGCTAATATAAAGCCAATTTGTAGATATTTTGTCTGCATTTATTTTTCCTAGCAGAATAACCCGTCGTACCTTACAATCCTGCCACATAAAAATTACAAGTTACACACAAGGCATATCAGCACATTTAAGTGGCAATAAAGACCACAGCCTGATGCCTCAAATCCCCTATGCTGATTGGCTTCCCTACAACTGCCATGAATGCAGAAACTTAACGTGAAAGGTCCCGAGTAAAGATGAGTCCCGAAAAGCACCTCCTAGATTGGCAAACTAGTCAAACCATTGCTGAATCCATCGCTCCAACTTTAGGTCAGTTATACCGTCAAAAAGGCGTAGAAGTTATCCTCTTCGGTAAGACCTTAGTGAACGCGACAACTATCGACATCATCAAAGCTCACCGCATCGCAAAACGTTACACTGGTTCTCCTCTTACAGCAGAACAAACTCAACCCATCATTCAACATCTTCTATCTATGGACCTATCTCCATGTCGTATTGATGTTGGTCGCCTTGCACATTCATTCTGGCAAGATCGCGAAGACGCACACGGGTTGGATGATTTCTTACAAACTGCACTTATCGAGTCACTTGAAGGCGATGCGATGACAGAACCTCGCGACGTTGTGTTGTACGGTTTTGGTCGTATTGGCCGACTACTAACTCGTCTACTGATCGAGAAAAGTGGCCCGGGTTACCCACTTCGTTTGCGTGCAATTGTGGTACGTGGCGGTAAAGATGGCGACTTGGAAAAACGTGCTAGCCTACTTCGTCGTGATTCTGTTCACGGCCAATTCAACGGCAGCATTGTTGTAGACCAAGAACGCAAAGCGATCATCGTTAACGGTAACTTCATTCAAGTTATCTACGCAAACAAACCAGAAGAAGTGGACTACACGGCTTACGGCATTGAAAACGCACTTGTGGTTGATAACACAGGCGTATGGCGTGACGCGGAAGGCCTGAGCCAGCACGTTGCGTGTAACGGTGCGAAGAAAGTTCTACTGACTGCGCCAGGTAAAGGCGATATCAAGAACGTAGTATTTGGTGTGAATGAAGATGTGATTCAACCAGAAGACACTATTATCTCTGCTGCAAGCTGCACCACCAACGCAATCACTCCTGTATTAAAAGCGGTTCATGACAAGTTTGGTGTATTGTCTGGTCATATCGAAACCGTTCACTCATTTACCAATGATCAAAACCTAATCGATAACTTCCACTCAGGTGATCGTCGTGGTCGTGCTGCGTCATTGAATATGGTACTGACATCGACTGGTGCAGCCAAAGCCGTATCAAAAGCGATGCCAGAGATGGAAGGTAAACTAACAGGTAATGCGATTCGTGTACCAACGCCAAACGTTTCAATGGCTGTCGCGAACCTGAACCTTGAGAAAGGCACAAACAAAGAAGAATTGAACGAGTACCTACGTGAAATGGCGCTGTCTTCTGCTTTGTCTGCACAAATCGATTACACAGACTCGACTGAGATTGTATCGACTGACTTAGTTGGCTCTCGTCACCCAGGCGTGGTTGACGGTGTGGCAACTATCGCACAAGACAACCGTGCCGTGCTGTACATTTGGTACGACAATGAGTTTGGTTACAGCTGCCAAGTTGTTCACTGTATGGAACAGATGATGGGTGTACGCTACAAGACATACCCTGAAGTTTAATCAACTTCGCTCTTGTAGATACGTCCATCGCAAAAAGCTCCACAACATAATAACTATATCTGCGAAGTCTGTTATGGGCTTCGCAACCCCTTTTGTTTTACTCCCCCGTATAAACAAGAGGGTTGCCACTTAGATCTGCTCTCTCTAACTGATCTAGGTGGCCTTTTTACATCTGGCACTCTAACTTTTATCTCGATGACGAGACCTTGTCTTCATCACCCTGCAAAGCTTCAAGCCTGTTACAATTCAACTTCAACATCTGACTGAATAGAACTTGAACAAGCAAGTACATAGCCCTGTTCAATCTGTTCTGGCGTCAATGTTTCTTGGCTGCTTGATTCCACTGAACCTTTGGTTACTTTGCATTTGCAAGAACCACAAATCCCACTACGACAAGCGATGATAATTGGAACGCCTGCTTTTTCTAATGAATCTGCTAATGGCGTGCCCGCTTCTGCTTCAACTTCAGCACCAAATGCAGGAACAAACACCTTAACAGCACCACTTGAATCTGCAGATGCTTCTGCCTGTGATTCTTCTGAGGCAATATCGCTATTGGTGAGTGAATTATTGTTTTGAGTTGCTGGTGTGAAGCTTTCTTGATAGAAGTTTTCCATGTTGAACTCAAGCTCTTTCAGGTAGCTTTCTATGTCTTGCATAAAGCCAACTGGGCCGCAGAGGTAGACGGTTCTATCTAGGATGTCTGGGCTTAGTTTCACTAACCAGTTTTTATCTAAACGACCTTGAGGAGCCGTTGTTCCTTCGTTGTCTTTTAGTAGCAACCTTAAATTGAAGTTAGCATGTGACTCACCTAGTTGATGCAGTTCTTCAAAGTAAATGGTCTCACGCTTATTGCGAGCCATGTGGACGAAGTCGATCTCAATATCACTGCCTTGAGCCAGCCAATATTTTGCCATCGCCATCACAGGTGTGATACCGCAACCTGCGCTCACTAGCGTCACTTTATTCGTCGATGTTGGTATGCAATCAATACAGTTAAATGCGCCTGCAGGCTTCAGCACTGAAACTTCGTCGCCCTCATCAAGCTCATCAACAATAAAGTTCGAAACCAAGCCACCTTCCACACGTTTTACCGTCAGCTTCAGGCGATTATCTTCAGGGCAAGAAGCCACAGAATAAGCACGGTAATCTGTTTTCGTCGGCATATTCAAACCAAGCGTGATGAACTGACCGGGCTTAAAATTAAAATGTAGATCTTGTGGAATATTGCCGAGTTCGAAGCTGACCGTATCTGGCGTCTCATGCCATTTCTTTAAACACACTAAATTGATTGAATCGCTATCCGACCATGCATACATAGTTCGTGTACCTTACTGATAACTAAATAATTAAATGACTGAAGATTGAAATCGAAAAAGCCTCGCCGTTGTCTGTTTCAGAAAAACGTCACAACAACGAGGCTTAGGAGCAGGCTTAGATTAAGCCGCTAAGATTGTTTTAAGATCTTGCTCTGGCGTTGAGATAGAACGCATGTCGAACTCGTCTTGAATAATCTTTAGTAGGTTCTCTGTTAGGAACGCAGGTGCTGTTGGGCCTGTGTAGATGCCTTTTACACCAAGAGCAAACAGAGTCAGTAGGATAACGATCGCTTTTTGCTCGAACCAAGAAAGAACCAGTGTTAGCGGTAGTTCGTTGATGCCACAATCAAACTCTTGAGACAGTGCGATAGCAAGCTGAATCGCAGAGTAAGCATCGTTACATTGACCTACATCGAGCAGACGTGGAATACCATTAATGTCGCCGAATTGGTTCTTGTTGAAACGGAATTTACCACATGCCAATGTAAGGATTACTGAATCCTCTGGCGCTTGAGCTGTGAAGTCTGTGTAGTAGCTACGCTCAGATTTGTCACCGTCACAACCACCGACTAGGAAGAAGTGCTTGATGTTGCCCTCTTTCACTTGCTCAACAACCGCAGGCGCAGCTTCCATAAGAGCATTACGACCAAAGCCGACAGTGATCATTTGCTCGATCTCGTCATGCTTGAAGCCTTCTTGCGCGAGAGCACAATCAATCACTGCACTGAAATCGTCACCTTCAAGGTGAGCAACACCCGGCCAGCCCACGATGCTACGTGTAAATAGACGGTCAGCGTATGAACCTACATCTGGGTTAAGTAGGCAGTTAGATGTCATTACAATCGCACCAGGGAAGTTCGCAAACTCTTTTTGCTGATTCTGCCAAGCGCTGCCGTAGTTACCCGCAAGGTGTGGGTACTTGTTCAGTTCAGGGTAACCGTGTGCAGGTAGCATTTCACCGTTGGTGTAAACGTTGATGCCCTTGCCTTCTGTTTGTTGAAGGATCTTTTCTAGATCATGTAGGTCATGACCAGAAACAAGGATACAGTGACCTTTCTTCGTCTTCACATTCACGGTTGTTGGTTGAGGGTGACCAAATGTATCTGTCTCACCTTTATCCAGCATTTCCATGACTTTGTAGTTCATCAAGCCAATCTGCATAGATGTATCTAGCAGTTGTTTTAGGTCTGATGGATCTGTACCTAAGAACGCCATGATTTCATGGTATTCAGCAAAAATAGCATTGTCAGTTTGACCAAGAACACGAGCATGTTCCATGTAAGCCGCTGCACCTTTTAAGCCATATAGGCAAAGAAGACGAAGGCCAATCACATCTTCATGTTGAGAATCGTGACCACGGTTAACCGCAGCTTGAGGCGCAAGTGCCAATAGCTCTGAAGAATCTGTTGGAAGATCGAATTGCGCAGCGGCAGAAAGCGCTGGGATCTCAAAACCAATCAATGTAGCTGCAGCGCGAACCTGTTGTTCTAAACGCTGCTTAAACTCGTGAGATTGCTGAGCAAACTCGATAATGCGAGCAGGATCGAAGTTAACATTCGTTAATGTTGCGAAAAACGCTTTTGGCGCCCACTCGTCAATTTCAGTATCGATAACATCGCAAGCACGGCCCAAATTGGCCCAAAAAGAAACACCTTGAAGAGAATGCACCACCACGTCTTGAAGGTCGGATACTTCCGAAGTTTTACCACACATACCTTGTGCGAAAGAACAGCCTTTTACGGTTGGGGTTTGAATTGTTTGTTCACATTGAATACAGAACATATAAGGGGCTCCAGTAATTTTTATTAGCTGTAAGTGCTTTGCTTACAGTGACTTATTCCAACCCCTATAGAGCATCAACCGTGCCAACTTTTAACTTATTGATTTTATTGAACTTAACCATATTCCATATTTTTAGTGCGTGATTATGACTACATATAAACTCCCCAAGAGCACACATCCGTGTCATAGTGACTCTCGAAGATTAATTAACGGCGTTCATGTTTCGTTCAGAATAGAAGCGATAAAGTAACAACATAGAAAAAGAGGAATGAATATGAAAAATATATTAGTCACGATTGTTGCATTGTTTACTGGCCTTTTGGCGTTATTCACAAGCTTGATCCTTGCTATTCCTTTAGCTATCGCAGCTTTAATTACTGGCAAGCGCATTCAGAATCAAATGAAGAAACAGGGCTTCGCAGCTCACATGCACACTCACCAGTCATCAACCAATGATGCAGGTGTTATTGAAGGTGAATACGAAGACCTTTCAAGCAAAAAGTAATCTAAACTTTAGTTTCAAACATAACGACAGAACAACAGAGACAACATTACATAATGCAAAGAAAGCCCCTTCTAGCACTGCTGGCCTTAACGACTTTGAGTCTCGTTGGTTGCTCCAACGAGACATCTATACCCGCTTACGAAACTTCTCCTGACTTACCAAACTATCAACAAGATAGCTTTGATGCCTATGTCCATGACACCCAAGATTGGTTATTGAAAAACCGTGTGTTCATGACGGAAGACAAGCAACTCGAGATCCAACTTAATTCTCCGACTGAGTACAAGCCTGCCACACCTAACGGAAAGGCCGTTCTATTGGTTCACGGATTAGGCGACTCACCCTATTCGTTTAAAGACATCGCGACTCATTTAGCTGAACAAGGTTACTTAGTAAGAACCGTGTTACTTCCGGGCCACGGTAGTCGTGTCGGTGATTTAATGCAGCCGAGCCTAGAAGATTGGCAAGGTGTGGTAGCTCATCATACGAAGTTACTTGAGCAAGAGTATGATTCTGTATGGCTAGGTGGTTACTCAACCGGTGCAAACTTGGTGACTTCACAAGCGATGAATGATCCAAAAATCTCAGGGTTATTACTGTTTTCGCCTGCATTTCAACCAAGCTCGTCTGCCGTTCAATACGCAGGACTAGCAAGCTACTTTGTCACTTGGGCTGATCAAGATACTGAAGACAATGTAGTGCGTTACAACTCGCTGCCAATGAATGGTGCGTCGGTTTACTACGAAACATCAGAAGTGGTTCGAGATGATTTAGAAGCTAAACACTTCGACAAGCCGGTGTTTATTATGATGAGTGAAGGCGACAGCGTGATTGACACCCACTACGTTCAGCAAGCGTTTACTGAATCGATGCCTAACCCAAATAATGTGTTGGTTTGGCAAGGGGAGACGCCACTTGAGGATCCTCGCGCAGTTCAGTACAGCATGAAGATTCCAGAGCAACGTATCTCAAACGGTTCTCACATGGGGTTACTGTTCTCACCAAATAACCCTTATTACGGAGTCAATGGTAGCGAGAAGATTTGCTCTAATGGTCAGGCTGAAGGGTTTGAAGAGCAGTGCAACGCGACAAGTGAAGTTTGGTACTCAGCATGGGGCTATCGTGAAGAAGGTAAAAATCATGCACGTTTGACCTACAACCCCTACTTCTCAGATTCTATGGCGAAGCTAGATGCGGTGCTCAACTCTGAAGGCTAACAAGCTCAAGCCTGTTGAAGCCAATCCATAAAAGCCAAAAAGGCTCACGAGATAACCTCTAGTGAGCCTTTTAATGAGTATCGTTTTTCGGGAACGTCTCGTTACTTATTGTTATCGTGCACTGCTATTTGTTATCACGCACTGCTATATCGTCCACACCACACGAACAGCAAGCAAAATCAGCACCACGCCAGATAGTCGATCAATCAACTGAGCTTTCGAGCGAATACGTTCAACAATCAATGGGCTAGACAGCACCAAGGTGATAAAGGTATACCAAAGACCGTCGACAATCAGCGGTGTTGAAACAATAATCACTTGATTGGTTAGCTCATTACCTAGAGCAACAAATTGGCTGAACAGAGCGATGAAGAACAGCGCGATCTTTGGGCTCAGGATAGAGATCAAGAAAGCCTCGCGAGCAGATTGCATGTAACTCATCTTTTCACCCGCTTCTAATTTCGCGGCAACACCACCTTTAGAACGCAACGCATTTACGCCGAGATAAAACAGATACGCAGCCCCCGCTAAGCTAATACCTTTGAAAAGCATTGGAGATTGCTCAAGCACAACTGCTAAACCAACAATGGTTGCGAACGCATAAATACCGATACCAGCGGCATGTGACCAAGCTGCGATAAGCCCGTTCATACGGCCACCAGCCAAGCTATGCTTAGCGATCATCGCCAAGCTCGGGCCCGGAGACATTGCCCCCAACAAGCAAATCGCCAATAAAGAAAACCAAATTGTTACTGTCATCATTCCATTCCTAATAAAACCATACGTTCCGACTGAACGCCTTGTACTTGCTAGCTACCATAATTCGCCATAGGTATCATTTGAAATCAAAGATAGTCATCGCACTCATGATTTCAATTCATACTGATATTGTAACTCGACTTCTGCATAGCTTGGAATGCCTTTTCTCGCGCCCATTTGTGGGCAGAATCATTGTCATATTTAGGGTGCCACATTAGCCAATAGGTGTGCATTTCCGTATCAAATGGCAAAGAAAGGTAGATAGTATCGAGGTGTCGCCCTAGGTTATGGGCGATATGTTCCGGCACGATCATTAGGTAATCATCTTGCATCAACACCGTTCCAGCCGATGAAAAGAACGGAACCTGTAAAGCGACTCTTCGCTTTAGCCCTTGTTTCTTCAATGCTATGTCCGCGTAGCTGTCTTTATCTCCGCCCCCCGTCACCTTGATGTGAGAATAGCGAACGATATCTTCTGCACTCAAAACCGCTTGTTGAGCTAAAGGGTGAGATTTACGCATCAAACATACAGACTTATCTTCACCAAGTTTGATGCTTGAGACATGTTCTGGCTTTGTGGGAAACATACTCGAAGCTAAGTGAATACCAGACTCGTTCAGCGCTTCAAGGTAGTTTGGCTGCCACAAGCGATAAGCCAAATTGATGTTCGGCGCTTCAGCGGACACCTCAGCCACAATCACAGGCAGAATATATTGAGCCACATAATCACTCGAAGACAACACCAACTCACCGTGCCAATCTTGCGGTTCAAATGGCTTATCATCTAACAGGTGGTCAAATTCACTAAGCAAGTCATCAAGCTTGTCTTTAAGCTGCAGAGCACGGTTAGTAGGAACCAGCTTGTTACCATCTCGAACCAGCAACGGATCACCACACAAATCTCGTAGCTGGCTAAGCTGGCGGCTGACCGCGGATTGTGTGATATGCAGACGTTGAGCAGCTCGGCTCACATGACACTCTTCAAGAAGCACATGCAGCGAACGCAGCAGGTTTAAGTTGACATTGCCTAGCATGAATGCACCGTCGCATTCTGTTTGTTAAAAAACTCAGTCAAAACCGTATGAGTCATTAGATGGCGAAGATCAGGGTAGCTTTGCAGTTGATCTCGAACTCGGTTTAAGCTGTCCATGCTTTCCGCTTCCACGTACAGCATCATGTCGGTCTCACCGCTAATAGAGTGACACCATTGCACCTCATTAATACTCTGGATTCGATTCGCGTAAGACTCGCAACTATGGTCACTGCTCGACATATCGAACTTCAACGAGATATAAGCGCACACATTCTTTGTTTGGCTAGGTTCTGCCACTTGAGCGCAATAGCCCGTAATCACCTTATCGCTTTCCAGTTTTTTGATTCTGGCATTCACAGCCGAGCGCGAGAGGCTGACATCTCTGGCGATATCGCTCACAGAGCAACGTGCATTGGTTTTGAGAATATCCAAAACCTGGCGATCAAATTTATCCATGCTTTTGATTCTTTCCATTTATTGTTCTATTTATAACACCTAATTTGACACAACTTTCCTACTTATAACAGCCATTATGACAGCGACACTTTCACACTTAATCGGATTAATACCGTTAAAATGACGGTGTCTTACGACGTTTCGCTAGCTGTATTATTGATGGTGACAATGTATGCTCTCAATCAGAACGTCACACACCACAAGATAGTCGCCAGAAAACAGTTACTGGAAGGCCGATCAGAATCAAACCGCTAGGAGAGCGAATGACACAACTCAAACAAGAAATCACGCTAATCTCTGGAATCGGACAACTCTCGACGACCTTGCTTGGTACTGGGCTGTTTATGATTCCAGCTATCGCAGCAGGCATCGCTGGGCAGCTGTCTCTGCTCGCTTGGTTAATCCTGTTTATCGCTATTTGTCCCATTGCGCTCACCTTCGCCGCATTGGGAAAACGCTACCCGAATGCAGGTGGTACTGCTTACTTTGTGCGTCAGGCGTTTAGCGAACGATTAGAAACAAGCGTGGCTTGGTTGTTCGTGAGTGTGATTCCTGTCGGTATTCCAGCCGCGATTGCATTAGCAGGCGGCTTTGCTCAACAACTATTACCCGCACCTCTCGACACACCGCTTGGTGCTCAATCCTTTACCGTAGCCCTACTTATTGCTGTCAATTTGATGGGCAGTAAATCTTCTGGCCGACTGCAAACCGTAATTGCGTTGTCGATTTTCACCTTGGTTAGTGCCTTTGTCTGGAAAGCTGATATAACGTTAACCGATGTGACTCTTCCGGCGATCTCGTCCGATTCGATGTGGTCTATCGGCGCAGCTTTGGCTGTCATGTTTTGGTGCTTTGTCGGAATAGAAGCTTTTGCTCATATGGGAGAAGAGTTCAAAAACCCACAGCGTGACTTCCCAATAGCCATCATTGCAGGCTGTTTTGTTGCGGGGCTAGTGTACTGGGCTTGTTCCGTAGTCATTCTGAAATTGGGGGCTTACGGATCACCTGAATTCGATGCAGCATCCATACCTTGGGTAACAGAGCAACTGTTTGGCAATGGCTTCAAGACTGTCATCAGTGTGCTGGGATTCTTTGCTTGCTTTGCCAGCCTCAATCTTTATACGCAAAGCTTGTCTCGTATGATCTGGGCGCAAGCTCGCCAACACAGCCCTACAAGTAGAATGGCTCAACTGAACAGCCGCGGCGTACCTTTTTATCCAACCTTGGCAATAGGATTTATCGCATTGATCTCATGTGTGATTGGTGAGCTATCTAATTTGGACCTTGAGTTCTTTCTTAAGCTCGCCAACGGTATTTTTGTTCTAGTTTATCTACTAGCAATGTTAGCCGCTTGCCGATTACTGACAGGCGCATCAAGATACACAGCCATGCTCTCATTTGTCATTTGTACCTTGGTGTTTATCTGCTTAGGTTGGTCGATGCTCTATGCCGTCACTATTTTTGTGACATTGTCACTCCCTTGGCGAAAGTGGTTGGGTAAGCCCACGGTTTCTATCGACAAGTTGTAAATTAGCGCTACCAATATTACTGATAAAAAAGCCGAGCGATCTGTTTGATCTTCGGCTTTATGTCACTCAAGCGGATATTACCAAAGCCCAATACCGCCCCACTCCAATCACGTTCATCACTTGAACCATATTCATAAAAATCAAACGGTCGAATGATGATGTTCTCAAGTTCAGCTCGTCGACTCCATTTCTGCTCTGATATTCCGTTCGACCATTTAACCGTGACATGCAACCCCGCCGCTTGGCTAATCACTTTAAGGTCACCGTTAAATTCGCTTTGAATGGCCTCAATCATCGCTTCGTGCTTGAGTTTGTATGAACGACGCATCTTTCTAATATGACGCAATAAATCGCCTTCTCGAACAAAATCAGCCAAAGCTTCTTGTGTATGGGACGCTGTATCTCCAGTGAGCGCATCTTTAATTTCAAGACACTTTTCCATCAGGCTTTCTGGCACCACTAAGTACCCTAATCGAAGTCCATTAAACATCACCTTGCTCAGGGAGCCGACATAGATGATTCGGTCATCAAGTCCTAGCTTACCCGCCAGCCCTTGCATGCTAGTATAAGGGCGATGAGCAAACTGGAACTCGCTGTCGTAATCGTCCTCAATGATCCAAGATTGGTTTTTGTTCGCCCAATCGATCAATTTAAGGCGTTGCTCAGTATTTAAAGTCGTGCCCATTGGATATTGATTACTCGGCGTGACATATAGAGCCTTGGCGTTGCTGGAAAGAACTTTCTCAATATCTAACCCAACCTTCTCATGCACACTCACACCGTCTAGCTCTAATCTCAACAGGTCGATAATTTTATGTACTTGTCGATAACCGGGCTCTTCCACAAGAATTTTGTCACCCATCACTAACGTCGCCATCAAACCGATTGAAATAGCTTGCTGCGCGCCTGCGGTGATGATGATTCTTCTTGCACTACAGTGAACTGAACGACTGCTTGCAAGATACCCACTCAGCGCTTCTCTCAAAGCTAAGCTTCCTTGAACCTCTTGGTTGCCCGCAATGTTCTGACGTGTAGAGTGGCGTTGTAGCAGCCTCTGCCATTTGGCAAAAGGGAACGCTTCTAAGTCAGGAACTCCGGGAGCAAAGCTGCGATTAATATCGTTAAATGCTGCTATGTTTGCACTCGGTTGACTGACTGTTTGTTTCACCCTCGCACTCTCAACAAACTTCGGCTGAGACAAACTGAGAAAATGCTCTGGTTGTTCAACCGAGACATAAAAGCCTGAACCTTGCTTGCTCTCTATATAACCTTCAGTGACCAGTTGTTCGTACGCATAAATCACCGTATTCCGACTCAACGATAACTCGACGGCTAACTTACGTGTTGAAGGTAACTTGCTGCCTTTGCTCCATAAGTCTTGAACGATCTTCTCTCTAATCGCATGAAACAAGGCGGTTTGACGAGTGTCGTGTTGTTCGTCTAATTGCAAGTCACCGACATCAATAGGCTGCATAACTGGATCCAAATAGTGTTCAAAAGTGGCTCTATTTAATAGACCAGTTAATCGCTACCTTAATCAAAAGGCAATGATTAAGGAGCGATTATGTTATCTAACACGAAAAGAACCACGATTAAAAAAGGGGCACACAAAGCCGTATTTGAACAAGAGAAACTCCATCAAATTATTGATGAAAGCTTAATCGCACACATTGCGTTACAGGGCGAACAAGGTCCGATGGTTATCCCGATGCTCGCATGGCGAGTGGATGACATGGTTTACATTCATGGGGCTAAAAACAGCCGCTTATTAAAAGGGTTAAAAAAGGGAGAACCCACCTGTTTGACGTTCACTCTGTTCGATGGTTGGGTGCTGGCTCGTTCTGCATTTCATCATAGCGCGCATTATCGTTCTGCTGTGGTATTGGGCTCATTTTCAGTCATCGACGATAACCAAGAAAAAGACCGCTTGTTGAATATCTTCATTGAGCAAATCGCGCCAGGCAGAACCGATGAAGTTAGGCTCAGCAATGAGAAAGAGCTCACCGCAACCGAGCTACTAGCGATACCTTTAACGGAAGCCTCCGTGAAGATCGGTAAGCATGGGGTGAATGATGATAAGGCCGATATGGACATTCCAGTATGGGCTGGCGTATTGCCTTATCGAACGGTTGTTGGACCATTAGAAACCGTTCCAGAACAAGAAGGCATCATTGAAGCACCTGATTACCAACACGCTTATGGTGAACGCTGGTGTCAGAATTAGCACACCAAGATGGTTTACTTAATAAAATTGCATACAATCTGACTTACAAAAAATTAACATGACTCAATGATGTAATCAGACGATGAAAACGGATAAGGATATTCTACCATTTCAAGGCTTGCTCAATGGCATTGGGCAAGTCTATTTCACACCATCCTTTATGACGTCGCTTCTATTATTGTTTGCCATTTCTATTGAGTCACTTGCACTGGCTTTTCTTACCTTGCTTGGCGCCATTTGTAGCTTTGCATTGGCTCGTTATTCCATCAAACAAAGCAAAGACATTGATAGTGGAATGTACGCGCTAAATGGGGCTTTGATTGGTTTATTTATCGGTAACTTTTTTGGTGTGACACCAACGTTGGCTTTAGTGACTGTGTTAGGTGCGCTACTCACAGTGCCCATTGCTCACATAGTATTCCGCTCTAAGAAATATCACGGTTACACTAGCGCCTTTATCCTCATCACTTGGCTGATTTATCTTATCCAATCAACCTTTGATCTATCAGCGTTTTCGACATCTGGCTCTGCACTGATGCCACTTATCAGTATTGAAGCAGACTCGAGCTTCAACCTACCAACAGTAGTGATCCCGTTCTTAAAAGGGATAAGCCAAGTCAGCTTTATCGAAAATGCATTGTCGGGGCTCGTTATCTTAATTGCCATCGCACTCAACAATATCAAGCATGCCATTTGGATTGCACTTGCAGTGTTAATCAGCACCTTGTTTAGCGATTTGATTGGCGCTTCAAACGAACTGATCGCCCAAGGTCTTTACGGGTACAACGCCATTCTTACCACTCTAGCACTTGTGCTCTATCCGCGAATCCCTTGGCCGTTAATCCTATTAGGCATGCTGTTAAGTTGTCTCATTACGCTCGGTTTTCATGAGCTGTCATTGCTGCCTCTCACCGCCCCTTTCATCCTTAGCACTTGGAGCATGGTTTACTTGTCCAGCCTAATCCAGAAACGAACCATAAGTTAGCCTTGAATTGTTAGATGTCAGTTTTTAAACGTTCAACATATTGCTTTGGAGTTAGGCCTCGGTGTTTCTTAAACATACGGTTAAAACTTGCGACATTGGTATAACCTAGCCTCGTCGCAACTTCTTCTACTGGTACCGAATACATCAACAGTTCTACCGCCACGTTACTTAACGCATACCCCATAATGGTAGAGAAGTTGACACCTAAGTTATGCAGTCGACGCTGAAATTGTTGTTCAGATAACCCAAGCAAACTCGACACTTTGTGCAACGTTGGTAGGCCGAAATGGCGACTGTAATTGATCATCTCATAAGTCACCTTATGCTCATCCTCGGCATCTGGCATATTGAGATAGTTATCTAAGTCATGGAAGTTCATTGCCAAACTCATCTTGCCGACCAAAGGCGCTTGATTGATCGATAACCTCAGCTCGCTTGGTATCCAAATCTCTGTTCGTGGTTGGCCCCACTGGATGTTGCAACCAAAATATTCTTGATAGAGTTGAGTGTTTTCTCGATACCCCGCGATAGATACGGCAGCGGGCGTAAAATCTTCTCCCAAGTAATGCCTTAATATCTTCATCATAAAAATGGCAACTCGGATGGAGTCATGCACCTTTCCCGCCTCGGTGTAAGCAGGGTTGTCGTAGCACCACTTAATGAATCTTCCGACTTGAGCGCCATACAAAAAAGCGCCAGACTGCAAACAGTGCAACCCAATGTTAACTCGACGAATAGTCGAAGCAAGGTCATGCCCAGAGAAAAACCAGTTGGAGAGAGGACCTAACCTTTCAATATCCACCCTATCAGCCAGCTTCAAGATAATATCGGAATCACCTGTTTGCTGTTGAAGTAGGTTATACCATTTGTCCACTTCACCAACCGGAATAAGGCTCATCGGGTTATTAAAAACTGACTTGGGGATACCTAATTGCTCTGCATTCACGACCTCATTAGCCGTTGCGTGTTGGTAAATACCCAAAATCCCCAATGCTCTTAAGAAGTTACAATTATTCATTAGCCACCATATCTAGAAGTCACAGTTACAGATCAAATCATATTGGCATTATTATTAAAGTAATTGGTAAATTTTCAACCTCAAAATCTGATATCAATCACACTCAGCGCTCAATTTAACCTGGGGTTTATCAATGAGTTTAGTTAGTGTCCCATTTGTCGGAACCGGCGCAGATACCGCACTACACGTAGTTGCAGGCGTTGTGTTGGTCGCAACCATCGCAGCTGCATGTTACGGCTTCTGGCGCGTGCATGAATTACCAATCAACAAAGCTCATAGTAAAGAGCACCAACAACTCGGTTTAATCACCGCATTAACATGGATTGGTTTTGTGTGGCACTGGGTATGGGTACTAGCAGTCATATTGGCCTTCGTTGATATGGAAAAAGCCATCATCAATCTAAGAGACACATGGAAGTCACCGACAACAACTAAGGAGAAGCCAACTTCCGACAAGCAAGATGAGGAGAGCCAAACATGTTAGAAGGCTTAGCTATTTGGGCACTGTTTATTTACTTACTCAGACTTGTTGGTATGCCTTGGAATAAAGGCACCAAGGCATTTGCCTACTTAGGTGGTACGTCTTGGTTGTTGTTTGTATGGGTTGGCCTACTCAACTTTACTCCGATGGACCTATCTGGCGGCTCAGTTGTTCAGTCCCCGCATATTCAGTTGCGCCCAGATTCAACCAATGTGTCGGGCAAAACATCCAAAGTTCACATCCAACCGAACCAGGATGTGACTGAAGGAGAACTGATCTACGAGATTGATGACACCAAATACGTCATCGCGAGAGATAAAGCTAGCGTTCAGCTTGAGTCTGCAGAAGTGGCGTTAGACACAGCTCGCCAAGAAGTGAGCATTGCAAAAGTCAGTTATCAGTCGGCGCTTGAAGACATTAAAGCTTCAGTCGCACAAATAGATTCAGCTAAAACAGATTTGGTATTGCAATCAAAGACACTTGACCGCTACCAGAAGCAAAATAGTGTCGTAGAACATACCATTACTGAAACTGACATCGACCAACAAACAGCCAAGGTAGACTTAGCAACGCATAACGTCACTACATTGGAATCTCAGCTTAGCAAAAAAGAAGTTGATGCAGAGAATGCGAAATTAAACATCCACAAAGCTGAAACTAATGTAAGCAAGAAGCAGACTGAGGTCGACTCTGCGAAGGCAACACTAGCGCAAGCACAGTGGGATCTGAACAGTACTAAGGTTACAGCACCGACTGACGGCTTTGTAACGAACTTTATTCTTCGTGAGGGACAGCGTGTTTCAATGATGCCTCGTATACAAATGTATACCGAAGAAAAGTACGTGCTGATGCGAGTCAATCACCAAGCGATTCGCAACATTAAAGTCGGCCAGCCTGCTGAGTTCGCGACAGCGGTATATCCAGGGAAAATATTCTCTGCAACTGTAGAAGGCATTGTAGAAGCCACCGGTGAAGCGCAAGCGAGTTTACTCGGTATCGATGAGCAAGTACGTGTGACCACAGGAAGAAACCTTCAGAACAAACACCACTTCGTTCGTTTGAAAATAGACGAGGCAGAGGGCTACGATATTCCTGTTGGTTCTGTTGGATTAGCGTGGGTAAGCGGTGAGAAGCCTATCAGCTTTATGGCGTTCCTAGATGTAATACGCGGGATCATCATTAGAATGAAGTCTCAACTGTACTTCTTCTACTCCATCTAATACTTACCATTAGTGAAATAATACTAAGCCCGTGCGCTCTCAGAACGCACGAGCTTTTTTATATCTTGATAGTCGGTGCTAGAAACAACACCCTAATTCGAGGAGCTAGGCAACATTAAACATTCGATATTCAACGTTCACTTTTATCTGTTTTACTCGTTATTAAAAGCCTAAGATCGCAAAACGCAATTGCAATTTGCAACATTAGGTTGCAAAAATGCAAACCAAACGCTCAAATACGCACCGAATTGCTATAAAACTGCCGTTTTAACGGGTTTTAAAAGTTGGCACACTAACTGCTACGTACATATCGACCCTTCTTAAGCCGAGGGTCACCTAGCCAACTGACGTTGTTAGTGAACCCTATTATTGTTCACAAAATATATAAGCCAATTGCGATTATTGCGATTGGCTATTTTTTTGCCTGCAGCCTGGCCAACCACTCTCCTCTTCGATACAGACACCCATTTAAAAGCATAATAATCTACATTCATAGCCAACCAACAACAGCAGATAGTCAATGCGTTATAGAAAACGTTTTCTATTTATTTTTTTGAAATAAACACAGAAAATAACCTTATGTTTTAAAAGACAATTAGTTTAGTAACTGATTTAAAACTGTCATTACTGACAAAATTAGCATTGACTATGTGATTTATATCACCATAATGCGCACGTTTGCCTGCAATACGGCGACCGTTAATTTTAATTTTGATCATTTGCGGAGGTAAAAAATGGCTGCTGATAATAACTACAGTCTAGGGCCGGTTCCTACATCGGCTAGGAAAGGAGTCGCTTCACTCACCATGGTAATGCTTGGACTCACTTTCTTCTCTGCAAGTATGTGGACAGGTGGTTCACTCGGGACAGGTCTTTCATTCAACGATTTCTTCCTCGCCGCTCTCATCGGTAACCTAATCCTCGGTATTTACACTTCATTTCTTGGCTACATCGGCTCATCTACTGGCCTCTCTACTCACCTCCTTGCTCGTTTCTCTTTTGGTACTAAAGGCTCATGGCTTCCTTCTGCTCTACTTGGTGGTACACAAGTGGGTTGGTTTGGTGTGGGTGTTGCAATGTTTGCTATTCCAGTACAAAAAGCGACTGGCATTGATACCAACACCTTGATTATCGTTTCAGGCTTGTTGATGACGGGGACAGTGTACTTCGGTATTAAAGCGCTAATGGTGCTTTCAGCGATTGCAGTACCTGCGATTGCAATTCTGGGTGGTTACTCAGTACTGACAGCCGTAGACAGTGTTGGCGGACTAGAGCAACTGCAACTGATTGAGCCAGAGACGCCAATGGACTTCTCAATGGCACTAGCAATGGTTGTCGGTTCGTTTGTGAGTGCGGGTACGTTGACTGCCGATTTCGTTCGCTTTGGTAAAAAGCCAGCGAGCGCAGTATTGATCACTATGGTCGCATTTTTTATCGGTAACTCGCTGATGTTTATCTTCGGCGCAGCAGGCGCAGCCGCAACCGGTCAGGCTGACATTTCAGACGTGATGATCGCGCAAGGTCTATTGCTTCCAGCCATCATCGTGCTTGGTTTGAACATCTGGACAACTAACGAAAATGCACTTTATGCATCGGGTCTTGGTTTCTCTAACATCACAGGTCGCTCAAGTACTACAATGTCTATCATTAACGGCATTATCGGTACGATTTTCGCACTTTGGTTATACAACAACTTCGTAGGTTGGTTAACCTTCCTTTCACTGGCGATTCCACCAATTGGTGGCGTAATCATCGCCGACTTCTTTGCGAATCGTAAACGTTACAAAGATTTTGCAAATGCAGAGTTCCAAACCGTAAACTGGGCTGGCATTATCGCGGTAGTAACAGGCGTAGCCGCTGGTCACTTCCTACCCGGCGTTGTTCCTTTGAACGCAGTGTTAGGTGGTGCAATCAGTTACCTCGTGCTTAATCCTCTATTGAACAAAAAAGCTCTGAAATCTCAGGCCGCTTAAGGACACACTATGACAAGCTTATTAATCAAGAACGCGAAACTTCAAGACCAAGAGGGCTTGAAACAGATTCTGATTGAAAATGGTCAATTTTCTCGCATTCTCGATAATGACGCACAAATCAATCATCAAGGTGACATCCTTGATGCTGAAGGTGGCATTGCAGTTACTCCTTTCTGTGAACCGCACATCCACCTAGATACTACTCAAACTGCTGGTGAGCCTAACTGGAACATCTCTGGCACTTTGTTTGAAGGTATTGAGCGTTGGGCTGAGCGTAAAGAACTGCTATCAATCGAAGACGTCAAGTCTCGTGCCAAACAAACACTGAAATGGCAGATTGCCAACGGTGTTCAACACGTGCGTACTCACGTCGATGTATCTGACCCAACACTCGTTGCTTTAAGAGCGATGGTTGAAGTTCGTGAAGAGATGAAAGAGTGGGTCGACATCCAGATCGTTGCATTCCCTCAAGAAGGCATTCTTTCTTACCCTAACGGCAAGGAACTTCTAGAAGAAGCTGTGAAAATCGGTGCTGACGTGATTGGTGCTATCCCTCACTTTGAATTCACTCGTGAATACGGTGTTGAATCTCTGCATTACGTGTTCGAGCTTGCTCGCAAATACGACTGTCTGATCGATGTTCACTGTGATGAAATTGACGACGAACAATCTCGTTTTGTTGAAACGCTCGCAGCCCTTGCTCATAAATTTGAGATGGGCGAAAAAGTAACAGCAAGCCACACGACTGCGATGGGCTCTTACAATGGTGCTTACGCGTCTCGCTTGTTCCGTCTGTTGAAGATGTCTGGTATCAACTTCGTGGCAAACCCGTTAGTGAACATTCACTTACAAGGCCGTTTCGACGATTACCCGAAACGCCGTGGTGTTACGCGCGTTAAAGAAATGCTGGCAGCAAACATCAACGTTTGTTTTGGCCACGATGATGTCTTCGACCCATGGTACCCACTGGGTACAGCGAACATGCTTCAAGTTCTGCACATGGGACTGCATGTGACACAGGTTATGGGTTACGACCAGATCAACAACTCACTTGATTTGATCAGTAAGAACTCTGCTCGCACATTGAACATCCAAGACAACTTCGGCATCGAAGAAGGTAAGCCAGGTAGCCTACTGATTCTTCCTGCTGACAATGGTTTTGATGCAGTGCGCCGCCAAGTACCAGTGCAGTACTCAATACGTCACGGTAAGGTGATTGCAGAGACTCAACCAGCTAAGACAAAAATTAATTTAGATCAGACTGAAGATATCAACTTCAAGCGTTAATATCGTCTATACTAATGATCAAAAGGAAGCTGAGATGCTTCCTTTTGTTGTGCTGGAAGAAGCGACAAAACTATCACTAAATCAGTGTGAATTTTGTACACTCGCACGGTATGACAAAAAAAACGCAAATTTCTTAAGCAATGCGTGTACATCTCAAAAGACTGTGTTAACATGCTCTCGCTCTGTTAGCCGGAGTTATTTAAGTTAGATGAATAGTAAAAAATTGACATGTAAAATCGTTACCCGTTTTTGTAAGTAGTTTTTCCTTATTTCTTAGCAATATTAAATAATTCAATTATCAGCGCATTGCATTAAATGCAATCAACAATTTAGAAAATTTATGAATAAGGGACAAATTATGTCTAACACAAATACTGGCACTGTAAAATGGTTTAACGAAGAGAAAGGTTTCGGTTTCATTTCTCAAGACAACGGCGGCGCTGACGTATTCGTACACTTCCGTGCAATCGTTTCTGAAGGCTTCAAAACTCTGAAAGAAGGCCAAAAGGTTTCTTTCGAAGTTGAAAACGGTCAAAAAGGCCTACAAGCAGCAAACGTTGTTGCTCAATAATTAGCTCTTATAGCTAAAAAGAATTTTAAAGCGCTGATTTTTATCGGCGCTTTTTTATACCTGCTCATAAATCCTTTCCTACTCTTAGTATTGGTTTCATTCGTTAACTCGTCATGACTCAAACCGCCGGACAAACCTCCTAATCTAGCTTCTCTCAGAAAAGCACGACGATCAATTTACTCTCCTTTTTATACGCACCTCCCCGAAACGACAGTACGCATTTATCGCTAATATTTTGATATAAACTCACTCTATCCCGAAAGTTTGATAGTCCAAAATATGGTTAAATAACAATCCATTAGATTGCAATTATGAATACGCAATCGATATTCATAATAAAAATGAGTTATTTACCCAATCCTCATCCATTAATCATATAATTTTTAAAGCAAAGACCTTCGAAATCCGCTAACCTTGTCCACAAGTGGCTTAGTTGTTTTGGTATCTGCAGTAAAAATAATGAACAAAGACGAATTTCAGAAATCCACCGCAAATCTAAAAAAAGCGGTACCTCTAATGATGAAGAACCGGGTGTCGACTACACCTGCAAATTACGCACTTTGGTATACCTATGTCGACAACGCTATTCCACAGCTGACTCAAGACATGGATGGTATCTTAGAACACTACGGTATTTGCCCTCCTGCCGTTGGTGAGCAGCTTTACAACAACTATGTTGCTAGCAAATCTGAAACCAATATCAATGACCTCCGCGCTAATTTGGAACTGTTGGTTTCTGAAGTTTCCAATTCAATGAACGACACCCTGACCGACACCTCCGCTTTTTCTGACATGATCGATAAAAGCTTCGAAGATCTGGCTCGTGTTGATCATGAAAGCTTATCCATTGACGAAGTCATGTCTCTGGTTCGCCAACTGGTTTCTGAGTCTCGTCATATTCGTCACTCTACTCAGTTTTTGAACTCACAACTAAACTCCGCGACGTCAGAAATCACTAAGCTCAAAAACCAGTTGGTAGAAGTACAGAAAGATGCGCTCTTCGATAGCACAACCACACTCTATAACCGACGCTCTTTCGATCGTGATATGGAAACTCTGTGTGAAGCACAGCAATCTTTGTGTTTGATTCTTCTCGATATCGACCACTTTAAAAATTTCAACGACACCTATGGCCACCTGTTTGGCGATATGGTTCTTAAGGGTATTGCTCGTAAGCTGAAGTTAAGCTGTCGCGATGGTATTTCCGCTTACCGATTTGGCGGTGAAGAGTTCGCGCTTATTGTGCCAAACAAGTCTTTGCGTATTGCTCGCCAACTCGCGGATACCAATCGTCGTTCTTTAGAAAAGCTGTCGATTAAAGATCGCCGCAGTGGTGAACAAGTCGGTAGCATCACGGCATCGTTTGGTGTTGCTGAGCTTGAACCGGGTGAATCTGCTCAATCATTGATCGAACGCGCTGACAAGCTACTTTATGAAGCGAAATCACTTGGTCGTAATCGAGTCATGCCTCTTTAAGGTTTATCAGTAGCTCGGCTTTACTAGCTCCAATGAACCATCCATAAAAACGCCTAAAAAGAACATCAAAAAGCCCCAAAGACTAACTTCTGCGTTAATCTTTGGGGCTTTTCGTTGGTTGCGTGTCAATTTATTAACTACGTATTAGTTGGTTGACTACTAGCTTTAACTCTCTCGTTCACGAAACCTTACTTCTTGCCACTAAAGTTGGTAGCAGTAATTCAGGCAGTAATCTTCACCACTCTTCGCTCTGAACTCTTTGTCTTCACTGCATGCCTTTGGTTTACCTTTTGCATCACCTTGAATCAAACTGATCCAGTGTCGCATTGCCGCAATAGTCTCTTCTCGCATTGTGGTTGTTGCTTCCATTGGTGATTGGCCAAACGTGGTGCAAGATTCCAGCTGGATATCATCGATTTCCACCAACTCAATACAACCGGTTCCTTTGTGACAACCAAACATCACCTCTAGGTGGCTTCCACTCCCATCACGGAACAGGATTGAGTCAGGATCGTTCTTCTCACCCATGTACGCTACAAACTGTTTAGGATGCTTTAAGCCGCTGTGCTGACCGTCTTTAAAGTAAGCCATGATATGTCGGTAATCCACTACATAGCTAGTTACGTCTTGGTGTGAGCCATTCTCTAATGGGAAGAGTCGGTCAAGCAATTGCTTTGCTTTCACTTGCTTTTCAGTTTGCTGGTTTGCACTGATTGTCTCCACGGCAAAGACAGCTTCAGCGATAAATGGCTTTGATTGTTTTTGGATTTCTGTTTTATCGAATGTCAGCATATTCATAGTCTTTCCCTCTTGACCAGTCCGGTGATAACCACCGATTTCTACAGCAAAAATGTGTCCTAGAGCAATTATTCCAAACTAACGTTTAATTTATTTGTCATTTTGTGAATTGCTTAGTTTGTAGATTAGCGCTTTTTTACATACAATTTCACAACAAAAATTTTACAATGTGAATTTTACAAATATGCCCTTGTCAAAAAGTTTAGTTCGTCAGTCGCATTTCCTAGGTACGAAAATACGTAACCTAAGAAAACGTAACCATTTAACGATGGAAGATCTGTCTGCGCGTTGTATTAGAATCAACCCAGAATATGCGCCTTCCGTTTCTTACCTTTCGATGATTGAACGCGGTAAGCGGGTTCCAAGTATCGATATGCTGGAAGTGATCGCACAGGTCTTTCAGAAGAATCCGACGTGGTTCCTCGACGACGAATCTGAACAACAAGCCATTGCCCCTGATAAAGGAAATCGTGGAGGGATAAGTGGCATGGCACTCGAGCCGAGCTTCCTTTTCTCCAACGACATCCTGCAAATTGCGATTCCTGAAATGCTTTCACAAACAGGGATCTCTGGCCGCCAGTTTGCACACCTTTTGATTCGAGCTCACCAAGAAAGCAACCAGAACCACTTCCCTGACCTTGAACGCGCTGCGGAGGAAGTTGGCTTAAAGCGTCTTAACCTGAGCGTAGAAGACCTTATAGACATCGCTAGAACCCTTGGAATTAACATCCGCTGGGTGACGCGCACGCCGCAAGACGTAGTCGATGAGCTTGGGATTAATGCAAAGCAACTGGTGACGTCATTCTTTGAGCCTCCCGGTACGATCTTTTTAAACGAGATTCTTAAAGAGTATCCAACTCGTCTGAAATACGATCTTTCGGTTTATATCGGCCATTGTATTCTGCACAGTAAAGAAGGCTTGAAGAGCGTGTTGTCGGTCGGCAACAACAACACATGGGACGACAACCAGGTATCAGGATCTTCACAGCTCAACTCTCAAGACATTCTTCAAGCATGGCGAGATTTTGAGTCCAGCTTCTTTGCAGGAGCACTACTGTGTCCGAAAGTCCCATTCAGGCAACTACTCGACCGCACTGGTTACGAAATCGACGTCCACAAAAGAGCAGGGGTTTCCCCCTCTGTTGCGATGCGTCGAATGACTGTAGTATCGCCCTACCCTCACTGGCACTACTTTGATGCTTATGGGCCGGGGAAACTCAAGGCGGTATATCGCGGGAACGGGATTCCACTACCTTGGGGAAATATGAGAACGGTCGCTGACCCATGTCAACATTGGGCTGTGTTCCGTCGATTATCAGAACCTCGGGCGGGGAGCTCGGCTCAGATCTCCATTTTGAATGTGGGCGATGAGCCAAGAATTTACTGTTGTGAATCCATCAATATGACGGATCCTGCGGGTAACAATCGTGTGTTGTGTGCTGGTATAGATTTAAACCCTGCGATTGATGCTCAAGGCGGTAATTCAAGAGACATTGCAGAGCAACTTAAAGCGTCATGCGTTAACAATGGTGGCTCTGTGGCAATCCCGCGTAACATCAAAAAAGATCTCACGACAATAGCCAAGATTCTAAATATAAACTGGATTGAACGTGGGATTGAGACAGAGGCGAGGCTTATCTGCTCTAGAGGTGGAGAATGTCCACGCCAACCAAGCTGTTATTCGAAGTGTGGTGGATAAAAAAGTAACAATAGAACCTAAAATTCAGGCAAAAAAAAACCAACCACAATAAGCGTGATTGGTCATATATTTTGTGTGAACAAAAAAGGTTCACTAACAACGTCAGTTGGCTAGGTGACCCTCGGCTTAAGAAGGGTCACCGTTACTAATGCAGCATACGTGCCAACTTATAAAGCACCAATTTACTACGCATCTGGACACGTATTGCACGTATATCATGGTTTGTTTTGCAAACTGGAATTGCAAATTGCAAACAACAACAAAAACGCTAGTGATTATGTTGTTATTAATGAATCATTAAAGATTCATTACCCTCCCCCAAAATGCGATATTTCTCATAAATTCAATCACTTTAGACAGCAATAAATCTCTCCTGAAATACAAATCAACGCCCATAAAAAAACGCGAACATTGAGATTCAATATTCGCGCTTATTTGAGTTAGATAGTAGAAAGCCACTAATCAGCGAGAACTCTTCTAAAAGCAATTCTCGTTCTTGGGTCTCTATCAGCTACTTAAGGGCTACCTAAGTGACTCTACTTCTGAGGAGCTGGCTTAGAGCGGCTTCTAGATGGTTTGTTCGAAGGCTTGCTACCTGCTGGCTTATTCGATGACTTACCCGGACCGTAACTACCGCCGTATCCCGATTTTTTAGGCTTGCCTGCAGGTTTACCCGCATTGTTTGGCTTACCCGTACCGTTAGATTTACCGGCACCGCTTGGTTTGCTCAGAGTGTTCTGAGAACCCGCGTTATTTGCAGCTGGTTTATTGCCAGCATTACCACGTTTAAAGTTGCTGCCGTTGTTTCTTACTGATTTATCTTCACCTGCCGCGGCTGAATTGTTTTCTGCCGGTTTCTTACCAGATGTTGGCTTACGCTTTGGCGCAGATCCATTACCTGCTACATGACGTTTGTTCTTACCTGTCGGCTTATGACCACGAGCGTTATCACTTGAACGCTGACCATCAGCATGCTCGCGTGGTTGTTTTGCTTTCTTCGGCTTTTTAGGCTTAATTGGGCGCGTATCCAAGCGAGACTCTGGTAACTTGTTTACTGGAGAGAAACCTTCCAGTTCGCGACGCTCTAACACTTGTTGGATAAGGCGTTCAATACCGAACAACTCACCCACTTCATCAGCACAAACCAATGAAATCGCTTTACCTACTTCACCAGCACGGCCAGTACGACCAATACGGTGTACATAGTCTTCTGATACATGTGGAAGATCGAAGTTAACGACTTGAGGCAGTTGAGGGATATCGATACCACGAGCAGCGATATCAGTCGCTACAAGTACTCGTACCTTACCTGTTTTAAAGTTCTCTAAGGCTTTAGTACGCGCACCTTGGCTCTTGTTACCATGAATCGGCGCAGCAGTGATGTTTTGCTCTTCAAGGAAGCGAGCAAGCTTGTTTGCACCGTGTTTTGTTTTGCTGAACACCAACACTTGTCGCCAATCGTTATCTTTGATTAGCTTCGCTAGCATTGCGCTCTTTTTCTTTTTGTCTACTGGGTAGATGCTCTGCTCAACCGTTTTTGCCGTCGAGTTTGCAGGGCTTACTGAAATCTCAACAGGGTTGTTCACCAAGCCTTTCGCTAAGCTGCGGATATCATCAGAGAATGTCGCTGAGAACAGTAAGTTCTGACGTTTCTTAGGTAGGAAAGCCAAGATCTTGCGGATATCGCGGATGAAACCCATGTCTAACATGCGGTCCGCTTCATCTAGCACTAGGATCTCTAGTTGGTCAAAACGCACTGCATTTTGGTTGTATAGATCAAGTAGACGACCAGGTGTTGCCACCAACACGTCACTACCTTTACGCAGTTTTTGCATCTGAGGGTTAATCTTTACGCCACCAAACACTACCGTAGAAGTCAGCGGTAAGTTAATACCGTATTTCACTACGCTACCATTCACTTGCGCTGCAAGCTCACGAGTTGGCGTTAGCACTAGCGCACGAACTTGATTCTGACGTACGCGAGGGCCTTTCGATAGTATTTCAAGAATAGGTAGCGTGAAGCCTGCAGTTTTACCTGTACCTGTTTGAGCAGCGGCCATAACATCTTTGCCCGTTAGGACAGCTGGCACGGCTTTCTCTTGAATTGGTGATGGCTTATCGTAACCTTGTGCTTCAATAGCTTTAAGGATCGGTTCAGAAAGGCCAAGGGAGGTAAAACTCATAGATTATTTTCTCAGTTGAATAACATTTAGTATGAGCAACACGATAAAAAGTGCGTTGCTTCAGCTTTTGTTCATCAAATACATTGATACGGAGCAAAGCGCGGTATTCTGAGGCTTTTCCCCACATTCAGCAACTAAATTCTAATCGCAACTCAAATTCAACCTAGATAACTTGTCGCTTCTGTTCGTACATTTTTTCATCAGCGGCTTTCAAGAGCGCATCGACATCATTGTAGTTGTTATTATGAATAACCCAACCAACACTAATTCGAAGATAAATTGAGTGCGCTTCGTAAACAACCGGTGCCGCGCATATCGCCTTCCGTAGTTTAGTGACGATCGAAGAGACATGTTGATCATCGATGATGCGTGGCAATAAAACTAAGAACTCATCACCGCCTATCCTTGCGACGATATCTGTAACCCGTAACTCACTGCGAATACGATTAGCACACTCGATCAGCACCTGATCGCCAGCCGCATGACCATAAGTGTCGTTGATAGCTTTAAATCCATCGAGGTCGATATTGACAACAGCAAAGGTTCTTGGCTTCTGTTTTTGAGTGGTTTTAAAGGCTTGCTTGAGGCTATACATGAAGTATCGGCGATTTGGTAGCATCGTTAGCTCGTCATGCATAGAGCGGCTATCTGCAATACGGTACAAGCGGTAAATAGTAAAGAAAGCAAACGCCAGAACTAACATGATAGAGTAGCTCACCAGTCTTACCGCTTGAATTCGATACCAAGGCTCATCCATCAATACATGTTTGTTACCAGAAAGAGCAAGGTACCACCCCCCATATGGGAAACTCACCTGTTCGGTGGCAAACGCATTATCGAACACATCCTGAGTACCATAAAAGACAGCGCCATTTTTACCTGAGCTGTTTTTACCCCGTATCGCGAGTTGATACTTGTTCTCGATCTTGCCGATTCCAACATCTTCAAACAGCTCGTCTAAACCTATAACAGCGCTGGATACACCCCAGTAATCTTGATTGAAAGGCGGATCTCGGAAGATCGGAGTACGCGTAATAAGGGCTTGCCCTCCCTGAAACAGCTCGAAGGGACCTGCAATAAACGTATTACCAAGGTTACGGGCTATCTCTACAGACTCCCACTGATTTGGGTGATCGCGATAATTAATACCGAGCACCTGTTCATTTCCTTCCAGGGGGTAAACAAAATTTAGAATGTCGTCTTTGGCGAGTCCGATTAGCCGAATATGAAAGCCATCTTGAATGATATTCTCAGCAATCTTGTCCCAGTTTTTCACCTCACCATCAGGGTTAATGGTCACTAAAGTCGAGAAATTATTGAGGATATACATATCTGACACGATCGCGGCTTCAATCCGAGAACGGATAATGGATAGTTGTTTTTTTGCCTCTGAATACGATTCGTTTTTAAGAAAAGTTAATTGCTTGGCGTGAAAGAACTCTACTGCGCTTACTATCGCAAGGAAAAAAAGAAAAAATACTACTCTGGCAGACCACTGCTTGCTTGAACCACTTGGCATCTACGAACCTCAAACACTTTTGTTCTATATACTGCCTTAAATCGGCTCATTTCTGGCTAATTCTTCCAGTATGCCGACAAGTAGTTAAAAATCCATACTTTGCGTTGGGTCTAATTCCATTATTGAGCGATTCATCACTTCACAATGCGTTAAATACATTGATTATTAAATCAAAAAACCTTAATGAACCTTATAAAGCTTACATTGTATTGACCCAAACCTTACATTAAATGATTCATCAGTGTTATTTTACATAGATTAATAATCAGCTTGGTATCTCACAACATGAAGTTAAAAACTATCACACTGTGTACATTGCTATCTGCCTCGGTTGCCGTTGGCGTTCATGCACAAGAAAGCCCTCAAGTGCCAACCACAACAAGTGTTCAACCCCAAGCTGATTCGCTCAACTCTCAAAAACAATCTTTCAAGCAATCTGCAGACCTAATTCGCACCACCTACGAAAGCCAGCTTTACACCCTGCCTGCATTCAAAAAAGGTCACTACGGGCTGCGTATGTATCGACAAACATTAGACGATAAATATTCGGCTGCGGTGTGGAGCGACATGGCACGGGTGGCAAGCAAGCTCAGCGCATTGTCGAATGACGTTCATACTATGGAACAAATCGTACTCTACTCAGAGAAGCGTGTTGCATCTTATATTGGCGATAATGATGAGCGCAGCGTTCGACGCTACAACATCACTAAGCACATGCCTGAGTACCTCTACCTTGGAGTCGACCTTCTAGGCTCTATGGCTCGTGCCAACGAGTACGGTTTAGAACACAAAAACGATGCCAAGCTGCGCGAGATCATTCGCCGCTATGACTTCTCACGATACGTCACCAATGAAGACATGGTGAAGGCGTGGGCGGCTCAATTGGCTAATCAAGTTTACTGGTTGCGCCAACTGGGTGAACAGGATGTCGTGGATGAATTTGTCGATACCTTCAAAAAAGCGTACCCAGATTCGCAAGACAGAAAGCTTTCAAGCCAGCAATACGGCAATAAAATCTATGGCATGACACATGTGATCTTTGGTGATTCAGAATATTACCAACATCAAGTAAGCGAACAAGATCATCAATGGATCTACGATTACTTCAGAGAAAACATCGATACGATTCTACTGCGAGCTAAAGAAGATGTGATTGCTGAGGTTGGATTAACCTTCTTATTAGCTGGTTTAGAAAATGATCCCGTTGTAGAGAAAACTCGACTCGCAATTCAAGCTTCTATCGACGAGAAGCAAGGCATGATCCCTTCAATTACTGGTGATTTTGACCTTGAGTACGGTGAGCACCGCAACGTATTAGCAATCATGCTTCTCGATTGGCAACAAGTGAATGAAGCACCAACTTATGAAGGCAACCCTAAAGTGTTTACTAACATTCCTTATGGACTCATTAAAAACCAACCGCAGAAGAACTAACATCGATACCTAAATTGGTCTTAGAACCCAAAAAGCCGCATACCTTTCGAGGGCTGCGGCTTTTTTGATTCTTACGACACCATAACTTAGCTCTGGGTCTAACTCAGTGTGCGACTTTGTTCATCACTATTGTAAAATCCCCTTCTGCGTAACCTTCTATTAAAGAGACATCCTCACAAAGCGTTTTACAGAAGCGATACACGCCCTGCGGGTGATAACTCATCAAGGTATTGCGCGAGGGATATTGGTTTGAGTTGAGAAGGTTAAAAATTACGGTTTGATTCGCCAATTCATACATGCGAGTAATCATGCTCGTCAGATAATCAGAATCACGAGAGATGTAGTTCAGTGAACCGCTAACGATGACAATATCATGCGCTTCAAGGTTCACTTTGCTCATATCACCCGACAAAAACAGGCAACGATCTTCGGTGTAGTTCTGCTTTGCCTTCTTAAGGAAATCTGAGTGCTGATCGACACCTGTGTAGGATTTGAGGCGATAGATGCTGTCGAGCAGTTCAAACAACTCTCCATAGCCACACCCCAGATCCAAAACACTCTTCTTCTCAAAATCAGTCGACCGTGCAATGACTTCGAAGCGGCACAATTGGCTCTCTTCGTTGGTCCAGCCTAAAGACTTTGCCTTATCCCCTTGCCAACGATTGGTTTGCTTTCGGTGATACAGATACACCTTAAAACGATCACTCCAATGCATTACATATTACTCACCACATCGTCTAATTGGCTATGCTTTAGAGTCATTAGAAAATAGGCCACCAATCTTGTAGCCGATCGCATAACAAACCACAGCAATAGTCACAAATACCAAGGCCGAGAATAAGTGCGCCACAGGTGCCGCTACACCAGTACCCCAAACAACGCTAAACACCAAACCAAGATAAGCCTCTTTTGGCCACTGGTAGATAGGAAACTGAGCGCCTCCAGCAATTAGATAAACCATCGCAAACAAGCCAATGAAGGTAACAATAAGACCGATGAGAACGCGCATGTTCATGGAGAGACCCTTGATTAAATTGAGCTTGGTTGCCATTGTTTTTAACCAGAACCGGATGTTCTTAGTCGAAACCGAGTATTCTTAATCGATACAGAATGGTATTAATCGCAACCTGATGATATTCAAGTATATCGGATAAAAGGCATGGGCTCTATTACCCTTCCGAGTGAGCCTTTGCTCACTAAATACATATAGCAACCGACAACCAAAATCGGATTTCGCCTGATTAACAGGCACAAAAAAGCGGACACCCTTCTCACGTTGAAACCGTAAGCAAAGTGTCCGCATTTACTGAATCTAGCTTAAAGCAGGATGAAGATACCCGCTAAACATGCACTCATTAGGTTTGCTAGCGTACCAGCAGCTACCGCTTTCAAACCTAAGTTCGCCACTTCAGCACGGCGCTCTGGAGCCATAACACCGATTGAACCTAACTGAATCGCGATAGAACCAATGTTAGCAAAACCACATAGAGCAAAAGTCACGATGACTTGACTGTGCTCAGATAGCAGCGCTTTGTTCTCAACGAAGTCGATGAAAGCAACAAATTCGTTCATAACGATCTTCTGACCGATGTAAGAACCCGCCATAAGCACTTCATCACTCGGAATACCAATCAACCACGCTAGAGGCGAGAACAAGTAACCGAAGATAGCTTGCAACGTAATGCCCGCAAAACCGAACGTTTCACCTAGGGTTTCTAGGCCAGTGTTGACCATCGCAATCACACTCACGAAGGCAATCAACATAGTACCGACAGCCACTGCGACTTTCATACCGTTCATTGCGCCACTTGCCAATGCATCAATCACATTGCTTTGGTCAGCTTTATCTAGTTCAATATGGTCGTAGTCACTTGGTGTGCTGCGCTCAGGAACAATGATCTTCGCCATTAATAGACTACCTGGAGCCGCCATAAAGCTTGCTGCGATAAGGTACTTAAGCTCAACACCAAGGCCAGCATAACCACCAAGTACACTGCCCGCTACCGACGCCATACCACCAGCCATTACAGCAAACAGTTCAGAACGAGTCATAGACTTTAAAAAAGGACGAATAAGAAGAGGAGACTCACCCTGAGAAAGGAAGATGTTACCTGTTGCAACCAGAGACTCCGCTTTACTTGTACCCAGCAGTTTTTGCACTGCTCCGCCCAAGATTTGAATCACTTTCTGCATGATGCCCAAGTAATAAAGCGCAGAAATCAAAGCACTGAAGAAGATAATGATTGGAAGTACGCGAACCGCGAAAATGAAGCCTTCAGTAGCAAGGTCACCGAAAAGAAATGCGATACCAACGTCTGCAAAACCAAGCAGGCTAGAAACACCATTGCTTAGACTTGTTAGCGCCAATTGTCCCCATGGGAAATACAACACCAAGGCCGCAAAGCCAATTTGAAGTAATAGTGCACGAGAGACCGTTTTCCAGTTAATTGAAGAACGACTTTCAGATAGTAGGTACGCGCAAGCAATCAGTGCAAGAACACCGACAAAACCAAATAGAATATTCATAATGTGTCCTAATAATCCTTAAAGAGTGAACATGAGCCAAGCAAATGACATCAAAGGAACAGGACAAAGAACCGCAAGCAAAACGCTACGCGATGAAGGGGCTAACAACGTTAGCGACTGTAACAACGAGTTGTTCATGTAAAAATCACCTTATACAAGCAGTGGAACGTAGCTGGTCCGGTCCGTGGGGTCATTCACATATCCATGTGACGGCTTGTATTGGCTAAGCACCGGCTTAAAACCGGAAGAGAAGTATAAACAGTTAAGTGAGACTTTCATCACATTTTTTAACGCAAACGATCGCGCGGTTAAGGATTAGGCGAAATGCATTGTTTGTCGTCATTTTCGTGCTTCAGAAGCTGTAAATAACCTGTATGAGATTGAACTTAGAATGTTAAGTCTTTAAGCGTATGAGCGTAACCTCTCGGTTAATTCTGTGTGATTATTAGCAGTTTTCTGTGCTCTACCTCATTTCCCACGACTTCAAGATTCATCTTAACTTTAGATGCGTATATACTTTGTAGATATCTCACCAAATAATATCTAAAAATACCAATAGAACTGATTAGATATAACAGCCATAGAGACTAAGCGAGGAAACACGTGAAGAAAATGGAAGCTCCGCACGACATGAACAATGGAGCTAGATTCAAAACAAATAGACATGGCTATGTGACAGTAGTTGAATATTATAATACCTACACTGTTATTGTCGCGTTTGAAAATACCGGAAATATCCGCGCTATCAGTGCGGCGAAATTACGTACAGGTCAACTTACCGATCGTTCTGTTGCACCTGAGTCAATTATGATTGGTGAAAAGGTTGAATCGGTTAAACACGGGATATTAACCATAACCCAAGTTGAATCTGAAAATATTGTTGTACTAACTAATGCCAATAACGAAGAAATTAGAATGTTATTGCCTGCCGTACAGAAAATGAAAGATAAAACTGAAGAAGTCGACAATGAAAATGTTGCCTCTCCAAAACCAACCTCTCTCAGCCAACTGACTAAAAGAAATAAAAAGACTAAAGACGTTAATAGCATGCTTAAGAAAATGCTTACTGACTATGGTCGATACGACTAATTACTCTTTTTCTACAATAAAACCTCTAAATATTTATATCCTAGCGTCAAAATTAATTAAGCCTTCCTTTCTCAATAAAATACGTTGCATATTCGAGTGAAAAGTTAAATTTGATCAAAGTCTCACTCTGGATCTTTACTACAAATTAACGAGATCTCCATCACAATCTCATTTTAGCTTTGTGATGGAGATCTTATTGAAATCTGAATATTTCCATTACTATGCTCTCACACAATAAGAGAACGAAGTTTCTCAACCCCTAAAATCCAATTGAGACAAATATTATGAAAAAGATTCTTGTAGTTTGCGGTAACGGCCTTGGTACTTCTCTGATGATGGAAATGGCAGTGAAAGAAGTCGCTAAGAAAATTGGTTTTGAAGCAGAAGTTGATCACGAAGATCTATCATCTGCTGCATCAAGCAATGCGGATATTTGGGTTGCAGCGACAGACGTTGCAAACCAACTAAAAGACGCTGGTAAAGAGAACATCATCAGCCTTAAAAATATTTTTGACAAAGCATCAATCGAAGAACAACTAAAAACTTTCATGTAAGGTCAAAATTATGCAAAACTTTTTCGAGTTCATGCTCGGCTTATTAAAAGAGCCAGCGATCATGGTAGGTTTAATTGCTTTCATTGGCCTAGTTGCTCAGAAAGCCGATATCTCTACCATTCTTAAAGGCACCATTAAAACCGTAATGGGTTTCCTAATTTTAGGTTTTGGTGCAGGCGCTCTTGTTGGCGCTCTAAATAATTTCTCAGTGGTATTTACTGAAGCATTCGGCGTAAGTGGTGTTATTCCAAATAATGAAGCAATTGTTGCACTAGCACAAGAAGCATTCGGTTATGAAATGGCTCTAATTATGTTCTTCGCATTCGTTGTGAATATTTTATTGGCTCGTCTTACTCCTCTAAAATATATTTTCTTAACAGGTCACCACACAATGTTCATGTCTATGCTTGTAGCAGTAATCCTGTCTACAGCTAACATTGAAGGCACAGCTCTAGTCGCGATCGGCTCGATCATTGTGGGTTCACTGATGGTTATCATGCCTGCACTTGCTCAAAAATACACAGAGAAAGTGATGGGTACTGATCAGTTAGCGATGGGTCACTTCTCAACGTTCTCATACCTAGTATCTGGTTACATTGGTAGCAAGTTTGGTGACACTTCGAAATCAACAGAAGACATCAACGTACCTAAGAGCTTAATGTTCCTACGTGATACACCTGTAGCAGTAGCAACAACAATGGCCATCTTCTTTATGTTTGCTTCTATTGTTGCTGGTGGCGAGTTTGTTGAAACCGTTTCAAATGGTCAAAACTGGGTCGTGTTCACCTTCATGCAGTCTCTTGTGTTTGCTGGTGGTGTTTACATCGTACTGCAAGGTGTGAAGATGTTGATTGCTGAAATTGTTCCAGCATTCAAAGGTATCTCTGACAAGCTAGTACCGGGCGCAAAACCTGCTCTAGACTGCCCTATGGTATTCCCTGTAGCGCCAAACGCGGTACTTATCGGTTTCCTTTGTTCTTTCGCTGCTGGCCTGCTAGCAATGGCAGTTCAAGGCGCACTTGGCTGGACAATCATTGTAGCGGGCGTAGTTCCTCACTTCTTCGTAGGTGGTGCAGCAGGCGTTTACGGTAACGCAACTGGTGGTCTACGTGGTGCGGTTCTAGGTTCATTCACGCAAGGTCTATGTATCTCTTTCCTACCAATGCTACTGCTTCCAGTTCTAGGTGGCCTTGGTCTTGAAGCAACAACATTTGCTGACTTCGACTTCGGTGTAGTTGGTCTGATTCTAGGGTGGATTGTTTCATGAGCCTACTCGATTTAATTGGTAACCAAGGCGTTATCATCAACTCTGAAGAGAACCTAACGGTTGATGCAGCGATTGATGTGACATGTTCAACACTGCTAGCGAGCAACAAAATTGAAGCAAGCTATGTTGAAGCCATCAAACAAAAGCACAAGGACATTGGCGCGTACTATGTTCTAGCTCCAAAGATTGCGATGCCTCATGCTCGTCCTGAAGATGGTGTGAATGAAGCATCATTACAAGTGACGGTCTTCAAGAAAGGGGTTGATTTAGAGTCAGAAGACAACGGTGACGTTTACCTTTCAATTACTCTGGCGGCGATGGACTCAGATAGCCACATCCATACGATTATGGCGCTATCAGAGTTATTCCAAAACGATGATGACATTGATGCCATTATCGCTGCGGAAACAGAGCAAGCGATCATCGAGATCTTAAAGCGCTACTAATCTTGCTCTAAAGATCCTGATATTGATTCTGATAACACCCCCATTAAAAAAGCGATAGCCTCGGCTATCGCTTTTCTGTTTTCGGTGCTTCGTCATTTCCCATCGAGTATGAATTAAGACATCAAACTTCGAAAGTATTCATGGCGTTAAAACGCGTACATTCGTTTGTCTGTCGATAATTCAAAGCAATACTCCGCGTGCTTTTTCAAACATTCAAACACTTCTCTGTCCAACTTGTAGTTGTCTACATGGTCCGTCAAAATCGCTAGAGTTTCTTCCAATGTCATCCCATTTCGGTACGGACGAGATTGGGTTAGTGCTTGGAACACATCCACCACAGCAACAATTCTACTGGGTTGATCCAACTCTTCGGCTGTTTTACCCATCGGGTATCCAGAGCCATCTAATCGCTCATGGTGATTAGATGCCCACTGACAAACCTGAGGTGAACTGAACAACTCCTGCAATGCGAATCGAGTGTCCATTGCATGGCGTTTAATACAGCAATACTCTTCTTCAGTAAGTAAATCCGGCTTATGCAAAATGTCATTAGGGGTTTGCAATTTACCGATGTCATGGACCAAACCTGCTAGATAGAGTTTGCGCTGAGTCGTGTAGGAATAACCCAGCTGTTTGGCAAGGTATTCTGAAAGCTGCCCTACTTTCAAAGAGTGCTTAAAGGTAAACGAGCTCTTGGTATCCACAACATTGGCGATAAATTCGGCAAAGGCCACCGTCTCGTCCAGCGACATTTGTTGAGAGAAGAATGGCACAGGTTCAAAGTTGTCCCTCATATTTTCGATGTAAGGGATTTCCATTGAAAACCAGAAGTCATCCAAATCGACTAACTCACACATGTGTTGCACAAGGTTGGTTTCGAACATCTCATCCGCTTGTTCAGTTAGGCGGTCAATGATGCTCGCTTTGCCGTCTGGCGTGAGGTTTCCATATCGATCCGAAGCGGTTATGCCATATAAGTAGTCGACCCTATCAGCCAACATCACAATGGCGGCCAATTCCTTCTCTAACTCACTGATCGGCATCGCTTTGAGTTCAACCCAAGGAGTATGATGATAAAGCACCGGTTTAGCGAATATAGACAAAACCGGACACTCTTTTAGAATTTGGTATCCCTTTTGACAATGGTGATAGCTTGAGTCAGGAACGAACTCAGAAACCAAGCTAAGCTGCTCATCAATTTGCGATACACCACAGTCGTGAATTAACCCCAACGAGAAAGCGAGCTGCGCTTGTTCTTCTTCCCATCCCACACTCAGAGCACATCGATACGCAATATACCCTACCCTTTGACCATGATTTTTGCTTTCGAAACCGACGTTATCAAGCGCCTTAGCAATACCAAATAGAGCCTTCCTTAGGTCTACGGTCACGTCCTGGCAATGTTGATTCATTAATTAAGCCTAGAATTTTTATAGTTTTTATATATTTAGGCTGCTAATACTAATGCATAGCTAATGATTATATACACAACTATTGTAAGGTTTAATGAGTTTCGTGATGAAACTAACGTATCACGGAAAATCCGTGCTACAAGTGGTTGCATATTGAAAATCATGCGACATTATAGCCAGTCCACTAAGGTTTTCTTAAACAGCAGCCATAAGAAAAGGAAAGACATGTTTAAAACGGTTATCGATAACGAACTCTCCATCGCATTGGTTGAAGAGAGTTTCGCTTCTCACTACGCAGAAATCTCACAAAGCCAGAATGAGTACCTAAGCCAATGGCTTGTGTGGCCGCCACATTGCAAAACCGAGCAAGACTTTAGGATCTTCATCCAGCGCTCGTTACACGATTATGCGGAAGGTAAAAGTATGACCTGTGCGATTGTCTACCAAGACAAGGTCGTCGGTAACTGTAGTTTCAATACCATCGATCATGATAAGCAAAAGGTGACGATAGGCTATTGGTTATCAGAGACATACCAAGGAAAGGGGATTGTGACGCGCGTTGTCCAGAAGTTGATTGATATTGCTTTCAATGAGTTAGATATGGAAAAGATCGAGATATCAGCCGCAACGGGTAACCAAAGCAGCCGCAAGGTTTGTGAGCGCTTACATTTCACCTTAGAAGGTATCATCACGCGTAATGAGAATTTGAATGGTCGTATCGTTGACCATGCTATTTATGGCCTTCATCGCTCTAAGCAGTAAGCAGTAGTTATTCTGTTATTGAAAATATGACAAAGCCATGGCATTAGACCATGGCTTTGCTATTTTAAAACTAGAACAAACCTTTAACTACAACTTATCAACCTTAGGAATCACGATACTAAACTTAGCACCGCCGTGATTACTGTCGTCGATTTTAATATCCCAAGACAGCTTTTTGGCTGCTGAGATTGCAATTGCAAGACCTAACCCTAAGCCGCCAGTAGTTGACGTTCTGCTTGAGTCTAGTCGAGAAAACGGAAGGAATACTTCATCACGCTTATTTTGAGGTATTCCAGAACCATTGTCTTCAATCACCACTAACCAGTTTTCTGAGTTCTCATCCAACGTCATCCACACTTTATCTTGCGTGTAGCTACCTGCGTTTTTAAGAATATTATCAAACACCAAGCGCGCCATTGAGCAATCACATTTTATCGTGCAATTTGGCTGAACTTTAGAGTCGAAAACCACGTTATCCAATTCTGAATAGCGAATCCTATCTACACAATACTCAAACAGGTTAGATCTCACTTTTACCAGTTCAAAGAACGAGTTATCCATAACATTCAATTTCGACAACATGATAATTTCTGATGTGAGATCGTTGATATCCTCTATGTAGGTATCAATATCATCGAAGAGCGCTTGATGTGGTTCTGGTGCCCCTCTTCTTAAAATATCCGTCGCCAGTTGAATACGACTTAACGGAGTGCGTACTTCATGTGGAACTGCTTGAGCGAAGATATGGCTTTGTTTGACTTTGCTCTCGATCTCTTGCGCCATGAAGTTAAAACTGCTGGCCAAATCAGATACCGGATGGATGTCGTCCAAGTCAGAGCGAGTGCTGAGCTTTCCCTTACCAAACTGCTTTTGCTTTTCAACGAGCAACTCGATTCTTTCTTGAAAACGCCTCACAGGTAAGTAAACACTTGCTCCAATTGCCACAATGACTGCCAGTAACAGCCCTAACAAAAAGTGACGTTCTGAATCTTCATACCATTCAATATCAGGAGAGAAAAAGTCCCCTACTTCACTGAATGCAAAGCTAAATCGAGAATTAGGCAACTGAAAGACTGCCGAATAAAGATTGTTGTCACTTAGATAAATCGGCACCCCATTCAAGGTGGTGTATAACTCACATCGTTGGCAAGGCGCTTCGCCCAACCAATTCTCCAACAGGCGTAAATTGAAGATATAAAATTGTTGGGAGCCTGTTCTATCGAGTTCTTTATAGAGTGAGTCTGCTTGGTTGTGCTGACGAACATACTGCTCCGCAAAGTAGACGCCATCATTGAGGAAGGTTTCGATCTCGGTTCGTCGCATGTGCCCCTCACCAAGGTTCAAAAACAAACATATCGTTGCCGACATCCCAGTCACGATACCAAGGTATAAACGAGCAAACATCGAAACAGAGCGAAGTTTCGCATTAATGAACTTACGCAACCAGCATGTACCCCTTGTTGCGAACTGTGCGGATCAACTGCTTGTCTTTTGCGTGAATACGCAACTTACGACGCAAACCAGATACGCGCATATCAATCGAACGATCGTTAAAGGCGTAATCAATCCCTCTGAACAACTGGCAGCATTGATCGCGGGTCACGACCTGACAGATGTTATTAACGAGAAGGTTTAAGATTTCAAACTCAGCAGAGGTAAGCTTGAGGTTCTGCCCATACAAAGTGGCACTTTGAGCCGCACTGTTGATCACAATTTCGCACTGTTGTTCAGGATTGGTCTCTTGAACTGTTGTTGTAGGAGCAGCTCGACGCAACAACGCTTCTATTCGCGCGAGTAAAGCATGACCACGAATCGGCTTAGCAACGTAATCATCCGCACCAAACTTAAATAAGCTGACCTCACTCATTTCATCGGCAGAAGCGGTTAAGACTAAGATCATTCCATTGTAAAATTCACGGGCCTGACGGCAGATTTGCGCACCGCTCATGCCAGGAAGCATCAAGTCCAACAAAACTAAATCAGGTTCAATACTTCGGATTGCTTCAAGAGCCAAATTTCCTTCATGGACAACGCTAACATTGTAGCCTTCAGCCTCGAGATAAAGAGTAGTTAAACGAGCTATCTCTTGGTCATCTTCGACTATGAGCACTTTGGTCTTTGACATTCCTATCACCTGTATTTATTAAAAGCGTGGGCAGTATATATACTGGTCATAGATCATCAATATTGCGATCAGAGCGCTACGTTTACCGTACGCAAAACATTGTAATCACTTTTGTACATGCACGTTTACAAAATAGAGGCGCAACACCCAATGCACCTTGGTTTATCAGGAATTCATTGTTCAGAGTCCATGATTTTGTTTGTTTTTATCACCTACCACCTGCTTACATTTGCTTTATTTTCTTACGCGCACTTACATTTGATGCGTTTACAAAACCCAATCAAACCAACCACCCGCACACCAGTGATATAACAGTTAATATCACCATTTAAATGCAAAATAACAGATTAAAAGTCCATAAAGTCAGGATTGCAATCAAAAGAAATCGATTACTTTAGTCCAACCTCAGAGCTTTCCATTTTTCAGCGAGATGCAAATCCTATTAAGCATTGGCTTCTTAAAGTAACATTCACCCAATTGATGAATAGCTTCAATGTAGTGCAATGATCACTTTCTACAGGGCCCATTTTAAGATGAACAAACCGCTTTCACTGTTATTGACCACCACCGCTTTAGTTTCAACAACACTCATGGCAAACACCAATAAACAAGACATGGTGAGTCAGATCCAAGCACAAGTCAGCTCTTGGATAGACGTTCAGGTCACGCCACAAAGCAGCATTATTCAAAAGATGGTCTTCAACTGTGATTTCTACAATGCAACGCCCTACATTAAGTCACCGGACGGAAGCGAGAGCAGTTCTGGCTCATACCGATTTTACGCACATAACGGTGTATTGGGCTCGATGACAGAACCTTTCACCACTCAGCCTCTGCCTGAACTGACGATGTGCATTAAAGAAGACTTCGTAGTGACCAACCAAGATCAAGCGCAGCTATTATTTGAAGCCATCGAAACGGTCTATCCAAACCACTCTATGTTTGATGAAAACTTCCCTAAAGAGATCATCCAAAAACCAAATGGCTGGCACTTCATCGACGGTGAAATTTTTGATGATAAGAAAGGCTATGTCGTCGAAAGTACCCCTGAAGGTAAAGTGACAAAAATCATCCGCTCACTGAACCTTTAACACACTCTTTCTGCTGGAGCGCTTTACTGTTTTTAGCACTTTGCTGTTCTTTAATATGGCTTCTTAAAAGCGATTAAAGACCAGAATTCAACTGAATCAGCAATGGCCGAATACACTACTTCGGTCGGTGCTGTTCGACCAAAATATCAGTTCACCGAGTTCAATATGATGACCAGTTATCAACCTTTCGAGCACCTCAAATGTCCTATTTGGATATATGACATTGATAATAAGAGAATAACTTGGGCAAATAGCAGCGCCCTCCCTTTGTGGGAGTCTGAATCTCTATTTGAGCTGACATCACGAGACTTTAGTGTCGAGATGTCAAAAGCAATCGAAGCGACATTAGAAGAGTATCAAAGGCAATTTCTGCGCGACGAAAGCATCAAGACATGGTGGAATTTCACCCCAAACTACATTTCGAAGCGTGCACTGTGTCTGTTTTCTGGGATCCCGCTGCACGATGGTCGAACTGGCATGTTGGTTCAGGTTGTTGCTGAAGAAGGCAGTTTGAGGCACGACCTTGCTTACTCTGATGGTGCAAACCTCTCTCTTCTTTTTGATAAGTCAGGAAATATAGTGAGTGCTAACTCCGCATTTTTTCAAAACTATGGCTCACCGTTTAACACCTTATTCGACTTCGTCTCAAGTGAAGAAACAGCAGCACAGTGGTTGTTTTCCGCACGCAAAGGCCGTGAGATATTAGAAGAGGTTAGCTGTGAAATAGAAGGCAAAACACACCACTTTGATGTTCAAGGGAAATGGCTCTTCGACAAAAGCGAGCTGCTGTTAAACCTGACCTGTACAACCAAGCAAAAAGAGAAGCTGATAAAAGCCAGATACAACGCAGAGCATGACTGTTTGACTGAGCTTTATAATCGCCGCGGGATCACTAACCTTTTAGACACCAGTATTGATTATCGATCTCCCTTTGAACTGATGTTTGTCGACCTTGATGGCTTCAAGCTAGTTAATGATACCTATGGGCACAGTGTCGGTGACCAGCTACTCAAACAGGTTGGCGAACGCCTTAAACAGCTTGTTGATGAAAAGTGCATGATTGGTCGATTTGGTGGCGACGAATTCATTGTGATCGCCCACACCTGTCGCAATCAAAATATTCCACTACTCTGCTCTCGTATTATCGATGCGTTGAACCGAAGTTTCCATATTAGAGGTATCGGTAGCTTGTCTGTTGGATGCAGCATAGGTACCGCACATTTTCCTGATAATGCGGTTGACCAAGAAACGTTACTAAAGCAAGCGGGTATAGCGATGCACCTTGCTAAAGCGAATGGTCGAAACCGCTTCCAAACATTTACCCCAGACTTAGCACAAACCCTTCATCGCAAAGTAAAGATCCGCCACCGACTGGCACGCGCCATCGAAAACGATGATCTCAACCTTCACTACCAACCAATAATGGACACTAACAGTGACAAGGTGAAGGGATTTGAAGCCCTACTTCGATGGTCAGACAAGGAGTTAGGTAACATAGGCCCTGATGAGTTTATTAGCTTAGCGGAAGAGACAGGACAGATTGTACTGCTTGGGAAATGGGTTCTAAATTCAGCCCTCAAGCAGCTATCAGCGTGGCAACGTGAATTTGATAGTGAGCTGATGATGAGTATCAATATTTCAAGTATTCAGATGCACGCCACCTTTGCAGAACAGCTGCTAGCAATGCTGAACTTCTACAATATCCAACCTCATAGTATCGCCCTTGAAATCACAGAATCCTCCATGATCTTCAAGCATGGTGAAGTCAGACAGGCGTTAAGTGATATTGCGAAATTGGGTGTAGAGCTTCACCTAGACGATTTTGGTACAGGTTACTCCTCACTGTCTATGTTGCATGATTTACCGATTAGTACCGTTAAACTCGATAAAAGCTTTGTCCATGGTTCACACAAAGGAAGCAAAGCTATTGTCCAAGCCACTCATGCTATCTGTGACAAGCTAGGGCTAAAAGTGGTTGCAGAGGGGGTTGAAACCGAAACGCAAAAAGCGTTCTTAATCGATTGTGGATACGAGTATCTTCAAGGTTTCTTGTTTAGTAAGCCAATTCCGTCAAATGAAGTTGAAAGTCAGTTTTTAATCGGTCGGCACTCATACAATTAAAAACTTATTTATCAATACATTAAGGAATTTGGACGCTTTGCAATCAATAGACAACTGCCGATGTGAACGCTTACGTATGCTTACATAGCATTTAATGGCAACAGAGAACCATTAAGTTATTGTTTATATTGATTATTAATTAAAAACTCAACTCTTAAAACACCAAGCCATTATACCCACTAACTGTAATGACTTTGGTATTTAGATTACCCTCATTCCGTCTCTTTAGCAGATCCCATAGTCGGTATACATGAACAGACAAAACGGCTTTACTCTCTTAGAACTCATCATCTCTGTATTAATTCTAGCGATCGTTTCGGCCACAGCTATGGTCAAGTTTTTAGACGTTCAAGGAAGTGCTCGAGCGAGTAAAATACACGACGTTGCAGGCAACCTTCGTACTGGTATTGATATGATCTACGCTAAGTCTACAATTGCTGGTGTTGAGGGTGAGTGCAACTATGTTGAAAAGACAGAGATTGAAACCTATTACGTCTGTCATGGTTATCCAATCGCCTATGTAGACTCGCTTAGAAGACTGCTCAATATCGACAAAACAGAGCTTCATGTAATCAACAAAGAAGTAGACTCTGGCAGTAATGCAGAAAGAGTAGCCGTTATCTCTTTTGACACCGAAAACTATACCTACAAGCCAAAAGGAAACTTTTGTCAGGTACTTTATCAGCCAGAAAAGGAACCACAAATCGTCGTACTTGATGGTGCATGTTAACGACTCAACGATTGCTCGCTTTCTATCGTTAACATTAAGCCATATCAACTGATCGTTGAATATCATTTGGTTACGCTAACATTTGCTCAAAAATAACACTAATTGATCTAACTTGTTGCTAGTTGCATCGACAGGCACAGTTCAAGGAATAACACTGACCTTATTTATACATTATTTTCATCGCTAGCTGATGAAGATCTACATAGATGCACGTCTGATATACATGTCAATAATAATCCTTTAAAAATCCGCTTATAATCAATTTATTGAGAATCTTCATCCCTTCCCAGTTTCAATATTTGCCCCTGGGTTTTCACTATTTAAAATCAAAAATAAAACAACTCAAATTAAACTTATCAGTAAATATTATTCTACCTATCATTCACAATTGTAATTTAAAAAATAAAATTACTAGACAATAAAATCATATTAATACTTCATAAATTTATACAGTTTAATTTTATCCTGAAAAATTCTGATAAATCTCACACATCAATAAACAGAATGAATACCATTAAAATCTACATTAGAAGCCTCTAAATCCAGTCACTAAACCTGCTGCATCGAAGCGATAGAATGGATAAATACCAAAACAAATGGATAAATCCCCTTTACCCCTTGTAAATCATTGGCTTTCATTTATAAATTCAACTTTTGGGCGAACATCTCCATAACCTTTCATTAAAGCCCAAATTCTGCGATTAGTATCAACATCTTGAGAGCAAATGGTGACATTTTGGTTATATTATTTAGATCGAACTCTTGTGTTGAATGAAAATCCCAGCCATCACATATCAATCACACAAATATAATAACTATCGCTTAGGAGTTGAGCCATGCACTGTTCTTTCAATATAAATAACAATAATGAGAGCTTGCAACTGATTTATAATGAAGAAAAAATATACATTAAAAAAGACAGTAATAAGATATCAGAGGAAAGTCTTAATAGTAAAGAGAGTTTTGTATTCAAATATCTTATTGAACACTCGTCAATATCCAACCCTCAATCTGCAAGAGATGTTGAAGAGTCTTTTAAATTACATTTTGACGAAGAGTTTAGCTTATACGCCTTAAAAAACATTATTGCTTCAATAAGAAAGAAATATCGGAGCTTATGCAAAAAAGCGAAGGTTAATAATAATAGTGAGCTTATCTCTAACCTTTATAAGGTAGGTTACTTCATCGATCTCGATAGAAGTCCAACCAATCGTATCGCACCAAAGTACGACATCAACCAATTCAAGCCTAGCCAAATCGAGATGTTGAAACTGATGTTCAACACGTATCATCGAGAGCTGATCAAGGCTCTGATAACCGTGTTCACAATCTCTTCCTTTTTTCTGTTCGTTGTCTACTTTTTCCAAATCCTTTATACGACGAAAATTGCGAATGAATACAGTGAGAATACGAGAAATATTGCAGCAGAAGTCATGGACTATGGGTGCGATAGCTACGGAGCTGTGCACTCATTAAGGCACTCACTCAACCTTGATTCTGTGGTCATGACAACACCTTTGGGCTCATGCTATGTCTCTAAAACACGTTCTAAGATGGTCAAGCTCGATCAAGTAGACGATTTCTACGATAGTGCTGATTTTGCCTATTCACGGTTCGTAGATGCCGAGAACGACATTGAAATGATTGTTCGAATATCTAAACGCTCGATCGAAGCTCGATACAAAAACTCACTATTGCCATTGTTAATCGATTCGATCTCCATCCAGAAGAATGATTACTACATCTTAAACCTTGGCGAAGAGAGTAAAGCTATCTATCAAACATCTTTGCCAACCGGGGCGACTATCACTTTGTACAGTGACGACATTGTTGCGTTGTGGACTGCACTTTCTCTGATACTCGCGACACTGCTTTATCGTTCTTATATTCTGGGCTTTGTGATCTACCTGTTTCGCTGGAAAAATATCTCCTTTGAAGAAGAGCCCATCATCAATACAGAAGATAACAGCGTTCTCTATTACGAGTTGTTGTCTCGTGTGCGTAACGTCGGGGTTTTAAGCTTTATCAACACCATGAGACGCACGAATTTACTTACCTTTCATACTATCTTGATCATCGAAACAGTCAGAAGAGCCAAGTTAAACAACAGTCATGAGATCTATGGGGTTAACGTGTGCCCGAGTGCTTTAGTGGGGTCGAACTTCGCTAGACTCAAAGAGCATTTAGACGCGATGGAAGCGAACGAATTTGTCGTCGAGATTACTGAATATTCGAACATTGGTTATGGATGTGAAGTTATCGACAACATTAAGGATATCAAAAGGCTTGGTATCACTATCGCACTGGATGATTTTGGTACGGGCAATAACAACATCGAAATCATCAATGTCATCTCCCCTACCTATCTAAAACTGGATCGATGTTTTGTTAAAGATATTGAGTCAGGAGAGCACCATCAGGGTGTATTACTCAATATCTCGGAGATTGGACGCTTATCAAATATCACCATGATTTATGAAGGTGTTGAGACGCGCAGGCAGCAATATATCTTGTGTCAGCTCGGCTACAACTTACATCAAGGTTACCTATACAGCCGGCCTAATGAGTCAAAGGAACAATAGCCCCACCCTAATAAGAATCTTGATGAGCAACTATTCCCTATTCAAATAATAATCGCTCATACAGCTGCTTGAGAGCCCACAAGGATGTAGGCTTCAAGTACCCTCTCCGCCAAACATGCTTTATCCAACCATAAAAGTTAACATTCAGCTAATTTATAGAAAAAGCTTGTCTATCTTAGAAAAAAGGTTAGTGTTATACATATGTATATCACCATGCAGTTTTAATTATGACCGAATGGAAAGACGACCAGCCGATCTTTAGGCAGCTTGCCGCCAAGATCAGTGACCAGATTCTTCAGGGTGTTTGGCTAGAGCTACAAGCATTACCCTCTGTGCGCGCAGTTGCCGCCGATCTCAAGATCAACCATCTTACCGTCATGAAAAGCTACCAGTTACTGGTGGATGAAGGCTTGGTGGAGAAAAAACGCGGCCAAGGCATGTATGTGGCCGAAGGGGCACTTCAAAAATTGAAAGAGTCTGCACATCAATCATTCATCAACACACAGATCCCAGCCATTGCTGAGACGCTTAGCATCATTGATATGAGTATCGAAGAACTCGTGAAACAACTAGCACAACATATAAAGGACAAGTCATGAGTACTTTACTTTCCGTGAAAAACGTAACCAAAACCTATGCAAATCAAGTGGGTGTCGAGAACATCAGCTTTGAGTTAAAGCCAGGGCAAGTACTTGGTCTGCTAGGCCACAATGGCGCGGGTAAATCGACGCTAATCAAATCATTGCTTGGCGGACACAACTATCAAGGTGAAATTGAGGTTAACGGCTACCACCCTATTCACCAGCACGCAGAACTCATGCTGCACCTGTCGTACATCTCAGATGTTAACGTGTTGCCCGAGTGGATGACCGTTAAACAACTGCTTCGATACACCCAAGGTGTGCACCCTAGTTTCAACAAGCAAAAAGCAGAGCAGACGTTAAGCAGCACTAACATCAAACTGTCTTCTACTATCAAGCAGCTTTCTAAAGGAATGAAGGTACAACTTCACCTTGCGATCATCATCGCGACTGACACTCAAGTATTGATCTTAGATGAACCGACACTTGGCTTAGATCTGCTGTACCGCGATACTTTTTACCGCCACCTGCTGGAGTGGTTCCACGACGGTGAGCGCGCCATGATCATTGCAAGCCATGAGGTTGCAGAGATTGAACACCTACTCACAGATGTGCTGATTTTGAAACAAGGCCATTGTGTGCTGCAAAAGAGCATGGAAGACATCGAGAACGACTATTTCATTATCGAGGTCGCAAACAACCATTCAAGCGAGATACAGAAACTCAATCCACTGACTTCACAGCCGGGGTTAGGCACCACCAAGTGGTTACTTGAAGGCCAATACAAAGCGCAGGTTGAGTCACTGGGTACCATCTATAACGTTGGCCTCGCAGATCTATTCCTTGCAACACAGACGGAGAAGGCATAATGCATCCAAGTTTTTACATGCTAGAAAAAGAACTCATCGAGCACAAAATTAACACTCGATTGCCTCTGTTTGTCGCGTTATGTGGTTTCTTACTGTTCGTAAGCCTGTTCTTTAATGGTGCAGCGCAGCATGAGTTTTTCTTCGAAATGCAAGTGAACGGCGACATGAGCGACATCCACAGAGAGTTCGCACAAGACCTCAACTCAGTGATCTATTTTGGCGCGGGCCTGATTTCACTGATCCTGTCGACGCTTTACATCCCTAAAACACTGCGTAAAGAGCGCCAAGAAGGTAGTTCGATGTTTTGGAGAAGTATGCCGGTATCTAACGCAATGACTCACGGCGTGAAGCTAGGCTTCGGTCTAGTGGTTATTCCGGCTATCTGTGCATTGCTCGTGCTGTTCGCCGATTTCCTATTCTGGATATTGAACGTATCTAGCGAGCAACAACTGGCGCTACTAGTTGAGCAGCAATCCCTACTGTATGTGTTGAGCAACTGGCTCGTGTTCTTTGGGCGAATGATGTTAGTTGCGCTGGTTTTATTACCACTGGCAACCGTAACCCTAGCAATATCTCAGCTGGTGAACTCGCCATTGCTTGTCATTTTTATCTCAAGCTATGCAATTAAGTTCCTCTCTGTGGCGGTATTTGGGTTCTATGGCATCAACGACTTTCTGTCTCTCATCGCATCACTACCAATGAAGGTACTTACAGCAAGTAACCCATTCAGCGCGATTGCTGAAGCGCCGCTTTTATCTTTAAGTATTTACGCACTGATTGGTGCTGGCGGTTACCTACTAAGCCTAAAGCTAAATAGAACGGACGATGTGAGTTTAAAGACGCTGTTCCAACGCTAGAGTCAAATCCTAAGTACGAGCCTTTATCAGGCGGTCATATCTGGTACTAAAATCTAAATCAAAGCTTCTGAGAAATCGGGAGCTTTTTTATTATCAGGATCTTAGCGAATACAAGGATGCGAAAACAGGAATGCGAAACCAAGGAACAAATTTGGGGAGAACAGATTTAACGAACAAAGATAAGCGATGAGGGGTATTAATGAGCTGACATTAAATTGCATTGTTGTTAATGCCTGCCAGCTCTTTGGGGGGTGATTTCTTTAGTCGCCGACCAGATGAAGGTCCTTAAGAGTGCTAATGAAATCGGTTTGTTGCGTTTTACATTTGATTAAGCTTTTCAGCTTTTAAAGCTTTACGGTTTAAAGCTTATTTCTTTGATGCTTCTTTTGACGTGTCTTTCCAGTATTGGATACGAACGCGATGAAGCTGTGCTCTTCTCATTTTTTTCATAAGGGATATTTCCTTTTCTTTAACTGCTCTTCGTGAGCTATTTTTATTGCCAACCATTCGAATCTAACGGTGTTTGATGCCCAGATCAATGATACAAATCACAAAATATATAGAGTTTTGAGTACCATTTACATCAAAGTATGACCTAGATATCAACTGTGGCTCAATTCAATCCTATCAGCCGCTGTTCAAAATTAAGGTTAGTTCTCTCAGATGACAAATTCATTTCAGTATCAATACAGTTCAATGATACTAATTTAATAGACCGGACCAACGCGGATTTAGTTCCAACGTCTGATCTTTTATTGCTCATACGAGCATAAAGTTACACCGTAACTAAGGCTATATTCAATGTGAACAAATAATCGCCTTATTAGCCTATACGTCACAACATCAAAATGGGATTATGTTTGTAACGGATAGAGGTTTTGATAGAAAAAGCCTCAATAAATAAAATTAAATGGACGTAATAATGAGTAGAGTAATTCTGCAAGGGCATATTCTAGTGCCAGACAACGACCTAGAAGCGGTCACACAAGCCTTAGTTGTGCATAAAGAACTAACACTGGAAGAACTTGGTTGTATCGTGTTTCGAGTCAGTCAAAGCACGCTGCAACCTAATCGCTTTGAAGTGTATGAAGAGTTTACTAGCCGAGAAGCATTCGAAGCGCATCAACAGCGAGTAAAAACGTCTGAATGGGGTGAAATCTCCAAGAACGTAACACGTCATTACCAAGTCACCGATATTCCGACACCATAATGATTGACCCGCTAGCCAACCGTATCATCGCGTTGATCAAACAAGATCCCATACGCATGCAAGTTTTAAGCTGTGCCGCTCAGCTGGATTTACCGCAATGCTATGTTGCTGCGGGCTTTGTGAGAAACCTCGTTTGGGATCACCTACATGGTTATGCCTCCCCGACTCCACTCAATGATATTGACGTGATCTACTTTGATCCCATTGATACCTCTTACGAATCGGAGCTTCGATACGAGACTCTACTCCAACAACAGTTACCCGAAATGAACTGGCAGGTTCGCAATCAAGCCGGCATGCACATCAGAAATAACGACAAGCCTTACCAAGGCGCATTAGATGCAATGAGTTACTGGCCCGAGAAAGAAACCGCAGTCGCCGTAAAGCAAAGCCAAAACGGAGACATCGAATGTATTTCGTCTTTTGGTTTAGAGAGTTTGTTTGATCTGAAAATCACACCTAACCCAAAACGTAACCGAAAGCTCTTTGCTCAAAGAGTGCAATCCAAAAACTGGCTAACCCAGTGGCCCAAATTGACCATTAGTCAAAGCTAATTTGTCGCCGAGTTCAAAAGCTAAAACCATTGACTAAAAGTCTAATCAGATCGAATATGCCCCACTTGTAAGCTTATTAACTTAGCAATTCATCAACCGCACGTAGCGACCATCAGCTGCGCCCTCTCTTCATATTGAGTAACGACCATGAACCAACAATACATGCTGCAAGCCCTTGAAGCTTCGCGCCAAGCCCTACCTGATTGCCAACCAAACCCGCCAGTGGGCTGCGTTTTGGTCAAGAACGATGAGGTGGTGTCTGTTGGGTACACGCAAAAAGTCGGTGGGAACCACGCCGAGGTCGAAGCTCTAAATAGCTATGATGGCACAATGGAAGGTGTCACTGCTTACGTCACTTTAGAACCATGTTCATTTGTTGGCAGAACCCCCGCTTGCGCCAATACTTTGGTTAAAGCAGGTGTAAAACACGTAGTAGTGGCAATGCTAGACCCAGACCCTCGTAATAATGGTCGTGGTGTGGCGATACTCGAATCGCACGGTGTAAAAGTGGATGTAGGGCTATGCCAAGCACAAGTGAGCGCCTTTTTAACCCCGTACCTTGGTAAGTCCTAGCTCTTGAACAGGCAACGCTAGCTCAGTTTCACTCGGTAAAGCGGATTGACTGGCTTATCGACAAAATATGACCAGACATGCTCGTAGACAGCATGTTGGTTAGGAAACGGCGCCAACGCTTTCGCTTCTTCTAAATTGCACCAACAATACTCCGTATGCTCGTCATTCAGTTCAATCGCTTGATTGGGCGGGCATAACACCGCAAACACAGGAATTAGTTGAATCACGTTCACGTGCGCCTCATAAAACTGCTCCAAAAACTGCGCGTTATACAAAGCTTCCACTTTAATTTGTGTCTCTTCTTCAAACTCACGCACAATAGCCTGCCAACCTGTTTCTCCAGTTTCTATCGAACCTGCGACATGGCACCAAAACTCGCCCTTCACACGCTTCATTAATAGCATTTTCATTTGTCCGTCGATCTCTGAAAGAGCGACACCAGACACAATCGAAGTATTGAGTGGAATCATAACGTTACCTTAGTTTTCACAAGAGGGCGGCAAGGCTACCATCCTTAGTTTGTTAAATTGTCTTCTATGATTAAAAACGAGAAGTGACTCATCAATTAATGAAGTTCAAGCCATAACTCATAAACCTAACAGTAACCGTCTCGTTTAGCTATCCAATAATAGAACCATTTCTTATTTGAGGCGCTTTTCGATAAAGAGTAGAATCGCCGCCTTGTACTGTGTTTAAGGTCTCTAACACAGTAGACTCTCAACCAATTATCACCACGATATAAGTATTAAGACGACTATGCACTCATCAAAACCAACGCACGACTCAGAAAACAGCCACACACCTGAGCATTGCTTCACTCGTTTTCAACAGCCGATCGAGTCATATTCGTTACCTGAGCGTTTTACCTTCCCGTTCTATTACGAACCACACCCACTGTGCGAAATCGCCTCTCACGAGCTTCAACAGTATCTAGAAAATCAAACCGACTGGCAGCATGACTTTGGGCTAGATTCTGACGCTGGTCGCGGCAAAATGTTTGGTGTGTTATTGGTGAAAAGCCCAGAAGGTGAATTGGGTTACTTCTCTGCTTTTTCAGGTAAAATCGCCGATCAAAACCTATTGCCTCACTTTGTACCGCCCGTATTCGACATGCTGAGCAGTGACAGCTTTTTCCATCAAGACACGGCCGATATGATGGCTGTAAACGCTGAGTTTAAAGCGCTGCAAGTAAACACTGAATACCTTGAGTTATGCGAGCAATTGGCGCAACAAAAAGCGCACGCTGAGCAAGAGATTGAAGCTCAACGCCTATTGATTATTGAAGGCCGAAAAACACGTAAAGAACAACGTGAATACGGTAAAGAGAACCTTGATGAACAAGCCTTCGAACAACTGAATAATGAGCTAAACAAAGCCAGTGTTGCTGACAAAAACCAGCAGAAGTATCTAAAGCTCAATTGGGAACAAACCCTAAATGAGTTACAAATCAAAGTTGATGTATTCACGGCTCAACTTACTGAGCTAAAAGAGCAAAGAGCACACCTTTCTCATCAGCTACAACACAAATTGTTTTCAAAATACGCTTTCCAAAATGCGGAAGGGAATGTCGAAGACCTTAACCAGATCTTTGAAAACACACCAAACAAGATACCACCAGCAGGCTCTGGCGAATGTGCTGCGCCTAAATTACTGCAATACGCGTACTTGAATGGTTACACGCCATTAGCATTAGCTGAATTTTGGTGGGGTCGTTCTCCAAAGTCAGAAATCCGTAAGCACAAGAAATACTACGCCTCTTGTCAGAGTAAGTGTGTGCCGATTTTAGGTCACATGATGAAGGGCCTTGATGTGGATCCGAACCCACTGCTAGAAAACCCAGCGGAAGGCAAAGAGCTGGATATCTTGTTCCAAGATGAACACATCGTTGTGGTGCACAAGCCTGCTGGTTTTCTATCCGTGCCGGGCAAAACCATTAAAGATTCCGCCTACACACGCGTTCAAGAAATGCACCCCGATGTTGAAGGGCCATTTGTTATTCACCGTTTGGACATGGCGACTTCAGGCATTCTAATCTTCGCTCTCACACGACGTGCGAACAAGAGCCTGCAAAAGCAATTCATTACTCGTGAAGTCGAGAAGCGATACGTGGCAATGATTGAAGGCGTTCTCGCAGAAGATGAAGGCTATGTTCGACTGCCATTGCGTGGTGACTTGTATGACCGCCCTCGTCAGATTGTTTGCTTCGAACACGGTAAACCTGCAGAAACCAAATGGGAAGTGATTGAACGAAACGAGCAAACCACCAAGGTTTACCTGCATCCAAAAACAGGGCGTACACACCAGTTACGTGTCCACTGCTCACACGAAGAAGGGCTGAACATGCCTATCGTCGGTGATGGTCTGTATGGCAACAAAGCCGACCGACTGCACCTACACGCAGAAAGACTTGCGCTGCACCACCCGGTGACCAAAGAGTGGATGGAGTTCCAGTTTGACGCTGAATTCTAAAACGTCTCGTTAATAACGAGTCTGAATTAAGGAAGTCACAACGCTTGTGGCTCCTACCTCTTTTGGGTATACCTCCACGCTTATTGCACCACATCAAGATTCACTTTGTTTTGAAGAGTAGCATGCCCACCTTCTTCTCTCCTTGAGGCCTTTGATATGTCATCAGCTGCTTTGAATGTACAGCCCAACAAACTGACTTCCCCATTAATTGCGACTCAAGCACCTAGCCTGAAGCCACTTGCGCCCAAAAAGCCAGATTTAAACTCGGCAATGCTTAACTTAATTGAAGAAGTTAAAAACGAGCTCCCGCTTTACGAGTCGGAGACGTTTATCTGTGGGCCAAAAGGAAACTGCTCTGGCTGCTCTAAGAAACTACTAGAGATGGTCGACAGTGAGTTAATGTACTGGGAACACAGTATTTCCATTGGTCAGGGGCCTAACTTCGAAGAACTTCGCCGCTTTGGTAAGCTTTGTAGCAGCGTTCGACGTGGTTTAGAACGTAACGGTTTAGTAGAAAAACGCCCCAAGAAAAGATAAGTAGCCAACTCGATAAGCATTACAATGTGCCATTGGCGTTCACAAGCTGCCCTACACTAACTTATTGAACTTGTTAGCTATAAAAGTGATAATGATTTTGTAATACAATTCGAAAGGGGGGACGGATCGACTCTATCCTTCTTGCCTGACGTACCTTAGACTTCTGTATATCAATACCACATCAATTAAAAACCTACCTTGGACAACGGAGAGCCATCTTGAAGAGACCACAACCAGTACTGGGAAAGACCGGTATGTTATTTTTTCTCGTCATAATAAGTGCTTTCCCTCCATTGACTATCGACCTTTACTTACCTGCACTTCCGCAGATGGTCGAGGTGTTCAATACTGACCGAGCAATGGTCAACCTAACCCTAAGCAGTTACTTCGTTACTTACGCCATTGGTCTTTTGTTCTGGGGGCCGCTCAGCGAAAAATTCGGTCGTAAGCCGATCCTGTTAATTGGATTAGCGGGCTATATGATAGCGAGCATATTGTGTGCGATGACCAATAACATCGAACAACTAATTGGCGCTCGTGTATTCCAAGCCTTTGCTGGTAGTGCCATCACCGTTATCGCGACCGCCATCGTAAAAGATCTTTATGACGGCAGAGAACGCGAAAAGATCATGGCGACTATCATGTCACTGGTGATCATCGCACCAATGGTCGCACCTGTATTTGGTGCCTTTCTACTGAAAATAGCTTCATGGCGAATGATGTTTGTCACTCTCGCCATTTTTGGTGCATTTGCGACAGTATTAGCTTGCTGCTACCGAGAAACACTCGAAACAAAATACCAAGGTTCTATGTTCCGATCTTGGGGAAGAATGGGCGTGGTCATGAAAAACCGCTCGTTCGTCAAGCTACTGGTTATTTTCTCTATCACACCGATGGCGTTGATGGGCTTTCTTGCCGCGGGTTCTTATATCTACATCGATCACTTTGGATTAACCGAGCAACAGTTTAGTTACGCGTTCGCATTCAATGCATTCTGCGCCTCTTTTGGGCCAACCATTTATATGAAGTTATCCTATCGAATACCGGTTCCAAAAGTTATCACAGGATGTTTTGCTCTGTTGGCATTTGCGGGCATCTTCACCCTAACCATTGGACTGTCTCTTATACACAAATC
>NZ_MCZZ01000128.1:0-24323 GCF_002875705.1 Vibrio sp. 10N.261.45.E2
AATGTATGGTACGCCCCATTTTGCAAGTGAATAAGCAAAATAACAGAGTTGGTTTGCGCTAATGTATTCAGAGTCTACTTGAGACTTACATTAGTCTCAGCTCTACGATGAGATCCGCGCCAGATTGTCCTCATAAGCGAGAAAGCATTTTGAATGCTGTTTTGCCCCTCAGGTCTTCAATCTGGTGGTCTAACCGTCTTGTCATCTTGATTTATCATATGCAAATCTTGGTTATGCTTTTACTTCGAATGCTTTGTGAGAGTTCATCACTGACCATGCAATACGAGCTAATTTATTAGCTAGTGCTACAACAGCGACATTGAATGGTTTGCGGCACTTCAAATCAATGAGCCACGAACCAAAGTAGCGCTCTGCAAATGCATCCCTCCACATTACTGCTCTAGCTACATGAACAAATAATTCTCTTAGCTCTTTGTTTCCGCGCTTCGATATACCCAACAATCGAGGTTTTCCTCCCGTTGTATATTGAAACGGCACTAACCCTATCCATGCTGCAAAGTTTCGCCCATTAGCAATGGTCTTTTGGGTCTCCGACAGAAGACAAGCAACACGAAGCTGTCATAGGCCCTATGCCTGGTATCGTTTGAAGCAAAATATATAGCTCGTTTTCTTTATTGAGTTCGACTAGTTTTTGGTCTTGAACAGCAATCTTTTCATTTAGTTGGTTGTAGTAGTCTAGTTGATCACGAAGCTCAAGAATGAGCTGTGGTGGAACTATAGCCTCTTTGTCTGCTAGCCACTGGAACAACTTTTTCATATTGGCATGACCGCGAGGAAAGCTAATGCCAAACTCTAACAAAATGGAACCAATTCTATTCATACAAGAGGTTCTTTCGCGAATATATCCTGTTCTGATCTTCCTAATCACCGTACTAATTTGAGCTTGTTCACTTTTCGGAGACACAAATCTCATATTAGGTCTAGTGGCAGCTTCAGCAATAGCGTCTGCATCAATGAAATCATTTTTGTGACTCTTAACGTAAGGCTTTACATATTGTGCAGGTATTAACTTGACCTTATGGCCATATTCTTGGCATTTTCGAGCTAACCAATGCGCACCACAGCATGCTTCCATTGCTATCGTCGTTGACTCTTGTTGTGAGATAAACTGAATGAGCTTAACTCGTGACAATTTGTGTCGGAAAACTTCACGGCCAGAATAGTCGTGGCCAATTAGGTGGAAAACAGACTTCCCGAGATCTATACCAATAACTTTAATAACTGACATGATGGCACCTCTATATGTTCATCGACATTGCTAATTTTAGCGTAGGTGTGGGGCGTACCATCTAATTAACAAGCTAGAGAAGCAGCGACTTCCTCCACCTTTTCGTTAACACCGTTTAAGGATTAAACCGATGATTCATTGCCCTTAAACGTGGTCACAAGCCATCTAATGAAAAATTCAAAAGCTTCCAAGGTAACTCTGAGCGCCCACCAACATCCGCATTTTTCCTCGCACTGATCTATTTCCTTCTTTTCAAAGTACAAGTTATTAATAATTCGATGTAAATCGCTTTCTTTTTCAAATTGTTGTCTACAGTTTTATAGATATTGCTTCTTCAGTAAATGCCACAGTTCACGACACCTTTTGATGGTAAGTTTTGGTTATAAGGAAAGGAAATGGAAAGCCCAATTGTCACACTCACACATGCCAGCAAAAGCTTTGTCGATGGCAAAGACACCCATCACGTATTGGAAAGTGTCGACTTCGCTTTGTCGAAAGGGGCGAGTGTGGCTTTGACCGGGGCGAGTGGCAGCGGAAAAAGTACTCTGTTGAACGTAATTGCAGGCTTTGAACCCCTGTCTGGGGGAGAGTTGTGGCTCGATGGCGAAAGCACATCAGATTGGAAAGACCCACAGTGGAGCCAATTCCGCCATCAAAAACTAGGCGTTATCTTTCAACAGTTCAACTTGTTAACCCCACTCAACGTAAAGCAAAACATCGCCTTCCCTCTTCATTTAAACCAGCAGAAATGGGGTAACTGGTGTGATTACTTAGTTGAGGTATTGGGCATCAGCGAGCTGCTCGAAAGACACGTATCGGCTCTCTCTGGCGGGCAACAACAACGGGTGGCAATAGCACGTGCGCTTGCCCATAAACCCAAGCTGCTGCTTGCAGATGAACCCACCGGCAACCTCGACCACAAAGCCGGCTTAGAGGTAATGAAGCTGCTGAGTGAAATCACCACACAAGGCAACACTGCCGTACTTTTGGTTACGCACAGCCCGGAATGTGCCAGTTTTATGCAGACAAAATTGGTGTTAGATGATGGTTGTTTAAAGAACGTAGATCGAAGCCAAACCAAAGAGCCGCAACATTGTGAGTAATCCGATGAAGCAAACTGGCTTGGGGCAGAACCAACTCACTCATACCAAACTGACGTTGAAGCTATTCACGGCACACTATCGTCAATCGCCCCTGCAAGCTGCGGCGATTCTGATCGGCATTGTACTTGCGGTCACTTTGTTTGTCGCCGTGCAAGCGATCAACCTCAATGCTAAGCGCAGTTATGCAGAATCTACCGAACAACTCAGCGCCCAAGCGCAGAACCTTATCATTCCACCAGCAGGGCAAAACTATTTGCCAGAAGCACTCTACTTTAGCTTAAGGCAAAGCGGATTAAGTGCAGCGCTGCCTGTGATTGAAGGACGAGCAAGAGATGAACAAGGCCGACGATGGTCAGTTCAAGGTAGTGAGTTGATCGCCGCCCTCACTTCTCGATCTCGTCACTCTCGTATCAACGAAGCAAGCAATAATGGCAATAGCAACGAGCAAGACATTTCCTTGTTCAATAATGCTTTACCTTTGCCGAAACTCTTAGCGGGTGAACCGATTGTGATGATGAGCCAATCACAACACCAGAGTTTGGGAGAAGTAGACACGCTCACTTTAGATGAAGTGCTCACCAACGTTGTGGTATTGCCCGATGAATGGCAGCTAGGTAGCCGGATGTTGATGGATATTGGATTCGCTCAGCAACTTCTCAACAAGCAAGGGCAACTGAGCTACATCGCTATTTTTGACACTAAGAACGACACTAACAGCAATACTCAGGATAAATGGCAAAGCCTTATTGGTGAACAAGGGCAATGGATTTCCAACAACCAAAGTACGGACCTCGGTTCGATTACCGATAGCTTTCACCTCAATCTCACCGCCATGAGCTTGTTGGCATTTTTGGTTGGCCTGTTCATCGCTTACAACGGAGTGAAATACAGTTTGCTGAAACGTAATCGGCTGTTAGTGCAAATTCAACAAGCCGGTATTGCACCTAGCATCGTATTTTCAGCTCTGCTAGTCGAGCTGATTCTTTTAGTCACACTCGGCGCATCATTTGGTTTCATTCTCGGTATTCAGCTCAGCCATTGGCTACATCCAACCGTCGCGATAACGCTCGAGCAACTGTACGGTGCAACGCTACTTCCCGGCACATGGCAGTGGCAATGGTTAGTGCAGGCACTGTTACTCACGCTGGTCGCAACGCTTGTCGCATGTTGGCAGCACTTTAAACAGCAAGTACGACAACCACTCTCTTCCCATGGTGGTTTCTATCAAGCGCCGGAAGCGTCGAACGAAAACCAACTGTTTGTTATCGGATCAGTATTAACTTTTCTCGCGTTAGCCGGGTTATGGTTGAGCGAACATCATCGCTTCACCATGGCGTGGCTCGGTGTATTAGTGGTGTCGATTCCTTTATATCTGCCCAAAACACTTAGCGTGTTAGCGAACTGGAGCGAAAAACGTACCCAATCGGGATTAGTACAATATCTGTTTGCCGAGCTGCGTGAACTTATCTCCCCTCTATCCCTCGCTATGATGGCGTTGCTTCTCGCTGTCACCGCCAATTTAGGAATGAACACCTTAGTCGGCAGCTTTGAATCCACGTTAAAGCAATGGCTTGAACAGCGCTTACATGCCGATATTTACGTTAGCCCTGCCCAAGGGGAAATAGCAGATGTGGAACGTGCGTTAGAACAGTTTGAGAACGTTGCTACTGTCTATAAGCAATACTACGTCGATGATAACTTGCAGGGCTTGCCGATTTTGCTCGGCACCAAAGACAAAGACACACTTGGGCACACCATGGTGTTCCAATCCCACCTTGATGACTTCTGGACGCGCTTTTACCAAGGTAAGTTAGTCGCGATCAGCGAACCCACTGCGGTGAAGCTCGGCTTGCCGCTTGGGAGCCCACTCAAGCTCGATGCGCTCCATGACAAAACACTCGTCGTCGGGGCAGTTTTTCATGATTATGGCTCGCCGAATGGCGAAGTGTTGCTTGCCCCTGATTTATGGCTCGAAAGCGGATTTACTGACTTACCCACTAGCTTGGGCGTCAAAGTCTCTGGCAATCCACAAGTGGTGTACGAACAGCTACGCCAACAACTCAACCTGCACCCGAGTCAGCTTTACGATCAAGCACAGATCAAATCCCTCGCTTTGGATATCTTTTCACAAACTTTTGCCATCACTCGAGCACTCAATGGCGTCACTTTAATGGTGGCGGTGATTGGGTTGTTTTGCGCCTGTTTCATGTTGCTCGATGCACGCAAGGCCGCTATTGCAAGGTTGTATGCGCTCGGTGTTAGCCAGCGAAAACTGATGGCGATGGTGATAGGACAAATCGTCGTTCTGGTCACCTTTACTCTGTTTATTGCCTTACCACTTGGCGCTATGGTCGGTTATGTGCTGACGGACATCGTTACTCTGCGCGCCTTTGGTTGGAGCTTAAATTACGTATGGAATTGGAGTGACGCAATCAGCATCGCGGCCATCACCATTTTAGTCGCTGTGATTGCAACCTTGATTCCATTGTGGCGTTTGGTCAGTCAACCGGTCGTGTCTAGCTTGCAAAGCGAGGTGTTGTGATGAATCAGGCAATAAAAGTTTTCGTTCTCACACTTGGCATCTTGCTCCTTTTAGGGTGCGAGGAGTCCACTCAGCCATCAGCTCAAAATATGGGTTCGATACTCGGTACTGGAACACCAACCCAGAATGAAACGGCAATCGATCAAGCGCAATTTGCTCCAGTAGTAAAAGGGATCGACATTACCTTCCCTTCTGATCATCAAGCACATCCAGATTTCCGTCATGAGTGGTGGTATTTGACCGCGAACTTAATTGATGAAGACGGTAATGCATTTGGCGTGCAGTGGACACAGTTCCGCTTCGCAGCTGCGCCACAAGAAAATGACAAAGGTGCTAAGAAAACGACGTGGCAAAGTCAGCAAATCTATATGGCGCACAGTGCCGTCACCACCGAAGACATACACTACGCCGATGAAAAATGGTCGCGCGATCAAGCTGAACTGGCTGGAGTAAGTGCTTCGCCGTTCCGTGTTTATCTCGATGATTGGCAATGGACGTCGACGACCGACGATCTATTCCCAGCGACATTGGTCGCTAACTCGGCTCAATTTGGATACTCGCTTAAGTTAACCAACAGCGCGCCTTATCAAAAGCAAGGCGACCAAGGCTACAGCACCAAAAGTAGCGATGGCAAAGTGGCATCCTATTACTACAGCCAGCCGTTCATCAACGTGTCGGGCAAGGTGACCATTGATGGTGTCGCTCATCAAGTTTCCGGTAAAGGTTGGATAGACAGAGAGTGGAGTTCGCAGTTTTTACTCGACTCGCAACAAGGGTGGGATTGGTTTGCGCTTAGGCTGAGTGATGCAACCAGCTTGGTGGTGTTTCAGCTTCGTGACTCAACAACAGGCAAAGCCAGCTATTCCCATGCGAGGTTAATGCAGGAAGATGGCTCTGGTGTCGCGATTAATCAACAAGGCATCAGCTTAACGGCTATCAAGAAAACTAAAATCGATGGACGTGACTACCCTACTGAGTGGCAAATATCGATTCCAAACCAACAAATCGAACTGACCGTCTCAGCACTCAATCCAAATGCCAAAATGCCGCTGTCGGTTCCTTATTGGGAAGGGCCAATCGTGATTAAAGGTTCTCATTCCGGATCTGGCTACATGGAGCTGACCGGGTATTAGAGCATGCATTACTAACAACAAATACATATCGATAACTACGGGCTAAACCACTTTCATCCAAAGCCTTCACAGCTGAAGGTTTCTTGCCATTCGTTATGTTCTATTTAGCTTAACGCCTGTTGAAAAATACCTAATTTAACCAAACATTCAGCTCCCCTAAAATACCAATCAGATGGTTAGAGGAGATAGTACATGATTAGCTCAGCACACAATGATGAACTCAATAGATACATAGAGAAGCTAGACTTAAACCTTACAAAGGCTCAGGTTCGAGAACTTGGTTGGCTACAAAGCGATCAAGATGCAAAGAAAGACAAAGCAGTATTGGGCTCGTGGTTTTTCTTTGCTTTCTTTGGCTTATGTACGTCTGCCTGCCTAGCGCTTCTGGTGTATCTATCATGAAGATAAACAAAACAATGACCACGTATAACCAACATGGAACGTTCAATTGGTTTGAGGTCGACGGAGATACGTACATATTGTTCAAGGTGGGTACTACAAGCGCCCTTTTGAACCACCACTATGACGATGTCACCGAACAACAGAGCGAAATATATCGGTTGTTAAGCACGGTCCCATAAGCCCCTACTCCATGTATTTACTCACGGGGTATCTATTTACTTATACTCTACCTACTCACTAACTAGCTAAAATATCCGCTCTTTTGGGAAAAACGGCGAACTATAACAAACGGTTCTTATACTGTTCAGGCGTTTGGTTCGCGTAACGTTTGAACATGGTGATAAATGGGCTTGCTTGGTTATAACCCAATGTAAGTGCAACCTCCTTAACCGATTGGCCGTTTCTCAACAAGTCCATTGAGTAAAGGTAGCGCACTCGTAGTCGCCACTCGGTAAAGCTCATTCCGAGCTCCGTCTGGCAGTGGCGAGAAAGGGTTCTTTCCGTGGTGTGGACACGTTCAGCCCAATCTTTCAACGTCACTTCATCGGTTGGGTTCTCTTCAACAGAAGCCAATATTGGCGCGAGGTACTTATTGTCGGTCGAAGGTAAAAAGTGGTGTTCAACCTCACGCTGCGCAAGTTGGTCAAGCAGTACCTGAACGAGTCTTTGATCTTGTTCTGTCTCCGCAACATTTATCCCACGATCGCGAAAGTCATCGATAATAGAAGACACAATCGGCGTGATCTTTATAAGACTGGTTTTATCTGGCAGATGTTGCGTTAGCTCTGGGGCGATATTTAGCGAACAGTAGTCCAAAGGCTTACGGTTATAACTGCAATGCATCACCCCGGCCGGTACCCAAATCGCCAAATGTGGTGGCGCTAGAAATCGGGTGCTTTCCGCTTCCATCTCTAATATACCGCCACTGATCAACTGGACCTGTCCCCATGAGTGGCTATGAACTCGAGTTTCAGTGTTCGAAAGAAACGCTTCAAAATTCATAAATACGTTGGATGGTGCCTTATCAATTGATAAGGATGGATGAAGGTTTCTGGACTGTTTTTTCAAACTTGTCTTCCTATCGCGCCTGATGTCTTTCTAAAGATACTTGTAAGTATAACGACCTGTCAAACTAGCCGCATCAACTCATTTGCGACGGAATTCACATGCATTATCTCTTACCATTTTTTACAGTCTGCATCTGGGGCGCCAATGCAATCGTCAATAAGCTTGCTGCAAGCACTATAGAACCAAGCGCGATGAGTTTTTACCGCTGGTTTTTTGCGATGTTAATTCTCACGCCTTTCTGCATCCGTCCGGTAATCAAACAGTGGGCAGTTATTAAACCAAACTTGTCTAAATTAGCTTTCCTCGGCTTTTTGGGCATGGTGTTGAACCAATCGTTGGGTTACTACGCGGGCTTAACGACAACCGCTTCCAACATGGCATTGATCACATCTTTAGTCCCATTGATCAGCGTGTTTCTAAGCGTTCCTTTGTTACATAAATCGATTTCTAGTTTAAGCATCGTTGGGGGTGTATTGTCTCTATCAGGCTTGGCTCTGATGCTAGGTAAAGGCGACCCTTTGTTCTTCATGCATCAAGAATTGACTCAGGGCGATGGCTACATGCTGATTGCGGCGTTTGTTTATGCTTCTTACTGTGTGTTATTGAAACGATGGAAAATGCCGATCAGTAGTTGGGTGGTGATTTACATGCAGGGTCTGTTTGCCGTCGCGATGCTTACACCACTTTGGCTTACCAGCGAACAGCTTTTACCACCACAACAAGCGATCCCATTGATAGCTTACGCAGCGGTTGCCGCTTCGATTCTAGCACCTTGGATGTGGGTGAAGGCGATTGACACCATTGGTGCTGATTCAAGCGCTATGTTCATGAACTTGCTTCCGGTTGTTGCTATCGTATTAGCTGCGACATGGCTGGGCGAAGAGATTAACCAGTTCCACATCATTGGTGGTGTGATGGTGATTTCCGGTGTCATCCTTGCTCAAATCAAAAGAAAACCAAGGCTTGAGGCTCCTCTACCTCAGCAAAGCTAGTCCACTTAATTGGCAACAATACCCCGGTCCATTTCCCGCTCAGTACCTGCCTCATTAGCAGGTACTGTTGTTTATTGCCGATTTCTCGATTCATGACTCTCTGATTTTATTTTTCGTTCACGAAACTTTTAAGTACTTTTGATAACGGTGTTTACTATTGCACTATCTCAGCAACTCCCGTTTAATGAACCGAGTATGGTTTAAATGTTCGAAAAGTTAGAATAACTCTCCCAGAAAGCAGGTAACTGTTACAGTAATCACTGACTTACTGTCTACAATCCTGATTAGGATGAGCTCTTACTGCAAGCAAGTAAAACGAATAAAAAGCCTAAAGGCTTCAATTTGCACCAGCATGTTGAATCATAACTTAACGGATCTGCAGCAGTTATAACTTCGCTTACTCAAAATTACATTTCATTAGTGCGAAATACACTCAAAAGCTTCCTGAACAGTAATCCAAAAGGAAATATCTACGCGAAGGACCTATACTTTATTCAAGAGTAAAAATGAGCTAAATAACAAACAAATTTTACTACCACTTTAGTAGTAAAGGCACTAGAATGATTTAACTAAACCGGATTAACAGCGGTTAGTTGGCTATAACAAAATAAGGTACCGCAATGAGTACCAAACGGCTTAGAAACACCTAGCATTGCGCTAGGTGTTTTTTTTTTGCAATCGACCTATCTAGTGACTTAATCAGTATTTCTATTCTCTTGCTTGATATCACTTCATCCATGTTTGCCATTTTCCTCATACGCCTTTAAGCACCAATATTCATCAACTGATCATCTGTTTGAAAAAATAGTCTTAATCATGAGATTATCTGCTTTAACTTATGTCATCTTACGTATATTGTTATTAGCAAGTAACAAGCATGTTATATAACAAAATAATAATGAAGGAAGATAGATGAGCAGTAGCAATAGCCGACAAGATGGCAAACGAGACGTTACTCTGCGTTTTTTAGCTGAACCCGGGGATGTGAACTTTGGTGGTAAAGTTCATGGTGGTGCCGCAATGAAGTGGATCGATTTAGCAGCCTATGCTTGTTCCGCAGGTTGGAGCGGCAAATACTGTATTACGGCCTATGCTGGCGGAATTCGATTCGTAGCCCCAATTCACGTTGGCAACCTTGTTGAGGTCAGCGCAAAGGTCATCTATACAGGCTCATCTTCAATGCATATTGCTATCGACGTGCAAGCCAGTGACCCTAAAGAGCTCAATAACCGCCTGACGACTCACTGCATCGTTATTATGGTCGCTGTTGATGAAAATGGTAACCCAACGAAAGTACCAGAGTGGATACCAGAGACACCAGAAGACATCGAGTTACGAGACTCAGCTATTCGCCTAATGAACATGCGAAAACAGATTGGTGAAGAAATGGAAGCCCACGTGAAATACCTTAAGTAAGGTTCACCAGCAACGCTACCCTCCAAAACCTTATTACAACGCCAAGCACCTGCTTGGCATTGTTCTATATGGTTCTTTCTTGCTCCGTATAGCCAAGTCTTCAGCACACCCAATGCGACCTATTCAGAGCGTGATACCGAGCCAAACGTTAAAATGAATCAGCACTTGCTCATCGATTTATTTTGACTGTAATAAAGTCGTCATTTTGCTCTGATTAAATACCGCCAATCATAATGGATGTATTTGAATTTCCCGGAGCCACACTTGAGCGTCACACGCCCCACTCTTAGCGAATCTACACTGAATAATTTGAAGGCTGTTGAGTACCAATGGGTTAGAACCTTGTACGTTGAAGGCTACGACAGCAATGAAATCAACCACTATATCCAAACATGTTTTGGCGGGGATCAGACATTCGCCGATCTATTTCGTCGCGTCGCACTCGATCAAGAAAGCATCTATGTACTGTTGCAACACTTAGGCTGCGCTCCCTCGAGCAAAGAGTTCTAGTGTCTGAACCTTACAAAGCTCAATGGATATATAATACCAATTCCATAACCCTTGAGAATGTTAATTGAAAACTCTGTAACTACCTCTCGCCTCCCTATACATTTTCAGTGCAATTTCGGGTTTTGTTGCATACAAATCATTGAAGTCTCACGCATTGGAATATTCGCAACATATCAATAGACTTAGAGCTGCTTATACTGAGTGTCTGATTTGTGAGACTAGTTCATTTATAGAAGTAACAAAAATGAACGAGTCGATATTTAGGAGAGAAGTGACTCGAAGCTTTGAACATGAAAGCGGTTATCAGCACAACAATGTTGATGAATACAAGAGTTGATAAGTGAAGCAGACACAAACAAAGCAAAAAGTAGCAGGCATAAAAAAACCCAAGTAAATACCTGGGTTAGAGTTACAAAAACCACTAATCATTAATAGCGTAAGGAACCTGATTAGTAGCCAGCTATGCGTAACCTGAGGGTTATTTTTATTACTGATCGGCGGCCAAACCAAATGATGTAATAAAAATGCCAATATAGAGCGACCTAACGGTCGCTCTTTTTCTTTCTTATAGGGTACAGCTTATCCTTTTACACCACCTGCCGTCAAACCGCCAACTAACCAACGTTGAGCAAGTAAGAACACGATAGTAATCGGAAGTGCTGATAGCACAGCCGCTGCCGCAAAGTCACCCCATAGGTAGTTCTGAGGGTATAGATATTGCTGCATACCTACCGCTAGTGTGTAAGAGTTCACATCAGTAAGCAGGATAGATGCTACTGGCACTTCACCTACTGTTGCGATGAATGACAAGATAAACACAACCGCTAGGATTGGCACAGACAACGGCAGTAGAACCAGTCTGAATGCTTGCCAAGGCGTTGCGCCATCCAGTGCAGCAGCCTCTTCCAAAGAGTTATCAATCGTCTCAAAGTAGCCTTTAATCGTCCATACGTGCAGTGCAATACCACCTAGGTAGGAGAAGATCAGACCGCCGTGTGTATTCAAACCTAAGAACGGAATGTATTGACCAAGTTTGTCGAACAACGCGTAGATAGCCACTAGAGCAAGTACCGCTGGGAACATTTGGAAAATCATCATCGCTTTCAGGATAGTTTCTTTACCCTTGAAGCGCATACGAGCAAATGCGTAAGCCGATGTCGTAGACAGTGCCACAATCAAGATAGACGTCACACCCGCTACTTTAACTGAGTTCCATAACCAAGTTAGTACTGGGAATGGAGGTGGCGTTACCGAACCATCTGCGTTTGTCACTGAAATACCTAGTGCTAGCTTCCAGTGTTCCAATGATGGGTTATCTGGAATCAAGCTACCCGTTGCGAAGTTACCCTCACGGAATGAGATCGCGATGATCATCAGTAGTGGGAAGATAATCATTGCCAAGAAGCACCACAACACTGCATGCGTTGCCCACACTCGGTATTTAAGGCCTTTACCTTGTACCATAGCCATTGTCGTGCTCCTTAATCTTGAGACAGTTTAGTGAAACGAAGGTTTAGTAACGCTAGTGCACCAACCAATAGGAAGATAAGCGTTGCGATAGCACTTGCTAGACCGAAGTCTTGACCGCCGCCGCCTTCGAATGCGATTCGGTACGTGTAGCTTACAAGCAAGTCTGTGTAACCCGCAGGCTCAGAAGTGCCAATCATGTTCGGGCCACCGTTCGTCAATAGTTGAATCATTACGAAGTTATTGAAGTTAAAGGCAAACGCAGCAATCAGTAGCGGTGTAAGCGGTTTAATCATCAATGGGAACGTAATGCGCTTGAAGTTATCAAGGAAGTTCGCTCCATCAATCGCTGATGCTTCGTATAGGTCATCAGGAATCGCTTTCAACAGACCCATACATAGAATCATCATGTAAGGGAAACCTAGCCATGTGTTAACAATCAACACCATAGTTTTCGCAAGAACTGGGTCTGAGAACCAGTTCGGGCTTAAGCCGAAGATATTCTCTAGTACCATGTTGATCTCACCAAAGCTCTGGTTGAATAGACCTTTAAAGATAAGGATCGAGATGAACGCTGGTACGGCGTAAGGCAGAATCAAAAGAACACGATAAATAGAGCGGCCTTTTAGCTCTTCCCATTGCACGATGTTCGCTAGTACAAGACCGATGACAAGTGTGAACACTACGGTACATACAGAAAAGATAACCGTCCAAATAAAGATACTGATAAACGGTTCTTTGATGCCGTCATCTTTCCACACACGTTCGAAGTTATGTGTGCCGATGCTAACTACGAACCCCGGAGAAATAGTGTTACCTGTGAACTCACCATTGGCATCAACAGGTTGGTAGAAACCCAATTCCATATTTGGCTTGAGAACAACACCCTTTTCGTTGTTGATTAACGTTTCGTCATCATCTTGAAGGGTGTAAAGCGGAGCAACAGACGCGAACTTACGTAAGCCACTCATGCGGATGTCACCACCGTCCGGTAGATTGAAATCAACACCACTGATCGCTGCTCGGTTTTGGATGATCGCTTTGATCTTCTCTTTTTCACCTTGCGCAGACTCGATTACAGATAGGTCCATTTCTGTCGCTGTCATATTATCTAGAGAGAATACGTCAGTCGCTAACAGCTGGTCGCCATCTTTAACCACAATCTGGTGACCGTCGTCTGTCTTATACAAAGTGAATGGGTAGCTATCACCACTTTGGAAGGTGCGGTCTAGAAGAACGGTTTGAGTACGTTCTAGAGAAAGCTGGTTTTTTGCGCTGTAGTTTGTAAACGCAAGCCCTACGGTGTATGCCAATGGGAAAAGAATGAACAAGATCATTCCGGCAATACCAGGGTAAATATAACGGTGGGCGTAAGTTTTCTTACTACCAAAAATGTAAAGTGCCAAAGCCGTTAAGATCACTGTAAGCAACGCAAAGGCGAGCTCACCGCGAGAATACATTAGAATTGTAGCGTAGCCGTTTATTAAGCCAACGCTACCAAGCAACCCCCATTTGATGAAGACGCTTTTACTGCCTGGAAGGCTTGATGGTGCTGGGATAGCATCTGTACCTTGAACTGACTGCATAGAGGAACCTGCTAGCGATATAGATAAAAAATAGAAAAGTAAGGAGAGGTTGCCCTCTCCTTAAAAGGTAGTACCTGGGTGTTACTTAACCATACGACCTTCAGCAGCTTTTAGTGCTTGGTCTACTGATTGACGGCCGTCAACTACGTTGCCGATCGCTTCTTCCATGCTGTACCAGAATGTTGTGAACTGAGGGATGTTAGGCATGATTTCACCGTTCATCGCGTTGTCCATTGTTGCTGCAATACGAGTATCGCTGTCTAGTTGACGTTGGAAAGAGTTAAGAGCAACAGCGCCTAGTGGCTTGTCGTCGTTCAGGCTCTTCATACCTTCATCAGTTAGTAGGTAGTTTTCCATGAACTCAACAGCTAGGTCGCGGTTTGGAGAAGCAGTGCTGATACCGCCCGCCCATACACCAACGAAAGGTTTAGACGCTTTACCGTTGAACTTAGGTAAAGTTGTTACGCCGTAATCTACGCCAGCTTTCTTGATGTTTTCCCAACCCCAAGGGCCGTTGATTGTCATTGCAACGTTACCCGCAACAAATTCAGACTCAGCAACTGAGTAATCCATGTCTGCAGAGATAACTTTGTCTTGTACCATCTTCTCGATGAAACCTAGAGACTTCTGAACACCTTCAGTCGCTACGCCCGCATCTTTAATGTCGTAACCTTCAGCAGTTTGTTTGAATGCGTAACCGCCATCAGCTGCAAGTAGAGGCCATGTGAAGTAAGCGCCGCCACGTAGAGGCCACATGATTGCTTTCTTGCCGTCTTTTTGAAGTTCAGCGTTAAGTGCTGGGATCTCTTCCCAAGACTTAGGTGGGTTAGGCACAAGTGCTTTGTTGTAGATTAATGAAACTGACTCAACCGCTACAGGGTATGCGATTGTTTTGCCTTCGTATGAAACAGCGTCCCATGCGAAGTCTACGATACCTTCTTTAGTTTCTTTAGAAGGTTTGATATCAACAAGAAGTCCCGCTTCTGCATAACCACCAAAACGGTCATGTGCGTAGAAGATCATATCTGGGCCATCGCCAGCTGCTGCTACTTGTGGGTTGTGGGAATTTCTCTTCTAGCTTATCAGGGAAAGCAACTGTTACTTTAACACCAGTATCTTCTTCAAAGCGTTTACCTACTTCAGCCATGCCTTCGTAAGCTTTGTCACCACCTACCCAGATTGTTAGTTGTCCTTCTTCGATAGCAGCGTTTGCACCAAAAGAACCCAGAGCAACCAATGTACCTAGAGCTACAGCGCTTAGAGCGTTTTTCATGTGAATATCCTTTTTATATTTATACGTAGGGCACATCAACCAAGACGAGCCAGTTTTCGGAGGTTATGATCTGAGAAAACAGACCCTAGCTCATCATCCTAGCCACTACGCCCTAGCTAGTATGGCTTAAATTCGTGATCGCCATCCGGTCAGATTAGAGATTGAAATCACAAAACGCATAGTCATCGTGATCAACATCACCGTTATGTGGTGGATTTATTTGAACTGGATCGCCAATTATTAATAACCCCGTATATCTACTCCTCCCCTCCTACTCCCCCTAGTTAATTTTCCATTAGGAGGATGTACCCTTACGCCATTTCACCGAAACTGCATTCATCCAAGAGTGGATAGTAAGAACCCTTTACCGGCAAGTGTTATGCGTTGACGCATTATTCATTTAGTTGGCTTCACTGCCCGCTGGTGTCTTATATTAGCATCGAGCTAAATCTGTGATTGAATCACGGGGGAGGTTTAGCTGGATGTGGGGGAAATAGGCATCAGTTTGGCTATGACGGGTGAGCTTGGTTAAAGAAGCCAAGTCTCACCCACTTTTTTCTTACTCACTCAATACTTACCAATTCCTACAGTTACTGCTGAACCAAAAATTTCTTATAATGATAAGCAGTAAAACTTAAAATTTGATCGATCGAGGACAAGCTAGATGGCGAGTGTCACGTTAAAAAACGTTTATAAATCATATGGTGATGTACAGATTTCTAAGGACGTAACCTTAGACATCCACGAAGGTGAATTCGTAGTATTCGTTGGACCATCAGGTTGTGGTAAATCGACGCTATTACGTTGTATCGCAGGTCTAGAAGACATTACGTCTGGTGATTTGTACATTGGCGACGAACGCATGAATGACGTTGAACCGTCAAAGCGTGGCGTAGGTATGGTGTTCCAATCTTACGCGCTTTACCCTCACCTTAACCTTTACGACAACATGTCTTTTGGCCTTAAGCTAGCAAACGCAGATAAAGCTGAGATTGATAAGCGTGTTGAACATGCCGCTGAGATTCTTCAGCTTGGTCACCTACTAGAGCGTCAACCAAAAGCACTTTCAGGTGGTCAACGTCAACGTGTCGCGATTGGTCGTACTCTTGTTTCTCAACCAAACGTATTCCTACTCGATGAGCCGCTATCAAACCTAGATGCAGCACTACGTGTTCAAATGCGTTCGCAAATCACGAAGCTACAACGCCAGCTTGGCTGCACTATGATCTACGTTACCCACGACCAAGTGGAAGCGATGACAATGGCTGACAAGATCGTTGTTCTTGATGGTGGTTACGTATCTCAAGTTGGTAAGCCACTTGACCTATACCACTACCCTCAAAACCGTTTCGTTGCTGGCTTTATTGGTTCACCGAAGATGAACTTCATGTCTGTACACATTGAGCAAGCCGAAGCAGAGCGCGTATTAGTGCAGCTTTCTAACGGCATGACTTTCTGGATTCCTGTTGACGGCACGACTGTTAATGCAGGTGACCGCATGTCTCTGGGTGTTCGCCCTGAGCACTTGATGTCTGCTGAATCTGGTGATGCAACGATTGAAGGTGAAGTAATGATCGTTGAGAAACTAGGTAACGAAACTCAGGTTTACCTAAATCTTGAAAGTGCAGATGCTGACGTTATCTACCGTCAGCCAGACACGCTAACGGTTGAACCTGGTGACAAGCTAGCGATTGGTATTCCAGCGCACCGTTGTCACCTGTTCCACAGCGATGGTCGCGCATGTCGCCGTCTATACAAAGAGTACGGTACCGACTAATCGCACAGCCTTTTAGGATGTAACTTGCCCATATCGAATCCCTCTTACTCAGTAAGGGGGATTTTTTTATGTGCTGGGTATTTTTATGTGTTGGATACGAGTTTCACTTACATTGAATCGTTCATGAATTAACCATTTGCTCTTTCGTTAGCAGCAATAAAAAAGGTCTAGCAATCGCTAGACCTTTGTCAGTGAGTCAGGCTATAAACCCAACCGCTAATATCACTTCTTTCAGACAAGAGACCTGTCTAAGTCAACTTAGTGAATTGGCGTATCATTCTGTTTGTTGAACTGGCCAAAATGCTTTTCTAACACTTCTGGAGTCAGTTTGCCTTCTGCTTCTAGTCGCTTAAACTCAGCAACGATCGCTTTTTGCTCTTCAAGTGATGGCAGTTTTACCTCAGGCTCATCGCCCATCTCTTGAGTCATCTGCTCTAGTTCTTTTTCAAAATCGCTCATGATACTTACCTAAATATTAAACCTAACGAGATTTTACTCATTTACGCCCTATGATGCTAGGGTGATTGAAAGCAAAGCCCGAAGCCAGATCAAGCTAAGGCCAGATAGAAGAAAGCAAGTCTGAGAACAAAAAGAGCCGGATCCATGTAAAATGAACCCAGCTCTTCGTATAACCTATCTGCTTAAGCCAAATTAAGACTGATACGGATTAAAGCTTAAACGAACCGACCATCTTATCTAGACGAGAAGACAGGTCGCGAAGCTCTTGGCTCGCCTCTGCAAGTTGTTCTGCAGTGCCTGTTGTCACTTCGTTGATTGCGTTGATCTCTTCAATGTTCTGGTTGATGGTGTGAACCACGGTTGATTGCTCTTCCGTTGCCGTTGCCACTTGAGTGTTACGATCTGAGATATCAACGATACGATCTGAAATACCACCCAGTACATCTACCGCTTCATCCGATGCTGATACGCCTTCAAGGGTAATCACCTTGCCTGCACTCATCGCCGTAACCGCATCTTTCGCATCGCTCTGCAGTTGGTTGATCATCTTCTGAATCTCTTCCGTTGAATCTGCAGTGCGACTTGCTAAGTTACGTACTTCATCAGCGACTACCGCAAAACCACGACCTTGCTCGCCGGCACGCGCTGCTTCAATCGCTGCGTTCAATGCAAGTAAGTTAGTTTGTTCTGAAATATCACGGATAACACCCAGAATAGAACCAATGTCTTGAGTTGTAGAAGCAAGCTGTTCTACGACTTGACCCGTACTTTCGATATCTTGAGCTAAACGGCTAATCGCATCTTTTGCTTTGTTGACTACAGAGCGACCTACTTCCGTATTGTCCGAAGCTTGTGTTGCCGTTTCTGCTGCGGTGGCCGCGTTCGATGCAATCTCGCTAATCGTCATACCCATTTGGTTAATGGCTGCCACTACTTGAAGGGTTTGATCGCGTTGCTCTTGGCTGTTGTCGTGGGTGATGTGTGCTTTATTAGATACACTCTCAGCAGCTACTTGAAGCGCTTGGCTTGTCGAACACACCTCTTTCATCGACTCGTGAATCTTTTCAATGAATCCGTTGAAGCCTCTTGAGAGCTGTGCGATTTCATCATTGCCTTTCACTTCGATACGCTGTGCAAGGTCACCATCACCTTCACCTAAATCGCCGAAGCGCTTGGCCAAAAGTTTAATCGGTTGAGTAATGCTGTTCGCAAGAACTACGCCCATTAGAATAAACACTAATGCCACAACCGCAGTCATAATCAGCATCTTTTGCGCTGTTGCATCTAACTCAGCAAACACTTCATCTGTCGGAACCACACCAATAACGAACCAGTCCATTGACGACACGTATAGACTCGCAACGAATAGTTCTTTGCCTTGGCTTTCAGTGGTAATCAGGTTAAAGCCTGACTTATTGAGAAGTTGGCTTGCTTGAGGGCCATAAAGTTGTTGAAGGGAAGAGTCACTGCGCGAGCGTTCGCGGTGAATCTGTACGTCACCTTGGCTATCAGTTAAGTATACAAAGCCAGTATTCTCAATCTTGAAGCCATTAAGAAGACTCACCATGTCGTCCATCGATTTTGATAGGCCAGACATCGCTAAACCAGAAGGCTGCTGGTAGTTAGCGAACATCTTCACTTCGCCATTGGCTTCTTGGAACATGCTCACCATGGTCGGCTGCCCAGATTGCGTAAAGCCAAAGAACCAACCATCTTGTTGTTGGTTAAGCTGGCGTAAGAAACCATTTTGGTTCCAGTAGTAAGCCGTTTGACGGTTCGCTACTGAAGCATCATTTAAGTTGTATTGGTTACGCACATTATTCAGTTGTTTAACCAGCTTATTTTCGAGTGCCGGTTCACGTTCAGTCGATTCGATAGCGTCAGAAATAAATTCATTTGAAGCAATTTGTTCCGCTGCCAGCAATAGCTGAGACACTTCACGATCAATTTCACCATTGATTCGCTCTAGCATTCCTGGAAGTTCAATGTCGATCAATCGATGACTTAATACATCTCTTGCTTGTTGTTGTGCCATCGCGCCGACAATCACTGTCGATGCAAGAACCGCAAAGGTAATTCCAAGTACAACTTTTTGTTTGATACTCAGAGAATTAGTTTTAAACATATTTGGACCTTTAAAAAGAATCGCTCGTTATTGGTATACCCTGAACAGGACTTTTTGAGTGCACTCCAACAAGCAATGCACAATCTGAGTGATGTATCGACCACAACCAATAAAACTAGAGACTTTTCTCTCAAAAAATTGCAAAAGTGATGTAACAATTGAAACTAATCATCCTGAATATGAATTAACTAAGCACAGACAGCAATGTCGAGAGTCTATAGTCAGCTATCCCCCCTTGGAGCTCATCGAATTCATACCACGCCCCACCGCCGAGCTTTTGTATATAAAAATCAATGGATATGGTAATGATCACGACCTTGCATTGTTTTTAGCTAACCACTTGTAAATATTTCCAATTTTGAAAAAATAAATTACGCAAATGTACTGGAACTTTTTCCTCGAAATCAGTGACCAATACTCAAAATAAAAATCAAATGGATACCCAGAGAGTCCAAAATGCACAAAACGAATTTCGAAGTCCTTCAAAGCTACTTAGAGTCTCAAATCATTGGTCAAAAAGAGCTTGTTAAGCAACTGATGATCGCCCTGTTAGCCGATGGTCATATCCTCGTTGAAGGACCTCCCGGCCTAGCAAAAACTCGCGCCGTAAAATCACTGGCTGACTGTGTTGAGGGTGACTTTCACCGCATTCAATTCACTCCCGATTTATTGCCTGCTGACCTAACTGGTACCGATATCTTCCGACCAGAAACGGGAGAGTTCACCTTCCAGTCTGGCCCGATTTTTAACTCGCTGATTTTAGCGGATGAGATCAACCGAGCTCCGGCGAAAGTTCAAGCGGCGATGTTGGAAGCGATGGCAGAGAAACAAGTGACTGCCGGACGAAAAACCTATGCGCTGCCTGAACTGTTCTTGGTGATGGCAACACAGAACCCAATTGAGCAAGAAGGTACATATCCACTGCCAGAAGCCCAGCTAGACCGTTTCCTACTGCACCTAGAAGTTGAATACCCGGATATGGAGAGTGAGCTTGAAATCCTACGACTCAATCGCGGTGAAGCTCAAGGCAACGAATCGGTTCAGCCACAACAGATATCTCAACAAACTATTTTTGAAGCTCGCCAAGAAGTACTCAACATTCACATGGCAGACACCATTGAGCAGTACATCATCAGGCTGGTAATGGCGACGCGCCAGCCTAAGCAATACAGTGACCAACTCGATCAATGGTTGGATATGGGGGTCAGCCCGCGTGCAACTATAGCCTTAGACCGCTGTGCTCGTGCACACGCTTGGCTTGCAGGCCGCGATTATGTTACTCCACAAGATGTTCAAGCGATGGCATTTCCTGTACTGCGCCACCGTCTGCTTCGTAGCTATCATGCACAAGCTGAAGGGGTCACTGCAAACCAAGTGATCGCACACCTTATCTCACTGGTTGGTAGCGCATAGGGATACGCGCATGAATAATCAACTACCTAACCACAGCGACGGCGTGATGCTGAATCTGGATGAACTGCTGCAATACAAGGCGCAGTCTGTTCGATGGTTGCCTCCGGCTAAGAGCCTTTGGTCACAACTCAATGGCCAACATGAGAGCAACCGCAAAGGACGCGGGATGAATTTCTCGGAAGTTCGTCAATACCAAGCTGGAGATGACATCCGCAGCATTGATTGGCGCGTAACAGCTAGAACAGGTAAAGCACATACTAAGTTGTTCTCTGAAGAAAGAGAGCAACCGGTCATTTTGTTCTTGGATTTATCAAGCAGCATGATTTTCGGCTCAACCTTGTTACTCAAATCGGTTCAACTGGCGCACTTTGCTAGTCAACTTTGTTGGCTAACTGTGGCTCAAAAAGACCGGATTGGCGCTGTGATCGATACAGGCAAAGAGGTCATTGAGATTAAGCCAAGTGCAAGCAACCATGCCCCACTGCGTATTTTGCAAAAAGTCATAGAAATCAATAATGCAGCACTAGCCAATCACGACAATCACGACAATCAGAATGATACGACGTTAGAGCATGGACTGAAATCTCTGCATCAGCTTTGCCCGAAAGGGAGCGATATTATTATCCTCAGTGACTTTGTGCGTTACCAAGAAAGTGACTACTCACTTATCAGCCAAATCCGCAGGCATAACCGTGTGCGTCTAGTGCATTTCTATGACCCGTTAGAGCAAGGTGAGACCGCCTATAAAGGTTCGAAACAGGTCACCGATGGGAGCAAAACTCAATGGTTTAATTTCTCTTCTAACAAAGAAAAGCAAAAACTCAACCATGCTTTTTCGCTTAAGAAGCAGCAGCTCCAACAAATGGGCTTATCTCTCGCAATACCTTATAGCTCGCTGTCGAGTGCACAGTCACTCATGAGCCAGATATCAGGAGCTCAGTCATGAAGCAGCCCTTAGATTTAAGCCCTGTGATTGCGCCTGACGCCCCGACCTGGTGGCCTTTGGCATGGGGTTGGTGGGCAGTCACTATCACTACCATTGTCCTGATTGCCTTCGTGTTTTTCATTGTAAAACGCAGAAAAACCAATCAACGGGCGAAGCAAGAAGCGCTGTCTTACTTCAACAATAGTCAGTCTCCAGAGAGCTTGTCTCCAAGTGAAGCTCAACGCATTCTTCGTCAGGCTGCACTGAGCTATTTCCCACGCGAAAAAGTGGCAAGCCTAGCTAGCGATGATTGGTTGAAGTTCTTAGATACACAATTGGCGAAGCCGCTATTCGTAGCAAAGCAATCCCAATGGCAGCAAGCGCTCTATCAAGATGCAACCTCAATGAGCGACGAACAGAAAAAGGCTCAACAGCAATTGGTTGACGACTGCGAAACGTGGCTTCGTAAAGCCCTGCCCCCAAAGCGAGGTAGTCATGACTGATCTTCTAAGCACTAACTTGTTAAACATCGAGTTCGTTTGGTGGTGGATGTTTTTCCTCGCACCACTGCCGCTTCTCGTTTACTTATTCTCACCTAAAGCAGAATCAAGCCATGCCCTACGGCTGCCGTTTCTGCCAGAAGACAGTAATACCAAGACACCAAGCAGTCGCTTGCCAAAGGTGTTGTCAGTCATTATTTGGCTTTTGCTAGTAACGGCAACCGCCCGTCCAGTTTGGTATGGCGAACCCGTTGAGTTTCAGCCGAAGCACCGAGATTTGATGCTGGTTGTCGATCTCTCCTATTCGATGAGCCAAGAGGACATGCAGTTCAATGGCGAATACATCGACCGATTATCAGCGGTGAAACGAGTATTAAGTGACTTTATTGACCGCCGTAAAGGTGATCGCGTGGGACTTGTACTATTTGCTGATCACGCCTATTTACAGACCCCGCTTACGCTAGACAGAGATACGCTTTCACAGCAGCTCAATCAAGCTGTGTTAAAGCTGATTGGTACGCAAACCGCGATTGGTGATGGAATTGGCCTTGCCACCAAAACCTTTGTCGATAGCGATGCGCCTCAACGAGTGATGATTTTGCTCAGCGACGGCAGTAACACCGCCGGGGTGTTAGATCCACTAGAAGCGGCGGATATTGCAAAGAAATACGATGCGACCATTTACACCGTGGGTGTCGGTGCTGGCGAAATGATGGTTAAAGAGTTCTTCATGACTCGTAAGGTTAATACCGCCCAAGACTTAGATGAACGCACACTAATGGAAATCGCTAAACGCACTGGCGGTCAGTACTTCCGAGCGCGTGACAGTAAAGAGTTAGCAACGATTTACGACACCATCAACCAATTAGAGCCAGTGACAAACGCCACCAAGATCTGGCGACCACAACAGGAGTGGTTTGTTTGGCCACTGTCTGCGGCAATGTTCTTCGCATTTATGCTGTTAGCCATTAGGAGAAACAATGTCTAACTTTACTTTTATCTACCCATATTGGTTCTTGGCTCTTGCCGTGCTGCCCGCTATTTGGTGGCATAGCAAGAGACAATCCAAGCAAGGGTTATTGGCGTCACACATCGCCCGTTATTTGGCTCCTGAATCGAACAAACCCTCGAAAAGCCGCAGCACTTATTTCGGTGTTTGGTGGTTGGTCGGCGTTACTGCGTTGGCAGGACCAAGCTTCGAGAAAAACGAACAGCCGAGCTTTGAAAAAACGCAGGCGCGCGTTGTGATTATGGATATGTCGATGTCTATGTATGCCACCGATATCAAGCCGAGTCGCTTAACTCAAGCTCGATACAAGGCTCTGGATCTACTTTCATTGTGGAAGGAAGGGCTAACCGGCATGGTGGCGTACGCTGGCGATGCTTACACCATTAGCCCGCTAACATCAGATATCAACACCATTAAGAACCTAGTACCTAACCTATCGCCAGATATCATGCCTTATCAAGGCGGTGACGCTGCATCTGCAGTTAAGCTTGCGATTGAGATGATGACTCGCGCGAAGATCTATCAAGGTGACTTGGTATTGATTGCTGATGACATCGATAACCAAGAGAAAAAGGAGATCGACTCGTTGCTCTCTGGCAAAAATTGGACATTGTCGGTTTTAGCCGTTGGGACTGAAAGCGGTGCACCAATCTCGTTACCCACTGGCTCGATGTTGCAAACCGACTCAGGAAAAACTGTGGTGGCAAGAACCAACTTAATGAACATGCGTGAGCTTACCAGAAGCTATGGCGGAACGTTCACTGAGGTTCAATTTGATAACTCAGATGTTGAACACATCGCGAGCCACCTCGACCGAGTTGCTACAACGTCAGAAGTGACGAAGACCAATAACTCACTCAATACCAGAGTGAACAGCGGTTTCTGGTTGCTTCCTTTCCTATTTCTTCCTGCACTAGGACTATTCAGAAAAGGGGTTATCTGGTGTGCCTTAGCTATGGTTATCTCTTTTAGCCAACCAAATACTGCGTTTGCGAACCCGTGGAAAACCGATGATCAAGTAGGCTATCAGTTATATCAAGATGAGGACTTCCAACAAGCGGCTGAACAGTTCACCCAGCAAGAGTGGAAAGGCATTGCTCAATATAAAGCTGGCGATTTCGAAGCCGCAGAGCAGACGCTGCAAGACCTTTCTGGTGAAGATGCTCGCTACAACCTTGCAAATGCCCAAGCGCAACAAGGCAAGTACGACGAAGCGATAAAAGAGTATCAACAGATTCTCGAAAGCAACCCTGAGCATGCTTATGCGAAGAAGAACCTAGAGATTGTCGAACAGGCTCAGAAGCAACAGCAAGGCGATTCTGACTCCAAAGACCCGAAAGACCAAAACCAAGACCAGCAAGGTCAGCAAGGTCA